>NZ_CP180410.1:2176080-2901440 GCF_047716765.1 Sulfurovum iocasae
GGCTCTTAATGCATTTGTTTTTATGCTGAATTTCGCAGCAATAGTACTCAAACTATCACCTTTTTCAATTACATACAAACCTTGATTTTTACGTTTTTCTTCTGCAAGCATTAATGTTTCAAGTCTTGTTTCTTCTTCTTTTTCTAACTTTTTTTTCTTTTCTTCTTCTGTAAGTCTTAATGCTTCAAGTCTCTTTTTTTCTTTTTCTTCTTTGAATTTCTGCATTTTATCAAAAAGTTTTTTTCTCTCAAGCCTGATCTTTTCAATACGTGAATATATTTTTTGTTTTTTTGTCTCTTTCAAAGGTGCTTCTTCTGTCCCCTGAAAACGCATAGAATCTTCAACCTTTACATATCTTTCGATCATCTCCTCTACTGAAATAACTTTAACAGAAGATTTCTTTTCAGGTACAGGAAGTATCTTGGTAATAATTAACTTTTTTCTATCAAGATCATATTTGACCTCTTTTGCTTTTATAAATCTTGAACTGTAAGGGTTACACTCTCTTGTTCCCCCCGTAACAATATTACACTCCACTACCTTTGCATTTGCAACTTCCAACACAATAAAGGGTAAGATAAAAAAAATCAAATAATTCCTGGACATAACGTTATGCTAAACTATAAAAAGTTTAACATCTCTCCTTTTATAGACTTTTTATCGACTACCACTGTATGAACAATAGGTTTAGAAAATAGACCATTGATCATTGGAGGAACAGAAACATTTGCATTTTCTGTCACCCATTTTAATGCTTCTATATCATCTTTCACTGTATGTCCAAGTGCTTTGGATACCGTCGAAGAGAACTTGGTCCATTCTGCTGTCGAATAGATCACTGTAGGAAGTTTCTCTTCTCTAAGTGTCTCATACGCTTTCATACACGTTGCCGTATGAGGATCCATAATGTACCCTTTTTGTGCATAAGCAGCGATCACTGCTTCGCCCTCTTCATCATCTGAAAAAGTAGCGGTAAAGTCTTCTTGTAAAGATGCCAATTCTTCACTGCTTAACTGATATTTACCCTCACTTGTCAAAGCATCCATCAACTCTTTGGTTCTCTCTCCTCCAAACTTATCATACATAACACGTTCAATATTTGAACTTTTAAGGATATCCATAGCAGGAGATTCTGTCAGTATCAATGTTCTGTCTGTAAGATCATAAGAACCTGTAGTGATCCAATCTGTCAAAATATTATTGATATTCGAAGCGATCAATATCTTGTGGATCGGAAGACCCGCTTTTTTTGCATAATATGCACCCAACGCATTACCAAAGTTTCCACTTGGTACGACAAGGTAGATCTTATCACCCATAGCAATAGTCTTATTGCGTACCATTTCCAAATAAGAGTGGATGTGGTAAATGATCTGGAATATAATACGTCCAAAGTTTACAGAATTCGCAGCAGTGAGTTTAATGCCGCGTTCTTCTAACTCAGACTTGAAATCTTCAGAGGCAAGGAGATCTTTGAGTGCATGTTGTGTGTCATCAAAGTTACCCTTCACTCCGATCACTTTAAGGTTTTCAGCATCTTCAGTCACCATCTGAAGTTTTTGGACATCAGATGTTCCACCATCAGGATAAAGACAAGCTACTTTGACATTGTCCTGGTTTTTAAATGTCTCCAATGTTGCCGGACCTGTGTCACCACTGGTTGCTGCCATGATCAGATAGTTTTCACCTCTTTTTTGCGCTAGCTTACTTAAGATATATCCAAAGGGTTGCAGTGCCATATCTTTAAAAGCCCGTGTCTGCCCATGGTAAAGTTCAGAGACAAAACAATCTTCTTCTATCTGAGTAAGAGGAACCGGATTAGAGGGATCATCAAAAGCATCATATCTTTTAAGTGCTTCTTCTAAAACTTCTGTTTCTATATCTATATCAAACTGTTGTAAAAAATCCAATGCCAATGTTTTATAATGGCTGGAGAGATGTTTTGTTAAAAATTCTTCATTTAAATTGGGAAGGGATTCAGGTACATACAGTCCACCAAAACTAGCACTTGGACTAAGTATCGCTTCTGAAAATGTTACGCTTTTTGGCTTCTGCCCATCATTACCTCGTGTCTCAACAAATTGCATCTACTATCCTATATTGATTATATTAAATATAATTATAGCTAAAGAAAGTTAATTATTTGTTCAATTTGATCAGATAAAAGTTTTTCTCCCTTTTAAAACTGTTCGTTTCTCCTACCATAATGATACTTCCATCACTCATACGTGTTACTCCATGTGCCACATCTTTTCTCTCATCACCATAGACATGTGACCAGATCAATTCACCTGCTTTATTCAGTGCTAAAACATATGCGCTATGGTTACCTTTACCCAGTGTATTGGTACCTCCAACAAGAATGAAGCCACCATCACGTGTCGTTGCTACGGCATTCCCATATTCATAATATTTAAACCCATAAATTTTGTGCCAGATCAGTTTTCCTTTTGCATCAAACTTCATCACGGTAAGATCTGTCTGTTCACTTCCATACGATTGTGTTTTTCCTATTGCTACAATACCATTATCTACAGTAGCAGTCACACCAAGTAGTATATCTTCAGCTTTTTGTCCGTAGGTTCTTGCCCAGATCTTTTTACCATTCTCATCCAGTTTCATAACAAAGAAATCTGCATCACCAGCCCTTGCTATTTCACGATAGCCCACCATTACAAACTTACCATCTCTTGTTCTTGTAAGAGACTTGGCACTATCAGCTTTCTTTCCACCTATCGTATGTTCATTAACAACTTTTCCATTTTTATCCAGTTTTGCAATATAGATATCTTTATCTCCATCACCATAAGATTCACTGTCACCTACGATCAAAGCTCCACCATCATTTGTACCTGCAATACCCCCTGCAAATTCATCACGTTGTCCACCAAGGTTTTTCTGCCAAACTAATTTACCTTCAAGTGATACTTTTGCCACCAAAAGATCATAGTCATAATTTTCGCTAAAAGACTTAGAACTTCCCAGCACTAAAATACTTCCATCAGCAGCACGGGAAATGGCTTTTCCCTCATCTTTTTTAGCTCCACCAAGCCATAAACGCCACTTCATATCACCTTTTGCAGTCATACGTGTCACACAAATATCTGTTCGTTTGGCATTATATGATTTACAAGTACCCACTATGGCGCTATCCCCATCTTCAAGTGCTACAATATCATAAGCAATATCATCGTCATCACCACCATACAGCTTTTGCCATACTGCATGATAGGCTTCTTTTTTAACACCTTTTTTTGACTTTTCTTCTTTTGCTTGAGCACTCACTGAAAGAAGTAATATACTAATCACTACGTAAAATAACTTTTTTAGCATTTCTTATCCTTGATAATTACATTTTCTTCATTATACTGCAAAACTGTCAACTTACATATTTTTTATAACTGATTGATTTTTTTCTTCAACAAACGCTACAAATGCACTCGCATCCATTGGTCTACCAAAGTAATATCCCTGTCCAATATTACATCCATTCTCTCTAAGGAATATCTCCTGAAGTTCATTTTCGATCCCTTCTGCTATGACCTTATACCCCAAACTATTGGAGAGTGCGATGATTGCTTTGGAAACTTCAACATCATGAGTATCATACGGAAGATCCATTACAAATGATTTATCGATCTTAATCGTATCAAGTGGCAAACTTTTCATATAACTCATAGAAGAGTACCCTGTACCAAAATCATCTATAGATATTTGACACCCTATGCTACGGAAATCCTCAAGAATACTAAGACTTGTAGTTGAATACTCCATAATAAAACTTTCTGTGATCTCAATATCTATATTGTGGGGAGATATACCTACCTTTTCAATGATCTTTTTAAACTTTTCAAATATATCTTCTTCTCTAAACTGTATAGAGGAGATATTGACAGAGATACTGTCGATATCCAGTCCCTGCTTCTTCCAATGCATAAATTCACGACATGCTTCTTCAAAGACAAAATACCCTATATCAATGATTATCCCTGTCTCTTCAGCCACAGAGATAAATACATCAGGAGGAACCTGTCCAAGACTTGGATTATACCATCTCAAAAGTGCTTCTGCTCCAAATACTTTCCTATTTTCCAGATCATACTGCGGCTGATAATGAAGATAGAGTTCTTTTTTCTTCAACGCATGTTTTAATTCCTGTTCAAGATCCAAACGCATCTGTATATCAATAGAAAGCTGCTCTGTATAAAATTCATATCTATCCTTACCACTTTCCTTGGCATGATACATCGCAGAATCTGCATGTTTAATGATCTCATTTTTACCAAGTCCATCATTAGGATAAAGGGCAATACCAATACTTGCTGATGTAGTAAGATGATAATTTTGAACTTCTATAGGCTCTTTGGTAACAGCCAAGATCTTCTCTGCCATCAAGGCAGCCTCTTCTCTTGTTTTTACAGGGTCAAGGATGATCACAAATTCATCCCCTCCAATACGTGCAAACAGATCATCTTTTCTCAATATATTTTTAATACGCTTAGCTAAGTAAACGAGCATTTCATCTCCAACATAATGTCCCAGTGTATCATTGATCACTTTGAATCGATCCAGATCAATAAATAGAACGGCTATCATCTCAGCATTGATCTTTGCCAGATCAAAAATATGAACGATCTCTCTCTCAAAATGTGCACGATTGGGAAGATGCGTCAAACTATCATGATAAGCAAGGAAATCTGCTTTCTCCTCCATTTCTATGATCTCTTCCAAATTAGTATAGATCGCTATGAAGTTTGCAATAGCTCCTATTTTATCCCGCACTACTGTAATAGTAAGCCAAATAGGAAGTACCTTTCCGCTCTTTGTTCTATTATATATTTTTCCTGTCCATCGATCTCTTGTCGTTAGGGAATACCACATTCTTTTATAAAAAGCTCTATCATGTTTTATTGAAGTAATGATCATTGGTTCCTGACCGACAAGTTCTTCTTCATCATAACCAAACATTTGAATGAATGCAGGATTGATCGAGAGGATTTTTTTCTCACTGTCTGTGATCATGATCCCATCACCGATTGTTTCATACACTGCTGCAGACTGTTGCAACTTTTGTTGTTGTTCTACATAATCAGTAATGTCAAGTTTGATCGCAAGATATTGTGCCAGTTCACCCTCTACATAAATAGGAATAATAGACGCTTTTTCATATAGAAGAGAGTCATCCTTACGCCTATTTATCAATTCTCCATGCCACTCCTCTCCCTGATCAAGTAATTCATTCATGTTTTTATAAAAGTCATCACTGTGAAGATAGGACTTAAGAATATTTGGATTCTCTCCAAGTACTTCATCTTTCGTATACCCAGAATGCAATTCAAAAGTATCATTCACATATTGGATCTCTCGATCTGCATTTGTTATCATAATAGCATTATCACTATTCTCTATGGCATGACGAAATGCCTGTAATTCACGTGTGGTTTTGCGTAATTGCAGATATTTGTACACAAGAATTATCAAGATCAAAAAAGTCAATAGAAACAAAGCAAAAGTGATCATCATTCTCCTCCCATACCAAAAGATAACTTCAGACCATCATTTCCACTGTTTTGTAGATCATGACAGCTGCCATAGGAGATGGTTCCATCTTTGGGAAGAGCAGGATCAAAAAAGAGTTTCTTTCCCAGTTGGACCTTCTTTGCATCTACTTTTATCTCATTGGGAATCGGTTTGATGGGAGCAGAGAAAAGTATTGTAGTAAAATAGAATACACTTATTATCAGTCCAACTATACTTTTCACTCTCTTCTTCCCTCCCCTGTTTATTCTTTTAAAGTTCGATACAAGTCCCTACACCTGAGCTTGTCAATATTTCAAGAAGTAATGAATGCTCTACACGGCCATCGATGATATGCGCTTTTTTCACCCCACCTCTTAATGCTTCTATACAGGCATCCACTTTAGGTACCATTCCCCCTTGTATCGTACCGTCTGCTTTCAACGCTTCTGTTTTTTCTATGCTTAAGTTAGTGATGAGTTCCATATTTTTATCCAGTACACCTGGAGTATCTGTTAAAAAGAGGACTTTTCTTGCTTCAAGTGCTACGGCTATCTTGCTTGCTGCAAGATCTGCATTGATATTGAACCCCGGATGCCCCATAGTGCTGCTTCCTGCAATAGGTGCGATGACAGGTACTGCACCATCTTCGATAATATTATTAACGATCTCTGGATTGATGTGCTCTATCATCCCTGTATAACCAAAGTTTTCAAAATCTTTGGGAATACCTTTTAAAAATCCACCATCTTTCCCGGAAATACCTATAGATTTTGTTCCGTGATTATCAAGCAAGGAGACTATCTCTTTGTTGATCTCTCCTGAAAGTACCATTTCAGCAATACGCATCACCTCTTTGGTAGTCACTCTCTGTCCATCTACAAACTTCGTATCTACCCCCAGATCAGCCAAAAGATTTGTAATACTTTTCCCCCCACCATGTACGATGATAGGTTTCATCCCTACAAGGTGTAATAAAACGATATCTTGTGCAAACTGCTCTTTAAGCTCAGAACTTGTTTGTGCAGCACCACCATACTTTATAACGATTTTCTCATTTGCAAATTTTTTGATAAATGGTAACGCATCAAGCAGTGTTTTTACTACATCGATCTTATCTTTCATCTTATAAGTTCCTTTTTGAACAACTCCAAAAGTACTCTTTGGCAGAATACTCTCGTAACTAGTTGCCCTTATTTATAATTTTGAATATAATCTTCTATTTTTATAAAAACTTCATCTTTAATCTCTAATTTTAGCTTCATTTCAGAGATAGCTAACTTAAACCCTTCCATCTTTACTTTATCTTTCGAGGTACAAAGCAAAGAACTCGCATTTTGTTCTTCTAAAATTGTTTTAAGTCTTTGTTCATCAAAATAGGCATGGTCATCCAAATAAACTTTTTCAACTACACCTTCTGGCAAATATTGGTCTAATCTTACAGGATTTGAGATAGCCGTTACCAGTACCATACGTTCTCTAAGATCTTCAAACGATACAACACGTTTAAAATCATCATCCTCTTTAACAATGATATCTGCATATTTACGATTAAAGTAAAATTCTCTGAATGCTCCCGAAGGAAAAGGAAGATAGTTTTTGATGTTTTGTGGTTCAAGCAGTATCTCAAACTTTTTTATCTCAACACGGTTAAACCCATCATCAAGGATGATAAGTTTTGCACCTTGTTTTTTGGCTAATACTATAGCTTCGTGCCTCTCTTCACTGACAATGACTGATGCCTGAGTCAATGAGCTAGCCATCAACATAGGTTCATCACCACTTTGTGTTACATCTACTAAAATTTCACCATTCCGACTTACTTCAACAAGCCCTTGACTTTTTCTGCCATAACCACGGGAAATGATGGTTACATTTTTAAACATGGAAGCTAAAGCGATGACAAAAGGGGTTTTACCGGAGCCGCCTACGATGAGATTACCCACAGAGACAATGGGAATACCAAAATCTTTTTTAGTAACAAGCATCCTTCTCAGGGACATTAAAACACCATAAAGTATAGAAAAAGGTAATAGCAGAAGGATAATAGGAAAATGATACCATTTAGGCGCAAAAAACATTTGTTCAAAAAACGCTCTCAAGAACACTTTCATGAGCACTCTTTCGCACCCAGTTTTTTTATCTCATCACAGGTAAATCCTGCCTCTTTCCTTGCCTCTACATTGATATGGGGTCTATGTTTCGAGAGGAGTTTATAGCGTTCAAGTATCTCAAAATAGACACTTTCATTCAGCCCTTCTTTCTCACAAAGGTATTTAAACCATTTATCCCCTTTATGAACATGCTCTATCTCTTCATCATAAATGACATTCAGTGCGTCAATGAGTTTTTTCACTAGTGGGTTTTTTCGTTTGTTATCTAACTTCTTAATGATCTGCGGGTTGACATCAAGTCCGGATGCTTCATAATAGCGAGGGATTATCGCCATACGGTCAAGTACAGCTTCTCTTGTATGTTCTGCTGCATCAAACAATCCACAATGCACAGGAAAATCTCCATACTTGTAGCCTAACAATACCAATAATTCATCTAACATTTTATAGTGACGAATCTCATCTTCGGCAACAACGAGCCAGTCAATTTTATACTCAAGAGGCATCTCAGGAAAACGATAGACTGCATCTAATGCCAAGTCTATAGCAGAATACTCTATGTGCGCAATAGCATGAACTAACGTAGCCAAACCTTCTGTGTTATCAAAATCTTTTCTAGCTGGTAGTTCTCGAGGATTTACGATGTGACACTTTGAAGCATATGAAGGGGTTTCAAACACAATTGGGCTAAAATCATCTGCACAACTAACCTCATTTTGGCTACAATACTCCAAACACTGAATAGTCAATTTCTCTTTGATATCAATATCATCGCTAGTAATGGCTGTTTCTAAGACTTGATAAATATTCATAAGGAATTATAACTGATGGAAATTAAAATACAACCTATGGGACCTTACCAAACCAACTGTTACATCGCTACAGTTGATGGAAAAGATTTCATCATCGACCCCGGAGTAGATGCAACAACATGGGTTTTAAACAATGTCACCAATCCGGTAGCTATCTTAAATACCCATGGACATTTCGACCATGTATGGTCCAATGCAGAGATAAAAGAGAAACTAAAACTTCCACTCTACTGCCCTAAAGATGATATCTTCATGCTCACAGATGATCCACTGGGACAAGGTACCCCTAAAAGCATACCTGACTATGAAGTCATAGGAGATGAAGAACTTACTCTTGAAGGGGTCAAGATCAAATACCGCCACTTCCCCGGACACACCCCAGGCAACTCCATCATCGAGATAGGTGACGTGTGGTTCAGCGGAGACTTCCTCTTCCAACAATCCATAGGAAGATGGGACTTCCCCTCTTCAAGTGGAGAAGACATGGTAAAAAGTTTAGAAAAAGCAATGGAGATAGAGGGTAACTATACTCTCTACCCCGGGCATGGATTGAGTACGACACTTAAAGCTGAGCAAAGAGTCATTCCATTCTGGATAGATCAAGTAAAGAGGTCTATTTAATCCTCTAACACATGTTTATCAAGTACAAACGTTGTAAAACTACCTTCAAAGACAAGCTTTTCATTCACAAAAGCTTGTACTTTCACTTCTCTTTTTTTACCTTTTTCACTCACCACTATTGCCTTACACAAAACAGCATCTCCTACTTTCACAGGTGCTAAGAATTTCGAAGAGGATGCACCAAGTACAACGAGAGGATCATTCACTGCCGACATAGCAGCATAGTCAGCGGCACCAAAGATAAAACCACCATGTACTAAACCTTGTCTGTCTGCTGTCATTTGTTGTGTTGTATGGAGTAGAACTTCTGCATAGTTTTCTTGAAGTTTTGTTACTTTACCACAGATGGAAGTATTAATATTTAAATGGGTTTTTATTTGCATGGATAATCCTATGATTTTTTAAGATTATAGCAAAAATCAAAAACATTCATCAATCACGCAAAGCGTGTCTGTCATTCCAAACGCCATTGAAAGCAAAGCGATTCGAGAGGAATGACGATTTTTTGCTTCGTTTTTTCTAAAAAAATGAAGAGAGGAACAAAACCACAAGTAAAATAAGAGGAAATATAATTAAATAGATTAAATTGAAGTATGCATTCCCGCGCAAAGCATGGGAACGCGTGGAGATTTAAACTAACTTAGTAAGAAAATTTATACCCGCGTCTACGAACTGTATGAATCACTTGGAATCCAAGAATACTTTTCAAACGTTTTCTTATCTGATTGATAGCAACCTCAACCGTATTATCACTTACATACTCCGGTTCTTCCCAAAGTGCATTAATGATCTCATCTTTTGAAAAAACTCTCTGTTTACGAAGTGCAAGATAAGCCAAGATATCAAATGTTTTACCATTAAGTGAAACGATCTTATCATCATATTCTATTTTTTTATTAGCAATATCTATAACAAGTTTCTCTATTTCTACCTGTGTACCAAAAAGGTGTCTCATATTTGCCAACACTCTTGCTGCGATAAGATCTGGCTCATCACAGTGATTGTAAATAACATCATCTACACCTAAAGAGAAGAAACCTGACTGTTGACGATAATTCTCTGTCAATATCATGATCTTTGTTTCACTCTTCTTCTTTTTCACTTCATTCACATAACGTTCAAGTGAAAACTTCACACCTTCATCTACAATGATCACAAGTTCATAGTGTCTAAAGTCTGTAAAGTTTGTTGCATCATACAGATCTTTTGCATTATCAACGATGCAAATGAAGTATTTATCTAATTCTTTTTCAAGTTCCTTAACGTATTCGTCATTGAAACCTACTGTTAATATTCTCATTGTTTTATGTTCTTCCAATCTACTCAAAAAGTAAACAAAACTTAAACAGAAACTTAAGTTTTTCCCACTTTTCTCTTTTATTAGCGTATTTATAGCGAAATGTACCTTATTTAAAAATAAAAGTAACTTTTAGTTTTTTGTGGTATTTTATTGCTTTTACAGTGATTTTATCGCTTTTATGTAGACTCTTTTAGGCGCAGGGTACCCTTCTACCGTCTTTGTAGGGTCATTGGGGTCAAGGAAGTCTTCAAGACTTTGGGTGTCTATCCACTCTGTTTTTCTTTGTTCGTTTAGTTCAGTTTTCATTGTCTCTAGTACTTCAACTGTGTCAAACCCTGCTCTGTAGCACCAATTTTTTAATGCATTGACCGTAGGCACAAAGTAAATATTTGGGATTTTGGAGTATCTGTCTTTAGGAGTAAGACACATCTCCTCTTCACCATCTATCATAAATGTATCAAGTATGAGTTCTCCACCTTTATTGAGTCCCTTAAAGAGTGATTTTAGCATCGCAACAGGGTCAGATCTATGGTAGAGTACACCTAGACAAAAGAGTGTATCAAACTTGTGTTCATAAAACTCTACATGCTCCACACCCAGAAGTTCATAAACGATGTCACTTTTTATAAAATGGTTTAAAAACTGAAATTGGGAGTAATAGATAGCTGAGGGATCAAAACCTATGAGTTTTTTAGGTTCCTGTGAGAGCATACGAAAGAGATAATAACCGTTATTACAACCTATATCACCTACGATCTTGTCTTTAAGATCAAAATGAGGTTCAAGTAAATTGTATTTGATCTGGCTTTGCCACTCTGAGTCAATAAAGAGTTCATTGAACTGAAAAGGACCTTTACGCCAAGGCTTCATAAGCAAAGCTGTTTGCTTTATCTGCTCTGCTTCTTCATCCGAAAGATTTTTTATCTGAAGTTCTACCCTGTCACCAAGCGTAACTTCAACATTTGAGTATTCTGGTAAAGCTTTTATAGCTTCCTGATAGGGTCTGATATTTTTCCATGTAAGCCATTTTTGGCGTTCTTGACGTAATGTATCTAAATTCATACTGTACTAAATACCTTTAATGCGACTAGTCTCATGAGCCAACTGCTGAAGTTATTGTAGTGTATACCTTCAAGTGTGACACAGCGTCAGCAATCAAAAGTTTAAAAAGGTGCTAAAATGCACGTTTTTAAATTTTGAAAATTTTGGGCTTTGCTCAAAAAGCGTCCTATTTAATATACGCTTTCTTGATCGTTTGATTAAACATAGGTCGATCACCAGGTGCTGTACTGACATTCTCTATCTTCTTGACTGTTTTTTGCCCCTTGATCACTTCACCAAAAATAGTATATCCACCATTGAGGTGTGGTGTAGGAACTGTTGTGATGAAGAATTGACTACCGTTTGTGTTGGGACCGTGGTTTGCCATCGCCAATAAAAATGGTTTATTAAAAGTAAGATTAGGTGCATATTCATTCTTAAATTCTTTTTTCCAGATCGATGTACCGCCTGTACCCGTACCTGTAGGATCTCCACCTTGGATCATAAAACCTTTAATAACTCTGTGAAAGATATGCCCATTATAATATCCGTTTTTCACATGCGTTACAAAATTTTCAACAGCTAAAGGTGCCGCTTTAGGATACATCTTAAGTTCGATCTTCCCCACGTTTGTTTCAAGTACCACGATCGGTGACTTTGCTTCTGCTGCATTCAAAGAGACGCTACACACCATTAATAACCCGATAAGTAATTTTTTATACATAAAACTTTCTCTCTTTTTATTTATTTTTCTATGACGTCATGAACGCATTTATCGATCTTTAATTCTCTAAGCAACAATTCAAAAAATGCTCCACTGTCACGCTGAACATCATCACTGAATTCAACATAGATCGCCTGAGATGCTTCTGTCTTATCTTTTGAATTATCAAAACACTGTGGTGCCATTCCAGTCTGTTTTTTGATCTTCTTGATCGCTGTTTCGATCTCTGTTCTAAGTTCAGGATTTTTATCAAAGGTAAGACTCATGCCGGCATACCTTTCTTCCATTCTTACATTTGCTTTAATTTCATCACATCTATTCATCTATCTACTACCTTTATTTCGCATATTGTATTGATCGTGTCTCTCTAATGACATTAACTTTTATTTCGCCAGGGTATTGTACCTTATTTTGTATCTCTTTTGCAATCTCTTTACTTAAAAGTACTGCTTCATTATCACTCATCTTCTGTGCATTGACAAAAACACGTATTTCTCTACCTGCATTAATGGCATACGCTTGCTCTACATAGTCTTTAGATGTAGCGATCTCTTCCACCTCTTTCACGCGCTTGGTAAAGCTCTCAAGCACCTCTCGTCTGGCTCCTGGTCTGGCAGCAGAGAGTTTATCTGCTGCACAAACAGCCGCAGACTCTACAGAATCCGGCTCTTCATGACCATGATGGGCATAAATAGCATTGATGACCGTTGGGTGTTCATTGTGTCTACGACATATCTCTGCCCCTATCTCAACATGTGAACCACCCATATCTTGTGTAAGCGCCTTACCTATATCATGCAGAAGTCCTGCACGCAAGGCAAGCTTCTCATCTCCGCCCATCTCTGCGGCCATCACTTTTGCCAGTCTTGCAACCTCCAAAGTATGTGCCAAAGCATTTTGTCCATAACTCGCTCTGTATTTCATACGACCAAGTAAGCGTACGAGCTCTTCATGCATAGGGAAGATCCCTAAGTCTATAAGGATATTCTCACCCTCTTCATATGTTTTTTGCTCAAACTCTGCCTGTACTTTTTCATGTACCTCTTCAATACGCCCAGGGTGTATACGTCCATCTTCAACAAGTATCTCTATGACACGTGTAGCAATAGCCCTTCTATAAAGATTAAAACTGCTTACCAGTATTACTCCTGGAGTTTCATCTACAATGATATCGACCCCCAACAGCATCTCAAGGGCCTTAATGTTCCGACCCTCTTTACCAATGATACGCCCTTTATGATCATCACTAGGTAGATTTATAAGATTAATAAGCCTTTCACCTGCAAACTCTCCTGCATAACGTGTAGTTGCCTGTGCCAAAATATAGTTGGCTTTTTTCTCACCCTCTTCCTTGGCTAACTGCTCATACTTACGTACAATACCCGCTACTTCAGAACGGCTCTGCTCTTCAACTTTTTCCAAGATGTATGCTTTTGCCTCTTCTTTGGTCAGAGAAGCTGCACTTTGCATTTTTTGTATCGCTTGATCTATCTCTTCTTGCCTTTGGACTTCCAGTTTTTCTAAATTCGCCTCTTTGTCGAGTACTTTATGTTGTAAGAGTGCAAGTTTTTCTTCTTCTTTACTTAACTCTTTTGTCTCCAGGATCAAAGAACGATTACGCTCTTCTACCTGGGCAATACGTTTTTGAAATTCACCCTCTTGCTCTAACTCTTTTGCTTTGATCTTTACATGGGCTTCCTGCAGTAAAAGTTCAGCCTCATTTTCTATAGCTTTCGCTTTCGCTTTTACCTCTAACTCTATATGTGCAAATCTATTTCGTGTACTATTTTTCAACCATAAGTAGCAAACTCCTGCCCCTACAGCTGTTCCAGCTAAGCTGGATATTCCAATTATCCCTAACATTATTTTTCCTTTTACTAAGAAAAAGAAACCAATATAAGTTTATGGCACAATAATTATGTCTGCCTTAACGTCATAATCGTCTGTAACAATCTCTTTACTATAACACAATTCACGTGCCACAAATACTGTTTTATTTATATTTTTAATCTCTTTTTCAAAAAATCTATCATACATCCCTTTTCCAAATCCTACGCGTCTATGCGTAATATCCACTCCCACTATGGGTACGATAGCTATATCTAATTTTTTATTTCTATACTGTCTTGAATCTTTTGGTTCTTTTATCCCAAAACGGTTTTTTTCCAGTGGGTATCTATATTTTACCACCCTAAAACTTTTACCTTCCATAATCGGCACATAGAGTTCCCTCTTTTCTTTTCTTAACTGTTTAATGAGAGGATAAAGATTGATCTCTGTTTTTAGTGGCAAATAAAGCATGATCTTCTGTGCATGACTCTGGACAATAAGTTGATATAAACGCTGCGATACCACTTTGTCTTTTTTATAGGAACCTATACCACTTGCTTTTTTCAAACGTTTTAAACAATGTGTTCTAAAATGCTTTTTCTTCATATCCCTTTGTATAACTTCCATTCTTTTTAATGCCTTTTAGATATAATCTCTATACTTATTATACCCAAAGGAACCGTGTGAAAGAAATCAGATCTTTTCTCTTATCTACTCTTTTATTATGCTTCACACTATTCTCTTTCACGGGGTGTGAAGATAAAAAAGTAGAAGATTCTTTTATTCCTGTAGAAAATACTACTGAAGTATTTACACAAGAAGATAAAGATCAACAAAAAGATAAAGATCAACAAAAAGATAAAGATCAACAAAAAGAAAAAAGAGAACAACAAGAACAACAAGAACAATTAGAAATAAAAAAAGAGACTATTAGTGAAGAGACCTCTGCATCACAAACACCAACAGATACTTTTACCTTAAGTGATATCCAGCAAAACAAACATACACTTACTGTAAGTAATCAAAAAATGGCTTTTCACAATGTTGACCAGTCTATAGTAATTATAAACTTTTTTAGTACTTGGTGCTCCCCTTGCCGTGGAGAGATACCCTATCTTTCGGACCTCCAAAAAAAGTATAAAAAGAAAGTTTTTATTGCGGGTATCCTTATCAACGATGAACAAAGTGACGATACTTTAAAACAATTTATGAGTAAGAACCATGCAAACTATTTCATATCAAACAGTAAGCAAAATGACATCTTTACCTCTAAAATAGTAAAAGAACTTCAACTCCCTGAAAATTTTTCCATCCCACTTACTGTGATCTATAAAGATGGTAACTACTACACACATTATGAAGGTGCTGTTCCGATAGAGATGATAGATCATGATATACAACAAGCCATAAAAGAGTAAAAGGATATAACCATAATGTTTAATTTATTTAAAAAAGTTTTAGGCAAAACCAATGATGCGATCAAAGAGGTTGCCCCTACGAAAAAGAAAGAGATCTCTAAAGAAGATTTTGAAGATATCCTGCTTGAAGCAGATGTCAACTATGAACTGGTAGAAAGACTTCTGGAAGCACTGCCAAACAAGATCAACCGTATACAAGCATTTAACTCCATGATCTCTGTATTTCAATACAAAGCTGACTGGAAAGAGAGTGATGTCAAACCTTTTGTTGAGATGATCATCGGGGTCAATGGTGCAGGAAAAACAACCACCATTTCTAAACTTGCATACCGATATAAAGAGATGGGACATGGTGTCATTCTTGGTGCGGGAGATACTTTCCGTGCAGCAGCCATAGAACAGCTTAGCAGATGGGCAGTAAAACTAGATGTACCTATCGTTGCGACACAGCAGGGACATGATCCCTCTGCTGTAGTCTATGATACGATCGAATCAGCCAAAGCAAAAGGTCTTGATAATGTTATTATCGATACAGCAGGAAGGCTCCATACACAAACCAACCTCAGTGAAGAACTTAAAAAAATGATACGTGTTGCAGATAAAGCACAAGAGGGAGCACCTCACCGAAAGATGCTAATACTCGATGGTACACAAGGAAGCTCTTCCATCAACCAGGCAAAAGTATTCAATGAAATGGTTGGGATAGACGGTATCATTATCACAAAGCTTGACGGTACAGCCAAAGGTGGTTCCGTACTTAGTATCGCAGATGAACTCCAAATGCCTATTTTCTACATAGGTACGGGAGAACAACCTAAAGACTTGATCCGATTCAAAGCAAATGAGTATGTCAACACTATTTTAGATGAAATTTTTATTTAAAGATCATCAAGAAAAAACCTCTCACGATAAACTGTTTCTAGATCTGTTTTTTCTTTATAATCTATGAGATCACCTATAACGATGGTGATCTCCCTTTTTTCACTACTATCATTAAGAGCATCTTTCAAAACCTTAGCAGCATTCCCTTTTATATATACAGGCAACATTGGCAATCTATTTTTTAAAGCGATGATACGAGACCCCTCTTTAAATGGAGTAAGTGGTGCATCCGTTTTGTTTCGTGAACCCTCAGGAAAAATAAAGATCGAACTTCCCTCTTTTACACCTTTTTTAATCTCTGCAAAAAAACTACTCATTTGACTCTTCTCTCTATCAAGCAGAACGGAACCAGCATTACGAACAAAGAGCCCGAAAAAGAATGAATTATAAAGCTCTTTTTTTGAAACCCACAATCCAAAGATTTTTGTATCTTCCAGTGCAATTTCTATGATAGGAGGATCTATGATAGTTCTATGATTACTCACTAATAGATATTGTCCCTCTTTAGGTAATTTTTCTGCATTTTCAACCTTAATCTCTATGTTGAGTACATCAAGCTGTGCTTTAGAATATGCAAGCCTCAACTTTTTCTTCTCCATCGGGTCTTTGATTTTTCTTAATCTAAATCCAAAGCTATTGGTTAAGTAAAGTGCATATACTGCTTGTTTGATCTGGTTAAAATTCAATAGTTATCCTTGAAAAAAAGTAATTAAAATTATAACTAAAACAATTGAAAGCAAAAAATATGTCAATTTGACATATTTTTAATCTAAAATCAAAATATAGTTTACAATACAACAAAAGAATTAAGGACTACAGTATGGCAAAGAAAAAAACACTATTTGAATGTCAGGCATGTGGGTTCCAGTCTCCACGATGGATGGGAAAATGTACTTCCTGTAACCAGTGGGAAACCATGATAGAACTCAGCACCGATCAAATTAAGTTTTTAAAAGAGACTTCAGGTAGCAGTTCCTCAGGCTCTACACTTTCAAAAGCTAAACCCATTACACAGATAGAAGAAGACAATGTTACACGTTTTCCCTCAGGAAGTGCAGAGCTGGATCTGGTACTCGGTGGTGGTGTCGTCCCCGGTTCTCTCACTCTCATTGGAGGAAGTCCAGGCATAGGTAAATCAACACTGCTTCTAAAGATAGCAGGCAATCTTGCACAAACCAATAAAAAAGTCCTCTATGTTTCAGGAGAAGAGTCAGCAGGACAGATAAAGTTACGTGCCAACAGACTGGATGCAAACCATGACAACCTTTATCTTCTTCCAGAGATCAATCTAAGTACTGTACTCTCAGAAATATCTAATGAAAATTACCAGTTCATTGTTATCGATTCCATTCAAACACTCTACTCTGATGAAACACCATCCGCACCAGGTTCCGTGACACAGGTACGAACCATCACTTTTGAGTTGATGCGTGTTGCCAAAAGCCTGCATATTCCTATCTTCATCATAGGGCATATCACAAAAGATGGTTCTATAGCAGGACCGAGAGTACTTGAACACATGGTAGATACCGTACTCTACTTTGAAGGAGATACCAACTCAGAATTAAGACTGCTCAGAGGATTTAAAAACCGTTTTGGGTCTACCAACGAAGTAGGCATATTTGAGATGAACAAAGAGGGACTGAACGATGCCAAAAGTATGGCCGGTAAATTTTTCAACAAAGAAAAACTGCAATCAGGTTCTGCTCTTACCGTTATCATGGAAGGAAGCAGACCCATTATCATCGAAGTACAAGCCTTAGTAAGTGAAGCTTATGGACATGCTAAACGCAGTTCTACAGGCTTTGATAATAATCGCCTGGGTATGCTTTTAGCTCTGCTGGAGAAAAAACTTGATCTGCCACTTGGTACCTATGATGTTTTTATTAATATATCAGGAGGTATCAAAGTCAATGAACCTTCTGCAGACCTTGCTATCATCGCAGCTATTTTAAGCAGCTATAGAGACAGAGAGCTTAGTTCTGAAACACTTTTCCTGGGAGAAGTCAGCCTCACAGGAGAAATACGAGAGATCTCAGGACTCACCCAGCGTCTCAAAGAGATAGAAACACAAGGTTTTTCTAAAGCTGTCATCCCCAATAAACCTATGGAGAAGACAAAAATCAAATGTTTTGTGGCAGATGAAGTTTCTAAAGTGGTTGAATGGATGTAAACCTTTTTTCGCTACACTACACCCATGAAAATTGGTACAGATATTATTCAGATCAACAGAATCGAAAGATCATTAGAAAAATTTGGTGACAAATTTAAAATGAAATTTTTAAATAGTGATGAGATTGCACTTGCAAAAAAAATAGAATCAATTGCTGGCTTTTGGGCAGCAAAAGAAGCTATTGCCAAAGCATTAGGGTGTGGCATAGGTGCAGAACTTACTTTTCATGATATTATTTTAGCAAAAAACTCAAAAGGTGCTCCCTCTTTTATCTTAAGTAAAGAGGCACAAAAAATACATCAGATCAAAGACTCTTCACTCTCCATCAGTCATGATGCTGGATTTGCTATCGCTGTCGTTGTGATCAATCAGTAATATTCATTTATTTTCTTCTCAAGAGTCATTTTCTCTGTTTCACATAAAAAAGTTGTATTTCTCTTTAGATTATATTACAATACAGCATTTATATTTAAAATCATAAGGATAAAAAATGATAAGAATTACAAGTGTTAAAACACAGTGCAACAAATTACTAAATGATTTGTGTAAAATTCAATGCAGGGAGACACTCAATGTCGAGTCGTAAATTTTGGATAATGCTTGCAACTGCAGCTCTTTTTATCGCTGGATGTGCAGATAAAACTCCTACTGTTACAAAAACAACAGTAAAAGAAACAAATGTACATGTTCCTCAAAGAGTACATAAAAAAATTGAACTAAAAGAAGTTCAAGATGGCAACTACTCTTCGGCATATATGTATCCTGAAGATAAAGTCAAAAAAGAAAAAGTGGTTAAAGTAGCAGAAGCAGAGACCACAGCAACAGTAGCGACTACAGCAAATGCCATGAGCAAAGAAGAGTGTGTAAGCATGATAGGTCAAGAAAAATTTGACAAATATACACAAATGTTTGGAAATGAAGCATCATCTATTAAAAGATGTGCCATGCTTAAAGCGATGCAATAATCGTAGCTACAACTATTAATTCTTTCTAAAGTGAACCATCTTAAATCTATCACCCATCATCGTGGGTGATATGAGGGTTTTAACCCTGTCTGCTTCCCTCACATACTTCTCTTGTGTTGTCTGTTTTGCAAACTGTTCGAGTATCTCTATAAGTCCAAAGCGTATTAACGCACGTGCTTGTGTCTCATAAGCCACTTCTTCAAATCCTTCAGAAGAGAATGCCTCGATAACATGTCCAAAATTCACATCATAGGTAATATCATCTTTTTTATAGGATTCAGATAGGTTCAGTGCTTCATCAAAAAGAGGAAATGTTTCATGTGATCTATAGACACGGATAGAAAAATCATTACGTACATACTTCTCACCATAATCAAATGAGACAAAGTCACATTTTTCTATACCACTTGACATCTCTCTTGCAAAATCTTCGTACCCTACTGCAATTTCACCCTGAGTCAACCGATGCGTTTTTGCCCACGCCAGCATCTTTGTGGGAGCCTCTTCCCAGCTAATTTCATTTGCTTCCACAGAAGCTATCTTTTCATCTTTAATGAGTTCACAGGGAAAAGCATCAAAGATTTCATTGGCCACAACAAAAGCATACTCTACTTCAACTTCAGCGATGTCATTGAAATGCGTGATCTGTATATCATCTCCAAAACGCTCTTTTATGTAAGCAAGTTGTGCTTTTTGTACCTCTGACTGGCGCTCTACGATACCAAATTTAAGTGTTTGCACTAAAGTAGGGTTACAGGTATAGAGCCACTGTATCATATCACATAACAGGTACCCCTGGTGTGCTCCTATTTCAATGAGCCAGCCATTTTTGTCTGCTTTACCCTCTTTGATGAGTGTATAAAAGTAGTTTGCGATACTTGCACCAAAAAAACTGCTTGTACTCACTGCTGTATAGAAGTCACCTGATTTACCTATGGCTTTGAAGTTCTTATAGTAGCCCTCTTCACCATAGAGCCACTCATCCATATACTGACTAAAGTACATTCTCAACCCGTATATAAAGCTTCAGTAACTGCACTTGTTTATCTATCTTATATATCTTTTGATCTAACTTTCTGATCTGTAAAGAGTTTTGCATGATATCTGCATCTAACGAAGTTTTTTCTCCTGCTTGCGCAAGATTTTTAGTCAAACGGAAAAGGCTTTGATAGACCTTTTCATCTTTTTTAGCCAAAACTATTTTTTTATCTAAAATATTCAAACTGTTATGTATCCATTCATACTCTTCTGTTACTTGATCTTTTCTATCAAGTACCTGGACTGCCGCTCTTAATTTTTCAACTTTACTTGCTTCTATATCAGTGAGTGAGTTAATATCAAGTGGCATAGAGACAGTAAATCCATAATTATAATATTTCTCTTCTATTCCAGGTCTAGCATAAAGCGGATTGAGGTCTCCATCAATATATTGCCCCTGTAATGAGACTGTTGGTAAATATTTTGCCGTTGTTACATTAGCATTATATGCTGACTGCTCAGCACGGAGTCTATCTTTTTTTAGCTCAAGGTTTTGTTCACTATAGTTTGACTTACTCATCAACTTTAATACAGGAAGACGTAAGCCATCTGGCTTTTTATCACTTAGAAGTGAAAATCTCTGCTTTAACTCTAAAAGATTTAATTCCAACTCAAGCAGTGTTGCTTCATCCTGACTCTTTTTCAAAATAGCTTGATCCAAAAAACTACTGTCTAACAAACCGGCATCATAACTATCACGTTTTTGGTGTATATCTATTGTGTCATTTTTTATCAGGTATTTCATTTTTTGCTGTTCAAGTCTATTTTTCTTCAAGTTAAAAAGTATGGAAACAGCATCACCGATCATTTGACGTTTTTGAAGCCTCAAGTCTGCTTCATTTGCATCACGAAGTGCTTGGGAATACTTAATCGCATAATAAATTCCACCTGATCTGAATATAGGCTGGTCTATAATGATAGAGTAACTTCCGGTTATACTCGTTCTGTCTGAAAACTGTGTCGAATACCTCTTATTGTACTGCAATCTTACAGGATTGATCCAACTCTTTGAAAGCATATCACTCTCAAGATCATTACTTTGGAATTGATAATCAAAGAGTAGCTCTTTATTGTCAGAAAGTATATCACCCAATTCATCTGCTTGAACGACAGAAGAAAACAACAAACTACAAAGTACTAATAGCTTTTTCAAAACGCTTAAATCCTTCATCTATCTCTTCCTTACTTATTGTTATACTTGGTAAGAATCGTACGGTATTACGACCTGCTTTAAGCACAATGAGCCCCTCTTGCAAACTCTGTTTCTGTACAGCAGTTTGAATCTCAGAACTTTTTGCCCGCAAACCTCTCATAAGCCCTAAACCAACCTCTTTTTCAAAAAGATCTCCATAATTTTTAACAATATTCTCTAATTTCTGTTCAAAATAGAGATGTGCCTCGGCGATAGCCCCACTCTCATATAACGTTTCAAGTACATCCAGCACAGCCAATCCTGCAGATGTACTCAAGTAGTTACCTCCGAAAGTACTCCCGTGATCACCCGCACTCAATACCTCTTTATGCTTCGTCATCACTGCTCCGATAGGTACACCCCCACCTAAACCTTTAGCAAGAGTGATAATGTCCGGCTCTATCTCATACAAATTTGAAGCTAAGAACTCACCTGTTCTATACACTCCTGTTTGTACTTCATCAACGATGAGCAAAATACCCTCTGCTTTTAAATGTGCTGCAAGGTCCTGTATCTCTTTTTTTTCAAAAGGTTGTACCCCACCCTCACCTTGTACAAGTTCTATCAGTACCGCAACTGTTTCATCATCTATGGCCTTGTAAACATCTGATATAGACTTTTCATATGAAAATCCTGCTGGATAAGGAGAAAAGTGTGGTGTATGAAAACTCTCTTGACCTGTAGCTTTCACTGTAGTGATCGTACGTCCATGAAATGAATGTTCTAAAGTGATGACTTTATAGCGTTTCTCATCAAAGTTGATCTCACCATATTTACGTGCGATCTTGATCGCCCCTTCATTTGCTTCTGCTCCTGAGTTGGCAAAGAAGATAGCCATATCATAACCAGAAAGCTCTACGATTTTCTCTGCCAGTTTTGCTTGGGGTTCTATGACTTGTAAGTTTGAAATATGGATGATGTTTTTAGCCTGTTCACAAATAGCAGAAGCAAGCTTTTCATTTCCATGTCCTACAGAGTTCACCCCTATTCCAGATGCAAAATCTATATAGTCTTTACCATTCTCATCATAGAGTGTGGAACCTACACCTTTTACAAAGTTCGTATAATCCCGTGCATAGGTTTGAAGTACATATTTTTTATCTTGTTGTTCTAAGTTCATTTTATTCCTCTATTCTTTCTATCTCTACTTTCACTTCCTGATAACAGGCATTGTTCCCTTCTTCACTAAGGATGGCAGGAGTGAGGTAGTTGACACCCACTGTATTATTTGTTATCAGCACACAATCAAGACGAAGATCTTCATTGTGTTTTACGGTAAACTCGTGTTTACCGTGTTCAGAGCTTATCTGAACTCTTTCACCCTCACTGTATCCTAACTCTGGATGCAATTGTACCTTATCATCTCTAACAAACTGTGTATTGAGTGATTTGTTTGATTTGGGTGAAAGCAACCAAAAAGTTTCGTCTTCTTTCTTGTTTTTACTTGTTTTACGATATTTTCTAAAACGTTTCGTGTTGATAAAATCATCATCATAATCTTCAATGAACTCAAACTCATCATCACCCTCTTCACCAAAGCCTTCGCTATAAGGAAGTGTTTCATAGCCTGCAGCAACATAGTGTTCACCCTCTTTTTCACACTGATCAAGCCATGCATCAATATAGTATGATTCATCTTGCAAACCTGAAAATCCAAAGGCATCGAACAGACATTTTGTAAAATCATATTCACTGATACCTATATCTGAATCTATGATCTTATTCATCTTTTCAACATACTGATGCCCATAACCCAAACGTACATCTTCTTTCTCAAAGAAATTCTTTGCAGGGATGACTATCTTTGCCAGCTTTGAAGTCTCGTTCTCATGTAGTCCAAAGTAGATAAGGTTTTCCACATCCTCAAGTTCCTCTTTCACACGATTACTGTCTGGCATAGACGCTGCAGGATTACCCCCTTGCACCAGTACAGTATCGAAGTCTGAAAATTCTGTAGTTGCCTTTTGAACACGCTTACACTCTACTGAGAATGGATTGTCAAACCCCAACTTGGAATTACCCAGATAACTTACACCACACTCCTCTTGTCCAAAAAGTCCAAGTGTCGCAGCCAGTGAATCTATGGCATGTAATACATACGAACCTGTACTGTATTTCTGCACACCTGTACCTACCAGAAAAACCACTTTTCTGTCACGCAGATAGTTCAGCATACGACCCATATCACCCAGATCAACACCGATATACTCTAAAATGGACTTAATACGGTGTTCACGTGTAAAATCATAGAAATCTTCATGCTCAGAAGCAAACTCATCCATCCACTCCGTTGCATCACTGTCTTCCATAAAGATGAACCGAGCCAGCATTATGGCTACATAATAGTCTGTACGTGGTGCGATCTGCAGAAAAAAATCTGCTTTTTTTGCAATGACCGTACGTACAGGGTCAATCACCACGATCTTTTTACCTTCCAAGTAAGGCATGATGTGAGAATTTGTTACAGTAACATTGCGGCCCCAGACTACTACCACTTCAGCTTTATCTATCTGCTCCAAAGGAAGTGTTCTGTTCACACCTCTCCCCATAACGATACCTGCATCCCCAGAACCATCACAAAGACTCCCTTTGGTAAGCGATCCTTCTATTTTCTCCATAAAGAGATTGGTTACCTCTTGCATCACACCAAAGTTACCTGAACCTCTCCAAAGCAGTGACTTCTCTGCTTTAAATGCTTCAGATACTGCTTCAAGTGCTTCTTCCATACTTACTTCTAGCCCATTTACACGAGACTTTTCAATACGAGGCGTTTCAAACATATATTTATTGAGTAATGCACATAAGGCACCATTTCCTGCAGGATGGGAAGCATCTCCTTTTATCTTCAAAGCATCATCTTCTACGATGACTCTACACGCATCATAACAGTCCAGTCCACAAGCTGTATTCATTACTTTATCTCTACCTTCACAAGTTTTGAAAATGAGTTCTTAGGTGCAGGGATATGGATTTCGGCACGGTAAGAAGAGATGAACTTTTCATCTGCCACACGCCATACTTTATTAACTCTGTATTCTGTCTTTTCACCATCAATATAAACTACTTTCTGCTCTATCTGATCTAACTCTTCAGGTGCTAAAAAAAGTACCAATTTTGCTCTGCTCGCATCTTCTACCTGTGCCAAAGAAGAACCGGGGTTTACAAAATCACCTTTACGTACCATAAGTTTATACAGATACTTATTTTCCAATACTAAAGACTTTTTAGCAATGCTGTCTTTAAGCTGTGCAACCTTGTACTTCATATCCATGATCTGTTTTTCCAAACTTACTATCTTTTCACGTGTACTAAGGTATTGGGTCTTTGCAGAGGTGAAACTGCTGTAGGCATTGTCTTTTTGTGTTTTTGATGCTGTAGCAAGTTTAGAGATACGATTATAATATCCTTCTTGTCTCTTCACTGTACCACTTAAGCTCGTTGCTATCTCTTCGTTGATACCTAGCATTTTTTCAAGTAAAACCACACTCTTTTTTGAGTCTTCCAGATTTACTTTATCTAAACTGTCATCAAGATGGATCACTCTTTTTGAAGTCACCATGCTACCCTCAGCATCAAGGTCAACATACATAACCAAAGCACTTACAGCAGATTTTAAAACAACTGATTCATAGGGTTCAACTTTTGCGTAGTGTACTTTTGCAAAAATAAATAACGGGGTAAACAGTAGTAGAAATACTTTCATCACTAATCTCTTTTTTTATTGATTATATCGAAATAGTGTTAATTGAACCCTCTGAATAACCCAGGTACTCATAACATCATTAGCTTTTGTCTATCCCTTAATACATAGATATCATATAAAAATATCGTACATATATTCTTACACTTTAAAAAGGTAAAAAACCTCATATACTTTTATAAAGTTTTTAATGCTCTCTTTTCCTTATGGCTATGTAAAAAACTATACATTGTCGGAAGGTAAAAAAGGTTTAATATCGTACCCCATAAAAGCCCAAAACCAATAGTAACTGCCAATGGCTGGAAGGTCACTGCCTGTGCTGTAGCAAAGAATATCAGTGATGAAAGCCCTATAACTGTAGTAATAGATGTAAGTACGATAGGTCTGAACCGTCTTGCCGCAAGACGAAATATGTCATCTTTATGCTTGGATGTCTTCAGTGTTGACATCATGATAATACCATCATTGACTATGACACCAGCCAATCCCAATGCACCAATAAGAGAGGGAAGTGATATATTGAGTCCCATGATAAAATGACCTGCATATACCCCAAGAAAAGAGAAAGGGATAACAGACATCACAATGATAGTCTCCCTCAATGAGTTGAAAAGATAGAGTATAGAGATGAAGATCAGGATAATTGCAAGTACTGAAGCAAGTACCATTTCAGTCTGCATAGTTCTTTTTTGTTCTCTCTCTCCTTTAAATTTCAGCTTTATACCCTTTACTTTTTTTAGTTTTTCAATGGTTGGAGCGATTTTCTCTAATACTTCTGTTGCCGTTATTACAGATGAATCAACATTTGCAAAAACATAAAAGTTAGTTTCACCATCATCTTTAACTAATCTTTCCAAAGACTCTACTGTTTCAAATTCACAAATATCTTCAAGCTTCACAAATGTATTATTTTTCAAAGGTATTTCAAGTTTTTTAAAGTTCTCCAGATCATCTTCAATATTGAATGACTTTACTTTTATTTCTAAAAGCTCTTGACCATCAAAGATCGTACCAACCCTTTTTGAAAGATAAAGGTCAGAAATATAGCTCCCTAAGTACTTCTCAGTAATCCCAAGTTCTTCACCATAGGTATTGAGTTTGAGCTTTATCTCATCAACTCCGACCTTAACATTATCACCAAAATATTTGATCCCTTTTACTTTGGAAAAACTATCTTCTATATCTCTAATAGCTTTGATTGCTTTTTGATAATCATCACTGATAACTCCTATACGAATATCTGCTTTTGTATGGCCCATTTTATTTTCTACGACCATTAAATTACTTAAGTGAAATGTCTTTTTATACTTTTGCTCTTTCAACCATACTCTGAGATCTTTGGATATTTGTTGTGAAGAGATATCCCTGATCCTCTCTTTAGGATCATAATAAAAACTTAGATAAGGGGTAATATATTTATCTACAAAATTTAAAGGTTTCATCTTATGCAACTCTATAGATATATATCCTACATAAGGGTACATTTCAGCAGAGCCGGTTGCACTTCTTCTGTACCCTGCCGTTGAGCTTACATGTTTTACAAAAAATCTCTCCTTTTGCTGTAAAATATCTTTTTCCAGTATTTGCACTATTTCCAGAGACTCTTCCAGTGTCGTTGTAGGCTTTGCTTTAAATGTTATATTTATAGATGAGGCATCAAAAGGTTGAAACATTTGAAACTTGGAACTCTTTACACCTTGGTAGATCAAGGCAGGTACAATAATTAAAAATATAAGTAAAAAAGTTTTTTGGTACTTCACAAATAGTTTTAAGATCCTTGAATAGTATGCATTGATCTTTTCCCATGAAAGTGTCCTTGAATTTAGAGAAAGCGTATGAGATGCATGAATAGGCAAAAAGATAAAGGATTCAATCAGTGATGCAATGACAAGTGCAGAAAATGCAATAGGGATCAGTTGTATGATCTCACCTAGCCTTCCACTTAGCATTAAAAGAGGAATGAAAGAGAATAACGTGGTCAATGAAGCAATAGTAACCGGTTTTGCCACCTCTTTTACCCCTAAAAGAGCTGCTTCTTTGGCAGAGTGTCCTTTTTCAATATATTGTTGGATATTTTCACTCACGACGATCGCATCATCAACAATAATCCCGATCGCAAGCAGTACACCTATGAGTGAGTTGACATTAATACTGTACCCTGTAAAATAGAAATAGATAGCACCTATGACAAAAGAGGTAGGGATACCCAAAGCGATGATAAATGCTATACGTATATTTATCAGAAGTGCGGTTAACAATGTGATGAGTATGACACCTAACAGGATATTGGAGATCACAATATTCAGTCTGTCTTTTATAACAGTGGATTTATCCATCCTGACATTGAAATCAACCCCATTCACACTCATTTTAGCTATAAGTTTTTTAATATCCTGCGCTATACTGACGGCATCACCTTTTGGGTTTTGTGAGACAGCAAGTGTTATAGAATTAGCGCCATTCATGCTTGCAAGTGTTGATGAGTCTTCATATCTTTTTTCAATACTGGCTATATCTTTTAAAGCAATTTGCTGATCATTGATGCGTATCATGGTATCTTCAATTTCTGTAGAGAGTTTTTTACCATTACTTGTAGAGATGTAATATTGCTTTTTAATATTCTCTATCTTTCCAAGAGGAAAGATATAGGAAAGTTCTGAAAACATTCGTATAGTTTCAGCCAAAGAGAGGTTATATGCATTGACTTTTTTCTCATCTATCAACACTTCATAAAAAAGTTCAGAATCACCAAATATAGTCACATCTGATACATCTTTAATGGAAAGAAGTTTACTTTTAAATTTTTTAGACAGGTCTTTTAGCTGATCTCTGGGAAGTTCAGAAGAGAGTATGGAGACATGCATGATGCTTCTTGAGTGTGCAACACCTCTAATAATAGGCTCATCCATATCACTTGGAAGATTAACTCGTATAAGTGATATGGCATCTTCTACATCACCGATGACCACATTCTTATCTACTCTTTTATCAAGTTCCAATATGATAGTGAATCTGCCTGGAGATATCACCGATGTAACCGTTTGTACACCTACAATATTTTTAACTTCATCTTCTATCTCTTGTACAGCCATTTTATTTAAGCTGTCTACGGAAGCTCCTGCGTAGGAGCCTCTCACTGTAATAGAGTCAGGTTCTATGGTCGGAGATATCTCTTTGGGAATTTGAGTATAAGCATATACACCTACAGCAAAAAGAAGAAAAAACAGAGTATAGTTTATTTTATAATTATCAATAAAAAACTTCAATACTTTTTCAAACATAAACTATCCCTGTTATTTTATATATTTTTTTTACTCTGCACTGTTTTCGTATTCATACGCTTCATGTGCCAAGATCGCTGCTCCGTATGCTGTGGTTATTTGAGGAAACTCAGGGATAAATATCTCTTTACCCAATTCATTTTCTATGGATTGAACTAACCCAATGTTCAGTGCAGGTCCTCCATCAAAATAGATCCCCTCTTTTATACCGATTCTTTTGACCAGTTTTATGATCCTTTTGGCAATGGAGTAATGCACTCCTGCAACAATATCCTCGACACTATGGTCATTCCCCAGAAGTCCTATGATCTCAGACTCTGCAAATACTGCACAGGTACTGTTGATCGCCAGAGGGGTACCTTCAGATTTAAAGTGATACTCACCCAGCTCATCCACTTCAAGTTCAAGATTCATAGCAACCACATCCAGAAATTTTCCCGTTCCTGCTGCACACCTGTCATTCATAGCAAAGTTTACCACATTTCCTTCATTATCAAGTGAAATTGCTTTGGAATCCTGACCACCAATGTTTATAATAGTTTTAATTTCACACTCATCCTTTGCTGCAGCTACTGCACCTAAAGCGTTTGCAGTGATCTCACTTATATTTTCATCTGCTTCTTTAAATAGTTTTCTTCCATACCCCGTGGAAACAGTATATACTACATCTTTTTCATCGATATTTAATTCACTAAGAATTTCTTTAAGACTCTGCTTTGCATACTTATAAAACATACTTCCACTGGCACTTATTTTGTGTCCTACTAATTGTTTGTTCTCATCTACAAGTGCAACTTTAATAGCTGTTGAACCTATGTCAATTCCTGCAAAATATTTCATAATTTTTTTCTCCGTCTATTTTTAAGTGACTCCACAAATGCTTCTATCCTGGTTGTCAGTTGTCCCAAATGACTCGGAGAGTAATCACTTTCAATATAGAGTATAGGTATCCCCTCTTTCTCCATTGCTTCCAAAACAGACCTCTGTTCCATCTCATAGACCTGACATCCTGCAAAGGCCTGATAGACTACACCCTCAGCCTTATACTCTCTAACCAGATCAACTATTCTTCTCTTTCTGTCCTCATTCTTTGTAAAGATCGGGCAGGTACACCCTTTTAAATATCTATCTGCAACGGAATCAACCATATCATACATGAACCACTCATCCACACTTACCATATCATTGAACATTCTATTGGACGAACATGTTTCATCTGCAACGATCACTGCATCGGACTGCTCTATCAAAAGAGGGATCTTAAGATTTGGAAATATTGGTGGTGAGCCTGTATATACGATCCTAGGGCTTCTTTTACCTGCCGCATTTACCTCATCATTAACCCTCTGTTCTGTCTCTTTTAAAAGTTGGGTCGTTGCTTCTATCCAGTTATCTATTTTATCAAAGAAAAAGGCATTGGTAACCAAAAACATATCTGTTCCTAAAATAGGGATATTATGATTTTTTCGCAATATATTTAATTTATGATAAAGATGCTGGGCATACCCTACTTTTTTGATAGCTTCTTTCAATTTTTTCTTTGTTAACTTTTTATTTAAATCAGAACTTAACTCTTTGGTAAACTTCCTTACACTCCGTCTCCAATACTCTCTGCTCTCTTCACTCTCTTTTGTTCTTGGAAACTCCATATCAAAGACCGAATACCCCATATCTTCAATAATAGCACCGGATTTTGCTTTTTGGTCACAGGTTGTCGGTGAGATGATCACATCAGGCTTGTCTGTAAAGTTATTTGATGAAAATTGCCCAACAGTTGCCTTGACCAAAGGACAAGATTTTGCAGGAAGCAGGTCACTTCCAATATCATCATCAGTATAAAAACCGTTACACAGTCTAATAGGCACTGCATCTAGAGCATAGATAATCTCAGAGGGTACCTGTATACACATCGTTCCAACCTTTACCTTGTCATTATGCAGAGCCTGCTGTTTACAGTGCACATTTTCATAAAGATCGTAAAAATAATCCATCGCCTTTGGAGGCTCTTTGAAGTCATGTTTTATTTTATCCAATACCATAGCAGCTTCCATTGCCTTATGGCGGTTTTGTCTCTCTTTTGGAGTTTCTATTTTGGATTTCTTTACGTCTTTAGTCATCTTTTTCCTCCAATTTATCCATCTCCATTCTTTTTGAAAAACCACCTTTTGTTGATGTAAATACTTTCATGTTCAAGATATCGACATGTAAAGCATCATCTTCAGGACAAGCAGCTACACACTTCATACAAAGGATACAGTCATCCCTTAAAATATTTGTACTCTCTACATCATCAGCTATATCTTTGATCTGCATATCACAGACATTATAGCAGTCACCACATTTTGTACATTTGTCACCATCTTTTTTAAGCTTTATCAGTGCCGCGTCACTAAAGATGTAATGCATCGCACTCATAGGACAAAAAAAGCAGAAAAACCTTTTTTTGATAAATGAACCCACAAAGAACAGACCTGTGATCATCAGACCCAAAGTAGTCAAAACCATTGCACTTTTTGTTGAGAAATCCAAACTCCACTGAGAAACATCTCCTACAAAAAGCGGTGTGATCATTCTCCCTGGACATATCTCGCAAAAAGCAGTTCTCCACTCACCCCCAAGAAGACCTAGACCAACACCAACAGGAGCCAATATCACAAGAGCAAGCATGAAATATTTTATCTTTTTTAATTTATTGAATTGTGGCTGCGTATAAGTACTGTATCTAATACCAAGTTTTTTTCGCAAACCTGTGATCCAATCCTGCATTGTTCCTAAGGGACAGGCATATCCACACCATGCTTTGTTAAATACAATAAACCATAATAAGAAAGTTAGAAAACCAATCAGGACAGAGATACTTGCCGCACTAAAAAGTACATCCAGAGGACGAGCCAGCTGATGCTGAAGCGGAAGGAAATAACACATACCTCCAACTTCTCTATCATATCCGCATGAAAACATTGGGATACTATTTCCTAAATTAACAGCAAAATACCCTCCGTATACAAAGAGTATAAAGAAAAAGATCTGCAGCCAAAATCTAAATTTTCTTATATCTGCATTGTTGATAAAATCTTTAATTTTTTTCATTGAAATTCACCTCTTTAAACGGTTTTTCACGTCTTCTTCTATACCAGTAAATCACAAACCCGGATATGACCATTGCTACAGTTGCTGCTAAAAGCCCATATGCATATGACATATATCCACTCTCTCCGGGATAATAAAGAGATGCATAGGTTGTAGTGTATTTTATATTTTCATACGCCTCGTCATCATGCTCTCCTTTACTCTCTTGCGTATAAGATGCCGTGAGTAAAAATTTGTTTTTATGTCTTCTGTCAAACTTCTCCCACTCAGGGAAATAGTCTTTTAAAAGGAGGAAAGTTGCTATTCCATCTTTATCTGTTTTAATGGTTTTTGACCATCCTGTTTTTGTAGAGAGTGTTAAGTTTGCTCCTTCTACAGGCTTAGAGTCCAAAACTACTTTTATTCTGATCTTATCACCAGAGTAAAGACGGTGATAAAAGGTCTCACCCTCTTCTCTGAGTCTTAAGATATCAAAAGGCACTTCTTTTATCGTATGGGCTGACATCTTCTCATCATCATACACTGCATCATTGCTATGGTTGAATCTCATATATTCATATTTTGCCGTACTGAGATATAAGGTATTATCATCAACTGTTTTATTGGTATAAAAAAGATTGTAGTATCCATTGTCTGGCATTTTAAAACTTACCGATTTACACCCTCTGTCTCTTGATTGTTTAGCTTTTATTGTCTTTAAATTTGCATCCAGCACATAAAGTTCAGCATTTATATCACCTATACAGCTTAACTTATCTGATCTGTCCATAAAAACAGGCCATACTTTTTTTGTAGGGACTTGCCCTCTTGAGCCGCCATGCATATGCCCACCGTGTCCACCTCTTTTCTTAGCTGCCGGGTTTTTATCGGTAAAATAGACAACATCAGTGGCAGATACCTCTTTGATCATTTTCTTTGCAGATGTATCAAAATCTTTCAATGCAATTTTGAATGCCGCATCAAAATTTACTACTTTCCCCTGGTATCGTTTAGAAAACTTAACAGCATCCTCTTTTTTGGCAAATGCATATTTACTTACTTTGCTCATAGTGGCTTTTTTCTTACTTCCTACAACATAGAATGCACTTTTCGCATCTATGAACTTCAAGCTTTTAACATCAACAACCTTGAAATCTTTGATAGGCATTTTTTTAATATTCTTCTCTTCAGCCAAACAGTGGATAGAGCAATACTGTCTAACAGCTTCATCTAAATGTGCTGCATGATTTGTTTTATAGAACATTGGAAGTTTCATACCACAGGTGATACACGATGCTTTATCTTCTCCTGATTGCAGAAGTATGGCTTTGTCTTTTGGAACGCTCTGGAACATCGCTCCACCACCACCATGATTTCCATGTCCTCCAGAAGCTCTCCCGTAGGTATCTAAAATATACCCTCTGTACATATTAACACTTAAAAAGAATATGATCAAAGAAGCGGCAAAAGGATATGCAATCATTTTTCTTACTTTATCAACATCGAGGAGTTTCATTCTTTTATACAGTATGATCAATGCCCAGGCAATGGCAACCCATTTGAGCAGACCAAATATATGAAGCCAGCTGTCTCCTCTTTTTGCCAGTGATGCAACATCTACCGAAAAACCAAATCCATAAGCAAATCCTTCCACAATACGCTCATATCCTCTTGTGAAAAATGTCTCAAGTGAGTGGGCAATAGAACCTAAAATGAACAGAGGGGCATAAGAGTATCCCAAGTCATAAAAAGTAGAGCTAAAATCTTTTTTAAGTATCTTAGAGGCGATGAACATACCGATAATAGCAGCTAAAATAGTAAATAGCATTGCATAAAGAAATGCAAAAAGTCCAATAGGATCAATGGCTCCAAAACTAATGAATCCTTTGAAAAATTCAGCTGTTTTTGACCAGATCATATCACCGGCAGCATTACTTCTTCCGATACCATGATGAAATGACATGGTAATAGGAATAGAAGCCAAAATAAGCACAAATGCCCAAACTTCCGCTTTGACGATTCTAAATTTTGAAAACAGTGAAAAAGAAGGCTTCTTATATTTAAAACTGACAGCTTCACACGCTGCACTACAATCCATACATAAAGTACAGTCCATCATAGAGTTTCTATGGTCAAATGTAAATGGTTTTAGATTGTAAGGACAAGCTGTTGCACACTCAAATGTTCTACACTCATCACATGCACTCTTATACGTACCCAACCAGGTAAAAGAGAGTTTACCATACGCTCTAGTCAGTGTACCAATAGGACAGATATATTTACAGTAACTCATATCTTTATATAAAAAATAGATCACAAAAGAGAGTAAAGTCATCACTGTAAATAAAATGGCCGTGCCCAGTGGTGTTCTATAGACACCTGGGAACATATAGTAAATTCCCCACCAGCCTATCACAAGTAACAACAGACCTATATACCTGTTTTGCATCCATTTTGGCATGGTTTTTTTCAATCCGAATTTTGTAATATATTTACCCATAAATCCATGAGGGCAAATACCACAAAAAATTCGTCCAAACGTCGGAAGAGTAATTACCATAAACAGAGACCAGAAAATTCCCCAAAACAGTGCCCACGTAAATGTATTTTCTTTACCGGTATGTGCAAAACCAAGGTATATAGCATATAAAAACAAGGCTAAAACAACTACTTTTAGTGCCATGATAAATTTTTGATTTTTAAATAAAAAACCTAATATCGGTTTTGAGTATATATCATCTTTGTCGCGTTTTATAAAATCTACCACTATGTATCCTTTATCTTTAAATTAAAGTATTAAAACACCATTTAATACCAATACTCCTACCATTATCAACAGCAGTGCTGCAAAGCGCTCTATCCATATCTTGTAAGAGGAAAACTGAACCATTAAGCCTTTGATCACTTTTGAGACGATAAAGCCATAAAAAAGGATCGAAAAGATAACAGCCCCTACACCAAAAAACAATCCCAAAGCCGCTGCATTGTAAAAAGTACTGCTGTTTACCGCAACTGCCAAAAGTGCCATTATCGGAGCACATGGATTGACTGACATGGTTGCACCAATAGTAAAAAAACCCAGTTTATTTAACTTTGGTTTCTTTATTAAAGGTGTTGTGTGTCCGCATGAACTAGCTGCTTTAAAACTTTTATAGAACAAAAAAAGCCCCATAGAGATCGTACTGACCCCAAGAATGATGCTAAACAGACTATTGTCATCCAATATTTGCTTTACCCAAAAAGAACTCAGATAAGCAATGATCGCTAAAAGTGTATAGCTGAATATCCTACCCAAACTAAAGGGCAATATGATCCCCAGTGCCTGTTTTGTATCGTTTGAATTACCCACAAGCAGAGGACTTAAAAAGGGCATACATGAAAACATGCATGCCGTTGCTCCGTAAGAGAGTCCTATGATAAAAATCGAAAAAAGTGTTGTTGATTCCAACTAAATTCTCCTAAAACTTTACACTTAATCCAACAGTATAAACACGTCCAGGATTTACGGTAAGTCCCATATCTCTTTCATCATATAAACCATCCTCATTTCTGTCACCTGTAACTCTTGGCATCATATAGTATTGCTCATCAAATAGATTATCAACCAATGCAAACAGTTCTATATCAAAGTCTGACACTTTTAGATTGTATTTGGTTTTTAAATTAGCCACTGCATAGCCATCAACTTTCACTAGATTCATATCATCTGCATATTGACTTGATTTATAGTTTACTCCAGCAGTAAGCAGCCAATTTGGCGTAGCCCAATAATTTCCTTCAAGATAGATTGAATGTTTTGATGTTCTTGGTACTGTATTACCAGCTAAGTCATAAGTACCTGCTACAACAGTGCCACCACTACCCCTATAACCTGCATTTTCATCATATATGATCAAGTTATACTCATCATATCTTGTATATTCTGCATCTAAATATGCATAGTTAAACATAAAATAAAAATCTTTACTTCTATCACTGTTCATACTCAGTTCAAGCCCTCTATTTCGAACATCAGCCATATTGTCATAATATATTTCCATGCCTGATGTAGAAGCATAATTACCACTGCTTCGACCAATAACATCGTCTCTATCAAGTTGGAAAATAGCAACATCATAAGTGATCAGATCATTTTTTCCTCTATATCCAAATTCATAATTATATGTTTTTTCTGTATCGATATCTGTATTATTCACGTATGTTCCAGAATATGTTGATGTACTCAGATCTCCTGCATACATCTGACTGATTGTAGGTACCCTAAAACCTGTTGATATACTGGCATAAAAAATAGAGTTCTCTTCCAACTTATACGTTGCACCAATTCTATATGACAACTCATCAAAATCTTTATCCCAAGTATCTGAAGTCAGATTATTAGTATAATCATATTCCATATGATCATATCTTGCATTTGCTGTAGCAACAAGTTTATCGTTTATTTGATATTTCAGTTCTCCGTATAAAGCACTGATATCTTCTGTAAAACTACTATCACTTCTAACGTTTCCAATAGTATATAATGTTCCTCTAACTCTATCATTGACCCTATCTATGCTATTTCTATCTTCTTCATTTCTTGCGATATCAAGTCCAACCATATAAGCCAGTGCCTCACCATCCATTCTGTACTCAGATTTTAAACCATTTTGAAGTGTATTGGCATAAGCATTAGTAAGGTGATCGTCGTCTACACCATCATCATTACTGTCAAATTTACCACTTTTATTTTTTGTTGTATCTTCATATCTATAGAGTTGCGCCATTAAGTTTGAATTATTGTCAAAATCTTTTGAGTATGTTATAAAATATTTGGACAGATCGATATCATAATCTGTTGAATAACCTACCTCACCTATACTTGTTGGATTGGTTTCAACATTATTTGTATATACCCCTGTACCTTTATTATAAGTCGTATGCGTAATGGAACCTGAATCATTTTCATATCTACTGGATATATCTGCTCCAAATGTAATATCACTGGTCTCATCAATGTAGTATTGTAATTTACCATTAAATGATTTTGCCCAGTAATCTGAATCTTCCCAATATCCGTCACTTGCTTTATAGCTTCCTTGAAGTTCATAAGCAAAATTTTCAGTACTTCCCATATAGTTCGCTAAATATTTCTGATATCCATGACTTCCACTTTCCGCAGTGACATATCCTTCATTTTTTGCTTTTGGTCTTTTTGTAGTGATGACTACAGCACCTGCCAAAGCATCATTTCCGTAAAGATAAGAAGCACCACCCTTGATAACTTTGACAGATTCAATATTATCCATATCTATATTGACACTACCGGCTCTCTCTTGTACAGGAACACCATCGATTACTATAGCAACACCAGGTTTTTCTCCCATATACATTTCACCGGCAACACCTCTGATATGTATTTTATTGGAGTCTCCCTCATTTTTCCTTACTGTTAGACCGGGAATGTTGTTATTTAATACATCTGCCAAATTTTCTGCATGATATTCTTCAATCTCAGAACCTTTCAGTGTTGTAGTATTTGAAACTTCCATTTTTTTTGCATCAAATTTATCATCAATTGTTGTTGACTCAACCGTGATCAACCCTAAATCTTCACTTGCGTTTAATGTAGCAGCTATTGCTAAAGCCACCACTAACGAGTACCTAATTTGTTTCATTTATTATTCTCCTCCTCAGAAAAAGTTACATATCTTGACAAACTACTGTTAATTAAGTGTTAATTATGAGAAATATTTGTTTATCTTTCATTAATAGATAGCTAATTGTGTATATATGCTAATGCATTTAAGCACTAATCTTTAGTAGCTAAATATCTTTATAATAAAATTTATCAAAGAGTTCAATCACTTGATACACTACAGCAGAAGAACTGTAATGGCATCAAAGATATCATTGTTAAGATTATGGAAAAAATTATTGGACACAATTTGTACAAACAACATTAAACTGTATTTGGGGCAGTGTGATGATAAACTTGCAGATAAGATGATTATATCATCACTTAATAGATAGAATCTAAATATTTCTTATTATTATAAAATTATGCTTTCTCCATTTCATTTTTCTCATTTGCAGTAGCCGAAGAACTAACAAACTGATCATTCAGTTTTTGTATTGCTTCTCTTCCTTGTGTCATAAGCTGATCAAGTTTAGCTTTTGTATTTTTATGCCAATTACGTCCAAAACCAAAGGTTGTTCTCCACCATTTAGTATTATGTATGATCGCTTTTGAAATACTGATATCTTTCTCTTTCCATTTTTTTGAGGCTGAGCGTGCAAAAAAACTACGGGCTTTCATATGTACAAGCAAAAGAACAACTACAAAGAGACCCCCACCAACCATCATACTGACCGGAGAGCTCATGAGTTCCAATACATTAAATTGAAATTGAAGTACTCCAACCACGATAAGAAGTAAAACAACTACACTTATATCTGTCCAAAGTACCTTACGTCCCCACTCCTGTAATACCTCTTGGAGCAGTGGCAGTTTTTCTTCTTTCATCTCTCTGGAAAAATCATCAAGCGCCTTAATAATACGATAAGCACGCTCTATACTCACCTTATCCATACGATCAACAATGCGTGCAAGATCTGTATTTTTTTTACTTTCAAGACGTTTTTGCATATCCTCATCATCGATAGAAGTAGCCACATTTTCATTATAGATACTATAAAAGTTTCCTGAAATAAGACCCTCTTTAGCAAGAGCTCTTTGCCAAGAAGAGATAACATCTTCCAAGTTATCCTCTTTAGCTGTTGTGTCGATCTGGTTAAGGATATAAAGTACTTTATTGGAATCTTTATGCCCAATGGTTGTTGCAACCAGATGTTCCAATGTATCACGCATAGCTCCGGGTTCCGGATGGCGTGCGTCAAAAAAGATCAGAACCAGATCTGACATCTCTACAATATGGTTTGTGATACGTAAAATACCGTCTCGTTGACTATCTGCATCAAAGCCTGGAGAGTCTATAAGTATTTTGCCTTTGATTTTTGGAGATTTAAGTGTTTTAAGTTGAAGATAAAGATTAACACGATTTCCTTCTCCGGAATCTACCTTATTTATCTCTTCACTGATGTTATAAAAAGGAAAACGGGGATCCGCATCCAGTGCTAGTCCCGGTAGTGTTGTTGCTTCTTCGTTATTACCATAACAGATCACAGTAAACTTATCATCTACCGCCTGATTTCCACTTTGTTGGATAGAGCTACCTATATATTCATTGATAAAAGATGATTTTCCCGCAGAAAATGTTCCCAATATAGAGATCATCGGCCACCAGGAGATATGGCTTGTATAGGTTTCATTAGGTTCTATGAGACCTATCTTATGCCCCAGCTTGTCTAATGCTTTATATTTATCTATTACATCCAAGAGAACAGGGTTCTCTGCAGAAAGATACTCTTTGAGTTTTTTATATCGCTCTTCTGGCATCATTATCGTATCCTTATCATAAGATGATATATTATACCCTAATGGATTTTAACTCAGATTATGAAGTAGTTTAGTTAGTGTTACAAATGATAATTAGCCATGGATATGGGGTATATGTGAAGTTATGATAAGCTGTGCTATTTAGTCAGGTGCAACGATAAGCCGGGTTTTGTCGTGGGTAGTTATTTATCTAGGCGTTATGTTGCCATAACGCTCAAGCGAAGTATGTGTGCTGATCTAACAGCTTGTGAGACTTATACCATATACTTCTTGCTGCGGACAGGGTTTACCTGGCCTGCCCATGTTACCACAGGCACCGGTGGGCTCTTACCCCACCCTTTCACTATGACCACCGAAGTGGCTACCTACTTTCTGTTGCACTTGCCCTCAGATTACTCTGGCCATCCGTTAGATGGAGTCCTGTCTCACATGCAGCCCGGACTTTCCTCTCGTGGTTAACACCACCAGCAACTACCTATTGCACCTACGCGAATTATAGCATAGAAATAGTGAATAGTGAATAGTGAATAGTGAATAGTGAATAGTGAATAGTGAATAGTGAATAGTGAATAGTGAATAGTGAATAGTGAAATTTATTTAGATGGAACTTAGAGTTAGATAAAAAGGGTTTATAATCAATAAGTTGTTTGATTTGCTGTAGATTTGAGGGTTGTTGAGAGGGAGCGTACGTCAGTACGTGACTGAACAAACTCCCTCAAAGATGCAGTGAAGCAAGCAACTTATGCTTTTGCTATAGCTTCTTCTGCGTATTTTTTACCAAGATCATATGCCAAGATGTTCGGCGTATGGAATCTTTCAGGTACAGCTGAAAGCATAGTTGCTTTTAACGTTTCATCATCAATTGCATGCTGATACGTGTTAGCAATTGCTAGTGCAACAACTGATTGAGTAAGAACAAGTTTTACTTCCTCTTTAGCGATAGTAATAATAGGTATCTCAACGATATTCCATCTTTTTCTATCTTCATCACTTGGATATACTAGGTTTGGTTCGATCACGATCGTCGCACCATCCCGTACACCATTTTTGAAAAGTTGGTACGATGCATCTGCAACAGAAAGCATAAAGTCAACTTCACCATCTACTGCATGTGGGTACCAGATCTCTTCATCATCCAATTGAATATCAACAACCGTTGGTCCCCCACGTACTTGTGATGTATAGGTTGCAGTTTTAACACCAAATCCACCTAAGTTGATCTTAGCAGATGCAAAAATCTCACCTGCAAGAAGAACACCCTGTCCACCAACACCCGTAAATCTTAATACTTGTCTTGCCATTGTGTCTCCTTTATATTTTTTTCTCAAAATCATCTTGAGTGATTTTGCTTCTTTTACCTTGATGAGCATCGATTACCATTTGGTATGCATCACAGTACTCTCTTTGAGTTTCATCTTGCTTTAAAATACCTGTTGGAAGCAAGTTCATCTGCTCTTCCGGTGTCATTGCATCATATTTCTTTTTAGAAACAGTGATACTGTCGATCCAGTCAAGTACGTCCATAGCAGCAACCATTTTGTTTTTACGACCCAAGTTAACGTGACAGTTAGTCAATGCATCAACATAAGAGAAACCTTTATGCTCTAGTGCTGCTTTGAAGATCTTTTCAAGTTTCTTAGGTGCTGTTACAGACTCACGTGCTACAAAAGTTGCACCAGACGCTTCCATAAGTTTACATGCATCAAAAGTAGGGTCAATGTTACCGATCTTTTGTGTAACTGTCCACATACCTTGAGGTGTGGTAGGAGATGTTTGTGAGTTAGTCAAACCATAAATAAAGTTTTGAATAACGATCATTGTAAGATCGATGTTTCTTCTTGCACCATGGATACTATGGTTACCACCAATAGCAAATGCATCACCGTCACCAGTTACCACAACCACTTTTTTCGTTGGATTAGCCAGTTTAACACCTGTTGCAAAAGCAACTGTTCTACCATGCGTAGTGTGAATCGTGTTGAAGTCAACATAAGAAGAGAATCTTCCTGAACAACCAATACCGGATACAACACAAATGTCATCTTTAGAGTAACCTAAAGAGTCAACTGCTCTCACAAACGCTTTTAAGACGATACCGTCTCCACAACCCCAACACCAAAGTGTTGGCATCTTTTCCATTCTTAAATAACTATCGTAATTAAATGCCATGACTAAACAATCTCCTTCACTTTATCCATAATATCTTTAGGTGAGAATGGACGTCCGTTAACTTTAATAAGCTTTTCAATATCCAATCTTCCCGTACATCTTTGTATCTCTTCAAGGTATTGACCCATGTTAAGCTCAACAGAAAGTATTTTGTCAAACTTTTGTCCAAGTTCATATATTCTAGCTTGTGGACTTGGCCATAAAGTAATAGGTCTGAACATACCTACTTTAATACCTTCTTTTCTTAATCTGTTTACCGCTTCTTTAATACCAAGTGCTGCTGAACCGTAACCGATAAGAAGGATCTCTGCATCATCCAACATATACTCTTCATTAAGTTCGATCTCATCAAGATGATCATCCACTTTTTTGAAAAGTCTGTCGATAAGCTTTCTACAAGTCTCGATCTCTTCAGTCGGGAAACCTTTACCATCATGGTGAAGACCTGTAAAGTGATATCTGTACCCTTGGAACATTGGGTTCAGTACTGCTGCTTCATCTTGCTCTACACCATATGGTCTATAATCTTCGTTTGAACCGTCAAATGTTTTTCTTGGAACCACACCGGCTTCTACTTCTTCCACTGTAGGAAGTACAGCTTTAGCATGCATAAGACCAAGTGTTGCATCTAAAAGTACAAATACCGGTTGCATAAATCTGTCTGCAAGGTTAAATGCTCTTACTGTTTCAGTATAACACTCAGCCAATGTACCAGCACATAGTGCGATAGACTTGTAGTCACCGTGAGATGGTGTTTTTACTTGAGAAACATCACCCTGAGCAACACGTGTTGGAAGACCTGTTGATGGTCCCCCTCTCATAACGTTTACTACAACCAAAGGAACTTCTGCCATTTGAGCAAGTCCAAGATTCTCTGCTTTTAGTGAAATACCAGGTCCTGATGTTGCAGTCATCGACTTCACACCTGACATAGAAGCACCGATCGCAACTGCGATACCGGCAATTTCATCTTCCATTTGGATACATGTTCCACCCACTCTAGGTAAGAAGTCTGAAATCGCTTCCATGACTTCTGTTGAAGGTGTAATAGGATATCCACCAAAGAACTTACAACCAGAATCAACTGCTGCAAGTGCTGCAAGGTGGTTACCGACCATTACAACTTCACGTTTACCCTCTGCGTTTATTTTTCCTTGACTATTTGCATCTGATGCCATTAGTTAGCCTCCTTATAATCTGTAGGTAGTCTAAAGCCATTATTCATAATAGCTTCTTGTCTTGCTTTTGAACTGTCTGTCAATTTTGCAAATTTGAATTCACTTTTCTCTGCTACATAGATAGCAAAATCCGGACATGAGAGTTCACACTCATTACATCCAATACATGCGTCTATAGCTATAATCTCAATATTTGCACCGAGTGTTGAATGTGGATCCGCCTTCATAGAAAGTACACCTGCCGGACATGCGTCCACACAAATGTCACACGCTTTACATCTATCAGTATTTACCCATACCGGAGTATTAGCTGGAGCTGTCATTGCTGCCATTGGTTCCCCTTTTTATTTGTTAAAATTAAGTGAGATTTGTAGGGCATTGCCCTATTCACTAAAACGAGGATAACTTACTTTTTGTAAGGATGGTATGAATAAGTTGGAATTATTGTTACTATAAGAGAGGTTGTTACCTTTTGAAGCAACATAAACAGGAGTTTTTTGCTCTGATTATGTATTCATTTTACCTAGTGCACAAGAGACAAAACTTTTTGCTTTTGCAGAGGTACCATCTACAAATCCCATCTTCTCTGTAATGAAAGGATAACCCAGTTTTTTAAGTGTTTCTCCCAATGCAGGTATCTCTTTTTCTTCAATATTTAAAGTAATTTCACGAGGTTCTTTTTCAAGGTTTACCTCAACTTCACCAAATTTATCAAAGAGTTTTTCCTTTAGTATAGAGGCACAACCACCACATTTTACATTGATGACTTTAAATGTTTGTATCATTTTGTTACCTTTATCTTTTTAAATAATATAGGAGATATGTATGTAAGAATTGTATGGAAGATAGTGCAAAGACAAGGCAGATGCCTTGTCTTAAAAATTTATTTAGATAAAAGTTCTTTAACCGCTTTACCGATCTCAGCAGGAGAAACAACAACTTTAACACCAGCTGCCTCCAATGCTTCCATTTTCTCTTTAGCTGTTCCAGCTGAACCAGAAACGATCGCTCCAGCGTGACCCATAGTTTTACCTTTAGGTGCAGTTTGACCTGCAATAAAAGCTACAACTGGTTTAGTGATCTGCTCTTTGATCAGTTTAGCCGCTTGGATTTCAAGGTCTCCACCGATCTCACCGATCATTACGATACATTCAGTATCCGGATCTGCTTCGAACATTGGTAAGATCTGGTTATATGAAAGACCGATGATCGGGTCTCCACCAATACCAACAGCCGTTGTAATACCAAAACCTTCATTACATACTTGGTTTGCACCTTCGTATGTCAATGTACCAGACTTAGAGATAAGACCAACATTACCTTTTTTGAAGATCATACCTGGCATGATCCCTATCTTACACTCATCAGCAGTGATAACACCTGGACAGTTTGGCCCAATAGTCATCATACCGTGCTTAGTAGCATGCGCTTTAGCAGCTTGCATATCTTTAACCGGTGCACCTTCAGTAATAATTACTGCAAGTTCGATACCAGCTTCAGCTGCTTCCATTACTGCGTCACCAACAAATGCAGGTGGAACAAAGATCATAGATACAGTTGCTCCTGTAGCTTTCACTGCTTCTGCAACTGTGTTAAACACTGGTTGACCAAGGTGAGTTTGACCACCCTTGTTTGGCGTAACACCACCTACGATGTTTGTACCATAATCAATACACTGTTCTGCGTGGAAAGAACCCTCTTTACCTGTGAAACCTTGAACGATTACTTTTGAATCTTTATTTACTAGAATTGACATTAGTTTCCTTTCGCTGCCGCTACTGCTTTTGCAGCACCGTCACCTAGATCATTACCAACGATTAAGTTAGCGATATTTGCATTTTTAAGAATTTCAGATGCTTCCGGAGCATTTGTTCCATCAAGACGAACGATAACAGGAACGTTAACGTCAGTGATCTTAGTCGCTTCGATAATACCGTTAGCAATACGGTCACAACGAACGATACCACCAAAGATGTTTACGAAGATCGCTTTTACTTTAGGGTTTTTAAGAATGATCTCAAAACCTTTAGCCACTGTTTCAGCATTTGCAGAACCACCAACATCAAGGAAGTTTGCAGGTGTTCCACCCATGTGGTTAATAGTATCCATAGTACCCATCGCAAGACCGGCACCATTTACCATACAACCGATCTCACCATCTAGTGCTACGTAAGAAAGACCATAGTGAGCAGCTTCTACTTCATCTGGATCTTCTTCCGTCAAGTCTCTCATCGCAGCAATTTCCGGTTGACGTCCAAGAGCAGAGTTATCGAAGCCCATTTTTCCGTCAAGTGCGATGAATTCACCCTTACCTGTTTTAACAAGTGGATTGATCTCGATCATCTCTGCATCATTTTCCATGTAAAGTTTGAAAAGTTTTTGTGCAAATGTGATAATATTTTTCTGCTCAGCCTTGTCAGAGATACCTAAACCAAATGCTAATTCACGACCATGGAAACCTTGGAAACCTATAGCTGGATCAACTGGAACAGTAACGATCTTCTCAGGTGTATTTTCTGCAACATCTTCGATGTTCATACCACCTTCAGTAGATGCCATGATAAGAGGCATTTCCAATTTTCTGTCTAGAACAACAGAAAGGTAAAGCTCTGACTGAATGTCCGCACCATCTTCGATATACAGTTTTTGAACCAATTTACCCTCTGGACCTGTTTGGTGTGTTACCAAAGTCATACCAAGGATTTCATTCGCTAACTCTTCTACTTCGTCAAGACTCTTAGCAAGTTTAACACCACCACCAAGACCACGACCACCTGCGTGAATTTGAGCTTTAACAACCCAAACAGGACCACCCAGTTCTTCTGCAGCGATCACTGCATCTTTTACGCTTTCAACCATAATACCTTTTGGTACCGGTATATCATACTTCGCAAAAACCTGTTTCGCCTGATATTCATGTATATTCACATAGTCTCCTTTTTTTACAATAAGTTCCTTTATTATACGACTAACAGAGATAATATTTGGTTAATTGAATTATTATGCGGGGTGATTTTAAAAAAGTGGTAAATTTTTACACAGTTTAGAGACAACGACACATATCATCCTGAAACTAGTTCAGAATGATGATAAATCTACTCCTTTGGAGCTATCATATCTTCCGGTTTAACATACTTATCGAACTCTTCAGCGGTCAGTAAACCAAGTGCTACAGCTTCAACTTTGAGTGTTGTACCATTGGCATGTGCAGTTTTAGCGATCTTTGCTGCATTTTCATACCCGATATGAGGATTAAGTGCTGTTACCAACATTAACGAATCATTGAGGAATTTTTCAATGTTATCTCTAATCGGTTCAATACCCTCTGCACAATTTGTATCAAAACTTCTCATTGCATCTGCCAAAAGCTTTGTTGACTGTAAAATATTATATGCGATGACCGGTTTAAAAACATTGAGTTCAAAGTTACCCTGAGAGGCAGCGATACCTACTGTTGCATCATTACCCATCACCTGTACTGCTACCATTGTTATCGCTTCTGCTTGCGTAGGATTAACTTTCCCCGGCATGATAGAAGAACCCGGTTCATTTGCAGGGATTGAGATCTCACCTATCCCACACCGAGGACCTGAAGCCAGCCATCTTACATCATTTGCTATTTTCATAAGGTTTGCAGCAAGTGCTTTAAGTGCTCCGGAAAGTACAACCTCAGCATCATGTCCTGTCAATGCATGAAATTTGTTCGGTTGAGAAACAAACCCATAATTTTTAGCCATAAATCTATTGAGTTGCACAGCTACTCTCTGTGAAAACTCCGGATGAGAGTTAAGACCCGTACCCACTGCTGTACCCCCAATGGCAAGCTCTCTACAATACACCAAGGCATCATTGATCTGTTTGAGATTTGTCTCTAACATCGCTACATATCCGGAAAGTTCCTGCCCCAATGTAAGCGGTGTAGCATCTTGTAGGTGTGTTCTTCCGATCTTTACGATGTCGGAAAATGCTTTTGCTTTACCATTTAGTGTTGCTTTTAGTTGTTCAAGTGAAGGGATCAGATCGTCAGTCACTGCAAGCACTTCAGCGATACGCATACCTGTTGGATAAGTATCATTGGAACTTTGACCTTTGTTTACATCATCATTTGGGTGTACAAGCTTCTCTTTGGTGAAGTCTCCACCAAGTAACTCATTTGCCTTATTTGCCACCACTTCATTCACATTCATATTTGACTGCGTACCTGAACCTGTTTGCCATACAACTAGAGGAAAATTATTATCCAGTGCTCCTGACAAGATACTTTCGCATGCCTGAGAGATAGCAGATGTTTTAGCATCATCAAGACGACCTAACTCCTGATTGACCAAAGCACAAGCTTTTTTTAGATTGGCAAAACCATAGACTACTTCCAAAGGCATTTTTTCATTTCCTATCTCGAAATTATGTATAGATCTTTGTGTCTGTGCTGCCCAGTATTTATCTGCAGGGACTTTTACTTCTCCCATAGTGTCTTTTTCTATTCTATAATCCATTTGAATCCTTTTATAGATCATTATTTCTTATAATACACTATTTTGATTAATGATTAGAGTTGGAAAATTTAAAAGAATAGTAGGGTGCGTTAGCAAATGCACCCTACAAGTTTTTTAATCCTTGTACGACTTGGAATTTAGTTCCTCACTGTATTGAGCTTTAGCTCTTGTACGACTCAGGATTTAGTCCTTCGCTGCATTGGATTTTAATCTTTAACTTCATACTGTGCTCTACCCATTTGATAGAGGTCATTTCCATGTGTATCATTGATCACAGTTACAGGAAAATCTTTAACCGTGATCTTACGTACTGCCTCTGGTCCAAGTTCAGGGTAAGCGATGATTTCAGCAGAAGTGATCTGTTTACCAAGCAATGCACCTGCACCACCTGTAGCACCAAAGTAGATACCATCGTAATCAACACAGGCATCTTTTACTGCTTGATTACGTTTACCCTTACCGATCATCCCTTTTGAACCATGTTTCAACATCGTTGGAGAAAATGAATCCATTCTGTAAGACGTTGTTGGTCCGGCACTACCGATAGGGTCACCCGGCTTAGGAGGTGTCGGTCCAACAAAGTAGATAATAGAGCCTTCAAGATCAAAAGGAAGCTCTTCACCTTTTTCAATAAGCTCTACCAGTCTTTTGTGTGCTGCGTCTCTAGCTGTAAAGATCGTACCATTAAGTAAAACCGTATCACCAGCTTGAAGTTTTTTTGTATCTTCAGAAGTAAGTGGAGTTGTTAAAGTATAATTTGCCATCTCTTCTCCTTATATTGTAATGTGTGTATGTCTTGAAGAGTGACACTGAACATTCACTGAAACCGGTAAAGAAGCAATATGACAAGGGTTAGACTCTATATGCACAGCCAAAGCCGTTTTTGTTCCACCCATACCCATCGCACCGATACCAAGATTGTTTATCTGAGTCATCATTTCTGCTTCCATCTCAGCCATTTCAGGATCAGGATGTACAGAACCGATATCTCTAAAAAGAGCATGCTTGGAAGAGATACATGCTTTTTCAAATGTACCACCGATACCTACACCAACTGTTATAGGAGGACAAGGATTTCCACCTGCATCAGAGATCACCTCTTTTACATAATTTATGATCCCCTCTTTACCCGCTGCCGGAGGGAAAACTCTTGCACGAGAGACATTTTCAGAACCACCGCCTTTTGCAGCATATTCAATGTCTATTTTATCACCGGCAACGATATCGAAGTGGATGATAGCAGGGAGATTGTATCCTACTGTATCTTTCAGGTTTGCGCGACTGAAAGGTTCACAAGTAGAAGCTCTAAGGTACGCATCTGTATACCCTTGCTCTGTACCTTTGTTAATAGCATCTCTTAAAAGTCCACCTTTGATCTTCACTTCATCACCTACATTTACAAAAAATACAGCTAACCCTGTATCTTGACATAGTGGTCTTTTTTCATCTTTCGCGATATCAGCATTTTCAAGTATTTGGCGAATAACCTCTTTACTTACTGGAGATTTCTCATTCTCCATAGCAGTCTCTAACGCATCATACGTATCTTTTGGTAGATCTGTACCGCAATGAACGATGATATCTCTTACTGCTTTGACTACAACGTCAAATTCAATTTCTCTCATTAAAATCTCTCCTGATTTATATTTATATATAGTATGAAGTATTTTACAATGAGGTTTGTTAAAACTGTATGAAGGGGCGTGAAATAGAAAAGAGCTTGAGAAAACCTCAAGCCCTATGGGAAGTATGGTAATCTATGAGTCAAAAAATCCACTGTCTGTTAAGATAGCGATATTTTCTTTGATCGACTCAACAGACTTGGCGAACTTTGCTTTGGTCTCGTCATCCAGATCAAGCTCGATCACTTTTTCAATACCGTTAGCACCAATAACACATGGAACACCAACAGTAACATCACTATGGCCATACTCACCATCTAACATGGCACAGCTAGGAATGACTTTCTCTTCATCACTCAAGATCGCCTCTACCATAATAGAGATCGCACGCCCCGGAGCAAAGAAAGCTGAAGTTTTCAGGTATTTCACTATCTCAGCACCACCATCTTTAGTCTTAGCAATAATATCTTGCATATCTTCTTTTGATACAATTTGATCCAATGGTACACCACCAACATTGGTGATATCCGGATATGGTATCATATTTTCACCATGGTCACCCAAGACCATAGGTTTGATCTGTGCTGCACCAAAACCTGTTTTTCTTCTGATCTGATATGCCATTCTAGAAGCATCCAAAGCTCCACCCATACCTATGATCCTATTTTTATCCCAACCTGTCACTTTGTGTACAACATAAGTCATGACATCCAGTGGATTGGAGACACAAAGGATAATAGCATTTGGTGAATACTTCTTGATATGCCCTGTAACCTCTTTGACAATACCTGCATTGATATTAAGCAGGTCTGCTCTGGTCATATCTTTTTTTCTTGGTACACCTGCAGTGATAACCACAACATCACAATCTTTGATATCTTCAGGCTTGACCGCTGCCTCAACCACTGTCCCTCTTGGAGAATAGTTAGTAGATTGAGCAATATCTATTGCTTTACCTATGGCTACCTCCGGGAAAATATCATAGAGTAGTATTCTATGACACGTTCCTGTAAATGCTAAACTGTATGCTGCTGCTGCACCAACTGCTCCTGCCCCTATAATTGCTACTTTTTTTCCTGTCATACTTCCTCCTAAGAAATAATTTTTTTAATTTTATAGTTTACTTAACTTCCAAACCAAAAGTAAAGCCATTTTTAACCTGTTCGATCAATTCAGGTAAAATATCTTCATATTCACCCACTATTCCAAAATCAGAGTTTGCAAAGATCGTCTCTTTTGCATTAGAGTTAATTGCAATGATCGTTTCAGACTCTTTTATACCGGCGATATGTTGAACAGCACCAGAGATACCAACAGCAACATACACTTTTGGTCGGACTGTTTTACCTGTTTGACCGATCTGTCTAGCATACTCCGAAACACCTTCATCAACCATCACACGACTCGCTGCCCACTCAGCATTGATGCCTTGCTCTTTAAGTGCTTCTGCCAAGTCTTTAACCATCTGCATACCATCACTTGTTGTTCCTCGCCCACCAGCTACAATAACATCTGCTTCAAACAGACCTTGCATTCCACCTTCACCAATAACCGTTTCAAGAATTTCAGATACAAATTCTGACTCATCCAGTGTTGGTGTAAATGGTGTTATTTTCCCCTCTTTACTATCATCTCTTGCAGGTACTTCAAATGTTCCTGCTCTAGCTGTTGAAATTTGAGGACAGACAAAACCGATAATGGTTGCTAGTTTAGACTCACCATAAGTAGGTCTTCTTGACTCCAAGATAGGCGCATAGATCACTTGTTCTTTTGTCTCTTTGTTTCTATGTTTATGTTCACCGATTAGAAGCTCCGTACAATCCGCAGTAACCCCACTATCAGTTTTTACACCGATTCTAGGAGCCAATTCTCTACCTGCTGTTGTAGCGGCAAATAGAGCAATCTCCGGGTCTCTCTCTTTAATAACTTGTGCAAAAATTTCAGAGAATGGTAAGATACGATACTCTTCGAGTCTATCATCGTCCACAACTATAACTTCATCTGCACCATGAGCGATAAGTTCTTTTGCCAATTCACCAACATCTTTACCAATGATAAGTGTTGTTACAGTTGTTCCCTCTTCTAATGAGTTTGCCAAGTCTCTAGCAGGTGTCAAAAGCTCTAGTGAAGGTCTTGAAATTTCACCTTTTACCACCTCTGCCCATGTCAAGATACCAGATGCACCTTTTCTAAAGTCAATTCGTTTAAGAGTATCATCTGTTTTCTTAGCTTTTTTAGCTTTTTTCTCTTTAACCTCAAGAGTGTTTTTACCCTCTTTCATCTGTGCCAATAGAGAATCAACCAACTCTACTTCATTGTGACCCTCTGCTATTTTGGCAGGAGCTCTTTCACTCTTAATCGTTGCAACTTTTGATACAATAGTAGGACTTCCTCCCTCACCAGGAACTCCGATCCCTATAAAGTCTGTACTTAATGACACATCATCAATACTAAACATTTTTATTTCAGCTTTTCTGGCTTTAACAGCACCACTTAACGTTGATCTTCTTGGGTCAATACCTGTTGGAGTAAAACTCATTGCACAAGGAAGGGGAAGACTCATCATCTGATATCCACCCTCAATAATTCTCTTTGCGTGTACACGACCATCTACAAAATCAGCTGTTTCAATAAATGTTCCCTGTGGAATCCCCATAAATTCAGCAACCTGAGAAGGTACATGGGCTGTATCGCCATCAGATGTTTGACGACCTGCAACAATGATGAAATCCTCATCTTGACCTTTTCCAAAACCTAAATGTTTCAACATGTGAGAGATAGCCAATCCGGTAGCATAAGTATCAGACCCACCAAGTTTTCTATCACTTAGAAGATACGCCTCATCATAACCCATCGCCAAAGCATTCTCCAGTGATTCTGTAAACGATGGAGGTCCCATTGAACAGACGATAAGTTTTGCATCCGGGTATTCACTTTTGATCTGAAGACCAGCCTCTAGTCCATATTGACAGTCAATATTGATAATTGACTTTGCTTTTGTTCTATCCATTAGACCATCATCACCCATTCTCATCTCAGATGGTAGTGGTACTTGTTTCATTAAACTAATTATTGTCATATCTTTCCTTTTATACATGACGCTTTTTGAGCAAAACCCAAAAAACTACGCTGACGCTGTATCAACTTCAGCAGTTGGCTCATGCGACTAGTCGCATTTTTAGTAACAGTTCTTACATATAGTTATATTCTGGGCCATCGCCACCATAAGGTGTAGTCCAAGTTATTCCCCCGTTAGGTGATTTAATGTCACATGTTTTACAGTGTACACAATTCTCTGCGTGGAGTCTTAATGATTTAGCACCACTGTTTCTGTCAGTATGAAGTTCATAAACTTCAGCCGGACAGAATGCCGCACACGACAAACCATACTCTTCAATATTTGATGCTTGAAACTCTGCTTCATTATTTACAACCAAATGTACAGGCTGCACTTCGTCATGCATTGCTTTGGAGTAGAAAACAGATGTCACTTTATCGAAAGTAAGTTTTTTATCGAAATCTAATTTACCGGCAAATCGCTGGGCAAATGGAACACCTGTATACATAGCTACTTTTTTAGTAGTATCACTATCTGCTTCAACTTCAGGGACAAAGAGACAAGTACCGCCAGTAATCAACTGAATACCCATCTTCAGTCCACCAAGGACCATACCGTCTTGCATAACCGCTCTCATATTTCTAATTGGGTACATCTCTTTATAGATAAAGCTGTTATTCACTCGCTCTTCATACTCTGCAAGCATTTTTTTACTGGTATCACCTTTTGCAAATGCACTCATAGCTGTTCTAGCAGCACAAATACCTGAACGGACTGCCAAGTGAACACCTTTGAGTCTTGCAGTAGTCAAGAAGCCAGCACTGTCACCAACAATCATAAGATTGTCTTCGTAATATTTAGGCATAGAGTTCCATCCACCCTCTGGCAGAGTTTTAGCACCAAATTCAATGATGTTACCACCCTCTAAAAATTTTGAGACATAAGGATGCGTTTTCCAAATCTGCATTGCTGCATGCGTATCAAAACTAGGATCTGCATAGTCAAGTCCAACAACCAATCCAAGAGCCACTCTATTATCTGTTAATCCATAGATAAATCCACCACCAAACTCTGATTTATCTTGAAGTGGATAACCAAAGGTATGATAGACTGCACCAGCTTCAATATTACCCTCAGGTACTTTCCAAATCTCTTTCACACCTAAAGAGTATATCTGTGGATTCTTAGCTGAATCCAGGTTAAATCTCTCAATCACCTTCTTAGCAAGACTTCCTCTAGTACCCTCAGCTAAAATAGTGATAGCTGCTTTAACAACAGTACCTTCTTGATAATTTTTCTGTTTCTCACCATGATGATCAACTCCAGTATCTTTTGTTTTGACCCCTGCAACTTTACCATTCTCATCATAAAGCATATCATCCACAGAAAATCCTGTATATATCTCTACACCTTTAGCTTCAGCAATGCCTGCCAAATACTTACATACCTGTGCAAGTGAAGCGATATAGTTACCCTCATTATTCATATATGGCGGGTGGAACGGTAGTTCCATCTCACCACTCTCATTTAGTTTTACTGTTACATCTGTTGAGACTTTAGAATCAAACGGAATACCATCAAACTCCTCTTGTGTCAATAAGTCTTTAAATACCTTAGGTCTTATCACTGCACCTGAAAGTATATGTGAGCCGATCGAGCTACCCTTCTCAATAAGCATTATTCTTTTCTCTTGACCTTTTTTCTTTAGACTATTGGCCAGTTCAATGGCTGTTGCCAGTCCAGAAGGTCCACCACCAACGATAAGCACATCGGTTGAAATAATATCACGATTATCCATTAAGCACTTCCTCTTTATAAAATCACTTGAAGCCAAATCTCAACTATTTCGTTCTGGTTTTTTTCCCATTGGAAAAGATCTTATCTTTAAACAAATAAAATTTACTCTTTAAAAGCCAGAGTGGAAGAATCAAAACTATACATCAAGCGTTATTCAAAATATCACTTTTTAAGTTATAATTCATATAAGTAGAGGTTTAAGATAGGGAGTGAGGTCAATGTGTGGGGATTGGTAACATTTTTTCAGAGAAAAGAATAATAAGCATAATTTATTATTATAGTATAAACTAAAAGGATTGTTACCTTTTAGTTTTAAATTTTATCTTAGAGTGTACACTCTTGATCAAAAAAGTTAATTTCATATAGTTTATCTACCATCTCTTGAACAGATGCCACAGAGTTTTTAAATCGTGTCTGCTGGAGTGGCTTAAGAGCCATTGGAATCACTTTCTCTGCTCCACCTGCACCGATCATGACCGGTACACCGGAAACGATACCTGAATAGCCGTAATCATCATCTAACATGATCGCGCATGAGTGGATCTGATTGGTATCCTGTAAAATAGCCTCTACCATAACAGTGGTTGATTTTGCAGGTGCATAATACGCAGAACCGTCACCAAGAAGGTTTACGATCTCAGCCCCGCCATTTCTTGTTTTTCTAACGATCTCACCGATCTCTTCAGAGTCAAGTAGGTCTTCTATAGGCACTCCGGCAACAGTAGTAAACTTAGGAAGTGGAACCATGGTATCACCATGACCACCCATTACTGTTGCACGAATTTGACCTGCACCATACTCCAGTTTTTCATAAATAAAGTGTGCCATTCTCGCCGCATCAAGGATGCCTGCCATACCTAAAACACGCTCTCTTGGAAACCCAGTCTCTTTGAGTGCAACATATGTCATCACGTCCAGTGGATTGGAAACAACAACCACAATTGCTTCTGGTGCATGCTCTTTGATCTCTCTAGCATAACACTGAACTATTTTTGCATTTTTAACAAGTAGATCATCTCTACTCATGCCAGGAGTTCTTGGAGCTCCCGCAGTGATCACCACGATATCAGAATCAGCCATGTCCTCAGGACCTTTGGCCGCTTTAACAATAGTGTGCTGTCTAGCTGCATTAGCTGCCTGGGACATATCAAGTGCTTTACCTTTTGCAACATCATAGTTTCTACCTCTGAATACAACATTATGACATGAACCGTTCATTGCCAATATAAATGCTACAGTAGAACCGAAATTACCTGTACCGATAACCGTTACTTTTTTACCTTTTGCCATTTTTATCCTTTTTCATTAAAAATTCTTATATAATAGCGAATCATAGGATGACTTTCAAACAAAACATAACTCATAGCTTTTATTATCAATAATGTTTTGTAATGCGAGAGAAGTCAAAAATCCTACTTATATAATACTTAAAATATATTATAAAAGTATTACACAGAGCAGATGCCCTGTGTGTAGTGTTAATTTGATTATAGGATCAAATTAGATAGCGTCAATGATTGCATTCAAAGTTGCAGATGGTCTCATCGCAGCTTCAGCTTTAGCATCATCTGGGTTGAAGTAACCACCGATGTCTTGAGCTTTACCTTCAACAGCAAGAAGCTCTTCGATGATAGTTGCTTCTTTTGCTTTAAGTTCAGCAGCAACAGGTGCAAACTTAGCAGCTAGTTCAGCATCAGCACCGTTAGCAAGTGCATCTGCCCAGTACTGAGCTACGAAGAAGTGAGATGCTTTGTTGTCTGGTTGTCCACATTTTCTACCCGGCTCTTTGTTGTTGTCAAGGTAACCTTCGTTTGCAACATCTAGTGCAGCTGTAAGAGCAGCTAGTTTCGCATCTGAATGTTTTTGACCGATAAATCTTAATGACTCAGCAAGTGCCAAGAACTCTCCAAGTGAATCCCATCTTAAGTGACCCTCTGCCAAGAATTGATCAACGTGCTTAGGAGCAGATCCACCAGCACCAGTCTCATACAATCCACCACCAGCGATCAATGGAACAATAGAAAGCATTTTAGCAGATGTTCCAAGCTCTAGGATCGGGTACATATCTGTAAGGTGATCTCTAAGAACGTTACCTGTAACAGCGATAGTATTTTCACCTTTTCTTACTCTAGCATTTGTAAATCTAGTAGCATCAGTAACTTTCATAAATTGAATATCTAAACCAGCAGTGTCAAAGTCTGCAAGGTAAGCATCTACTTTTTTCTTGATTTCAGCATCGTGAGCTCTGTTTGCATCTAACCAGAAAATTGCAGGGATTCCTTCTAATCTTGTTCTCTCAACAGTAAGTCTTACCCAGTCTCTGATTGGAATATCTTTTGTTCTACTCATTCTCCAGATATCTCCAGCTTCACACTCAAAACTCATAAGAACTGTACCATCTTCAGCAGTTACAGTAACTGTACCCGCTTCTGCTAGTTCAAATGTAGTTGGGTGTGAACCATACTCTTCTGCTTTTTGAGCCATAAGACCAATATTTTGCATTGTACCCATTGTTGTTACATCGTACTGACCGTTAGCAACACAATCAGCTACCATTTCAGCATGGAACATAGCGTAAGTAGAATCAGGGATAACAGCTACACATTCAACTGCATCACCATTTCTGTCCCACTGTTTACCACCTTCACGAACAACTACAGGCATAGAAGCATCGATAATTACATCGTTTGATGCGTTGAAGTTTGTTGTTCCTTTATCAGAGTCAACCATTGCAAGTTTTGGTGAGTCAGATTCAAGTGCTGCTAGGAAATCTGCTTTGATTTCAGCTTCTTTTGCATGACCAGCAATTTTCTTCTCTAAGTCAGACATACCTTGATTTGGTTGAACTTTAAGCTCTGCAAATGTATCTGCATGTTTAGCGAATACATCTTTGAAGAATACTTGAAAACCATGACCAAACATAATTGGGTCAGAGATTTTCATCATTGTTGCTTTGAGGTGTAGTGACCATAAAACATCGTTTGATTTTGCATCTTCGATTGTTTTTGCATAGAAAGTATTAAGTGCAGCAACAGACATATATGTACCATCAAGGATTTCACCTGCAAGTGCATCAATAGTTGTCAATGTATTACCATTAAGTGCAATAGTTACTTTTTGGTCTTTAGCAGAAGTTACAGACTTTTCGTTTCCGAAGAAATCTCCGTTACCTTCCATATGTGCAACATATGATTTTGGGTTTTCAGGGAATGCTCTTAGTTTATGAGGGTTGTTTTGTGCAAACTTTTTAACAGCTTTAGCTGCTCTTCTGTCTGAGTTACCTTCTCTAAGAACTGGGTTAACAGCTGAACCTAGACAAGTGCTGTATTTTGCTTGAATCGCTTCTTCTTCTGCATTTGCTGGATTTTCAGGGTAATTAGGAATATCGTGACCTTGACCTTGAAGCTCTGCAATACAATCTTTTAATTGTCCTACTGATGCAGAGATATTTGGAAGTTTAATGATGTTTCCATCTTCTTCTAAAACAACTTCTCCAAGTTTAGAAAGTTCGTCTTCTGCAAGACCCATAGCAGCAAGAACTCTACCTGCAAGTGAAATATCAGAAGTTACAACTGAAACTCCTGCAGCTTGAGTAAACGCGTTTACGATTGGTAACAATGAATACGTAGCAAGTGCTGGTGCTTCATCGATTTTTGACCATATGATTTTTGGTAATTGTGACATGTTTGTTCCTTAAATTAGATTGTTAATGGTAGGAGTGTAGCACTTTTTCATAGTTATGCTATTTAAATTACTGGTTACCAAAAAGTTATCTTTATTATTTGTTTCTATATTACACAGCTGACAGCTCTTATCTTTCAATAAAAAACTTCTTTTAGGTAATAGTGGGGTAATAGAATTGGATTACAATCTGTTTGTTCCGATATCAAACTTGGAACCAAAAAAGGTCCTCCAAAGACCTCACACACAAAGGATAAAGAATGACAAAAAAATTTATGATGCTTATCGCAGCAATGTTGATGACTACCCTATCAGCACAAGCAAATATAGAAGTAGAAAAATCAGAGTTTACAGTAACACAAGTGGCACTGGATGCTGCAGCTGCCAAAACCGCAGCAGAGCAAACTGAAGAAGATACAAATGATTCAACAGATAAAACTAAACCAGAAGGAGGTACTACTGAAGAAAAATAAACCCAATATGGGCGTACGTAATATTGAACGCCTTATCCATTCACTGTTGAGTTTTGGGGATTAACCCTTTCCTCCAAATAGTTAAACTTTCAAGAACTAGATAAATTTAGTCTCCAAAAACATTTATCTATATTCCCAAAACTCACTTGTCTCTGTCCCCAAACTCCAGAGGACAGAGACTCCTTTATTATTTTAGAGGTGCCCTTTATTTATATGCTCTTTTAATATCTTTTTCTATCTCTTCAGGAGATGATGCTATCTTCATAAAATCAGACATATGTAACAAAGGAAGAGAAAGTGCCAAATAATATTTAGGATCCAGTATCACAGCTTTCCCCTCTTTAATCATAGATTCATAAGGTAAAATATTGGCATTACGTTCCACTTTAATTTTTGTAAGAAATTGCTTCGTTTCATTTCTGAGCTTATGTCCTACAATGATTGTACCATTTGGAAGTTCCAAGGTATAAGCAACATATTTTCTGGCATGCTCTCCCTCAACCTTTTCTAAAAGATCATCACCCTCTGCTACTGTAATAGTATCATCAAGATATGGCATCCCAAACATAAACTGGTATTTTGAAAGATCATCGAGTTCAAACTTGTCATTTACTTCATACATATCACCTAAAGCTGCCTGGAGGGCTTTGAGTGTTGCTGAAAACTGTCCATATTTGTATTTATCCTGAAGATAGGCAGCTCCAAAATATGAAGGATTTTGTACAAGTACTTCATGTTCTTCATTTACCAATACATGAAGTGTAGCTAAAAGGGTATTGGTTTTTTGGAGTTCATCATTGGTGATAGTAATAACTGTCTTTCCGTTGAGTATAGGTGTTGTTGCAAGTACTGTAAAGCCATTGGCTTTTAATTTTCCCTGAAGTCCATCAAGACTTTGTGGATTGGATGCATAATAAGTTGTAAGATATTCAGGCGTTTTCCCACCAAGTACTAATTTTGCACCTTTAAAAAATTGTTCAGGGGATTCAACTACTTTCGTTTCTTCTGTTGCAGTGGCAATCGTCTCAGCTTTTGGTGTACCCTTTCTATATTCTGCGAGTTCTGATTCCAATTTCTTTATTTTTTCTTTAAGTGCTGCAACTTCAGTACTCTCTTCTATTACTGCTTTATTGCCTTCAGAACCCTGAAGTTCTACTGTTAAAATAGGTTTTGCAATATTTGACTGTTCATCAACAGCCAGTACGTACCCTATTACCAACATCCATACCAATATTATTTTACTCTGTAGCATTTCTATCCTTCACTATTAGAAATTCTAATTATAGTTTATCAGATAATAATTAATTAAAAAGTATTCTTTACATAAATTTAATAGATTTATTTCATTTCACAAGGAGGGCAAACGATTTTACCCATGCGGGTAGATTTTTCTTGGGGTGAGACTAGTTTAGCCCCATTTACTTTGATTTATTTAGCTGGAAACCTGATAAATTTTGTCGGGTAACTTGATTTTATTTTATTTTTTTCAGGGCTTATCTCATTTTCATCAGATGATTTCAATACTTCTCCAAGCTCTACAACAGTTACTGTCCTGGTAACCTCAACCACAGTAATATTCTTAGCTGGGATGGGTGTAGCTACTTCATCCATAGGTTTTGATGCTGGTTGCATTTTACTAAGCTCAACTTTTCCTGTTTCTTCAATAATGACTTTTGCCGCTTTTGCTTTGGCAACTTCCACAGAAGAGACAGCCTTTGCCATACTCTGTATTGCCTGCATTTTTACTGTTTTTATCTCAGCTGCAGTACCTTTCTCAGCCTTAACTTTTTCTACTTCAGCTACAGCTTTTACAATGCTCTCTTTGGCATTTATTTTTGCTTTCTCGACCAATGCAGTCGATTTCTCGATCTTACTAACAGCTTGAGATTCAACTACTTTTGTTTGGATCGTCTCTTCAGTTCTCTGCTCTCCTTCTCTCATGGCACGCACAGATTCTACATCTCTTACTGTCTCTCTAAGTTCATTTACAGCATCTTGACGTGCCTGTTCAACAGCATCAATTGATTTAAGTATCTCTTCTCGAACTGCATCACGTGTATCCTCAGCAACTAGCCCAGACAAAGCAAAAACCAACACAGATATAATCATCATAAACTTATTCATAAATAACCCTTTTCTTTAATCATTTTAAATTATTATAATATATTTTATATACTAGTTTAATTAATTATACTCTCCAAGGAACCTTAATACAGCACTTTTAACACATCTCTTGTGATACTTTTAACCTTATCGATCTTTACTATAAGTCTATTTGCAACCTTTTGATCTTTGTCTATTTTATGCCAACTCTCCGTCCATACTCTTTTGAGTTCCTCTGAAGCTTCTTCACATTCAGGGGAGATAAACAAAGAGAGGTCACCAATAAGCCCTACTTTTGCCCAACCATCTCTAGGACTTCCTTTAATAGTGTCATGGTCATAATGATTGGCATAAATGATCTGTTCCAGAGAAGAGAGTTCTTGCAGTATCTAAAAACTTGCTATGCGTATGTTATTGTTATTTTCATTATGTTCATATCGCCAGTTATTATAGACAAACCCAACTACACCAAATACAAAGCTTAGCATTACAATGACTTGATAGGTTATGATCTTATTTTGCAGGGTTTTAAGTGAGAGTTTTTTCATAATAATCTCCATTTAACCCGTATTATGCAATAGAATCGTAGAAAATAGCATAATACGGGTCTAATCATAATGAAGTGTACTATTTTAGGTGTGAAAGGGGTGTGTAGTGGTTAAATGCTCTCGGAGCATTTCATGTTCTCATCCTTCAACACTCAAACTCTCCTCCAAATAAACCCCAAGCTCCTTAGCCTCTTCAAGCATCAACTCACTCACTTTCATCTTTGATTCGATGATAACATCTGCAAGTTTACTCTTGATATGTAGTTCCAATGGACGATTACCTGGGTAGCGTTCTACCAGGCACATGAGATCTTCTACAGTTTTTGCATCCGGCATAAGATTTAAAGCCAAGATAAGTGGCGGTTGTACAGGTTCGGGAGTATGTTTTTCCTCTTTTTGTACCTTAACTTTCGTCTTCTTTGCATCTTTGATGGATGAGATTTTTAGGATATTCATACGTGTGAAGTCACCATCTTTAGTTATCTTTACTTTAAAAGCTATAGGTTTCGTAAGATCAAAATCTTCATCTAACTCTTTGAGACGGTTTTCAAAGAGCATCAACTCGATGTTTCCGTGTAAGTCCATGATGTTGGCTATACCAAACTTGTTCCCCTTTTTGGAGATCTTTTCTGTGATACCTTCTATCTTTCCTATGAACATCGCTTGTGAACCATCTGCCAGATCATCTATCTCAGAACTTAGTGTATAGTCTATCCCATCCAACGTTTCACGGTATTTATCCAATGGGTGTCCTGAAACATAGAAGCCTAGAGACTCTTTTTCCATCTCCAATATCTCCATAGGTTCAAACTCATCCATGTGTGTAAGTTCAAGTGTCACAGCAGTCATCTCTTCATCATCACCCCAAAGAGAGGTTTCTGCTTGTTTTCTTGCTTCTCCTGCTTTTTTAGCCATATCTATGATCTCTTCAAGCTGTGAGAGCATCGCTTTACGCGAGTATCCAAAGCTGTCAAATGCCCCTGCTTTCACAAGTGTTTCGATCACTCTTTTATTGACCTTACTTGAATCTATACGGGAAACGAAATCAGACAGGTCTTTAAACTCATTATCTCCTCTAGCTTCAAGCATGGTATTTATCGCAATGTCTCCTGCACCTTTTAGCGCTCCCATACCAAACATAACAACCTCATCACCATCAATATTACGTGCTTCAAACACTAATCCTGATTTATTGATATCTGGTGGGAGAAGTTTCATACCCATATGTTTTACTTCATCCACATATCTGACTACTTTATCCGTGTTATTTTTTTCCAAGGTCAAAATAGCCGCCATGAACTCTGTCGGGTAGTAGTGCTTCAAAAACGATGTATAAAAGGTTATCATCGCGTAGGCTGCGGAGTGTGATTTGTTAAAACCATACCCGGCAAATTTCACGATAAGATCAAAAAGGTTTGCCGCTTTTTCTCTGTCAAAACCTTTTTTTACAGCACCATCAGCAAACTCATCTTTGAGTTTGTCCATCTCTTCTTTAACCTTTTTACCCATTGCTCTACGTACCAAGTCTGCACCACCAAGGCTAAAGCCACCGATAGTCTGTACGATCTGCATAACCTGTTCCTGGTAAACAATGACCCCATAAGTAGGTTTCAAGATAGGCTCAAGCTCAGGGAACGCATACGTCACCTCAGCACGTCCATGTTTACGCTCAACAAAGTCATCTAGCATCCCTGATTCCATCGGGCCAGGTCGGTAGAGTGCAAGCATCGCAATGACATCTTCAAAACCATTTGGCTTAAGCTTTTTAGCAAGCTCTTGCATGCCGGCAGACTCTATCTGGAAGAGTCCAAGTGTCTCACCTGTACCGATGTACTCATATACTTCTTTGTCTTCTATGTTCTCTTCAACAAAGTTGATGCGTTTCCCATGTCTTCGTTCTACCAGTTGCAATGCCTCTTCGATAACCGTAAGGGTCTTTAGACCTAAAAAGTCAAACTTAATAAGGTCAACATCTTCAACATACTTACCTGAGTATTGTGTCGCCAAGGTATCAAGTCCTGTTGGCTTAAAGAGTGGGGTTTTTTGCCAAAGTGGCTCATTGGAAATCACAACACCCGCAGCATGTGTCCCTGCATTTCTGTTCAGCCCTTCAAGTGCCAGTGCATACTCCCAAGTACGTTTTGCTTGTGGATCACTCGCCAAAAGTTCTTTGATCTTTGGTTCTTTCTCATAAGAGCCTTTGAGGTCTATACCCAGTTCATCAGGGATGAGTTTCGCCATCGCATCTGCTTTAGAATACGGCATGTCAAGTACACGTGCCACATCACGGATGACCCCTTTTGCCAAAAGCTTACCAAAAGTAATGATCTGTGCCACGTTCACACGCCCATACTTCTCTACAACATAATCAAGTATCTCTTGACGACGTGCCTGACAGAAATCCATATCGATATCCGGCATAGAGATACGTTCCGGGTTCAAAAAACGCTCAAAGAGCAGTCCATACGGCATCGGATCGATGTCGGTAATATCCAGAGAATACGCCACAAGCGACCCTGCCGCAGAACCCCGTCCCGGTCCTACAGGGATACCCATCTGCTTTGCAGCATCCACAAAATCCCAAACGATAAGCATATAGCCGGGGAACTTCATAGAGTTGATGATGTCCATCTCTACTTTGAGTCTCTCTCTATACTCTGTATGTTTCTCTTCCGGGACTATTTTAAGTCTCTCTTCCAACCCTTTTTTAGACTCCTCTACAAAAAGTACAATATCATTTTCTAACGAATACTCTACATCCGGTTCAGGCATAGTAATGTTTGACTCAGCGGCTCTTTCTCTGGCAAATTTAAAATTAGGAGGTGTTGGATCTCCCAGTTTTATCTCTAAGTTACATTTGTCTGCTATCTCCTGGGTGTTTTCCAGTGCTTCTGGAATATCTGCAAAAAGTTCAGCCATTTGCTCTGGACTTTTTACATAAAACTCATGCACCGAGTGACGCAAACGGTTCGGATCATCATAAAGTTTGTTCATCGCGATACACATGAACGCCTCATGTGCATCAGCATCTTTTTGTACGGTGTAGTGTGTATCATTTGTCGCGATGATCTTGATGCCAGTCTCTTGTGAAAGTTTGATGATCTGTTTATCGATACGGTGTTGATCACCGATACCGTGACGCATAAGTTCAAGGTAAAAATCATCACCAAAAACATCTTTGTATTTAAGTGCCACTCTTTTAGCTTCATCGTAGCCTTTTGCACCAAATTTCAGGTTTCGCTCTGAAAGGTTCAAGTTCCAGTTTACTTCTCCCTGTAAACAGGCAGAAGAACAGATAATACCTTCAGAATTATCTTTAAGCAAGTCCCAGTTGATACGAGGATAGTAGTAAAATCCATTAATGTATGCCTGAGAAGAAAGATACATAAGGTTTTTATATCCTACCTCATTTTTCGCATAAAGACAAAGATGAAAACGCTGACGTACCGACTTGTCACCCAATTCTTCCTGGTTATGTACATACGCTTCCATACCAATGATAGGTTTAATACCCTCTTTGCGCATCGTATTGTAGAAATCGATTGTTCCAAACATGTTCCCATGATCCGTCATTGCCACAGAAGTCATACCCTGCTCTTTTATCTTCTTGGCAAGTGCTTTGATCTTGTTCGCACCATCAAGGAGTGAGTACTCTGTGTGGAGGTGAAGGTGGGTGAACTGTGGCTTAGCTTTGGGTTCTTCTGACATTAAATAGACCTTTGATTGTTTTACATTTTCCACAAAACATACTCTGTCATTCTCGGGCTTGACCCGGGAATCTAGAGCTTGCACAGTATGTCAACTGTGGATCCCCTGGTCAAGCCCGAGGATGACGAAATTATTGATTCTAATATAGCAGAGTTTAGGTAAAAATGGATTGAAATTTTAAATATGATTTTGCATAAATCTTTCTATTGCTTCAAACACCTCATCGTGCCCCTTGTCTGCTAAGATACTATGTTTCTCACGTGGGAGTAAAAGCAGTTTTTTATCTTTGGAACTTACATTATCATAGATGAGTTGTGCACTCTCCATTTTTACAGTTGGATCATTATCACCTTGTATAATGAGTATGGGTGCAGTAACATCTTTGATAGTCTCTTCCACCTTTGACATCACTTTTTCAAGCTCTGACACAGAAGAGAGTAGGTGTTTAAGATAATTGACTTTGGGTTGTTCCGTATGAGAGTTGTCTATCCACTCTTGGATGCCTTTAGCATTGAGATAAGATATCATCTCATTAAAAAAATGCAAGGTCGGTACAACATAACTCACTCGTAAGTCATGAAGCATCAATGCAGAGTTCAGAGCGATGACCCCATCTACTTTATACTGTGCTGCATGTAACAGTGCAAGCAATCCTCCCGTAGAGAAACCACCGATGAATACTTTGGAACAAACCTGTCTCATAGCAGTAAAAGCACGTTCAAAATCTGTTTCCCAGTCTTGAGCACTTACACTTTTTAATACTTCAGGGTCTGTACCATGCCCACGTAGTCTAGGTACATAAACATTGATGCCTTTTTCAAACAGATACTCGGCTAAAGTACGTATTTCTTCCGGAGATGCCATATATCCATGAGAGAAGACCAATCCTACTTCATTCTTATTATTATAGAGTACGATAGGAGCACCTTTCTCTTCTTTACCAGGTGCTTTTTCATAATACAATTGATACTCCGATTCATAATATGCCCATTCACTCTTTTGAAGATGTGTAAAGTTGTCTTCTTTTAATTCTTGTTCACTGTAGTGACTATTCTCTTCAGCCATCTGCACGATAGGCTCTTGCCATTTGATCTCATTGAGGATGACTTGAAGGGTATTTTTTACCCTCACCTTATGGAAGGGATACTCTTTTTCAAGCAAAGATCTGTCAAACAAATAATCACCATCACTGTCTTGGTAGAGTATCTGCTGTTTTGTTGCAAGATCAATAGCTGAGCTGAATGGTTCATAATTTTCATCAAGTATCATTTTAAAAAGCTCTTTTTGTAACTCTACATGTAGATTATAGTCTTCAAAGGTTCTCAGGGAACGGGCGTTTTTATAGATGAGCGTTTTGAGATACGAAGGGCAGACTTTCACCGTAGGCATCGTCACCAGACTCAAAATAAACAGATGGTCAAAATGTATCTGCATCTGAGAATAGACCCTCTGCATCATTGTATTTGTAAGTACTTTACGCTGCGTATCTATGAAAGCATTAATATTGTCCCAATCATAAAGTAAATTTTCATCCTCTAAAAATGACTCCATATACGTATCAAGGTGTATAGCTTCTCCAAAGCGTATATTCATATGTGCATCCATAAGCAGATTCACCTCTATTTCAAGCTCTTCAAACATTCTTGTATTCCGTTGCTGAACAATACTGTTAACCCAGGTCAAAAAACGGTTCTTCCCTGGTCGTATCGGATAATATGTAATAGAAATGGGAACCACTTTGACTTCCAATGTTGTATCAATACCATCTGCATCTATTCCCATAGAAGAACAGAAGCGTTTTAGATCTTTTTTACTGTGTGTTTTTGCTCTGAGCTGCGCCATTTTTGCTCTGAGAGCCATCACTGCCGCCCCAGTATGGATAGGACCTTCATATTCAGGAGAATGTGTACAAAATTCTCCATTATCAAAGGTGATACGTTTATTTTTCACCATATAGCCTTCAGGATAAATGATCCAATCCGAACTCCCTTTTAGCAAGTCTTCTACAATGATGCAGTCACGGGCTTTATTTTTGTTAGAGATCGTTCCGACCCAACGCATGAACCTGCCCAATGTACCAACAAATACACTGTCATCTGCTAAAGATCTGGAAACCCTGCCATACTCTTCATAGAGCATATGAGGCACAACAAAAGTTTCAAAACGTGTAAAGTGGTTGGCAACAAAAAGTACGGGAGAATCCGCTACCTCCTCTCCTGAGATGGTGATGTTTGCACCGGAAAGCTTACGAACCAAACCTATAACCAACGATGAAAATGCCAATGCCAAACGCATAATTAAACCTTTTTATCCCTTGTCTTTTTATGAAAATACTCATCATGAACAAATGAATCTACCGTAATGATCTCATGTTGTAACTCTCTTGCCTCTTCCAGTTGTCTTTTTTCACCTTCAGTTAAACGCTCTTCTCTCTTCTCTTTGTCAAGCAATGCTTTGACCTCTTGCAACTTATGTGTTGCAGCTAAAAGTTGTTGTGGACGTTCACCCATGTAAATATTTCCACAGATTCTTTCTCTTACACTGTCATCTTCACACAAAGCTACAGCTACGTGATGTAAATTGTCATCTTTAATGGTTTTTCCCATAGGGTTTAAACGTGTGTAGTATCCTAACATTCTAAATGGCATGCCCAGCGCTCCAGGCACTAAGTTTTTAAGTATACCTCTAAAAGCAATATCTATTTTTCCAAAGGCATCTTCAACGGCTACCTCTAAAAATACTTCATCACTCTGCTTACTTCCTTCTACTTCAAAACGTTTGAGTGCCGCGGTGATCAGATACATCTGCGACAACACATCCCCAAACCTCCCAGATACAGACTCTCTTCGCTTCAAAGATGCACCCATTAGACCTAAAGCAACATCACTCAAATAGGCAAACCTCGCAGAAGCCCATGCAAGTTTCTGTTCATAACGTTTTGCTTTACCGTTGGAGTGTGAAATATGGGCATAACCACGCGTCATTCCCAGTACGAAGGCTCTTGCTTTATTGCGGGTCACGTGTCCGATATGTGAAAATAATAAAGTATCAAATACTTTCACATCACCTTCTTCAAGGGCTTCTATCTGTGCGTATGCATACGGATGACAGCGTATCATACCTTGCCCGAACATGATGAGTGTACGGGTCATGATGTTTGCACCCTCAACCGTAATGGCAACGGGCGCACCAAAATAGGCATGTGCTAAAAGGTTCCGAGGCCCTCTTGAGATGGCAGCACCACCTTGTATATCCATCGCATCTATGACATTATGTCTGAACATTTCTGTACTTTGGTACTTCATGATGGCATTGGCAACAGCTGGTTTTTTTCCTGCGTTAATGGCACCTAAGGTAAAGGTTTTTGCAGCATCAAGCATATAGGTACTTGCACCCAAACGACCCAACACTTCAGCAATTCCTTCAAATTTGGCGATGCTCAAACCAAACTGATACCGTACCACAGAGTAAGTAGAAGCTACATAGGTAGCAAGTTTAGAGCCTCCTGTACTGGTAGATGGTAAAGAGATACCTCTACCTACAGCAAGTGATTCCATAAGCATTTGCCAACCTTTTCCTAACCCATCATGCCCACCAATGACATCGTCTATGCCTATGATGACATCTTTACCCAACAGTGGTGCATTGACAAACGGTACATTCAACGGGTCATGCCGTTGTGTCTGATCAACACCTTTACTTTTAGCATCGACCAAGGCACAGGTAATGCCCAACTCTTTTCCTAAGCCTAAAATATTTTCAGGGTCTTTAAGCACAAAAGCAAGGCCTATGACTGTAGCAATAGAAGAGAGTGTGATGTAACGTTTTTCAAAGTTCAGTTTGATCTTTACTTCACCCTCTTTGTCTTTAAAGACCACACCCTCAGACTGTATGGAAGCAGCGTCACTCCCTGCTTCTGGTTCAGTCAAAGCAAAACAAGGGATGTCTCGTCCATCGGCAAGTCTGGGAAGGTAATGTTTTTTCTGCTCCCCTTGTCCATAATGTAAAAGTAACTCGGTAGGTCCAAGTGAGTTAGGTACCATCACAGTGATGGCCAGTACTTGGGAGTGTGTGGCCAGCTTTTCAATAACACAAGAGTGTCCATACGCTGAAAAGCCAAGTCCTCCATACTCTTTAGGGATGATCATTCCTAAGAACTTCTTACTCTTGAGGTATTTCCATACCTCTTTTGGCAGATCTCTTTGTTCAAAGACTTCCCAATCACTTGTCATGGCACAAACTTCATTGACTTCGTTGTCTATAAAAGCTTGTTCCTCCTCACTAAGTGCAGGATACGGGTTTTCAAAGATCTTTTTAAAATCAGGTTTACCCGAAAAGAGTTCACCCTCTACCCAGACATCCCCTGCTCTAAGCGCTGTTTTCTCCGTATCAGAGATCTTAGGCAGTAAACCCTTGGATTTGAGCAATGTAAAAAGAGGCTGGGTAATGAGTTTTACACGTATCTCTTTGATGAGCAGCACTACAGCTAAAGCAATCGAAGGTATCCACCAAAACAAAGAAGCTTCAGCACCTAACAGCAATGCACCTAATGCTAAAAACCAAGCCCATAATGGCGCTGCAAAATATGCCAATGCCAAAGCTACAATGATCACCAGTAATAAAAGTCCCATCACACACCTCCATAAAATGTTTGATTGTTTTTTGCCATTTCTATAAGTGTTTCTGCAGGCGTAAATCGTTCACCAAACTGTTCTTTCAGCATACCCAATCGTGCTACAATATTTGCCAAACCTTCACTATCTGCATAACGTAAAAGTCCACCTCTAAATGCAGGAAAACCTGTTCCCATAACCATCGCCATATCTAAGTACTGGGCATTGGCCACTACATCTTCTTCCAAACAGCGTGCCGCTTCATTGACCATAATGAGTATGGCACGGTCAAGTATGATGTTTTTTTTCAGTTTTACACTGCTGCTTCTCAATATTTCTAGTTCTCCATTGGGTGATCTTTTCCTACCTTTATGGATGTAAAAACCACTGCCTGTTTTTTTGCCTAACCATGCTTTGGCAGACATCTGCTCAAGTAAAGGGGATGGCATCATACGTTCGCCATATGCTTCATGTAAAATATAAGAAACTTTCTCCCCAATGTCTATACCCACCTCATCGGCAAGGGTAAAAGGACCCATAGGCATACCAAAGTCAGTGAGTATCTCATCTATACGTTCGATATTTTCACCCTCTTCAAACATTTTGGCTGCCTCGTTGAGATAAGGCAACAGAGTACGGTTCACCAAAAACCCTGCACACTCTCCTACTTTGATAGGTGTTTTACCTAGTTTTTTAGCAAGTTGCACAACAGTAGCTATAGTATCTTCAGAGGTTTTTTCTCCTGCAATGACTTCTACCAGTGGCATCTTTGCTACAGGATTAAAAAAGTGCATCCCCACAAAACGTTCAGGATGCTGACACTCTTGTACCAGATCGGTAATAGCCAAGGAAGAGGTATTTGTAGCGATGATGGCATCTTGAGGCATGAATGTTTCCAGTTCTTCAAAGACTTTTTGTTTGATGGCACGCTCCTCACTTACTGCTTCGATTGCCATATCCATACTGGATAATCCTTCAACACCTGTAGTGTGGGTCACAGCGTCCATCTTCAGACCTATCTCACGACTGGTCAGCCGTCCTCTTCTCTTGATGGCTTCAAAGTTCTGCATCATCTTTGCTATCGCTTGAGCAATGCTGCTCATCTTTCTTGCTTTCAATCGCACAGGAATATCTTTTGCCGCCAATGCCCATGCGATACCTGACCCCATGGTGCCTACACCAACGACTGCAGAATTAGAGATATTTTTAACTTTTCCTTTGGAGAAGGTCTCTTTTTTAAGTCTCTCAGAGGTAAAAAATAGTTCTATGAGATTTTTAGATATCTGACTTGTTGCAAGAGGTTCAAATGCTTCCAGTTCTATCTTCAATCCCTCTTCTAAAGACATAGACAATGTCTCTTCGAGTACATCAACAGCTTTTAAAGGTGCAGGGTAATGTCCTGCTGTTTTTTTCAAGATCTCTTTTCTCGCCATTTTAGCGATCAACATTTTTACAGGTCCAAACTTTTCATACCATTTGACACCTTTACGGTTTTTTTTCACTTTTTCTTCAAGTGTTCCCTCAAGTATCTCCTGGCTAAACTCCTCTTTTTTAAAACCCAAATAACCACTGGGTACAGATGCATCCACAAGACCCAGTACTAATGCTTTATCACCTTTCAAACGTTTTGATGCAGTGATAAGTTCTATGGACTTCGTAAATCCAACCAGTGGTGGAAGCCTCTGTGTCCCACCAAGTCCGGGGATGATGCCTAAACTCACCTCGACTAAACCTATGCGTGTATGTGCATCATTGGTAGCCACACGATAATCACAGGCAAGGGAGAGTTCCAAGCCTCCACCCAGACATGCACCGTCTATCATGGCAACGGTAGGGAAAGGTAGGTTTTCAAGCCTGTTAAATATCTCCTGACCATGTCGTAATTTCTCCACAGTCTCTGCCGAATCTTTAAACGCTTTTATCTCCTTGATATCTGCCCCTGCAATGAAGATATGCTCTTTGGCACTCTCTATAAAAAGTGCTTTGATGCTTTTATCATTCTTCATTTCAATGATCTGTTGTTCTAGCTCATAAAGTGCATCAAAACAAAGTACATTTACAGCTGAATCCGGTGTGTCAAATATCAGTGTTACAATACCTCTATCATCTCTATTCAGGTTAAAATATTTCATCACTCTACCTCCAGTAACAGTGCAGCACCTTGCCCACCACCGATGCATAATGTAGCTAATCCTCGTTGTTGCCCACGTTGTCTAAGTTCATGTAACACCGTCAATACCAGTCTTGTGCCTGTCATACCTACAGGGTGACCCAAGGCTACGGCACCACCATTAACATTGAGTATATTTGGGTCTATCGCACCTACAGCTTTATCCTCACCGAAATGCATTTTTGCAAATTCCACTGAAGCAAATGCTTTCTCACAGGCGATCACCTGTGCCGCAAAAGCTTCATTGATTTCCATAATCTCTATATCTTTCATACTCAAACCCGTTTGCTTAAAAAGCTTATGTGTGGCAAAAACCGGTCCCAGTCCCATACGTTTAGGATCAAGACCTTCATAGGCATAATCACGCAAATACCCCAAAGGTTCCAAGCCTCGTTTTTTAGCTTCACTCTCACTCATCAGTATCACACCCGCTGCTGCATCAGTGATCTGTGATGAGTTCCCGGCAGTAACTGTCCCATTCTTCCTATCAAAAAAAGGTCTGAGATGTGCCAGTTTTTCCAAGGTTTGACTCTCTCGGATACCATCATCAAAATCCAAGTACTTTCCTTCATGTTCATCATAGACAACCGCCATACTTTCCAGGGAAAATCGTCCACTCTCTTTGGCTTTTTGGGCTTTTTGATGACTCAGCAGAGAAAAGGTATCTTGCTCTTCCCTGCTTATCCCAAAATCCTGTGCCAATACTTCGGCCGTAGATCCCATAAGCAGTCCACTTACAGGATCGGTCAGTCCAGACATCAGTCCAATGACAGGTTTAAGAAAACCGGGTCTAAAACCAAAAAGGGCACGTATGCTATCTAACGCACTTTTAGAACGTGAAAGCTTTTCAAAAAGACCTGTCATCTTTTCACTATAGACCAGAGGAATATTAGACATAGACTCTACCCCACCACAAACATAAACTTTACCTTCTCCTGCATGTATACGGGAGACTGCCGTAGTGATGGACTCCATACCTGAAGCACAGTTTCGGTGTACGGTCAGTGCCGGTGTAGGTTCAGGGAAACCTGCACGTAAAGCAATGACTCTGGCAATGTTCGCTGCATGTATGGGTTGCGCCACATTTCCAATGATCACTTCATCCACTGCATCTACACCTACAGGCGAACGCATCATCAGTTCCCGAAATAATATAGCCCCCAGTCGATCCGCCTGTAACTGTTTAAACTTTCCACCTGCTCTTGCCATAGGGGTTCGCAATCCGCTGATAATGGCTATACGCTCTTTTTGATTATATGTTTTTGAATTTTTCTTTGTCATAGATGATCCTTATACATCTCTTCAATCTCATTACTATAACGTTCAAGAAGTTGTTTTTTTGCCAATTTCATTGAAGGGGTCAGTTCTCCATTTTCTATGCTCAATGTGTCACCGATAAGTCTAAACTTACGTATTTTCTCCCAATGGTTCAACTTGAGATTGATTTTTTTGATAAATTTTTCACTCATCTTCTGAAATTTCTGTGACTCCAGTGCCTTTAGGGGTGTACTTTTCATCTTGGTAGCCAAGCGTCCTAAACACTCTGGTTCTACAAAAAGCAGAGCAACAACAAAAGGTTTTCCGTCACCTACGATAAGTGCATATTCAAACCAGCCATTACTCACCAACTCCTGCTCTATATAGACCGAAGAGACATACTCTCCGGTAGAGGTTTTAAAAAGCTCACGTCTCCTACCAGTGATACTGATATTACCTTCATCATCTATCTGAGCCAGATCTCCTGTATGCAGCCAACCATCACTGTCAATGACTTCATTTGTAGCGGCCACATTTTTATGATATCCCCGCATTACATTTGCACCTCTGGCAAACAACTCACCCTCATCGCTGACCATGACTTCAACTCCTGGAAATGTTTTACCACAGGTTCCTATCTTATTATTTTCAGGTGTATTTGCAGAAATAACAGGACTTGACTCTGTTTGCCCATACCCTTGATAAAGAGGGATACCGATATTCAAATAAAACCGGTACAACATATCTGACAGTGCAGCCCCGCCACTTATCATCATGCGCAGCCTGGTACCAAAGGCCATACGAAGCTTTTGGTACACAAGTTTATCTAACAACTTGTCTAGAAAGGAAGCATCAGTGAAAGGATCTTTCGTCGTTGCACGATAAAAGGCAAGCATGACAAGACCTTTTTTAAGGATGTTTCCTTCCATGGCCTTGAGTTTCATCTTGAAAAAGACTTTTTCCAGCAGTCTGGGTACCACGGTCATGACTGTAGGGTTAACCTCTTTAAGCAGCACTCCCACATTTTTTACATCATCCGCAAAGTACACAGTTAACTCTCTTGAGAGATAAAAATGCATTACCATACGTTCAAATATATGTGCTAAAGGCAAGAAAGAAAAAGCGATATCTTTTTCTCTGTCAAACTGATAATTTAAAGCTGTTGCATGGATCTGGGAAATAAGGTTTTTATGTGTAAGTTCTACACCTTTAGGCGTTCCGGAAGTTCCGGAAGTATAAACGATGGTTGCCAGGTCTTCTTCATGAAGTTGATACAGAAGTGTCTCAAAGAGTGATGGATCATCTTTGTCTATCTCTTTACCTTGTGCAAGAAGTTTTGTAAAGGTTATGTAGCCGGAACTCTCTTCACCCAGATAGATAAGCTCTATACTCTCATCTGCCTGCAAAATAAGTTCTTCATGCTTTTTAACTTCTATAAAAGCTGTATGTATCGAGGCATCAAGCAGTTGAAAAAGAAGGTTACGAGAAGAGATATTGGTAAAAAGCGGAACAGAGACTGCACCTGCTAACATCAAAGCATAATCGATCATTAACCAATACGGAGATGGTGATACCGCAATAGCTATCTGCTTACCTTTCCACCCATTTTTATAGGCGGCTAACGCAAGATAGCGAATATTCAGCAGAAACTCTTCTTTGGAAAATACTTTCCATCCATCTCCATCACGATGATGTAAAAACGCTTCTTTTTGGGGGGAATTTTCAAGATGTCTATACAACTCTCCAAAATGTACAAAATGTGGGTTCATAGCAACTCCTTTTTAAAAAGTCAACCATGAGCAGTATAAAGAAAATGTGTGTATTGTATGTGCAAATATATTTGCACATTGTCTGACAGTGATTTAGAAGCACCCCACTACTTTTCAGAGAAATGTTATTATATTAATCAAGTAAAATTTTTGAGAAATTTTAAATAAACAACTTAGTTTTCACACTTGAAATGTACTTTTTCATTTTTTATGCATAAGGAATTATGTTAATCAGTTGGTCATGTTTTCATTATAAAATCTCCTATATAGCCTATTTTATAAGGTTTTATATTCTCGGTTGCTTATAAATGGTCTCAGTACGTTACTACAGCGATAAACGTTATAAATATGTTAGATTATAAGGTTTTAACTTTTTCAAGAGTATCTTAGCTACCGACTACAAACCCCAATTCATAGAAAATAGTTATGCGTTAGATTACAGATTGATAGTAAATTAAGTCAATATTATTGAAATTATTAGTAAATGTCATATTTTACAGACATTTTAGAGATATACTTACATTTAAATTTAGAATACTTGAATGTCGCTACAGCGATAAACATTATAGACTATGTTAAATTATAAGGTTTTTGTCCAAACTATTATTACTCACCTATGAAAGTAGTGATATGAAAATGTAAAAAAGGTGGAGGATTCTCTATGACTATAAGATCACTTTCGTTTCTTCTTGTTGCATATATCTTTACACTGGGAACGAATACCTACGCAAACAGCATCATAGAGAAAAATAAAGCAGTGAAGGTAAAGACTCAAAAGCTTTTACGCGTCATGGATACTAAAGAGGCGTATGGAAAATCCTGTGAAGAGTACAGCTATATCTCTCCTTTACAGAGATTAAAGTTAGTCAAACAAAACTTTCTATTGGGAGATATCCTAAGTGATTCACTTTCTATTCCAAGTATAAACCAAGATCAGCTTGTAGAGACTAACCTTACAAAATGCAATGTTCAAGATATAGATGTCAGTGAATTCACATATAGAGAGAAGCTTAGCTATCTTAATGAAAATATCGTCACCATAGAAATATTTCAATATGAATATGGTGCAGGTGCAGCGCATGGTAATAGTCATATATCCCACTATATGTATGACAGAGAATATGGTATGAAGCTTGATTGGGAAAATCTCTTTGGCAAAAATGAAGCGTTTGATAAATATGTTTTAAAGCGTGTGGTAAAAGAGGTCGCCGATGAGGATTTTATTACTTATTTTAAAGCAAGTGATCAGTTATTTAATTTCCGTAATGCAGGTTACTTTACAATCACCAATGAAGGTTTGCTCATACAGTACGGTAAATATGAGATCACTCCTGGATCATCAGGTTTGCCTTCTATAGTAGTTCCTAAAGAGGTTTTAAAACAGCATATGACCAAAGAGATGTATGAGAAGTGTTTTATTCCTAACAATAATATTGAATATGTTCTAAATGCTATCTAGTTACACAAAAATCTTAACAGAATCTTGAAGATTACTGCACCAATGCTTTTTTGATCTCATCATAAACTTCTAAAGCACCTCTTCTACCTCGTTCTGGCATTATTCCGGGACGTAAACTCTTTGATTCATCTTTATGTAGTATGGTCTTAACATCTGCCGTGCAGGATTCAATACCTCTGCCTTTTTCATCAACTGCCACCAATTTAACTTGATTGCCTATGTCTCTTTCGGCAAAATGTCTATCTTTGCAGCTTAATAGGTCTTAACGCCTTAGATGGTATATGGTAGCAGTTTGTATTGAAGGTATTGATCAATATTTACTCCAGACTCCGTATAAACAGCCTGGAACATAAAACTAAAGTGGTGGATAGTCTGAAGTATTCACGTCAACAGGTGTTTCTGTTGCTTTGGAGACAATGACACCTTTCCCATCATCACCCTTTTCCACATCAACAACAATGGGGTCAGTACCTTCAACATCTACTGGATAGTTTACAGTTACAAGATCATAGGCCCCTTCTTCCAGAAAGGACAACGTAAAGTTTCCATCACTCATATTAACATCCGTGCTACTGATGGAATTAAGAAAATGACTCCCATCACTGTTTGGTACCATTTCATCATCTTCTGGATAGGTGCTATCATAAGTACCAGCTTCGTAAGCATAAACAAATAAATCATCATTCTCTTTATTGAAAGTTTCTATATCAACCACTGTTCCATTTATCGTACCTGAAAGCTCAGTAACAACCAATCGGATTACAGGTTTCAATAGATATTTCCCACTGTTTCCTGCAACAACGATCGATTTCTCCACATTAAAATCTGCCATAATTTTGATTTTTGCATTTGCAGTAATATCAAAATCACCTTTGCCTTTATAGCCGCTTTGTCCCCCACTCGGTACAAATAAAGGTGCTATTGGTTCGTCTTCACCGAATTCTATATAGCAACCCGGATTACTTTTGACTTTTCCATTTTTTTCAGGAGCATCCAACTTAAATCGGATCTCTTTATAGTGTCCTACCGGCAACACAATATCTCCAAGGTAAAGTGATTCACCATCATGAAGAGCAAGCAGGTCAAATGTCTGGGATTCAAACTTGTTCTTTTCAAACTCATCATTTTCAAACTCAAAATCATTAACATCCATCCAGTTGCCATCATAATTGAACTCAATACCCGTAACTGTAATATAAACAGCCGTAACAGTCCCAGGTAACTGTGGTGGTGCATCGGTGATACTGAGTGACATAACACCAGTTTCAGTCTTTGCAGAAGATGTAGAGTCTGGAGTAGTAGCAGTTGGTGTAGAACCTGAAGTAGTAGCAGAAGGTGCTGTACCATCAGAAGAGCTACCTCCTCCACATGCAGTGAATAGTATTACCATACTTGCCAGCAAGAGCATTTTGATTTGTTTCATTTTTAATCCCTTTAAGAATTATTTAGTATTTAAACTAAAAAAGCCAGATTACCCCTTGATTAGGTAACCTGGCTTTCTCTAAAGAGATCCGTAGGTTTTCCGCCCTATTTTCACAAATAGTTTAGCTTTTCTTTTTAGAAATCAACAATTTATTATAATCTACATGACTGTATTATGGAATGAAGTAGCTTAAATCTTTGTTAAAAATGAAAGTAAGAACCAAACAGCGTATTTTGAAAACCTTATAAAATATATAACATTATAAGGTTTTGTAGAACTTGGAATTATTGAGAAAAAATATGAGTTTTATTTTAATGGGGATAAGTCTCAGACAGTCGTATTTTTTGTCTAGAACAGAAGTTTGCTGGAGTTATATCATTTAGTCTTTTTTTAAATCTTTTTATCTATTCTTTTTGTTTATTTGTCAAACTAATGGGACTATTTTTAATGCATGAATGAAGTATCTACTAAACTTTCAGCACAAGATGTTAAAAATCTTAATGATTTAAAATAAGAAGAGTGTGACAGTTTGGATTGTATTGGAGTATAGAGTTAAATCTCAAGAGAGAAGCGCTACAAAATGTGGTATGCTACTTATTCCAGATCAGAAAGGAAAACTTAGAAAAGATGCATAAAAATAAACTGTCATCTTTTTTTATAATACTGTTTATGGTAATGATCATACCCCTGTTCCTTATTGCAGGGAACAGCACAAATGTAATTATCCCTAAGCCGCAGAAGCTTCTTCCTGGAAACGGAAAATTCCTTTTGACAAAACAAACCCGATACCTTTCTGACACATCCCTTTCCCAAAATGCCATAGCGTATCTGCAAAGGCAGTTGAAACAAAACGCAGGATATCTACTGCAGAGAGCCAGAGTTTCCAAAGATAAGAGCATACGTTTTCATTACGATCCGAAAAAGATCAAAAAGTCTGAGGCGTACCGGCTTCATATCGAAAAAGAGCAGGTCACTATTGAAGCAAGAGACAAGGCAGGCTTCTTCTATGCGGTCGTTTCACTAATGCAGCTGATGGATCCTGCTATCTGGGGACAATCAGGGTCAAGTAGAGGAGAAAAAAACTGGTATATCCCCTCCTGCACTATAGAAGATTATCCACGTTTCAAATGGCGTGGAATGATGCTGGACACTTCACGAAATTTCTTCTCCACATCCTATATCAAAAAGTTTATCGACCGTATGGCGCAGCATAAACTTAATCGCTTTCATTGGCACTTGACGGATGATGAGGGATGGCGTATCCAGATCAAGCAATATCCACTACTGACAAAGATAGGGGCGAGACGGGGACCGGGCACAAAACTTCCTTTTTCGACTTATCCTGCCATACGTGGTCCAAAAAATAAGATCCAGTCAGGTTACTACACACAGGATGAGATTAGAGAGATCGTTGCCTATGCCAAAGCTCGCTCCATAGAGATCCTTCCGGAAATCGATATCCCCGGTCATGCAAAAGCAGCCATTGTCGCTTATCCAAAACTCCTGCAGGATCCCAAAGATAAAAGCCGTTACCGTTCTGTGCAAAAAGTGACTAACAACACGATCAATCCGGGAATGGAAAGCAGCTACATTTTTCTTGAAAATGTTATTTCGGAAGTCAGCGGACTTTTTCCTTTTCACTACATTCACCTGGGAGGAGATGAGATCCCCAAAGGCGCCTGGAAAAAATCTCCTGCTGTCCATAATTTGATGCAAAAAAAAGGATTGAAAAATACCAAAGAGGTACAAAACTATTTCTTCACCCGTTTGGATAAAATTCTTGCAAAACACCAGCGAAAAATGATCGTCTGGCAGGAGGTGATGCAGGGCAAACCAATGTTAAGACAAAGTGATATTTTTATGGCGTGGAAAAGTCCAAAAGCCGGCAGAAAATTGATCAAGCAGCATCGCAATGTTATCATGGTGCCGGTTCAGTATCTCTATTTTGATCAGCAATATACCAGAAGTAAAAAGGAACCGGGACATACCTGGTCTACTCCCGTCAGCACCCAGAAAACATACACATTCAATCCAGGTAACTCCTCCTATATTCGTGGTGTACAAGCCTGTCTCTGGTCTGAAACACTGCTGAATGAAAAGATCGCAGATTATCTTGCCTGGCCCAGGACATTGGCACTTTCAGAAGTTGCATGGACAGAACAGAAAAAACGCAAGTGGGGAGACTTTCAAAAACGCGCATCCGAAGCAGGACTCAAACGGCTTAAAGAACAAGGCATTCACTACCGTCCTGTTGTTCCTGTACGTTAGCCCATATCAGGGATAAAGAAGATACTTTTTTCGTATTTGCTTAAACGTGTCAAGATCTCTTTCCCAGCTTTTACGGATCGTCTCCTCAGATGCACCTGACGCTATCTGCTTACGCAGTTGATCAGAGCCTGCGAGACTATCAATAAATCGGTTTTTAAGAAAAAACCCCTTTTTATCGGGATAGTTGGTATAAGCGTCTTGAAGATAGGAAAGGTTCAAGCGCTGTTTGGCACGATTTTTCCTGAAGTCTGTTTTACTCAGATTCACACCATAACATCGCTTGCCTTTGAACTTGGGATATCTAGCTCCCGGTCTTGACTCTGGGACAAAAAAGAACTTTTTTACTTCATATTTGGGTGCACCGTAAAGCTGAAAAGGTTTTTTTGTGCCTCTCCCTGCTGAGATAAGCGTTCCTTCAAGGAATGCCAGAGAAGGATAAAGTGCAACAGCCCTGTCATTAGGGAGATTGGGTGAGGGTTTGACCGGAAGTGAGTAAAAACTGCTGTGTGTATAGTTTGCCAGTGGTATGACGGTAAGCTTCACCTTACCACCACCCTTGAGCCACTTCTCACCATTGATCATTTTGGCATACTCTCCGATCGTCATCCCGTAGACGACAGGTACAGGATGAAGACCGACAAAGGAGCGATACTTTTTTTGAAGTACAGGTCCGTCAATATAGTGCCCGTTTGGGTTGGGTCTATCCAGTACGATGACAGGAATATGCTTCTCTTTCCCTGCTTCCATGATATAGTGCAGTGTCGAAAGGTAAGTATAGAACCGGACACCCACATCCTGGATATCAAACAGGATCAAGTCAATCCCCTCAAGATCTCTCTTTGTCGGTTTTTTATGTTTACCGTAAAGGGAGATGATGGGAAGTCCGGTTTGCGTATCACGAGAGTTTTTGATATGGGCACCAGCATCTGCTTCACCACGAAAGCCATGCTCAGGGGCAAAGATCTTTTTCACCTTAACCCCATGCTTCAAAAGAGTATCAAGCAAATGCTCTTGTCTTACCAAAGACGAGTGATTTACAACCAATGCAATGCGTTTGTCTTTGAGTAAAGGGAGATAAAGGTCCGGTTGTTCAGCAGCCGGTGTGATCTTCCCGGCAAAAAGTACAGTAGAGAGGAGTATAATCAGAAAAAAACTTTTGTATAATCTCTTTGTTAAATGTATCATATCTCTATTCCTATTATTGATAATTAATGTACTTAGGTGGTTCCTTGATCCTCTCACCATTAACAGATTCCAAGCCCAAAACTTGTTTAGGAGTCATTAAATAAGGTTTGTCTTGATTGAAAAAGAGTTTAAATCCACTTGCAACTTTGTTTGATAATCTTTTTGTATATATGCTATTATAGATTGATACTTTCAAGCCTGCTGATCCAAATCCATCCAGATTAAATACAAGCTTGATATTATCATAAGTTTTAATATCCTTTTTATTTGTAAGCATTGAGTGTCTAAACATATGCACAATGAGTATCTTTTTCTCTTTAATTCCATGTTTTTTCATATAATTACTCATTGCTTCCTGTACCTGATTCACCTGATTACCAGTAATATGACCAATGATCTTACCGGGCCGAATACCTACTCCATGAACATTAAACTCGGGATCAATAGCTATATGTACATTGTTATATTTAAGATACTTAAGTACAGATCTAATAGATTGTACGGGAGTCTTCTTCCCCAGTTGAAGATCAAGAAAGAGTACAAAACCATATTTATTTGCTGCATGGATATAGGGCATTAGTTTTTGACTGGAAAGTGTACTAATATAATTTTTATTTCCTCCAGGATGAATAGTAGCCATATCATATACGATATCAAATCCAGGCACAATATTTTGATTGCCACTTGCTTTTTTATATTCATTGGCTTTTGCTTTAATGATCGGGATGATCGCTTCAAGGCTGTATTTACCAAGTACACCCATTGCCCTGACACCTGGACGTCCATAGTAAGCTACTATCATTTGATTTTCAGTTGGTAGCAGCTGTGACTTGGCTACATTTTTCATCTGTGCTGATGCTGTTGATGTAACTCCCAGTAGTGTAATACCAACAGATATCATAACTATTAAGGCAGAGCGTATTTTGAATTCCATGATTTCCTTTGTTCTATGATTTAGAAAGCTTATAGTTTTTAAAACCTTATAAAATATATAATTTTATAAGGTTTTTATTTTTCAAAGAATCATCATTATGTTAATCTCAAAAACTCGCTCTCACCGTCACTTTAAGTTTAAATGAGATTTTTGTAACCTTAAACGAAAAATCAAAACCCGTAAATAGGTACTTTTTCGTTTAAGCAATAGGTTTTCGGAGAGAAAACCTAAATATATAAATTGGATTTAACAATAATCCAAAAGCATTCCATCCTTAACCGCTTGCATACTCTCTTCACCCACAAGCTTTTTCACGATAGCCAAACCGAAACATACTGCTGTTCCAGGACCTTGGGAGGTAAGCACATTACCATCTTCTACCACTTTGAGGTCATCTCTGTAACCGGGATGGTCTATCTCATCTTTTGCTCCGGGGTAACAGGTATAGTCATTACCCAAAACCCCTGCTTTTTTGAGTACAAATGGAGCAGCGCACATTGCACCTATGATCTTTTTAGCTTTAAACTCTTGAACAAGTTCTATCACTCGGGCATGTTCAGCCAAAGCGTACGTACCGTCCCATCCACCGGGAAGTACCATCATATCAAAGTCATCAGATATGACATTTTTAATGGCTGTATCTGCCTTCACACCGATGCCATTGGCTCCTATAACTACCTTGCCATGCCCCAGTGACTCATCTATGTATGCCACACGTACTTCAATGCCTCCACGACGCATCACATCTATAAGGCCTACTGCCTCAACCTCTTCAAATCCTGCTGCCAAAGGTAATAATACACTTGCCATTATTTTCTCCTATTTAATATATGTGTTACGATACGATGTCCGTGATTAAGTGCAATAGCAATACTTCCGCCACTATTAAACACTATATCTCCGGCAACATAAAGTCCTTCTACTTCACTCTCATAATTTTCATCAAAGATAGGCTCACCTGTCTCATCCAAGGTAATACTACAACAACTCAAAAAGTCTTTAGGTGTTGTTCCTCCAATAGCATAAATAATTCTGTCAAACAGTTCAGCTCCATCGGAAAAGTTGACTTTCACTTGTCCATGTTCACTCGCTAAGCTTTCTATATCTATACCTAATTTTAAGGTCACTGCTTCATCGTTACTATAGTTGGTGATCATCTCTTGATTGGTAGGATTTGGTCTACCTAATGTCTCTCTTCTATAGTTCAGTGTCACTTCATTCGTTTCACTTAACTCACAAGCATACTCTACTGCAGTATCTCCACCACCCACAACAAGGATCTTCTCACCGTTGCTGCATTTGTCTAAATTAAAATTGATCTGTGTTCTAAGTGAGGGAGGGATTTTATAGGAAGGTTTATTGGGTTTACCCATACGACCAATGCAGACAATGACATTTCTAGCCTTTTCTGCACAACAAGCCGATGTTACATGAAAAATATCACCCTCTTTTTTCACACTCTCCACTGCACAATTAAAACGTGTATCTATAAGCTCATCATCCAAGAGTTTATCAAAATAATCCAACGTACTCTCTTTCGTGCCATCAACAAAATCCACATTGCCTTCCAGCTCTACAGCTTGACCTTGCCAATCTTTATCAACACGTTTTTGATCTTTATAGAATTTTCTGATCGTATGAGAATGGTTATCTGTTTTTTCTATCATAAGAACTTTTTCAAGACCCAGTTCTTTTGCCTCGACCACTGAGCCAATACCCCCCGGTCCACCACCGATGATAATCAAGTCATATATATTTTTCATATTTTACTCCTATAATTTCATAGTAGTGTATCATTTTTTGATAACGCATTGCTATCCAACTAATTAATCATCACTCTTTATCACTACTTTTGCATACATCCCAGGGAAAACATTCGAGTCGCCTTTATCAAAAGAGATACGCAGTTTGATCTTATGTGTCATAGGGTTTGCATCAGGGATAATGGCATGTATCATACCAACGGTCTTATAGTTAATAGAAGGAATTTCGACTAAAACTTTTTGTTTTTCTTTTATCTTGCCAATAATACCTTCTGAGACGGAAACATCTATCTCCAGACTCTCTGTATCCACAAGCATAATGGTCAGCATTCCAGGCATGACCATATCACCTACTTTGATATTTTTCTGTACTACAACCCCTGCGGAAGGTGCTTTCATCTTAAGGTAATTAAATATAGTCGCCATCTGCTTTGCTTTAATGGAAGCTTGTTCAACCATTACCTGTGCAGCATCAAGCATCCCACTTACATTTTCAGCCTGTGCCTCAAGATCGTCCAGATTCATCATAGGCATATCGCTCTTATTTTTATATCGTTCTTTTTTTCTATTGATATTCTCCAATCTCTTACGCCAAAACTCTACCACGATCTTGGACTGCTCCAACATCAGATCAGCCTGCGACTTCATGATGTCAAACTCTGCAGACTCCATCTCATAGAGCTCATCTTCACGTTCAACTTTGTCACCAAGTTTTACAAATACCTTTTTTATATATCCCATATAACGGCTACCGATCATTTTCTGTCCATCAGAAATAACCGTACCAGTAAGTCTGATATCACTCGCTTCCAATGATAGAATGAGTAAAAAAGTTACAGTTAATAATATTTTAGGACTCAGCATTTAGTGCTTCCCTATATTGAATTTTAATTCTTATCATCTTCTTCCTATTACCACTTTCTTAATCGTATATGACACTGCATACATCGACTGGCAATTTTACTATATGCCTGAAGCGCTTGCACAGCATCGCCATCTGCAAAACGCTCCTCGATATCTTCTGATTTTCTTAGAATCTTTTTTTGTATCTTATTTGTCATCTTCAAATCGTTCTGTAGCCATTTTTCATAAATATCTTTATTGTTCACTTCTGCATCAGTAGGTCGGATCTTCACAATAGTCTCTTTAAGGTCTTTGACTCCTGCTTTAACGATATCCGCATTATTATAGAAAAAGCCTGACTGTATATCTTGCATGGCTTGTGCCATCTTTTGCATATCAAGTATTCTCTCTCCTTGACTATACCCTTCAGCCGAAGCCAATGTCATCGATAATGCAGCAGTTATCATTAGTTTGAGTAGTAACTTTTTCATTTTATATCCCTTTTATTTATAATCTTTCTAATGTCAACATTGTAACCAATTATCTTTAATAACTAAGTTACATTGATAATCATCATGAAGTTTAATTACTTTTTTTTATATCGTTTAAGTTTTATTTCAAATAGTTATTGCTAAGATGGTGTTATCTAAAAATTTCAAAAGGATGAAAAGATGAGAAAAACCGTTATATCATGTGTAGCAGCAGCTGCACTAATTACAAGTGCATCTGCAGATTTTAGTTTCGGAGATATGTTCAAAGATATGAAAGATGCAGCAACAAGTATGAGTAAAGATGCTAAAGACAGCGTTGAGTCTATGAAAGATGGTGCTGTTGAGACAAGTAAAAGTGCTGAAAGAACAGTAACAAATGTAAGTGCTGATGCGAAAGACTCTGCAGTTAAAGTTTCTGATGATCTTAAAACAGCTGAGATCTCTACAAGTAAAGATACAAGAGATTCTGTAGTTGAACTTGCTGAAGACACTAAAGACTCTATCACAAACACAACTAAAGACCTTAAAGACAGTACAACTATCGCTTCAAAAGATATGAAAGATTCAGCTATAGCAGTATCTCATGATGTCAGTGATACAACTAAAACTGTTTCTGCTGACAGTAGAGACTCTGTAAAAACAGTTTCTAATGATATGGATGATGCAACTAAAACTATTTCGAATGACTCTAGAGATTCTGTAAAAACAGTTTCTAATGATACAACTGATTCTGTAAAAACAGTTTCTAATGATTCAAGAGATTCTGTGAAAACAGTTTCTAACGATATGGATGATGCAACTAAAACTATTTCAAATGACTCTAGAGATTCTGTGAAAACTGTTTCTAACGATATGGACGATGCAACTAAAACTATATCCAATGACTCTAGAGATTCTGTGCAAACAGTTTCTAACGATATGGATGATACAGCTAAAACTATATCTAATGACTCTAGAGATTCTGTAAAAACAGTTTCTAATGACATGGATGATGCAACTAAAACAGTCTCTAACGATACTAGAGATTCTGTAAACACTGTTTCAGACAATGCTAATGACTCAACTAAAACAGTTTCTAACGATACTAGAAAATCTGTTAAAGAAGTTTCAGACGACAACGACGCTGTAAAAAAATAATCTTTTTTACACTCAGCTTCTAAATAGCTACCAGTATGAACTGGTAGCTCTATCTCTTTTCTGCATTCTATATCAACACATATTCAAACTTTAATTAAAAAATATACCAGAATAATTAACACCAGATAATAACAATTATTTTGATGTATTAATATTAATTTTATTAATACTATTTAAGTAATAGTTCAAATACTTATTGCTAAGATAGTATTATCTTAAATCTAAACTATGTAATTGTTTGGGTTAAAATTAAAAGGATGAAAAGATGAAAAAAACCGTTATATCATGTGTAGCTGCAGCTGCACTCATTACAAGCGCATCGGCTGAATTTAGTTTCGGAGACATGTTCAAAGATATGAAAGATGCTACGATCAGCATGAGTAAAGATGCAAAAGACAGTGTTGCCTCCATGAAGGACGGTGCAGTTGAAACAAGTAAAAGTGCTGAAAGAACTATTACTAATGTGAGCGCTGATGCAAAAGAGACAACTATTACGGCATCAGATAATATAAGAGAGATGGAAGTAAATACAACCCATAACATGAAAGATGCAACTGTATCACTTTCAGAAGATACAAAAGACTCCATTTCAAGTGCAAGCAGTGACTTAAAAACAAGCACTACTACTATTGCTACAGATATGAAAGACACTACCGTGACTATCTCAAATGATAGTAGTGATTCCATAAAAACAATTTCCAACGATAGTACTGATTCCGTGAAAACCATTTCTAATGATGCAACTGATGCAACTAAAACCATATCCAATGACTCTAGAGATTCTGTAGTAACTGTTTCTAATGATCTTAACAGCTCAGTGCAAACGATCTCAAATGACTCTAGAGATTCTGTAAAAACTGTTTCCAACGACCTGGATGATGCAACTAAAACTATATCTAATGACTCTAGGGATTCTGTAAAAACTGTTTCTAATGACTTAGACGATGCAACTAAAACGATATCTAATGACTCTAGGGATTCTGTAAAAACTGTCTCTAATGATATGGATGATGCAACAAAAACAGTTTCAAATGACTCTAGGGACTCTGTAAAAACAATCTCTAATGATATGGATGATGCAACAAAAACAGTTTCAAATGACACAAGAGACTCAGTACAAACCATCTCTAACGATCTGGATGAAACAACTAAAACAGTTTCAAATGATGCAAGAGACTCCACAAAAAGTGTATCTGATAATGCGAATGATTCAACAAAAACCATCTCTACTGACACGAGAGATTCTGTAAAAGAAGTATCTGACGATACAAGTGATAGAGTTAAAACTGTATCTAACGATAAGAAGTAATCTTCTTTACTATTTACTTCGAAAAGTTACCAGTCACTTTTGGTAGCTTTTCATTTTTAGTGATTAAAAATCATAATTTAGATTTATTTTATATATAAACCATATGCTATCCTATAGATTAAGAAATGTCTTTAAAGGATTATTATGCATAAGATCAAAAAAATGATATTGAGTACTCTGTTACTCTTTATACCTTCACTACTTTTAGCTACTTCCCCACAAACCAACAACACAACAACACCTAACAAAGACACTCTTGCAGTCTTCTACACCTTAGAGGGAGATATACAAGAGAAATTCAATACCCTTGTAGAGGAGAAGTTAAAAACTATCGGTTTCACCGTTACTGATCCGCATAAAAGAGTCAATGACCACTATAAGGAAAAGTATGGTTCAACTATTTTAGATGTACTGAGCTTTATGTCAGTAGTCAATAATGATAATATCCTACCTCTTTTAAACATCGATCCGCGTATCGCAGCATTCTCTCCATTCAATATGCTTATTCATAAAAAACTCGATGAAAAAAATACACATGTTGGTCACCTCATGCCTTCAGCTATTCTAGACATGATAGGTATAGAAGATGCCAAAGTAAGAGCAGATTTTACTGCTGCCTTTAAACCTCTTGATGCAATGCTGGAAAAAGAACTTGCTGTAGATGGTGCAAAAGTCACTAGAAGCTATATGCCATATAAAAAGCTCTCTAAGAAAAGAATGATCAACTTTGAATTGGAATTTGAAAAGCCAGAAGATATTGATGATTTTATAGATGAGTTCCAAGAGGTATTTGAAGAGGCATTCATAGCTAAAGAGTATCTTATTGCCGGTTACCATAACTTTATGGAAAGTAGTGATAACGCAAGAAAGATACTTAAAGGTTATGATGCTTTCTGGACCTATTCACTCTGTCATTTAGAGTATTCGTACAACATGTTCGATAACAAAGGTGCATATTCTGAAGCCGGACTCTTTGCGCCTTGTTCTATGTATATGTACATCAAAAAAGGTACAAACAAACTGGTTATTGGTATGCCTACACTATCTAACTGGTCAGATACTTTAGGTATCACAGATGAAAAAAGAGTAGGACTTGTAGCACAACTTGACAAAGAGATACCAGAGATCTTAACTGCACTTGGTATGAAAGCTATGCCTAATGTCAATCCTTTAACAGCAAAAGTAGAGAAAAAAGAAGAGGTAGCTAAAGTTGCTTCTCCTGCTCCTGCTGTAAAGAAAGAGGTAGTATCAGATATACCAAAAGAGACCCTTGCAGTATTCTATACTCTTGAAGGAGATATACAGAAGCCATTTAATGATATTGTAGAAAATAAATTGAAAAGTATAGGTTTCCATACTTCTGACCCGCATAAACGGGTCAATGACCAGTATGAAAAGAAGTATGGGTCAACAGTACTTGATGTACTTAGCTTTATGCCTATCGTTAACGATAGAGAGATATTACCACTTTTAAATATCGATCCACGTATCGCAGGATTCTCTCCTTTTAATATGCTTATCCATAAAAAACTTGATGAAAAAAATACACATGTTGGTCACCTTATGCCTACAGCCATTTTGGATATGTTAGGCATTAAAGACAAAACCGCAAGAGAAAAGTTTACAGCACATTTGAAACCGTTAGATGAAAAGATAGAAGCTGAATTTAAAGCAAGAGGATTAAAGTTTAAAAAGTCTTACCTTCCATACAAGAAGCTTACTCAAAAAAGAATGATCAATTTTGAATATGAGTTTGAGAGACCTGAAGATATTGATGATTTTATTGATGAGTTTCAAAACAAATTCTCACTTGCCTTTATGGATAAACAATATCTTATTGCAGGATATCATAACTTCATGTATGACTTAGATGATGCAGAAGAGATATTAGAAGGTTATGATGCCTTCTGGACATATTCTCTCTGTCACTTAGAGTACTCCTACAATATGTTTGACAATAAAGGTGCACATCCTGAAGCCGGGCTCTTTGCCCCATGTTCTATGTATATGTACATTAAAAAAGATACAAATAAACTGGTTGTAGGTATGCCTACACTGGTAAACTGGTCAGATACTTTAGGCATTACAGATGAAAAGAGAGTAGGACTTGTACACAGGCTTGACAAAGAGATACCTGAGATCTTAACTGCTCTTGGCATGAAAGCTGTAACAAATGTCAATCCTTTAACCGAAACACCAACAGCTATCGTGGTGAAAAAAGAAGTGCCTAAAGTTGCTGCTCCTGTGAAGGAAGAAGCCAAAGTGAAAATACCTAAAGCTGAAACAAAATCTGCTATAGCTACTCCTGTTATGAAGAAAGAAGAGATTAAATCATCTATACCAGCCAAGCAAGAAGTACCAAAAATACAGAGTATTGAAACCGGTGAGGGAGTGGTCAATATTGTTATTCCTAAACCACCAAAAGTACCTATCCCTGTAAAAGTAAACACTATTAACGGTAGTTCAATTGATACATCCAGGTCCATCAAGTTCTCAAAACGTATACCACCCAACTATATACCAAGCAGTCAACGTACGAAAGAAGCCAAGCCTGAAAATACAAATACTGATATTGGTGAAGTTCACAATGGAAAAATTTCTGCTTATTTAAGAGGTAAATTTATGGATGTTGCAGCAGCCCAAGCTAAACTAAAAGAGGCAGGGTTTACCATCGCTGCTGCAACACCAGTTGACAAAAAAGGAAACCTTATCTCTATCGTCTTTACCAATAAAGAGCTGGTAACCATGGCAAGTAAAACAAACAGAGGATTTACAGCATCACTACGTCTTTTAGTCAATAAAATAGACAACCATATTAGTATCACCAATCCACTTTATATGGCTAAAGCATTTATGCAAAAAGATTTTGATGAGAAAATAGCGAAAGATACCTTAGCTAAAATTACTTCTGTATTTACAGGACTTTTAAACTCAAAAGATACACTAAAATTCCAACTTTTACCAAAGTACCAGTTCATGCATGGTATGCCCCACTATGAAGATATGACCGTTGTTGCCTCAGGAAAAAATCTTTTAGAAAAGATCAAAAAGAATAAAAAGGTTCTTTTTATACAAAAGTTAGATAACGGTTCAACACTAATAGGTATTCAATTAGGAAAAAGAACAAGTAAGTTTACTTCCAGGATAGGTACAAACAATGCCGGACTGCTTCCATACCCTATACTCATAGAAAACGGAAAAGCAAAAATCTTGGATCCAAAGTATTACATCTCTGTGATGTATCCACTGTTACAGATGTCAGAGTTTATGACTATCGCTACTATACCTGGTGCGATTGTAAAAGATTGTGAAAAGATATTTAGATAGAAATTGAAGATTCAAATGGTGTTGTCAGGAGACAACACCCTACGGTTTTTATTTATATAATTTATAAAGCTAGTCTACTTTGCTTTCTCCAAGTATTTTCCCTCAACTGTATCTACAACAATTTTCTGCCCTTCAAGGATGAAGAATGGCACTTGTACCACAGCACCAGAATCAAGTGTTGCTGGTTTTTTTCCACCTTGTGAATCACCTTTGAAGTTTGGTGGTGTTTCTACTACTGTAAGTGTAATAGTCTGTGGAATTTCAACTGAGATTGCTTTACCACTATGAAACAATATCTCAGCTTCCATACCATCTATCATATAATCAAATGTATCTTTACCTACCTGCTCATGCGTAAGTCCTATTTGATCAAATGTAGTTGTATCCATGAATTGAAGAAACTCACCATCATCGTAGAGGTATTGCATCGTTTTTTGCTCTAACTCCGGCACTTCAAATTTATCTCCAGCATGCACTGTTTTTTCAATCACTTTTCCTGTTTGAAGATTTTTGATTTTCATACGTACAAATGCTGCACCTTTTCCTGGCTTCACATGATGTGCTTCTACTACCCTATAAGGATTTCCTGTTACCTCAAGTCTCGCACCTTTTTTGATGTCACCCATTCCGATTGTAGCCATAGTTAGTCCTTAAAAATTAATTAAATGATTATAGCAGATGGTTGGTTAAAAACATTGTAGTGGCACCCTTTTTATGGGTGCCAAGAAGAAGACTATTTGGTAATAGAAATACTGTCGTGATGACCATCTGTAACTGGTTTAAAATCCATCGCCTTGGAGTTATCCATAAGTACAGGAACAAAGAGCAATGAAACAAACACTGCCGCAACCGTACCGGAGATAAGTGCAACACCAAGTCCACCAAATACAGGGTCACCGGCAAGCAGTGCCGAACCAAGAATAATGGCAACGGCAGTCAGCATGATCGGTTTAGCTCTAGTGGCTGCAGCAACAGCAATGGCTCTACGTTTTTCCATACTATGATACTCCATGAGCGATTTGGCAAAGTCTATCAGCAAGAGCGAGTTCCTCGAAGAGATCCCTATCAGGGCAATAAAGCCAATGAGGGAGGTTGCCGTCAGGAAGAAGGTCTCAGTAGTAAACCAATTGGCTACCCAGTGTCCTACGATCACCCCAATAAGAGAAAGGAATGAACCTAGCAGAACGATACCTGCAATCGCATAACTTCTATAGTAGATCACCAACAATAAGAAGATAAGAATAAGCGCAGAGATAAATGCACCACCCAAGTCTCTAAACGTATCCAATGATACTTTCATCTCACCATCCCAACGTAAAAGGAATTTCTCTCCTGTCTTTTTATCTGTTAAATGAAGATCAAACATATAGGTTGTGATACCCGGTTCTTTTTCTACCTCATACTCTTTAGAAAATTCCTCTAACATCACACCACGAGCTTCTAAAAGCGGATAAAGTTGAGAGACCATATCTGTCTCTGCCAAAACATTTACCATACGAGAAAGATTTTTATGCATGATCATTGGATTAGAATCTACTTTACGTAAAGTGACTACTTCACTCAGTGGAACCATCATTCCTTTCATATTCATAAGATTAAGGGAGGAGAGTTTACTCTGAAGTGCATCCTCTTTCTCTGAATAGAGACTTTTACTCTCTTTTTCCAAAACCAAGAACATCGGTATTTGATCTGGAGAATTCTTAGAATTCTTATGCGCTATGACCATACCTTCAAATGCAAGATACAAGATGTTGTTGACCTGCTTTACACTTAACCCGCTTCTTGCGATCTTCTCTTTATCAGGAATCAGTTCATATTTGGAGAAAATTTCATCTGCCATAATATCTACATCTACCAAACCTTCTGTTTCAGTCAAAATTCCTGCGACTTTTGTAGAGATAGTTCTTACTTTCTCCAGGTTTTCGCCATGTACTTCAACCACTATAGATGCAAGTGTTGGAGGACCTGAAGGTTGTTCTACAAATTTAATATTGGTTCCGGGAAGTTGTGGCAAACAAGCTTTTTTGATAATGGGTCTAAGACGTTGCACCATTAAAAAAGAAGGCTCAGCTCTATGATGTTTGTCTGTTAAGTTCACTGATATTTCTGAAACATTTTCTGTACGTTTCATGCTTGCACCTTTTACAAGTCCAGCATAATCCAGAGGGATACCTTGAGCCAAAAAGAGCTCAATATTCATCACCTCTTTCTCGTTTTTAAGAATATCAATAACACAGGTACTCATCTGTTTAGTCTGTTCTATAGAGCTACCTGTAGGGGTATCTACATAAACAGAAAAAGTATTGGCACTTTTACCGGGAAGCATTTTTGCCAATACCATCATAGTAGGGAACATCATCAACGAACCAAAGAATGCCAAGATAGTAAGTACTACAACGAGTGTTTTTTTAGACTTTTTATCTAAAATATTATAAATTAAACCTTCAAGTTTACTCATTATTTGCCTCCTTTATCATCATGATGCTTATGCTCAGGCTTCTTCAATAGTTTTAAACTCAAATAAGGTGTAAAGATATAAGCTACAAACAGTGAAGCGATCAATGCAACCGGTACATTATAAGGGATAGGCTTCATAAATGACCCCATCATCCCTCCTACAAATGCCATCGGTACCATCGTAAGGATGATCGCCAAAGTTGCGATGTTCGTTGGAGCTCCTATCTCATCTGTTGCCTCAACAAGGAGTTCACCCATCTCTTTATCTTCAACACCATGACTATGCAAATGTCTATGAATGTTTTCGATAACAATAATGGCAGCATCCACAAGAAGTCCCAAGGAGAGCAACAACGCAAAGAGTGTGATCCTGTTCATGGTTTGTCCTGTCATCCACGCAGTGAAAAGTGTCACTGCCAAAATAGCAGGCACAGAGAAGGTAACGATGATAGATTCTCTCCAACCTAAAGCAAATACAAGCATAAGTGCAATAATCACAATGGTGATGATAAGGTGATGCATCAACTCATTTACCGCTTCGTTTGCTCTTTCACCATAATTTCTGGTTATCAGATACCCTACACCCACTTTACTGAACTCAGCCTCATACGCCTTAAGGACATCCACCACATCTTCAGCAACGAATACTGCATTGGTACCTGCAAGTTTTGCCACAGTCATAGTGATTTGATTTGCTTCTTTACTTAGGGCCGAAGAGTTTGCATCCTCTTTGAGTAGTATTTTAGCCGTTTGGAAATTTTGAATATCCAAACCACTTCTCACTTGGGCTACATCTCTCAAATAAATAGGTGAACCCATATATTGTGCTACGATTACAGAGCCTACATCATCCACACTCTCTATGGCATTCTTTACACCAAAGACCACAAGCTTATTGTCCCGTGTTCTTCCTTTTACATCAGGTACATCTACAGCAACAGACTGAACCGCTTGCATGATCTGTCCCAATGAAAGGTGATATGCTGAAAGTTTCCCCATATCTACTTCAATGTTGTACTGAGCTTTACGCGCACCCTTGAGTGTTGTTTTTGCCACATAATCAACACCATTGATCTTCTGCTGTACTTTTCTCACCATTTCAAAAAGTTTAACATCGCCTAAATTACTACCTGGTTTAGGATAAAACGCTACGGTAATAATAGGGATATCAATATCTATATCAAAAGGTTTGATCAATGGCTGCATCACCCCTTTTGGCATCAAGTCCATATTTTGCATCACTTTATCGTAAAGTTTGAGGTTAGAGTCTTCTCTATCTTCTCCAATGTAATACATGACATTTACTACCCCCACATTATCCATAGCCATACCATAGACATGCTCTATCCCTCTTACTTCTCGAAGTTTTCTCTCCAAAGGTTTTACGATGATATTTTCTATCTCTTCAGGAGAAGCACCAGGCATTGCCACGATAACTGCACCTCCGGAGATAGCGATCTGAGGATCTTCTTCTCTTGGCATAGTATTGAGTGCCAAATAGCCCATAATAAGCAAAAAGGCACCTAAAACTGCCGTTAAGGGATTTCGTAAAAAACCTTTCGCCAACTTACCCGCTACATCTGTAACTTGATATTCTTTTTTATCTGACATAATCACTACTTAATAAGAATTTTGGCATACATACCAGGATAAACTGAACGACCTTTAAGGTCAAATTCTATTTTGATCTTAAACTTATGTGTCATTGGATTTGAACTGGGGATAATAGAAGTGATCTTACCTGTCGTAGCAAACCCCATGGATGGTATCTCTATATCTACCTTTTTACCCAAGTTAATATATTTAAGTTGTGTCTCCGCAATTTCAGCAACGATCTTTAACCTGCTTAAATCTGTAAGAATGACCGCAGGCATACCAGGGATCGCCATCTCACCTTCATTCAATTTTTTAGCTACGATAACGCCATCGTTAGGTGCTTGGATCTTAAGATAATTATACTGATTTAGTACTTCTTCTTTTTTCGCCTCTGCTTGCTCTACTTGTTTTTTGGCTATCTCTACCATATCTTTAAGATTATTTGCTGCAAGTTCCAAGGTCTCCAACTCATATTTTGAAACCATCTTTTTCTCATAGAGTCTTTGATGTCTTGCAAGATTCATAAGTACATTGTTATATTGGTTTTTATTCATTTGGAGGGCTAATCTTGCTTGAGAGATACCAAGATCAACCTGTCTCTCTGCAGATTCGATCTCTTTAGAATCGATCTCATAAAGTAACTGTCCTTTTTTAACAATATCACCTTCTGAGACAGCCATGTTTTTTACATAACCCATATAACGGCTTGTCATCATCTTTTGGTTGTCTGAAACTACTGATCCACTTAGGTTGATCTCTACAGCATTTACAGCTGTCACCATCACAAGCATCATTACTAATGTAATCACTCTTCTCATACATTTCCTCCTGCATTTAATATACTGTTCAATTCAAATATTTTTGTATTACGCTTATTTTTAACACTCAACAGTTTAAGTAACATTTCAAGCTCTTTAGATTGTTTGATCAAAACATCAGAGATCGAAACAATTCCCTCTTTATAACGTGCACTATAATTCTCATACACTTTTCTGGCAAACCGCAACTGCTTTTTATAACTCTTTACATCAGCACTTTGGCTTAAAATTTCAGTTTGTAATTTTTTTACTTGTAAAGCAATACCGCTTTTGGCCAGTGCCACTTGGTCTTTTACTTTAAGACGATTCACTTTTGCTTTTTCCAAGTTAGCGTCATCTGTTCCACCGCTAAACAAGTTCCATTTGACCTGAACCCCAACCGTATAGGCATCTTTATCGGCAAATTCATTCCAGAGCTTATCATCAGCACTGCCATACTCAGCAAAGCCTCCGACCGTAGGAAGAAAATTTGATCTTTCAACATTGACTGCCATTTCTGTAATTTCTAATCCCAAAAGTGCTTTTTGTATATCTAAATTATTTGCTTCTACCTCACTGGCAGTTACACGAGGCATGGGTGCCATATCATTCACTTTTTTAATAGTACTTACTTCCGTGTTAAGTAAAAAAGAGAGGAATTGATAGGCAAGATCTTTATTGAGTTTTGCCTGATTAAACATACTTTCTGCTTCTGCCTTACGTGCTTCTACCTCTAGTAGATCTATGTTTTGTGCATAGCCCTCTTTTTGCATGGTTTTTACTATAGACTTCAACCGTTCAATATTGTGAATGATCTTAGAAAGATTTGAAATATAATTTTCTACCAAGGAGATATCATAAAATGCTTTTTTGGTTTGGAAAATTTTCTCATTAAGAAGCTTTTGTGTATCCAACTGACTCATACGGTGGAGAGAATCTGTAATGTGCCCATACTCTGTGAGTTTACCCCCTGTATAAAGAGGAAGCATATAAGAAAGTTTTGTTTGAAAGTGATTTCTTGCATCTGGGTAGTTAAGATTATTGGGTTGTGTAGCTAAAAGCTCTGGAGCATTACCAGGTAATCCACCCATCTGTCCTAAAAATTCATCAAAACCAAAATCATTGAAAGTAGCTTCTCTACTCTGCAGTTTAAAACCAAATACATTCCCAGCATCATTAGATCGCATTCCCATAACAGTCAGATCCAATTTACCATAATGGAATCCTTCAGCAGCCTTTGCCTCATATTGCTTCATCTGTTCATTAAAACGAGATATTTTTAGTTCTAAATTATCTTTTTCCAATATTTTTATAGCCTGATCAAGACTTAAATGCTTGACTCCCGCAAAGAGGGGTAAGGATATAAGCAGTAAAAGAAGGTATCTTTTGATAAACATGATAGTAAACTCCTAATATAAAGATTTATTATAGCACAAGATGTAGCCCTACACTATGTTACAGCAGTATTATCGCGATTATATCTAATTGAATTTAATTTAATGATTAAAAATTGATGTTTGTATCAATTATTTTGAATATTTAAGGTAGTGTCACGTTGCGCGGGCATAAATGCCCACGAAAAAAATCAGTTTAAAGCGTTGCGTAAGATACGCTAATACACGCTTCCAAAGATGAAAGTTCATCAAGTACTTTTTTAGAGATTTGACCATCTACACGCACTATAGCCAATGCCTGTTTTTTATTGTCTCTTCCTAATCTAAAGTCAGAAATATTTAGTTCATTACTAGCCAAGATATGACCTACATCACCAATAACACCCGGTGTGTCTGTATTTCTAAAGAAGATCATCGTTCCTTTAGGTTCAACATCCAATGTATAGTCATCTATCTCAATAATACGTTGAACAGTATCATCAAATACTGTACCAGCAATAGTAATAGTACTCTCTACTGTAGTAAGTTTAAGAGCTACTTTATTGGTAAAACCGCTTGTATTTGGTTTCGTTTCTTTCAATATCTCTATACCGCGATCTTCAGCAACAAATTCTACATTCACATAATTCACAGTGTCTCCGACTGACTCCGTAAGTACACCTACAGTAGCAAATGTCCCCATAGATTCAATATACTCGGTCACAGGTCCTTCTGCAGTCACTTTGATGGACTTCACCGCACTTTTAGTGACTTGTGCAGATAAGTGTCCCATCTTTTGGATAAGTTCAAGGTATGGCCTCACAAAATCAGGTAATTCATTCTCTTTAATAGGTAAATTAAGTGCATTTGGGTACGAAATACCTTTAACAGCTGCTATTGCATTTTCAGCTGCCTGGATCGCAATATTACGTTGAGACTCTTTAGTATTGGCACCAAGATGTGGTGTAACTGTTACATTATCAAGGTCAAGTAGAGGATGGTCCGTTGCAGGTTCTTTGTTAAATACATCAATACCTGCCATAGCTATCTTACCAGACTTCAAACCTTCAAGAAGTGCATCTTCATCATACAAACCACCTCTAGCACAGTTTATAAGGATCACACCATCTTTCATCTTAGCGATCTCTTCAGAACCTATCATCCCGATAGTCTCTTGATTTTTAGGTGTATGAATAGTGATAATATCACATGCCAAAATATCTTCAAAGTTTTTTGTATAAGCAACATCAAGATCTGTTGCTTTACTTGGATCAATGTATGGGTCAAAAGCAAGAACATCCATCTCAAATGCTTTTGCTCTTTTACCTACTCTTGAACCGATATTACCAAAACCGATGACACCAAGCTTTTTATCTTTAAGCTCCGTACCATACCAGTCCTGTCTTCTCCATACACGATCAAGCTTGAGGTTGTTATGCGCATAAGGAAATTTTCTTACACATGAAAGCAAGTGTGCCATCGTAAGTTCCACTGCAGCAATGGTGTTCGCTGTAGGTACATTCATGATAACAATACCCTGTTTACTTGAACCGGGGATATCTACATTATCTACACCTACACCTGCACGTACAACTGCTGTGATTTTTTTAGCTGCAGCTAAAAACGCATCATCTACATCTGTAGAAGAACGTGTAATTGCAACATCTGCTAGAGGAATGATCTCTGAGACGAGCTTATCTTTAGGCTCATCTGCAGCATTTATAAGTTCTATTTCACTATCATTAGCGAGAATATCTAAGCCACTTTGGTGTATATGGTCACAAACAACAATAGTTTTTCTTGACATCTAATAACCTTTTTTGTAATTTTTTATTTACTTAATTTTTTAAAGTACTGAAGAAAATACGACTAGTCGTATGAGCTGCCTGCTGAAGGCAACTCAGTGTTAACGCAGTTTTTGGAGCTTTGCTCTAAAAGCGTCCTATAATAGCTTATCTTTTAAATTTATCGCCAAATGCATCACCTAAAGTCATGCTGTCATCTTGGTCCAAGTTAAGTTGATCCATTGCTTCTCTCTCTTCTTGACGCTCAAGTCTTTTTACAGAAACTCTGATTCTATCAGTGTTACCATCAATAAAGCTGATCACACCTTTGATCTCTTGACCTTTTTCTATCTCGTCAATTTTAAGAGGGTGAAGATCTTCTGTTCTGATAAGTGCATCAACATTGTCTTCAAGTGCAATAAATACACCAAAGTCTTTTTTATCTTTTACTGTACCAGTTACGATAGCACCATTTTTATGCGTTTCAGCAAATGCTTTTACAGGTGAAGCCTCAAGTGCTTTTTTACTCAATGAAATTTTTCCTGCATCTCTATCGATCTTGATGATCTTCACTTCAACTTCATCACCCACTTTGAGTTCAGATTTTGCATTTTGTGACTTATCCCAAGAGATCTCTTGATTATGAAGAAGACCTTCTATAGCACCAACTCTTACAAATGCACCAAAATCAGTGATTGATGTCACTGTACCAGTTACAACATCACCAACTCTGTTTTCAGCTGTAAATGCATCCATAGGTTTAGGAAGAAGGTTTTTAAGACTTACTCTAAGTCTTCTACCCTCTTTATCGATCTCGATCACTTCAACATTGATCTCTGAATTATTTTCTAAATAATCTTTCGGGTGTTTAACATTTTTGTCCCAAGAAATTTCAGATACGTGAAGGAACGCTTCAAGATCTTCACCAAGATCAACAAATACACCATAAGGTTCGATCTTAGAAACTGTAGCAGTTACTGTATCACCTACACCAATGATCGCATCAATGTCAGCCCAAGGATCAGGATTTGCATCTTTAATAGAAAGAGAAAGGTGTCTTTTCTTTTTATCATACTCTAAAGCGATAACATTAACTTCATCACCCTCTTGGAAATATTTAGATGGATTCACTGGACCTTTGTGAGAAATTTGTGAATAGTGAACAAGACCATCCATACCACCAACATCTACAAACATACCATAAGAAGTGATCTTTTTGATCGTACCGATTACCGGATCTTTACTCTCAAGAAGTGCACCAACGATCTCATCAGTTTTAGCTTTATCACGTTCAATAAGTTCTTTTCTTGAAACAACTACTGAACCTTTATCTTTATCTACTTTAACGATAACCGCTTTAACTTTTTTACCTTTTGGATCTACTTTTGAAGAGAGGTAAGAGAGTGTACGTGGCATAAAGAATTCCAAACCATCACAGTCTACAACGTAGCCACCTTTGTTTGTCTTCGTTACAACACCTTCGATGATATACTCTTGATCTTCGTCATATTCAGCGATAAACTCGTTAAGTGCTACTCTGCTAAGTGCTGCTGTATGAGAGATACGACCTCTACCCATAGTAACAACGTCTATAGTATCACCTACTTTAAATGCTATATTTCCCTCTTCGTCTTTGATCTCGTCAAGAGAAAGATTAGCATCTCTACCACCACCGATATCTACTACTGCCAAATTATCTTTTTCATCAATTTTAACAATTGTACCTGTAACTAAATCACTTCTTGACTCTGACTTTTTGAACGATTCCTCGAGCATCGCCTCAAAATCTACTTCTTCTATTTCGATATCTTCGAACTTCATACCTATCCTTATGTGTGCCTAATTTTGCGTTATTATATCCAAAAACTTTATGAAGATGCTTATAAGATGTAGGTCGGGGTATCCCTACCCCGACAAAAATTTGTAAAGAAATATAAAGATGATTTAGAAAAAAAGTTAAAGTCGGGGTAGGGACACCCCGACCTACGAGAAATAATAAGTTTTCAGTTAGAAGAAATACTCTCCAAAACCTCAAAATAAGTAGGGAAAGTTTTAGCTGTACACTCAGGTTCATTGATGGTGACAGAGACCGGATCAAGTGCCAAAAGAGAGAAACACATTGCCATTCTATGGTCATCATAAGTGTCTATAGCTGCATGTTTAAGAACATTTGGGGGTGTTATTTTTAAATAATCCTCACCCTCTTCTACTTCAGCCCCAACTTTTCGAAGTTCCGTAGCCATGGCGAAGAGTCTATCTGTCTCTTTTACGCGCCAATTATAGATATTTCTAAGTGTGGTAGTACCTTTGGCAAAAAGTGCTGTGGTAGCGATGGTCATTGCTGCATCCGGGATGTGATTGAAATCCATATCTATAGGGTTCAGCTCACCCCGGGTCACAGATACAAAATCATCACCCCACTCTACTTTTGCACCCATTTTTTCAAGCACATCAGCAAAAGCAACATCTCCCTGGATACTGTTTTTCCCGATACCCGTTACTTTAACCGTACCGCCTTTTATGGCTGCAGCAGCCAGGAAATAGGAAGCAGAAGAGGCATCTCCTTCCACCATGAAAGAGTCCACTGCTTTATAGCTCTGTCCACCTTTAATACGGAAAATTTTATAATTTTCATTTAAAACTTCAACACCAAATGCTTTCATAATGTGTAAGGTAATATCTATGTAAGGTTTGGAGACGAGTTCACCAATGATAGAGATGGTCATATCTTCTTTTGCCATCGGCGCAGCAAGCAGCAGTGCTGTCAAAAACTGACTCGAGATAGCACCCTCTATCTTTACCTCTCCACCTTTCAAACCATTTCCTTCGATCTCAAGTGGAGGGTAACCTTCATTCTCTTTATAGGTTATTTTAGCACCTGCCTCTCTCAATGCATCTACCAAATGCCCTATGGGCCGCTCTTTCATACGAGGTTCACCCGTTAACAGATACTCCCCTCCTCCTAAACACAATGCCGCACAGAGTGGACGCATGGCAGTGCCTGCATTACCCAAAAACAGTTCTTGTGCTTTTTCACTGCTTATAGGACCCCCATTACCTTCAATAGTACATCGGGTTTTATCCTCAGATAACGTATATTTGATACCCAGTTGTTTAAGGGCATTTAACATATGTCTGGTATCATCACTCTCTAAAAGATTAAATATCTCTGTAGTCCCCTCTGCCAGAGCAGCAAGAAGTAAAGCTCTGTTTGAAAGGCTCTTAGAACCAGGAAGATTGATCTCTCCATCAATTTTAGAGATAGGCTTTAGTGTAAGTGTATTCATTATATTTAACCCTATTTTATACTTTGGATCTTATCAATAACATTTTGAACGACCCAATCAGGAGTAGATGCACCCGCAGAGATACCACAGAGTTTTTTACCCTCAAACCAACTGGATTCAAGCTCTTTTTCATTCTCTATCAAGTAGCTCTCTTCACAGTAACTCTTACAGATAGAGTGTAATTGTTTCGTATTGGAAGAGTGTCTCCCGCCTATGACTATCATCACATCTGCATCTTTTGCTAATTCAGCTGCGGCATCCTGGTTTTCAAATGTTGCATTACAAATGGTATTAAATACCCTTACCTCTTTATGTGCAAGGATAAGAGCATTTACTACCCTTAAAAAATCTTCCGGTTTTCTTGTTGTTTGTGCAACAACAGCAACCTTAGAGAGTATCGGCAAACCTTCCAACTCTTTTTCATCTTCTACGATAAAGGCATTCCTCAAATCTTTCGCATAACTCACAACACCCTTGATCTCCGGGTGATCTTTGTCTCCAAAGATAACGATACTATACCCCTCATCACTCATTTTAGCAACGATATTTTGAGGTGTGGTCACATAAGGACATGTTGCATCTATGATCTCATTTTCCTGTGCTTTAAGTTGAGTAAGTTCATCTTTAGGAATACCGTGTGTACGGATCACCACAGAGTCATCAATATTGACATCATCAATATTTCTTGCAATACCGATCCCAAACCCTTCCTGAAGACGATTGATCTCATCTTTATTATGGATCAATGGACCGTATGTCACACTCCCTTTATGCTCTTCTGCTATTTTAATAGCTCTTTTTACACCAAAACAAAATCCATAACTAGATGCTAATTCTATTTTCATTTTTATCTCAATTCAGCTTTACACTCTGTCTCAAGGCAAGTCATTACCTGACTCATCACCGCTTCTATATCACTCTCTTCAAGTGTTTTCTCCATAGATTGGATAAAGAATCGAATCGTTAAACTCTTCTTCTCTCCCAACTTTTCATCTTCATAAATATCTACTGGATAGATATCTTTAAGCATAGGGAGTTCCAATGTGTTGAGTGCTTTAGCCACTTCATAATAATTCATAGACTTATCTATCACAACAGAAAGATCTTTATAGACACCCTGGAACTTGGAGATAGGCTTCGCATTGATATGTTTTGGTAACAATGCATCAAAATCCAACTCTGCGATAAATGTTTCAGGTATATCATACTCATCCTGTACTGTAGGGTGCAATTTCGTTAAGAAACCACATACTTTTCCATCTACAACTATGTCTGCTGACTGATACGGGTGAATAAGTCCATTCTCATGGGTGCAAGGCACCAAGTCAAACGCACCGACAACAGCACCGACTTTTTGTGTGAAAGAGGCAAAGTCTATCATCTTTGGTTTTCCGGCGTTACTTACATTCTCACCATCGACTTGTCCGCAGAAGACAAAAGAGAGTACTTCTGCCTGTTCTCTATTGCTTCCAAATACAGCACCTATCTCAAAAAGAGGGATAGACTTCTTCGTGTAACTCACATTACGTCTCGTTGCATTAAGAAGATTTACAAGGATCGTACTTCTAAGTGTGTTCAGCTCTTCTGCGATAGGGTTAGAGAGGTCAAGTGCTTCTTCTACTGTAGGGAAACCATATTTTTCCAATAGAGCTCTTTCACTGAAGACATAACTCACATTTTCATAAAATCCTGCACCCACTGCACGGTTCTTAAACCCTTTTTTGGCTTTATATCTATCTGTTGTATCATTTAAACGTGCCTTCTCTGCAAAGACAAAAGGTTTTGCTTCAATATTATTGATCCCAATAATACGTACGATCTCTTCAGCGATATCTTGTATATGTTTAATATCATGTCTAAATAGTGGTACTCCCGCAGCGATGATATCATGACCCATAGAGCTTATTTCAAATCCAAGTTTCTGTAAGATAGTTGCTATTTTACTGATCTCTACATCCATACCCACAATAGCTGAGATCTCACTAGCCTCTACGATGACAGTCTCATGTTCTCTATCTACATCTACATTTAAAGAACCCTCATAACAGTTAATATCTGTATACCTATCCAGTAGTGAAGCTAAGAAAGTAAGACCAAATCTAAGATCCGGGTTAGATCCTCTTGATGTTTTATAGTAAAGGTCATCTCTCTTCAAAGAAGTAGTTGAAACCGCTTCAACTAAAGTATCCGGGTTGATATAACTGGCTTCCAGCAAAAGCTCTTTTGTCTCATCGTTTGCTATCACTTCTTCTTTTTGATTCACACCAGCTACAGAAAGTACTTGCGTATTACCTATGATCTCTATGATCCCTTTGGCTTTTGCCCTAGGGGTAACTACTACTTTCCCTTCTTCATTACGGAAAGCATCACTGTCATACGCACGCAAGATCACACCTGTTGCATGAGTAGCATAAGCCAACACACTTACCAGTTTACCCTCTGCTTCTACACTTACCATAGCTAAACGTAACTGTACGAGAAAACTATTATTGATATCATTTATGGTTGCACGTTTATAGTACAGATCCGCATCCATTTCGCCATCACTATGAAGCTCTGCATCTCTGGCGATACCAAGCTTCATCTTCTCTGCTTCTTTGTACTCAAAAGGTTTCATCTCGATGTCAAGTGCCGAGCTCAAATCTCTAGCCACACCATAAATGCTAAGACAATCACCTCTGTTGGCTGTAAGTTCAAGCTCAATGATCGTATCTGCCACTGTCTCATAAGAACCAAATTCACGTCCCACTTCGAGCTCACCGATACTTTCATCAAGTATCATAATTCCTTTACCCGTATTGGGCAATCCAAGCTCAGAAGAGGCACATACCATTCCTTCACTCTCCACACCGCGAAGTTTCGCATGCTTGATGGCAAAATCACCAGGAAGTACTGCACCGATGGTCGCTACAGCTACATACTCAGCATCTATTACATTGGCAGCACCACAGACGATCTGTCTTGTACCTGAACCTACATCTATCTGACATACATTGAGCTTATCTGCATCAGGGTGTTTTTCACAAGAAAGTATTTTCCCTACAACAACTTTCTGGGCAATTTCAATCTGATTGATACTGTCAACTTCCAACCCTATAGAGTTAAACGTTTCATAAAGCGTTTCATTCGACACATTGCTCAGGTCTATAAATTCATTTAACCAACTTCTTGTTACTATCATCTAAACTGCTCCAACAAACGAATATCACCTTCAAACAAAGATCTCAGATCAGGTATTTTGTGCATAAGCATCGCAAAACGCTCTACACCCAAACCAAATGCATAACCACTCACATCTTCATAACCCACTGCCTTAAAGACATTCGGATCAACGATACCACAACCAAGGACTTCCAACCATCCTGTATGTGAACAGACTCTACACCCTTTACCTTCACAGAAGATACAAGAGATATCCACTTCAGCAGACGGTTCGGTGAAAGGAAAGAAACTTGGTCTAAAACGTACTTCAACATCACCAAACATATACTGCAAGAAGTCTGTCAAGATAGCTTTGAGGTTAGCAAAACTCACTTTGCCTTTGTCATCTACCACAAGACCTTCTACCTGATGGAACATCGGTGTATGTGTCAAGTCATAATCTCTACGAAATACAGAACCCGGTGCGATCATACGGATAGGAGGCTTCGTTTCCATCATCGTACGTATCTGCACAGGTGAAGTATGCGTACGAAGCAATCCGCCATCATTAAAGTAGAATGTATCTTGCATATCTCTGGCAGGGTGGTACTTAGGGAGATTCAGTGCTTCAAAGTTATGGAAATCATCTTCGACCATAGGACCACTCTCCACTGCAAAGTTCAACGCCACAAAGTAGTCGATGATCTTATCCATCGTCTCCATTACCGGGTGGAGTGCACCTTTTTGTGCAAGAGTGCCATAAAGAGAAACATCTATCGCTTCACTTTTAAGTACTCTCTCTATCTCTTCAGCCTTAAGTGCTTCATAACGTACATCAAAAGAGCTTTGCAGTGCTGCTTTACTCTTGTTCAACCCCTCTGCAAATGCTTTTTTCTCTGGTCCGGGTATATCTTTCATCTTAGCAAACTGCGCTGCTAAAACACCCTTCTTACCAAAAAGCTCAACACGTACCTTTTCCAGTGTTTCAAGCGAATCAGCCTGAACGATCTTCTCTTCTAAATTTTCCATAAAACTCCATTTATAGAACGCCTAAGAAGCTAAGCTCCTTAGACTACGTTAACACTAGGTTTACTTCAGCAGTATACTCATGTGACTAGTCACATTAACGCTAACGCTATAATTTATTGTATATAATTTAACGTGATTTTATCCAAATGTAACTAATAATGGGATTTATTGCTACTTTTCTGTGTTATAATCACTTAAAATCACTACGTCATACTCGTGCTTGACACGGGTATCCACAAGTCGATATGATAAGAAAAATAAAAAATAAATCAAATAACCAAAGGACAATAACATGTGTATATTTTGTAAGATCGTAAATGGAGAGATCCCTAACAATACTGTTCATGAAAGCGAACACTTCTTGGCATTCCATGACCTCCATCCAAAGGCACCTATCCACATCCTCATCATTCCCAAACAGCATGTAGATTGTTTTCAGGATGTCACTGCTGAAACTATGGGTGCGATTACAGAGTTTACTCAGGAAGTGGCAACAAAAGTAGGCATAGACAAAACCGGCTACAGACTCATCACCAACAACGGATCAGATGGAGGGCAAGAAGTAAATCATCTACATTTCCACCTACTAGGCGGAGCAAAACTCGTATGGGACCATACACATGAGGATGCACATAGAAGTCTTTAAAAAGATTTCACCCTCATGTTACAACATGAGGTATCCAAAAAGTATTTCTTTCCTTCATTCAAAACATTTACAAGCTTAATACCTTTCCAACAAACAACTTAAAAAAACAAAAAAGTATTTTAAAGAATAATGATCAAAAAGTTTAGGTTTTTATATTCTGATGGTACAATACTATATTAATAATTGGGGGAGATTCTTTGGCTTGTTCATAGAATGCTATTATAAGGGGAGATAGTGATCAAAAAAATAATTTTAATTCTATTAATAACAACTAGTCTGATGGCAGATAAAACCGAACAGACAACTTTTGAAAAATTTACTTTCAAGCCTGAGACAAAACTCACAGACGAAGAATTAAAAGATAGAGTATTATATACAAATTTAATTGGTGGTGCTGTTGTTACTGCATGGGGTGTGGCATTCTGGGATTATTTTACCATATCCCCGGTGATGGGTGACGAAGGCTGGTTTGAGGAAGATACAAAGTATGGTGGGGCTGACAAACTTGGCCACCTTTACTCTACCTATCTTTGGTCATTGGGTTTCTCTTCACTCTATGAATACTGGGGTATGGAAAATGATGATGCGATGATCTACGGTCCTCTAACCTCTTGGATCTTTCAAGGTTTGATGGAGGTGGGAGATTCATTTAGTGAATCCCAAGGTTTCTCTTATGAAGATATGATCGCAAATACCATTGGTGCCGGTTTTTATTATTTAAGAGAAAAATATCCATCTCTCAAAGAGAAAGTAGATCTTCGTTTAGAGTACTTACCAAACTTCAATAATAATAGTAGTGGAGATATTTTTACCAAATATGATTCCATGAAGTATGTCATGGCAGTTAAATTCAGTGGCTTTGAGAGTATGAATGACAGTTTTTTAAAATATGGTGAACTTCAACTTGGCTACTATACAAGAGGGTATGAAAATGAGATCGACTATCCTCAAAAAGAGAGAATTGGCTATGTAGGCATAGGTATTAATGTTTCTGAAGTACTTAAAGAGATGGGTTGGCTTAAGACCAGTAAGGTGTTTAACTATTATCAACTTCCATATACCTATATTCCATTTGAGCGTGATTTTAATTCCAACTCTTATATACCACCATACTCAAGAGGCAGATAGTAAAAATATACATCTAACTTTACCCTTGTACCGAAGCTAAAGCTTTGGAACAAGAAAAAATAACATGATCACATAGATCTTCTTCCTCATACACTCCACACAACCTTTGCTATAGTAAACTATGAAAATCAAAATATGCAAACATTTTCCCAAGATGCCCTCAGGAAATGCCCTTGGGGTGCAAAAAGTTTCACAAAAAGCTCAATAAAGCTTTTCACGATGATGACATCATAATAAAGTCATGTATCAATATGTGTAAAACATGTAAGAAACAACCTGTTGCTAAAGTGTATGGGGTGAAGATGAAGGGGAAAAATATAGGGGAAATTATTGCTAAAATAGAAGATATCTAGTACCCATTGTAATATATATTGATGAAAAAGACAATAATTTCATAGGAGGTGTGAGATGAAAGTTTATGTATGGACATTGCCAACACGCATTTTTCATTCATTATTGGTTCTATTTACACTAAGTGCCTATATCACTTCAGAGTGGGATGATCTACTAACACTACATGTGGCATTGGGTACCGCGCTAGGCATGCTGTTACTCTATAGAGTTTTATGGGGCGTCATTGGACCGAAATACTCCAGATTCAGTGATTTCAATCTAAATATAACAGCACTAAAGGAGTACCTTCTCTCGCTCTTTAATCCTAAGAAAAAGTATATCGGACACAATGCCGCTGCAAGTTATGCCATGGTCGGCATTATCATTGTGATACTCCTACTTACCATAACAGGACTGCTGACCTACGGCACTCAGGAAAACAGGGGCATCTTCTCTTTTTTACATGACACTTTCTTAAAAGACATGGAGTTTTTTGAAGAGATCCATGAATTTCTCGGGGCTGTTTTATGGTTTCTGATAGCTGTACATGTTGGCGGTGTTTTAGTTGACAGATTGTTACATGCCAAAGACGGTACCCTGACCTCCATCATTGACGGTCATAAAAATATGGAAGGAGAAAATGCAAAACTGACACTCTTCCAAAAAGCAGTAGCACTTATCGGTATCGGGTTAAGCCTCTTCATCCTGCTTTACGCCTTAAGTGGAAATGGAAACATTATTACCGGTTAGATAAAACGTAAATTGACATATGCATTCCATCTCAGAAGAGAGGGAACAAGAAAAACTGTGCTAACAGGGGCAAATACTAATTCTTTTTCTGCTCATTTACTCTTTGTGTAATCACTTGATTATCTATGCCTCCAGCGTATTGATATACAAGAGATCCTCCACTTCTCCCCTGATAGAGTGAAGTCATACTTGCAAGAATAATTAATGCAATAGAGAGATATTCAAGACGTGAAGAGTTTTTGGAAAGGGCAAACCATTTTGTCAAGGTAGTGACAAAGAGTATGGCTACTACAACAAAACCAAATATTTTATGGTTATTCAGAACATTAACACCATCTTGCAAAATTCTATTTGCATCCATTATCTTTTCTGCATCGTTCAATCCACTGAGTATAGCAAACAAAGATACCAACAGTGCAAAAGCTATGATCCGTGTTGCAGCTTTGGAATAGGCTTTGTCTTTAGTTACCATATAGGTAAATTGAGAAAAAAGAGCCACAATTGGCAAAGCAACGACAAAGTGTACAAATGGGGGATGCATTACATTCATTTTTATTCCTAGTGTTTATATACAGAATATTATAGTATCAAATAAATTAATACAATATTAATTTATAGGCAGTTGAACTATACTCTCGTTACTATAGTTCCCATCGCACTGCATATCTAAAGCTGATATACAATAGCATGACATGACCTCTATTTTCAATAGTAGTTGACTTATATCATTTTAAAAAAGAGTTGACTACGCTAAAATACCGAAAAATAAAAAAGGACATATTATTATGGACATCACAAACAGTTCTGTTGTAAACATTGAAAATGCCACTGTAGAATTTAAAAAAGGAACGATCGGAACGATCACAACCTATCAGTTTGATACTTCCAAAGGTGGACACCCGATGGTAAATGCAATGGCTGGTCTAGCAGTACTAAAAGATGACGAGCAGTTGATCATGTTAAATCATTGTGCCCCTACGGGTCTATTTCCAAAGATCGAAGACGAATTTGATTATACCCATCAAGAGTTACCAAACGGATTGACACAGATCGTCTTTTCAAAAAAATCAGAAGCACAGAACACTACAGATTTCTCTGCTACAAGTTGTGGCGGTGGGTGCGGCTGATTGGCTCCTCTTAAATTATAAACCAGCTCGTAGGGTGCGTTTGCCAACGCACCCTACGTCAATGATGAATATTCCCATTCTTCCTCATTCTCTACATATTTATGCTTCAATGGATTATTACGTATATACTCCAAACATCGCAAATAATCTTTTTCATCTCTAATAGTATGTTCATAATATCGCTTCTGCCATATAGGTTTTATTTTTCTTTTATATCTACTATATGATTGTTCTTCTTCTATATTAAAATGCCTTGAAAAATTATATTTTATAGATTTGACAATTTTAGGATAATCGGTCACATTTTTAGGAGTAATAATCATATGTATATGATTAGGTAACACCACAATGGCATCTATGTTATAAATATAAAATCGTTTACTATCACGAAAGCTATTACGTAACAGTTCAATATTATCAATCAAAATTGGATTACGTCTATGTGTAACCATAGTTAAATAATAGCTATGTCCTGCTAAAAAAAGTCGTTTATAATTTGCCATTTTAAAGTGTAACAAAGAATTATGATTATTATTGAAAATATGACATATTGTCATGTTTTTATATGGAATCATATTGTTGTGGTTGTATATGTAAAAAAGGTGCGTTGGCAAACGCACCCTACAACAAAATATATTCACAAAAAAACATCACCACCAAAACCAAACCCGTAGGGTGCGTTTGCCAACGCACCAATGATATTTGATATATAAAGAAATAGGGAGTTATTTATCAGTTTAAAGTGATGTACACATTACCACGGACACCGTGGTAACGAGAAAGGTGAAATTAGTTAATTTTCTTCAAAATCTGGCAATTCATTTCTTGGGTCTGTTACAATATATAAACTAAAATATTTAGACTCAAAATATTTCGGTTGAAGATCTTGCAAACTAGATTTATCACTTCCACTAACCCTATTCAGATACAAATTTAATATCATTAAAGCACTTAAAGCATAAATAATATTCTCTAAATTTGCTTTCTCAAAATTGCTATGTCGGTAATGTTTGACTAAGTTATAGCTTTTCCACCAATTGGGTGAATCCTTCACATCCCATTCTTCCCACGGTTTAATATCAATATCTAAATCTAGAATTATTACTTCACTTTGAGTTAATTTTGGATATTTAGATAAAATAATATCTTTATATTGAGATATATTACCACTAAAAACTGTTTCATCAAAATAATCACTCGTACTATCTATTGTTTTACATAGCAAACGACAAACAGAATCAATTTCAGAACATGCTAATTGTAATATTTTAGACAGTTCAAATGAATATGTTTCAAAATTTCTTTCACTAACCTCTATATAATTTTTTAAATTTATAAAATCTTTTTCTAATAATAAAAAGTAATTCCAATGATTGGCTAATTGTTTCTTTTCCATTTTTTAATTCTGCTTACCCAACCAAACCTTCAAACTCTCCACCTGCTCCAAAGTCCTAACAGTAGCAGTACCACCTTCAGACATACGAGCATTCATAGAAGCACGGTTATCAAGAAGTGCTACTACACCCTCACCTATACGCTTATCTATGCTCTGTAGATCAGCCAAAGAAAGCTCAGAGATATCAAGACCTTTCTCTTCAGCAAGGTTCACTGCATTACCAGTGATGTGGTAAGCATCACGGAACGGAAGCCCTGCTTCTTTTACAAGGTAGTCTGCCAAGTCTGTCGCACTTAGGTGTCCTACCATACATGCTTTTTCCATCTGCTCTACATTCACTGTCATATCTGCTATCATCTCGTTGAGTACTTGTAGTGAAAGAAGTGCTGTTCTTACAGAATCAAATACACCCTCTTTATCTTCTTGCATATCTTTGTTGTATGCAAGTGGTAAACCTTTCATCACAGTAAGAAGTGCAACAAGATTACCGTTTACACGACCTGTCTTTCCTCTGAGAAGTTCAGGGATGTCAGGGTTTTTCTTTTGAGGCATGATGGAGCTACCCGTTGCATGTCTATCACTGAGTGTCACCCATCTAAACTCACTTGCAGACCACAAGATAAGCTCTTCACTCAAACGACTCATATGCATCATCATAGTAGAGATGTTAAAGAGTATCTCCAACGCAAAGTCACGATCACTTACCGTGTCAAGACAGTTCAGAGTCGGTGCATTGAAGCCCAGTTTATCTGAAGTGATCTGACGGGAGATGTTATGTGGAGTACCAGCCAATGCGGCACAACCTATAGGAGAGTAGTTGTTACGCTCATAAGAACTCATAAAACGCTTATAGTCACGTTTAAACATACTCGCATAAGCCATCATGTGGTAACCGAAGTTTATAGGCTGTGCATGTTGTAGGTGTGTCATACCGGGAAGCATCACTTCTGCATTTGCTTCAGCTGTTTTCACAAAAGTAGAGATGTTTTCTAAAAGTAGGTCAGCGATGGCTTTAGTATTGTTCTGCACATAGAGTCTAAAGTCAAGCGCCACTTGGTCGTTACGACTACGTGCTGTATGAAGACGTTTACCCGCATCTCCTATCTTGTCTGTAAGTCTTCCCTCAACAGCCATATGGATATCTTCATCATCACCATCAAGCTTAAACTCACCAGACTCCACTTCACCTAAGATCTCATACAAACCACCCTCTATCTGTTCATAATCCTCTTTAGAGATGATCCCCTGCTCACAAAGCATATACGCATGCGCACGTGACCCCTCTATATCTTCACGATAAAGTACTTTATCAAAAGGCAGAGAGTTATTAAGATCTTGAAGTAATTTCGAACTCTTCTCAGAGATTCTTGCAGATGCAATTTTTTTAGACATTGATATTCCTAGGTAATTAATTGATGTATTTTATCGTAAAGTACGTTTGAGAAGGTTTTGAAAGACGAAGAGCCTAAAAAAACAAGGGGGTTATATCTAGGGAGATATGAGGAAAGGCTCTTCTATAAAAGATAGCCAAAGAGCAAACAAGGAAGTTTACAATTTTGGACAAGGAGTAAAACAAGCTCTTCAGAGATGCTACCTTTTCTAATAACATTATAAACGATAGGAGTTAATGACGAGTAAATAGATGATTAATCAATAGTTTTATCATCAGAATCAGTTAAGAGTTAAGAGTTAAGAGTTAAGAGTTAAGAGTTAAGAACTTTGACATATGATAGCTATTTGTCAAGAAAGATATACAAAGGCAATACCTTGTCCGAACAAAGATCAGCAAACCATAAAAGTAATTTGTACACGCCAGTCCTTTGCATTTTGTTTTTTTGGGTTCGTTCTTTTATTTGTTGCATCAACAAATAAAAAAAGGAACAAGAAGAAAGTAAATAAAAGATAAAAATAATAGCAAAGAGATAAAAGTCAGAATAAAGTAAAAGTAAAGAACAATAGCAATAAGAATAAAAAGTAAAGATATTGATAAGAGTAAAAGTTGATTATTATTTGAGATTGAAGATTAGAAATTAAACTCAATGTGGCAGCGACCTACATTTCCACAGACGTAGCCTGCAGTATTATCGGCGATGGGAGGCTTGACTTCCAGGTTCGGAATGGAGCTGGGTATGACCCTCCCTCTAGCCCCACCACAAAGAGAAGAAAGAACACCGATATGTGCTTTCTTTTCTCTGTATTGAGTTTAGAGAAACTTAGTATTGTTAAGAGTCTAGACATAATGTTGATTTTGGGTAAATTACAATCTTACAAGGACTTAATGTTATTAAGTTTGCACTTAATAAGGTAGTACCTATTGAAGAATAAAGTAAATACAGACGATCTATTAGTACTGGTCAGCTAAATGTCTTTCAACACTTACACACCCAGCCTATCAACGCAGTAGTCTTCTGCGGATCTTCAGGGATGATTCATCTTGGAGTTGGCTTCCCGCTTAGATGCCTTCAGCGGTTATCTCATCCGAACATAGCTACCCAGCGATGCCCTTGGCAGGACAACTGGTACACCAGTGGTTCGTTCACCCCGGTCCTCTCGTACTAGGGGCAACTCTCCTCAATCATCCAACGCCCACGGCAGATAGGGACCGAACTGTCTCACGACGTTCTGAACCCAGCTCGCGTACCACTTTAAACGGCGAACAGCCGTACCCTTGGGACCTGCTTCAGCCCCAGGATGTGATGAGCCGACATCGAGGTGCCAAACCTCCCCGTCGATGTGAGCTCTTGGGGGAGATCAGCCTGTTATCCCCGGCGTACCTTTTATCCTTTGAGCGATGGCCCTTCCACACAGAACCACCGGATCACTATGACCGACTTTCGTCTCTGCTCGACATGTACGTCTCGCAGTTAAGCTGGCTTGTACCATTATACTCTGCTATCGATTTCCAACCGATATGAGCCAACCTTTGTAAGCCTCCGTTACTTTTTAGGAGGCGACCGCCCCAGTCAAACTACCCACCAGACATTGTCCTCCTTGGGGATAACCCAAGCAAGTTAGCAATCAGAATATATAAGGGTGGTATCTCAAGGATAGCTCACCATAATCTAGCGACTATGGATCAAAGCCTCCCACCTATCCTGCACAAATATATCCCAATTGCAGTGTCAAGCTATAGTAAAGGTGCACGGGGTCTTTCCGTCTTGCCGCGGGTAGGAGGAATTTTCACCTCCACTACAATTTCACTGGATCCCTGGTTGAGACAGCTCCCATCTCGTTACGCCATTCATGCAGGTCGGTATTTAACCGACAAGGAATTTCGCTACCTTAGGACCGTTATAGTTACGGCCGCCGTTTACTTGGGCTTCGATCAAGAGCTTCGCGATAAATCGCTAACCCCATCAATTAACCTTCAAGCACCGGGCAGGCGTCACACCTTATACATCCTCTTACGAGTTAGCAAAGTGCTGTGTTTTTGATAAACAGTCGGGAGGGACTCTTTGTTGCAACCTCTTCCGCTTTCTGGAGTAAATCCATATACAGAAGGAGGCACACCTTATTCCGAAGTTACGGTGCTAGTTTGCAGAGTTCCTTAACCAGGGTTCTTCCACGCGCCTTAGAATACTCATCTCACCCACCTGTGTCGGTTTACGGTACGGGCAACTAATAATACACTTAGAGGCTTTTCTTGGCACGACGGTATCAACGATTCTGAATCATCTCCGAAGAGCGTCATCAGCCTGTCAGGTCTCGAAAACAGCCGGCGGATTTTCCTATCCAGCTTATCTACACCCTTCGAGCCACTATTCCATCAGTGACCTCGTTTAACCCTATGCGTCCCCCCTTCGTACTAAACTATTAGTTGGTATTGGAATATTAACCAATTTGCCATCGCTTACCCCTTTCGGACTCAGCTTAGGACCCGACTAACCCTACATTGACGAGCATCGTGTAGGAACCCTTGGGTTTACGGCGAACGGGATTCTCACCCGTTTTATCGCTACTCATGCCTGCATGCTCACTTCTAGCCGCTCCACCACTCCTTACCGGTATGGCTTCAATGCTGACTAGAACGCTCTCCTACCACTTGAACTATTGTTCAAATCTACGACTTCGGTGTCTATTTTAGCCCCGTTATATCTTCGGCGCAGAATCGCTAGACCAGTGAGCTGTTACGCTTTCTTTAAAGGATGGCTGCTTCTAAGCCAACCTCCTGGTTGTCTAAGCAACTCCACATCCTTTTCCACTTAAATAGAACTTTGGGACCTTAGTCGGTAGTCTGGGCTGTTTCCCTTTCGACATAGGATTTTATCACCCTACGCCTGACTGCCATGAATTCACATGAGGTATTCGGAGTTTGACTGGGTTTGGTACCTTGGTATAGGCCCTAGCCCAATCAGTGCTCTACCCCCTCATGCTTCGAACATGACGCTATACCTAAATATATTTCGGAGAGAACCAGCTATCACTAAGTTTGATTGGCCTTTCACCCCTATCCACAGGTCATCGGAGAAGTTTTAAACCTTCACCCGTTCGGTCCTCCACTAGCTCTTACACCAGCTTCAACCTGCCCATGGATAGATCACTTAGTTTCGGGTCTACAGCAACTAACTAGCGCCCTATTAAGACTCGCTTTCGCTACGGCTTCTCGTTTGATTAACCTTGCTAGTCACCATAACTCGCAGGCTCATTATGCAAAAGGCAGTCCATCACCCCGCGTAAAGCATGGGGCTCTGAATGATTGTAGGCAGATGGTTTCAGGTTCTATTTCACTCCGCTTGCCGCGGTTCTTTTCACCTTTCCCTCACGGTACTGGTTCACTATCGATCCTGAAGTAGTATTTAGCCTTGGAAGGTGGTCCTCCCATATTCAGTCAGGGTTTCACGTGTCCCGACCTACTCGAATAGTCTAAGATTAGTTTTCATATACGGGACTTTCACCCTCTTCGGTCTAGCATTCCAGCTAATTCTATTAACACCTCAAAGATTTTAGGGCTGTTCCCGTTTCGCTCGCCGCTACTAGGGGAATCTCGGTTGATTTCTTTTCCTGTGGGTACTGAGATGTTTCACTTCCCCACGTTCGCTCCTCGAAAGGTGATGTGCATCGCTACACACCGGGTTGCCCCATTCGGAAATCCAGGGATCAAAGCTTCTTGGCAGCTCCCCCTGGCTTATCGCAGCCTAGTACGTCCTTCATCGCCTCTTCTGGTCTAGGCATCCACCATCTGCCCTTAGATTAATTTAATTAATTCTAAGGTACTACCTTATTAAATGCAAATGAGTCATTATTATATGATTCGTTTGTGTTGTTTAATAAGTTTGAAGTTCTTACACTTCGTTTTTATTGAGTTTCTTGCACATGAAAGATATTACTATTGAATAAATTCGCTAATAATATTTTTATGTTAAATTGTAATTTGTTTTGTAAAACTTTCGATGTTGTAATAAATTACGTCATCTATGTTTTGCAACATTACGTTAGACTCTTAACAATAATAAGTTAAATAACTTTAGGTGTAAAACCTAATAGAAAAACTCTTTGAATTCTTCTATTAAGTTTTTGCATTCCATCATCTCTTTCGAAATGGTGGAGAATAACGGGATCGAACCGATGACCTCCTGCGTGCAAAGCAGGCGCTCTCCCAGCTGAGCTAATTCCCCAGGCATAATACACTGTGTGTAATATAAGTCAAAGATCCTAATAATCTTTGACAACCAAACATAAGTTATTGATTGAACAATTTAAACAAGTCATTGTCTTTTGTGTTGTTGTTCATATATTGTGAGATACATGAACTATACTCTTGAAAGGAGGTGATCCAACCGCAGGTTCTCCTACGGTTACCTTGTTACGACTTCACCCCAGTCGCTAATTCCACCGTGGAGGGTAGCCAGTTTAGCTTCCCCGCTTCGGGTGAAATCAACTCCCATGGTGTGACGGGCGGTGAGTACAAGACCCGGGAACGTATTCACCGTAGCATAGCTGATCTACGATTACTAGTGATTCCAGCTTCATGTAGTCGAGTTGCAGACTACAATCCGAACTGAGACCAGGTTTATAGATTTGCTCCACCTCACGGTATTGCGTCTCATTGTCCTGGCCATTGTAGCACGTGTGTTGCCCTAGCCGTAAGGGCCATGATGACTTGACGTCGTCCTCACCTTCCTCCTCCTTACGAAGGCAGTCTCACTAGAGTCCTCGGCCGAACCGTTAGTAACTAGTGACGAGGGTTGCGCTCGTTGCGGGACTTAACCCAACATCTCACGACACGAGCTGACGACAGCCGTGCAGCACCTGTATAAAAGCTCCCGAAGGCACCTCTGCATCTCTGCGGAGTTCTAATATATGTCAAGGCTAGGTAAGGTTCTTCGCGTATCTTCGAATTAAACCACATGCTCCACCACTTGTGCGGGTCCCCGTCTATTCCTTTGAGTTTTAATCTTGCGACCGTACTCCCCAGGCGGAATGTTTAATGCGTTAGCTGCATCACCGAATAGACTAGCTACCCGACGACTAACATTCATCGTTTAGGGCGTGGACTACCAGGGTATCTAATCCTGTTTGCTCCCCACGCTTTCGCGCCTCAGCGTCAGTACTGTTCCAGAAGATCGCCTTCGCTTTTGGTATTCCTAGTTATCTCTACGGATTTTACCCCTACACAACTAATTCCATCTTCCCCTCCCAGACTCTAGCCTAATAGTTTTGGATGCAGTTCTACGGTTGAGCCGTAGGCTTTCACATCCAACTTAATAGGCCGCCTGCGCGCGCTTTACGCCCAGTGATTCCGAGTAACGCTTGCACCCTCCGTATTACCGCGGCTGCTGGCACGGAGTTAGCCGGTGCTTATTCATATGGTACCGTCATTATCTTCCCATATAAAAGGAGTTTACGCACCGAAATGTGTCATCCTCCACGCGGCGTTGCTGCATCAGAGTTTCCTCCATTGTGCAATATTCCCCACTGCTGCCTCCCGTAGGAGTCTGGACCGTGTCTCAGTTCCAGTGTGGCTGATCATCCTCTCAGACCAGCTAGGCGTCATAGGCTTGGTAGGCTCTTACCCTACCAACTACCTGATACCATATAGTCTCATCCCTTAGCGAAAAAACATTTCCCAACTTCCATTAAGGAAGAAGGAGTATGAGGTATTAGCTACCGTTTCCAGTAGTTATCCCTCTCTAAGGGGCAAATTAACTATACATTACTCACCCGTCCGCCACTTAGCTGACATCCTAGCAAGCTAGGACCGTTCTCGTTCGACTTGCATGTGTTAAGCACGCCGCCAGCGTTCACTCTGAGCCAGGATCAAACTCTCCATTAAAAATGAAATGGTTTGAACCATTGTCAAAGAATCACTTAATTTATTTCTAAATAAGTTATATCTTTATCCAATTTTTTAAAAATTGGTAAAATTAAAACTCAAATAGACGTTGATTTGTTTACTTATATTTGGTTGTCAAAGATCATTCAATAACACTCTTGCTAGCAACTCGCTAACCGTCCATGTGTTGTTGGACGCGTATTATAGCACCGACTTTCTTTATTGTCAAGGGTTTTCTGAGAATTTATGAAAATTCTTTGAAATTCTTTTTTTACTTACATTATATATGTAAAATAAATAAAATTTAGCTTATTTTACTTCAATTTATCATTACAGCCCTACTGCACTTTATTTAAAGTATTTAGAAAAGAAATCAATATAATTTAAGACTATATTTTAGCTTATGAAATAAAAATATTAATTAAGAAAAAGAATTTAGATTTAATATATACAAATTTAAAAAAGTATCAAAATGCTAATTTGGGCATTATTCGTTTATATGTATCAATAATTATATTAGGTAACTTTCTATAAAGTTCACCTGTTTTTGTTGTCGCAACTAAAATTGTATTGCCAACAGAAACAACTTCGCTATTGTCATTAATTACTTCATAGGCAAAAATAACTTTTATTTTAGTCAATTTTTTTATGTATGTTCTAATAGTGATATTATCATATGTTTTTATTGGTTTAAAATTTTGGAATCCCATAGAGATAATCGGTAATACTATATCATGCCCATTTGCATTCATATCTAACCCTAAATACTTTGTAACTTCAATTCTTGCTGCTTCAAACCACTTGATATAATTTCCATGCCAAATTTTACCAGTTAAATCAGTATCACTTGCATATGTTTTTATTTTTAAATCATAAAAATTACTTGTGATATTTGGGGATATAGAGATTTGTTTGTTTTTTTCAAACTTTGATATAGCTGTTGTAATACACTTTTCTTTATCATCTAATATCTTGTAATTGAAAATGAGTGTATCGCTATCTTCAGTTAAATCAACTGTTATTGATAGCAGTTGGTCCAATGAAGCCATTTTTATAAATTTAATATCTTCATTACCTATCATATAGTTTGTATTAAAATATGAAATATCAAAATTTATTTTTTGTAATAATTCTGTCCTAGCTTTCTCTAACCACTTTATATAACTCCCATGCCATGCCATGCCCCAACCATCAGTATCAGATAAATATACTCGTTCATAATGTTTAATTGTAGCATCCATACTTAACCTTTATTAGTATTATTTCTATCAAAAAAAGATTTTATTACATTATATAGCATAAATGGTTGAAAAATATTTATTGGATGCTTAACAAAGTGCAATACTTGTGCAAAACAATGCCACACTTTTTGATTTGAACCAGAAAGAATAAATAATTGTTTTGAGTATATATTTTGCATTTTATGTTTAAAATTTCTTTTCCCTATAACTTGTGGATATCTGAAATCTTCACCCGATGTTACATCCCATGCAATATTTATTACAGGGGTTATATTTTTGTAATATCTTTTTTCAATATTTTTTAGTCCACTTGAAAGTGATTTTTGCAATGCTTTGGCTTCTAATGCTATTACAGTTATTCCTTGTCCGTATATTGGATTTACTACGGTAACAGTATCACCCAAAGCAATAATTCCTTGAGGTGGATTTTTTAATTTTTCAAAATATCTTCTTTTGTTCTTTGGTGATTTAAAAGATGAAAAATCTGATATAGATATAGAATTTTTTATAAAATTATATATTTTCTCATTTGCAAGATTTTTTGCATGTTTCAAAAAACCATCATAATTTGTAGGTGCATGATCTTCTAAGCATCCTGATAGCGCAACCATGTATCTTTCTCCATTTTCATCTTGTTCTATTGGAACAACTGCACCATATTTTGTATTATTTGGTGCAAAAGGGTATACAAATAATGCCTTCCGATCTTCATTATATAATTTATTTGGTCTAAATAACATACTTGTATAGCCCATGTCAATTTTTATTTCTTCTTCAATAGAAGTTTCCAAACCAATTTCTATCATCCATTTTGAACTTGATGAAAATCTACCAGTAGCATCAATAACAAAATTAGATACTATTTCATTGTTTTTACTATTTTGTATAAATTTCACTCCTGATACTCCTTGCATTTTCTTATCATAAATCAAACCTGTAATCTTTGAAGATGTTAGTAGTTTTACATTTTTACATTGATTTTAATAGTCTATTTCTTAAATTATATTCTAAAAATGGTCTGCTCTGAAAAGATGCTTTCAATTTTGATTTGTATCTAGTTTTCCAAACACCAAAATGAAACCAAGCTACATCATTTTGACTATCAACTAAAATTGATCCTGTTTTACTTAAATCTTTTGAAAAACCAGGAAATAATTCATCAATAATCTTTAAACCACCATCAAGTAAAACATGTAAATGTGAACCTTGAGGAACTGATTTCCTTCTTTTTTTTAGTAAACTTTTATCATCTTTTTCTAAAATAATTACTTCATCAAAAAAATCTGATAAAACCCTTACCGATAATATACCAGCTATACTACTTCCCATTACAATTGCTGTCTTTCCTATATGATTCATTTTGACTCTCCATAAAATAGTTTATAAAGTAATTCTTTAACTGAAATTATTTCATTAATTTTATATCCATTTGTACCAATAAAGAATAATCCTGTTTCTTCAATACCAAAATGAGCATCTGATAGCCTATCAGCAATACAAAAGCCAACTTCTTTAGCTTCAGTACCTTGATTACAAGGAAATACACAATTGCTTATACATTTAATTTTTGGTGCTTGATTATTTTTTATTGCTTGTATTAAATTTGATTTTATAACTCTCGCAAGATATCCTACTGGTGATTTTACTAACTCAATATCATCTTCCTTTGCTTCAATCAATAATCTTTTAAAATTATCGTCGATATCACATTCATGTGTTGCCATAAATCTAGTTCCCATTTGAACACCATCAGCACCTAATTGAATAAGTTTATCAATATCGTTTTTATCCCAAATTCCTCCAGCTGCAATTAGTGGAAAAACTCCCCATTTTTTAATTTCTTCCTTTATGGGTTGAATAAGATTTTCTAAACGATATTGTTCATCATGACATTGTTCAAAAGTAAATCCTTGATGTCCTCCACTCAGAGGACCTTCAACAATTATTGCATCAGGTAACTTATTATACTTCTTTATCCATCTTCTACATAAAATGTTTAAAGCCTTAACAGAAGAAACTAATGGTATTAATGCAACATTTGGAAAGTCTTTTGTAAATTCAGGTAAATTTATAGGTAAACCTGCACCTGTAATTATTACATCTGCACCAGCTTTACATGCGTCTCTAACAATTTGTCCATAATTATTAGTTGCATATAAAACATTACATCCTAAAGGCTTATCTCCACATATTTTTCGTGCATTTTTGAAAATCTCAAATAATGCCTCTCTATTGTGTAGATTATTAGCACCAAGTGGTCTATTATCAATAGATTTTTCAATAAAAATTTGATTTTTATAATATCCAGTACCCGCTGCACTAATTATTCCAAATGCTCCTTCTTTACTAACAGTACCTGCAAGTTTATCCCAACTTACACCCACTCCCATACCACCTTAAAATATTGGTATATCAATAATCATATCTTTAATTTTTAAAGGCTTTAAATGCATACTATTCTCCAAATAAGATCTTTTTATCAAATAGTTTATTCAAAAGTTGTATTGCTAAACAATATTTTTTACAGTTAGACCATAATAGAATATTCTATAATTTTAAAAATTTTTAAGAAAAAAAAAGGGGGTGGTGGCAATTATGTACCATATAGACTTATGTATGAAAATCAATAAAATAATTAATCAACAAGGAATAACAAAAAAAGAATTTATCATAAAACTTCAATCTCTTGAACCTAACGTTAATAGAATAGGAAATATTCCTTCTTTTTCAAGTATTTACTCTTATCTAAACTGTTGTGTTCCTGTACCTATAAATCTTATTCCATATATTGCTATTACATTAAATATAGAGATTTATGAACTTTTTCAAGAGTAAAAATTTCGTATAGATTTATTCTAAGTAGAGAGCGTGAACATGAGGTAATAAATTTGACAGAACGGAAAAATCTCCATTCAGTCAAAGATGCTATAAAGCAGAAAGAATTATATTTCTTCTGCTTTCTGTACATCATATAGAACATCATCCATTGGGTGACGATACATAGGCATAGCCAATCTTTTCTCATCAAGTACGTGACCGATGAAACCGATAGATCTACCTACGATAAAGAATGCGTTAAGTGTACCAGATGCAATAAACTCATTAATCTCATCTTCAGAGTAACCTAATGCTCTCCACATATCTACCATAAGAATACCGATAGTACCATCCACATTAAGAATCAAGTTCTCTTTCTTAGATGTTGTAAGTGCTTCAACTGTTCTTGCATAGTCAAGAAGTGGTGTAGCTGGGAAATGCTCAGCTGCAAAGTTCATAAGACCTGTAACTCTAAGGTCAGGGTTCTTAAGAGATTTAATTCTGTGACCGATACCTGGAATTGGTATACCTTGCTTCTTCATGTGACCTAAGAACTCTTTTGGTGAAAGGTTATTATCATCAGCATATTTGAAATGCTCTGCAGCACCATCAATAGCACCACCAAATCTTGGACCAATAGTAAGAAGACCCGTAACCAATGATTCAACCACTGATTTACCAGCTCTAGCAGTTACTTTTGCATTGTGTGCACCTGAAACGGCAGGACCATGGTCAGCAACAGTTTTGATAACAGTTTCAATGAACTGTGTTGCCCACTCTGGATACTGTTTTTTGAACCATAGAAGTGAAATAACATCACCGATACCTTTACCTGTATCTGGAGTTGCAACAGATGAGATAGGGAAACCAGCGTATGTACACTCTTCGCCTCTATCATCAGAAATAGTACAGATAAACTCTTTGCTTCTTCTAACTTTAGGAACTGTGTTCATCTCTGGCTCTGGAATTTCAGCAAGGTTAAGAGATTCAAATACCTCTTTAATTTTTGCAGGAAGGTCATTGAATGTTGCAGGTACATGAATACCAACTTCAGCCATTGCATTGTTTTTATATTCAGCTGTTTCAGAATCAGCATTTGCAGAAGCTCCTGCGTGACCGAACTGAACACCTGAATCGTAATACTTGGCAATCGTACCGATACACCATGCAATAATTGGCTTTTTGATCTTACCTGATTTAACAGCTTCGATCACTTTGTACTCTTCAGTACCACCAACTTCACCAAGAAGGATCATGTATTTCACTTCCGGGTTCTCTTCCATTCTAAGAAGGTTGTCGATAAATACAGACCCAACGAATCTGTCTCCACCGATCGCAACACCTTCAGCAATACCATCAGCATTGATAGAAATGATGTTTGAAAGCTCATTGAAAAGACCACCTGAACGTGTTACAAGACCACAAGAACCAGCTCTATGAAGTTTAGAGTTGATGATGTTGTCGATAGTACCACCGATGTTTGCAATTTTAAATGCACCTGGAGCAATAGCACCAACAGTTGCAGGTCCGATTACAGTTACACCTTTTTCTCTTGCAAATTCATTCATACCACGTGCAAGTCTTTCCGGGATACCTTCAGCAGTGATCATGATAGATTTAAATCCACCAATATTAAGTGCTTCCATAGTTACATCATATGCAGTTCTGAATGATGCAAAGTTAAGAAGTGCTTCTGCAGTCGGGTGTGCTGCTTTTGCATCTGCTGTTGTTTTATAAAGTGGGATCATCACTTCATCTGGACCAAAGAAAAATTTATCAAACTTGTTATTTGATGTAGGAGCAACAATAGCCGCTACTGATGGTGTTTCTCTCTTGATCGTATAATCATAGTCCAACATTCTTTGGATAGCAGTTTTGTTGTTGTTCCAAAAAATTGCTTGTGTATCTTTAGTAAATAATTTTGACATTCTTCTCTCCCTACTTCTCTAGTGCCATACGCACGATATCAGTTACGTGTGTTTCTGGTCCATAAACTTCGATGTAAAGACCCATTCTATCAGCTGCTTCTTTAATATCTTTAAGACCTTTTTCATAGTTTGGTCCACCACGTCTAACATAAATTTTCACATCAATTGCTTTGAGTTTTTCCTGATACTCTTCAAATGCCTGAATAATACCTGTAAATGTTTTTGCAACATCTGTAAAGTTGGCGATCGCTCCACCAATAATAAGTACTTTACCTCTACCTGAAGGATCTTTCTCTCTTGTCATAAGATCAAAAAGTGTTTCAGCATAGAATTTAGTTTCACCTGTTGTTGGCCCACCTGAGTATTCACCGTAGTTCGCAAGATCTTCGATTCCCGCCATATCAGCAATAGTATCAGCATAAACAACTGAAGCACCACCACCGGCAACCATTGTCCAGATTCTAGCTTCTGGTTTAAGCAATGTCAATTTAAGTGAAGCACCTGTTTTAGCATCAGCCTCTTCAACTGCCATTACTTCTGGTGACTTAGCTTCCATGCCAAATGCAGTTGGGTACTCTACATCACCCCACTGCTCTACCATCATGAATCCGGCAGTATCATCCAGTTTTGCAACCATATCAAGAAGCTCGATCGTGTTACCTTGCATTACAAACGGGTTGATTTCAAGGTATGCGAAGTTTAGTTCACGGTATGCTTGAAAGAAACCGATTGCAAAATTGGCAAATGATTCTTTATCTTTATCTGCAACATCCGCAGGAATGTTTGCTCTGATCTTGCTTGCAATTTGTTCTTCAGTGTCAGTGATCTTAAATGCAACTTCTGTTACTTTCTCGTCCCAACCCTCTTCAACTTCCATTCCACCTTCAGCAGACATATAAAGCATATCATCATCACCTACACATGTAGCAGAGATATAATACTCTTCTTCCTGTGTATGTGGCATAAATGGCTCAACTAAAAAGTGAGTCAACATATCAACTGACGGCTCACCTGTTGGTGTATCACCGTCAAATGAAAAGAAAACTTCTTGTTTTTCGCTTGATTTTTCATCGATCCATGAAGTCGCTTTTGCTAATGAAACATCACCTGGTTTGGCATCTTTGAAAAGAACCAATCCATTTTTACCTCTTTTACCAAAAAGCATATCTGGTTTTGCAACCAATGTTTTTTCGTTTAACCATGCATGTGTTTTTGCAGCTTCAGTTAAGTCTGCTCCATTTTGAACCATTACAGTTTCATATGCATATGTAAAGTCCGGGAAATACTTATCCCAGTGCTTTGCCAAGATTGACTTTGCGTCATATTCTCTAATCGCCTTTTGAGCCATCGAGTTCTCCTTTTATTAAGTTCTCATTATTTTAGCACTAGATTGATTTATCTTTTGTATAGGTAATCTAAACTATAAGTAGAAAGTGGAGATTGTGTATTTTAGAAACAGTTTTTAGAGGTACCCGTGAGGTGATTATTTCTCTTCTATACAAGGATGAATACCATAATATCTTAACTGGTAACGTTCTCGCCATTGTGCATCATCAGAACAACTTACACCTTTTGCTTTTAATTGTTCAGCTAGAAGGTATGGTGTATAGATACGATTTGCAAAATGTCTGCTTGGATCCGATGCAGCATAAAATAACATTTTATGAAACACAATCACAAAGGCACTCAAAGCTAAGAACACCATTACTACATAAAATCCCAGTTTATAACGTTTTTGAAACTCTGGTAAACGTACACGTACACTATGGTTAAACACATCAAGCATCAAAACAATTGCGATCATTACATAAGGAGCAAAATCTGTAATATAGACACGCTGACGTATAGAAAGAAGTAAAGAGAAAGCGAATGCTGTAAATGAAATGTACCATAGAAGTGTTTTTTTCTCTCTGAGTAAAATACGGTACATGGCATAAAAGAAATAGAGGAATATCAATGGAGAAAAAACCGTTGCATACAGTCCAAATATCTCTACAAAGTGTCCTGAGGGTCTTCCGCCTATCTCAATTCCTTTTGCCAAATAAATAAAAGCAAAAAGAAATGCAGAAGAGATAATAATAAATTTTTTATCTTTATGTATCACTGCATAAAGCAATACAGCGACAAAAAAGATGATAGAAGCCTCATGGATGAAAAAAAGTGCGAGCATGATAAAAGGCAGTACTATAAAATAACTTTTTTCATAGAGCAACACAAAAAGTAACACAAGAGGCAAGACAATAATAGCTACATTGACCAATGTTGTAGCAGTAAGAATACCAGGCAGAAACATAAAAATAAATGTTGAGAGGTAAGCATCTTCACGTTTGGAAAAATAACGCCGACTGAGCTCATAAAAAAGTCCAACGGTTAAAAAACCAAGAAAGAGGTAAAAAACCCTTAGTCCTATAAATCCGGGGACTAAACTTTCTCCCCATCTCATTAATATTCCGACAACATCCTGTGAAGTGTAAAGTATTTTTGCCTCATGAGGACTAATGGGAGTTGTAGCAGCAAGATAAAAAACAGCTATAGCATAAAAAAAAAGTGCTAAGAGAAAGTGCTGTTTTTTCATCGTAAATGCTTAGAGTTTAAGAAAGTTGTCTAACATTTCATGCCCATGCTCACTCATAATGGACTCTGGATGGAACTGTACACCATAGATAGGTTTATCTTTGATCTGTAGTGACATGATCTCATCATCATCTTTGCTATGTGATGTTGCGATGATACACTCTGGCAATGTCTCTTTTTTTACTGTTAAAGAGTGATAACGTGTAGCTCTAAACTCGTTTGGCAGATCTTTAAAAATAGGTGTTTCTTGATCTACAACAACCTGGGAAGTCTTGCCATGCATCATATTTTTAGCTCTTATGACATCACCACCAAATGCCTGTGCAATACTCTGATGTCCTAGACAAATACCAAATATAGGTGTAGTATCGGCAAATTCTCTAATGACATCCAGTGTCACCCCAGCATCATCTGGCGTAGAAGGTCCGGGAGAGAGGATGATCTTTTCAGGATTCAGTGCTTTGATCTCCTCTATCGTAAGTTCATCATTACGTATGATCTTCAGATCTGCACCTAATTCTCTACAATACTGTACTACATTGTAGGTAAAGCTATCGTAGTTGTCTATCATTAGTACCATTAGTTATTTCCTGTTATATTATCATTTTTTAGCATATCAACCGTCCAAAAAAAGTCTATCCACCCTTTGGCTTCTTTTACATACCAATTTGGAGCTATTTTAGCACCTTTATTATAAAAAAGTGATGCTACTTTGAACGTAATATCTGGATATACTTTTTTCAATACTTTTAAAACTTCTATAAGTGTATCTCCTGAGTCAACTATATCATCTACGATAAGTACCTGCTTAGCATCTTTTAACTCTGGGATATTAAAGACATCAACACTTTGCAGTTTTTTTGTGTCTTCGTAACCTATAGTATTGATACCATATACAGAACGAAGGTTATAATATTCACCCATTAATTGTGCTAAGCTTAATCCACCTCTGGCGACAGCGATTATCGCATCAAACTCCCAATCTATCTTTTGAGTCAATACTTTTGTATCAGCTAAAAAATCCTCATAAGGATAATAGAGTTTCTCCATGCTAATAGGCTTTTAACTCATTATAAAGGCTATCACGTTCTATGGGTTGGAAACCAGAGTTTTTTATAAGTGCTACAAAATCATCAAGATTCATACCATGACTGCTTTGTGCCCCCGCGGCAGCCTGGATAGATTCTTTTTCTATGGTTCCATCCAAATCATCACAACCAAACTCTTGAGCTATGAGTGCAAGATTAATGGATGCCGTAACCCAATATGCTTTGATATGAGGGATATTATCTAACATAATGCGAGAGATAGCGTAAGTTTTAAGTATCTCTTGTCCTGAAGGAAACTCTTTTACCTTTAAAAAGTTATTGTCTCTTTGATAGACAAGCGGAATAAAAGCATTAAATCCACCTGTTTTATCTTGCAAGTCTCGTAGTCTTATCATGTGATCTATGCGATGTGCTCTTGTCTCTACATGACCAAAGAGCATCGTTGCATTACTCTCTTTACCTCTTTCATGCCATTTTTGGTGTATCTCTAACCATTGGTCTGAGGTCACTTTACCTTTACAAAGATACTCACGTACCTCTTCATCAAAGATCTCTGCACCACCACCAGGCATGGAATCTACACCACTCTCTATCATAAGGTTAAGAACTTCATCGTAACTAATACCATATTCTCTGGTTAAAAAATCTATCTCTGCTGCTGTCATTGCTTTTACATGTATGTCAGGGAACTGCTCTTTTATCTTTCTAAAAGCACCCATATACCACTCTACCCCATCATTAGGATTATGTGCTGAGACAATGTGCATCTCTTTTGCACCAATTTTTACAGATTTTTTGACTATCTCCAATATCTCTTCATGACTCATCGTATATTGGTTAGGATTTTTTCTGCTTGCAGAGTAGGCACAGAACTTACAGATATCAGCACATACATTAGTAGGATTGATATGACGGTTAATATTAAAATAACTTTTCTTTCCATATTTCTCCTGGCGTATCTCATCTGCGAGTTCACCTAAAGTATACAAGTCTAAATCATAGAGAGCTTCTCCTTCTTCTTGAGTAAGTCGCTCTTTGTTACGTACCTTTTGTATCAAATCCATCTGAGTATATCCATAGTTATTTTTGGGTATTATACCAAAGAACCATCTGAATAAAATTATGGAGAGTATATTGGATACAGTTAAAGCCCAAATTGAAGAACTACTGTATGAAAATGCAGCAGATTTTGAGATAGCCAAAGTCCTTAAAAAAGATATCAAACTCTACTTTGATACACTTGAAGAGACCTTTGCTACCACAGGTGGTAAAGATTTCCTGGTCAAACACACCAAAAAGATAGATACTGTTTTAAAGATCATTTACAAAGTTGCACTTAGATCCATGTTTGGAGACTATGCCCCGATGAAAAACTCTGTTCCTCTTGGGCTTGTTGCATTAGGGAGTTATGGACGAGAACAACTTTGTGTCCACTCTGATATAGACTTGATGATCGTGTATAAAGAAGTTCCCGGATACAATCTCAAAGAGATGATAGAGAAAATGCTTTATATTCTTTGGGATACAGGACTAAAAATTGGGCATCGTGTACACACGGTTGAAGAGCTGTATGAAGTTTCAAAAACTGACATTACCATCAAAACAGCACTCGTAGAGTCTCGTTTTATAGAGGGTTCACATTTTATTTGGGTTGATACACAAAATGCCATCAGCCAAATACGCCATGATAATATAAAAGAGTTTATAGAACTCAAACTGAAAGAACAAGAGATAAAACACCGTAAATTTCCACTCACTATGGAACCTAATCTCAAAGAAGGAGTAGGTGGTTTTCGTGATGCCAATCTTGTTTTCTGGATAGGAAAAGCAATTTATAACGTAGATAACATTAAGAATCTTCCTTCATCTATAGTAGATGAAAAAGAGTATCGGACTTTTAGAATTGCTTTAGAATTTCTATTTCGTGTGCGTTCTGCTTTACATCTGGCAACAGGTAAAAAGGAGGACAAATTACGTCTTGATCTTATTCCAAGCATAGCAAAACTGGTTGGATACGAAGAGAGCAAGCAAGGACACATGAAGTTTGCCAAAAAAGTTACTGAGAGCCTTAAGATAATCAGACTCTATAGTACTATTTGGTTAGATAAACTTACCAAAGAGTATGTCGTGGTAGATTCTGAAAAGAATTTTATCTATCCTAAAACAAAAGATTTTAACACTCTTCTTGGAGAGTTGTCTGATCATGCAGAAAAACCTTTTTATGCACATTCTACATTCCTACAGCAACTTCTTGTCGCAGATAGACCAGATCGCCCAGATGAAACATTATATAAAACAATTGCAAGATTTTTTTATCAACCATACTCTTATTACATCTTAAGTTCTCTATCATTTTCAAGGCTACTTAAGTATGTTATTCCACCCATACGAAACGTTGTTGATCTTCCTCAATTTGACGGATACCATCAGTATGCTGTCGATATACATTCTATGAAATCCGTATACCATTTGGAACATATAGAAGATCCCTTTATTCACGATCTGTTTGAGACTTTGAATAAAGATGAAAAAGCAATGTTGAAACTCGTTACTTTCTTACATGATGCAGGTAAAGGACGCAAAAGAGACCACCATTTTGTAGGGGCATCACTCTTTAAAGTTTTTGCGAATAAACTACATATAGACCCTGAACTCATTAAGACAGGAGAGACTCTTATACACTATCATACTCTCATGAGTAATGTCGCTCAAAGAGAAGACCTCTATAGTGAAAAAGTCATTCTAGCCTTTGCTTCACACTTCAAAACTAAAAAACTTTTAGCTATGATCTATATCCTTACGTATGCAGATATGAACGGGGTAGGAAAAGATACGTATAATTCATTTAATGCACGATTGATTAAAACACTTTATTTGCGTTCTATTGAAGCGCTGAGCCATACCATCATGCTGGATAACGCAGGCAAGCGTATTAAGAAAGAGCAAACACTCAAAAAGCATCCTGATTTTCTTGCACTTAGTAAGAGAGAACAAAAAAAGATTTTACAGATCCCTTCCAATCTACTTTTTTTACGTTATAAACCTGAAAGGATCGTAGCGATCGCTAAAAAAGGCTTTCAAACAAAAGAATATGAATTTTTAATCAGTAACAAAAGGCATTTGACCATTGAACTTATCCGTGCAAGATCATTTAATTTAGGTTATTTTTTAGGCAAACTAACCAACCTCGATGTAGTTAATATGGATATTTGTAAACTCTTTGATGATCTAAAATATTTTAAAATAGACTTTTCGGTCAAAGTAGATCGAGAAGATATACTGCTCATCGAAGAGATACTTCATAATTCATTTAATGACAGCAAAAAAAGCACTCTACACCTACCTGTTATTCAAAAAGAAGAACTTGAAATTGATTGTGAACATTCACAGAGCTATGCTATGATGCGACTTCACACTACAAATCAAAAAGGGTTACTCGCCTATATCATTAATATGTTTGATGAAATGGGCATTGACATTGTTTCTGCTAAAATACATACGATTAAAAATCGTGTAAGGGATATCTTTCTCATCGAAAAGAATGGAAACTTTTGTCATAATACAGATAAAATTATTGATAAACTTACAGGGGAAGATTAAAGATGTGTGGAATTGTAGGATATATTGGACCAAAAGAGAAAAAAGAGATACTTTTAGATGGTTTGCAAGAGTTAGAATATCGAGGATATGACTCTGCAGGTATTGCTATTATTGAAGGTGAAAAACTCAATAATTATAAAGCTATAGGAAAACTTGCCAACCTAAGAGAAAAAACCAAAAACTATACCTCTGATGGTTTTGGTATCTCTATTGGACACACAAGATGGGCAACACATGGTAAACCTACAGAACTCAATGCCCATCCACACCTTGGAGCATACTCGTATGTTGTTCATAACGGGATTATTGAAAATTATCAAGACCTTAAAGAAGAACTACAAGCTGATGGGGTTAACTTTTTAAGTCAAACCGATACAGAAACCATCGTTCACCTTTTTGAAAAGTTTCATAAAGATTCAAACCAGCCTTTCCCTGCATTTCAAGAGACTATTGGCAGACTAGAGGGTGCATATGCCACCCTTCTTATCACTGAAGCATCTCCAGAGACTATTTTCTTTGCAAAAAGTGGTTCTCCTATGCTCATAGGATTTGATGGTGATGAAGTCTATTTTGCCTCTTCTGATACACCCATCATAGGCAAAGCGACAGAAGTTTATTATCTTGAAGATGGGGAGTATGGTTATGTAAAAGATGGTCAGGTACATCTTTATGATGCTAATGGTGAAAAAAGTTTCACCAAACAAGCACTCACTGCTGACAAAGTTTCTGCACAAAAAGATGGGTATAGATTTTTTATGGAAAAAGAGATCTATGAACAGAGCCAAATAATGGGTGATACAATGATAGGACGTGTTTTAGATGACTCTATCAACTTTGAAGAGTTAGATGAAGACTTTTTTGATGAGATCTATGCCATTAAAATATGTGCATGTGGTACCAGTTATCATTCCGCACTTGCAAGTAGCTATCTTTTTGAGCGTATCGGCAAAATGCGTTGTGATGTTGAGATCGCATCTGAATTTCGCTACAAAGAGCCATTTCTTACAGATAAAACACTTTTTATTACTATTTCACAAAGTGGGGAAACAGCTGATACATTAGAAGCTCTTAAAATGGCAAAACAGGCTGGACTTAAAACACTGAGTATATGTAATGTGGATAACTCTTCTATCGTACGTGAAAGTGATACTGCTATTCTTACACGTGCAGGCATCGAAAAAGGTGTTGCCAGCACAAAAGCATTTGCTACACAAAGTATGGTACTTTGGATGCTGGCTCTCTATGTAGGTCAAACAAAAAACACCATTTCAAAAGAAACTATAAAAACAGAAATAGATGCCATGCTCCATACTCCAAAAGCACTTGTTGTTACAGACAAACTCCATGCAAAGCTCACTAGACTCTCTAAACGCTACCTACATGGACATGGTTTCTTCTTCATTGGTAGAGACATCTTCTTCCCTCTTGCATTAGAGGGAGCACTCAAACTTAAAGAGATAAGCTACCTCCATGCAGAGGGATATCCAGCAGGAGAGATGAAGCACGGACCTATTGCTTTAGCAGACAGCGAACTCTTCACCATTGCTCTTATGCCAAAGACCATGCTCTACGATAAAATAAAATCAAACGTAGAAGAATTATCTGCCAGAGATGCCACTATCTTAGCCATCTCACCGGAACCATTCGACCTGGCTGATGACTTCATACAAACGAAGTATGATTCTCACCCTATGTTAGAATTTTTTGAAATGATGGTAGTGACGCAACTACTTGCACTTGAAATTTCTGTGAGATTAGGGAATGATGTGGATATGCCGAGGAACTTGGCTAAAAGTGTTACTGTAGAGTAGTCTTTAACACTTCAAACCATTGTGCACACAAGGCTTTGTAAATCGCCTTGTATCCACTAAGTTTTTCCATATATATTTCTTCTCTTATAGCAAAATAATGCTCTAAAAAATGCGTTTCATCTTTAGTGTCTAAATCAAACTCTATACATACAGAAGCTAAATCAAAATATCTGTCATTTACACTTGCAAATTCCCAGTCTATAAATTTTACTTCATCTGTGAAGAGTATATTTTTAGGATTTAAATCATTATGGCATAATACTTCTTCTACTTCATATTTTCCCAAAGTAACAAATGCTTGTTTTATCTCTTTAGATTTTGAAGTAAGTGCACTTTCTAAATTTAGAGGCATTGTATTTAATTTAATACTATGTAGCTCTTTTAGTACTTGTGCTAGTTTTTTCAGATCATATTTGTCTAAAACAATTTTATGCTTACCCTCTAAAAACTCACATATCATCAAGCCATTTTCGTCATCTAGGAGAATAGGTTCAGCGGCTATATTTTTCTCATAAGCTAATTTTTGAACTTTAAATTCAAACTTTCTATCATTTTGAAGTTTAAACTTTCTTATGAGGTATTTTTTATCTTCTGCTTTAAGTAAATAGTTCTCATTACAATATCCTTGATTTTTCAAGAGTGTAAACGTCTCTATCTCTTTATTTTTAAATATTTGGTATTGTTTGAGTTGATCTATCATTGTTCTATGAGTGTATGGTTTTGGACTCTGTAAACTCTACTGGCGATGCGTTTAGAATCTTGAATATCATGTGTTACCATGATCGTATGTAAGTTATTTTTAATCGTTATTTTTTTCACTAGATCAAGCATCTCTATTCTTGTATTTACATCTAGGCCCGTAAATGGTTCATCCAGGAGTAATATAGGTTCTCGTCGTATGAGTACTCGTGCGAGTGCAACGCGTTGTTGTTGTCCACCTGAAAGTGATGAGGCTAATGTATGTTCATATTTTTCAAGTCCTACTTCTCTCAGTATAGCCTGTACTTTATTTACATCCTCAAGATTCTCTTTTAAGACTTTACTTACCCCTAAAAGTATATTTTTCTGCACAGACAAATGTTCAAATAGATTATGGTTTTGAAAGAGTATGGTCATCGGTCTTTTTTCAACTGTCTCATTTGTCAAATCGTTTTCATCTAGTTTTATACTGCCACTTGAAGAATTTAAAAACCCTGCTATGAGGTCAAGCAGGGTTGACTTTCCACTTCCGCTTTGTCCAAGTATAGCTACAATCTCTCCTTTTTGTACGGACATAGAATACTCATATACATCATCAGTATTTTTATATTCATACTTTAGATCAGTTATTTTTAGCACTTCTACTCCTAAATAATCTTGGCAACAAAATAAATACACTCAACGTAATTGCTAAAAGTATCAATGCAACTCCTGCTGCATCACTCGTTCTGTAAGAACCCATGAGTTGGTACAAATACCAAGGCAATGTTGAAAAATCATCACTTCCAAACAGTGCAATGATACCCAAATCCCCCAATGAAAAACAAAAAGACAAAGCAAAGACATACCCAAGTGATGACTTCAGATAAGGGTATTCACAATAAACCCATCTTTGAAGTTTAGAAAGGTTGAGTGAAAAAATAAGCTTATCATACCGTTGTGCTGTTTTTTGCATAGCAGGACTTAAAACAGAAAGTGCAAAAGGCAATGACATTAATACATTTGCAGTCAGTAGAGCTATGGTTGACCAAACTACAAGAGGCGCTTCATACCTTTGTGATAAAAGAAAAAAACCTAAACCCAATATCAACGACGGGATCGCAAGATACAGGTTTCCTGAAAATGAAATGATGATGTTCAGTACTTTTGAGAATTTGTTTTCTTCTAAACGATGTTTCAAGGTAAAATTTCTTTTTGTATCACTTAAAAGTACAGCGAATATGACTGTGATTATACTTGATACAGTAGCAAGAATGATACTCGTAAAAAAAGATTTGATAAAAAGTGCTTCACTCACTATTCTTCCAAAATCTGCACCTATGCCATCTATAACGATCACAACCAAAGGTGATATAAAAAATAGTGCAAACAGAGAGATGATGGCCATTTGAATCTGTTTTATATGCTTTGGTTCACTCCATGGTATGTTGATACTACTTATTTTTAAGTTTGTAAGTTTAGTTCTAAAATTAGAAGAAAACACAACAAGCAGTGTAGAGACAGCAAGCTGTATAAGAGCCAGCTTTAAAGCCATAGCGATATCAAAATCAAGTTTAACCGCTTCATAGATGGCAACTTCCAAAGTGTTGTATGCAGGGGAACCACCAAGCACAAGAACAATGGCAAAGGAAGTAAAACATAAAAGAAATATGGTCGAAGCGATACTTAGAAGTGTGGGTCTCAAAGCCGGCCATTCTACATAGAGAAATCTTTGGAAGATTGTGAAATTCAAACTTTTTGCAAGTTTATATTTCTCTTTTGGAATACTTTCAAAGGTATGCAACAAAGATCTTGATGCAAACGAAGCATTAAGATAGACATGGGCTATCAAGATACCGGTCAAACCATAAAGGTAAGAACCAAATGAATGATCAAACAGATACATACTTAGTTGATTGATCCATCCGTTACGTCCAAAGATCCCTATGAGTCCAAAAACAACGATAAGTGTGGGCAAGACCAATGAGGATGAAAAGAGTGCCACTAAAACCCCACGACCTTTAAAGTGTTGTTGGTGCGCTAAACTCCATGATAAAGTAATACCCACGACAATAGACAACAGTGTAGATAAAAAAGCCTGATAAAGTGTGAATTTCAGAAGAGCATAGACTCTAGGATCAAACTGCGTCACCGTAGTGCTGTCTTGAGATATAAAGAGTATAAAAAAGAGTAAGGATGCAAAGCTTAGCAATAGTATAGAGACAAAAGCACCAGGAAATAGTGAGCTTCTAAATCTATGCCATTGCTTTATCATCATTATCTACTTATGGCACTGAGCCATTCATTGATGTATGTTTTTCTGTTGGCTTCAACTACTTTACCATCTAGCAAAAACATTTGAGAAGGCACATTCAAAAGTCCAAACTCTTTTGGTAACCCTTGCTTGGTTTTTACCACAGGGTATGCCCAGTTTGCAGTGGGAATAATGTTGGCAAATGTCTCACTATGCATAAATGCTAAAAACTTTTTAGCCAACACTTTATGTTTTGAAGATTTGAGTATCGCAGCCACTTCTACCTGCCCATAATGCCCCTCTTTAAAGTTTGCACTTTTATAGTTCATTTTCTTCTCTTCTATGATATGATACGCAGGTGAAGTAGTATAAGAAACTACCATATCTGCCTCTCCTTTTAAAAAGAGACCATAAGACTCTGACCAACCCTTAGTAATGGTTAAAATATGAGGAGCAAGTCTTTTCCAATACTCCCCTGCTTTCTCTTTGTAAATCTCTTTGATCCACAGAAGCAAACCAAGTCCGGGAGTTGATGAACGGGGGTCTTGGATCACAATCTTAAAATCTTCAGGCATTGCTGCCAACTCTTCAAATGATAAAGGTGGATTTTTAAGTTTATCTGCATCATACACAAAAGCAAAGTAACTGTAGTCATAAGGTACAAAGTTCTCATCAGCATATGCAACAGGTAAGTCCAGTTTTGAAGTATTCAGATCATGCTTTAGGAAAAGTCCTGTTTTGTTTGCTGTTTGTGCAATGCTTGTATCTAGTCCTAGTAATATATCTGCTTTGGTCTTTTTACCCTCAAGTTGGATCTTTCTTAAGGCGCCTATCGCACTCGACACTCCTACGAACTTTACATTACAATGATGTAATTGTTCAAAAGCCTTTTTGATTTTAGGGCCTGCACCCCATGACGCGGTAAATGAATCATAAGTATAAATGGTAAGGGTAGGTTTAGTATCACTTGCAAATGAAGTGATACTAAGAAAAATAAATAGTAATAATTGTAGTGTTTTAGTCATGCAGGATTATATCATAGATTAGAAGTCGTATGATACTGTCAAACCGATTGTTCTAGGTGCACCTTGTTGGATAAATAATTCTGGTTCATATCCATACTCATAACCAGGTGTTGGTGTTGGATTATTACCAAAGAAGAATCCTCTGACACCATAGGTTTCATCCGTAAGGTTTCGTCCCCATAATGATGCTGACCAGTTTCCATGTATATATTCTATACTTGAATTTAGCAATGTATAGGCTTCTGACTTTTGATCATGCGTATTTGAGTAGTAGTAAGAACCTCTCCCTTCAACATTTGATTTAAATGTGAATGACTCTGCAAACATATAATCAAATCCAATGTTATACTGATAGTCTGGAGATTGAGCCGGTGCACGTCCTTCTTGCTCAGGATTTAAACTGAACTCATCAAACGTTGCACGTAACAGTCCTATACTTGAATAGATATGCAAAGCATCATTTGGATAATAATCAAGTTGAGACTCCAACCCATAATAACTACCTTCTTCTGCATTACTTAAATAATTTCTAAAGTCTACAGCATCACCTTCATAGAGTTTAACTTGTTGGTCGTTACGCTTTCCGTAGAAAATATTTAAACGACTTCTTAATGTATCGTTAAAGTGGCTGGAGTTCAACCCTGCTTCAAGGTTCCATAATGTTTCTGTTTCATACGCTTTAGTCGGAACATCTTCAGCATTGACTCCACCTGGTTTATACCCTTTTGCTAAAGAGATATAATAAAGTTGTTTATCACTATGCTGATAATTTAATCCTAGTTTTCCACCTGTTAGCGTCTCGTCTTTTGGTAATCTCTCTCCTGCAGAGTTACTATAGTCAGCTTCCCAATTTTCTACACGTAAAGCGGTAATGAGTGTGAGTTGATTTGTCACAGCTGTATCTAACTGTCCGTATATTGCTTTGTTCTCAGTATCTTGTGTATAAGAAGAAAAATTATCTTCACCCCACTTAATACGATTTCTATTCATTGTTTCATCAAACTTTTTGGCATATACTCCAATGGTCCAATCCGTTGTACCATTAAAAATACGACCTTCTTTATCAGACACTAATCTCACATCAATATCAGCTTGCTCTATATCTCTACGATATTCATCAAAATAATCATATCCGTTATCCCAACCTAAGCTAGGTATGAAATATTCCCCTGCATACGTCCAATCTTCATCATAACTATAAATAGAATCTGTTTTAGAATAACTGATTTTTGAAACTAAATGCATCGCTTCATTTACCTGATAGGTTGATGTGATTGCAAATGCATCTGTTTTTTGGGCATCTTGTCCAGGGTTATCCGAATGTGAATCTCTTGAATTATCAAGTGTAAAGGCATCGTAACCATTATCAACATCTATATGCATATAATTAAAATCAATTGTATGATTATCTGAAGCAAGCCAACGCAGTTGTACTTTGGCAGTAAGTTCATCTATATTTTGCGTATCCTCACGGTTTAGGAAACTGTTTTCCATAAAACCATCACTTGTATTTTTATAGACAGAAACTCTTCCTAGAAGTGTATCCTCAATAAGTGTCCCACCTACTGCAGCACCAAATGCTTTAGTATTGTAATTACCGATAGTAGCTTCTATGTGACCTTCTGTTTCTTTAGTCGGTTCATTACTCTGCACAGTGACAACTCCTGCCATACCATTGGCTCCAAAAGTGGTTCCTTGTGGCCCTCTAAGTACTTCTATTTGCTTTACATCGAACATACCCACACCTAAAGTACTGCTTGAAAAGTCAATACCATCTACGATAAGCCCAACAGATGGATTTACCGGAGCTTCAAACTGACTTCTCTCCCCGATACCTCTGATCTGGATATATTTTGCTTTAGAAGCACCTGCTGAAAAGTTTACGTTTGGTGTGCTTGCCAAGGTTTCAATAAAAGATTGAGAGGCTTTATCGTAGATATCTTCTTCTCCGATAACTGTAACACTTTGTGTTGTCTGAGATAGCTTCTTATCTCTAAAGTCAGCTCCTACAACAATAGGATCAAGTGTCAATTCATTTTCTGCAAGTGCTGCTGTATGCAATAGTGCATAAGCTGCAATCATCGATATGGTTAAAGTTTTGGATTTCATTTTGGTTTCCCTTAAAATATTTTATATATTAAAAAAGGAGGAGATGTTACAAGAAGTGATAAACATTTATCTTATATACAAAGCTCTTCCCTACGCTGGAATTATCCAGTTCAAGTTCGACGGGTCAAGCTTTTGCGCTATCTCAGCTAAATTTAAAATCCAGCACCCCGAGAGATTGATATCAACTTATACATCAAGTAACCTATCATAATCCTTAATTAGGAGTATATTAGTCTGATTTAAAGAAGTGGTTCTTTTCTTGTATCATTTTCTACAGTATATTTAAATTTTATAGTAGATGCCGTGTGTAAAGTTTTATACAAAAAAGCTTTGGAGAGTTCTACACTTTTGGCCAAAATCTCACCTTTTGCCAAGTGTGTTGCTATAGCAGAAGAGAGTACACACCCAGTGCCATGCGTATGTGTAGTGTGTAGCCGTGTAGTTGTAAATGGCGATATTTTAAAATTTTGTCCTACTAAATAGTCTGTGGCAAGTTGACTATCTTGACTATGTCCACCTTTAATAAGTACTGCTTTCGCACCCAATGCAAACAGACCTTTTGCCATCGCTTCTATCTCATCACTTTTCCCCGTATATTTAGTGTTTAAAAGCGTATTGACTTCTGGTATATTAGGCGTAATAATATCGACACGAGGGAAAAGTTCTTTTACCATAGTTTCAATAGCTACTGGCTCTAAAAGTGCTTTACCACTTGAACTTACCAGTACTGTATCAAGTACAATATTTTTGAGTTTATACTTATCTATAGCTTCTGAAATGATGGATATTATCTCAGCATTGGCAAGCATTCCTATCTTGACTGCATCTACTTTTATGTCATCTAGTATGCTTGTCAGTTGTGTTTTGAAGATCTGTGCGGGGATAGTAAAAACATCTTTTACCCCTGTAGAATTTTGAGCAGTCAGAGCAGTAATGGCAGTAAAAGCATATCCCCCTAATGTATGTATGACCTTTGCATCTACTTGTATCCCTGCACCCCCATAGTTATCTGAGCCTGCTATGGTAAGTACTGTGGGTGTAATTTTAATTGGCATACGTATTAAATGCCTCTATCAGTGCTGTCGTTCTCTCTTTAGAGATTTCTCCATCTTCCAATACATCTGAAATCATAGCTATCCCATTGGCAGCTTTAGTTTCTGCTACATTCTTAATATTTTCAATCGTTATCCCACCAATAGCCACTATAGGATAGTCCACATTCTTAGCCCAATGCTTTAAATCTTTAATACCTACAGGATCATAGGTTAATTTTTTAGATATAGGCTCATAAATAGGTCCTATGGCCAAATAGGATGGTTCAAACCCAAGAGCAATATCTATCTCTTTTGGTGTATGGGTACTTATGCCTAGTCTTATACCTGCATCCAGTATAGCTTTCACATCTGCTTCCTGGATGTCTTCCTGTCCTAAATGTATACCATAGGCTTTGTGTTTGATGCCTAACTCCCAAAAGTCATTAAGGAAAAATCTTGTATTAAATTTTTCTGAGATTTTAATGGCTTCTGTGACTTCATTTTCCAGTACCTCACCGGACATGTCTTTTACACGAAGTTGGGCTGTTGTGATGCCCACTTCATAAAGGGGTTTTAGTTTATAGGCACGGTCTACTACTGGGTAGATGCCTAGTGGTTTTTCATTACATTTTGGGAATTTCATTTTATCTCTTTATTTTAATTTCCTATAAATCAACTTGTGGCGTTGTTTCCTTTCATTTTTTTTAGAAAAAAACGAAACAAAAAAATCGTTGTGGCTCTCGAATCGCTTCGCTTGCAAGGGCGTTCGCCACAATAAGGCACGCGTTGCGTGATTTAATTAAACTGGTGCCAAAAAGGCGTACCTATTGTTGGGGTAGAAGGTGAAGCAAATTCACGTTCTTGCATTGTACCTGCTTCATATCCTAAACGTCCTGCTTCTACCGCATACCTAAATGCATCAGCCATTTTTACAGGATCCTGTGCCAATGCTACAGCAGAGTTAAGCAATACACCATCATACCCAAGCTCCATAGCCTGCGTAGCGTGTGAAGGTTTACCTATCCCTGCATCTATAATGAGTTTGAGTTCTGGAAACTGCTTTCTAATGGCTGTTAAATTATCTGGATTCATAAGTCCTTTTCCTGAACCTATCATCGAACCCCAAGGCATAATGATCTTACATCCTACATCAGCTAAACGTTTAGCTACGACCAAATCATCTGTCGTATAGGGGAATACTTCAAATCCTTCTTTTATGAGTACCTCAGCCGCTTTTACCGTTTCAAAAGGGTCAGGTTGTAAGTTATACTGGTCACCGATGACTTCCAGCTTTATCCAGTTTGTTCCAAAAACTTCTCTAGCCATTTGTGCTGTAATAATAGCTTCTTTTGCAGAGTGACACCCCGCAGTATTGGGTAAAACATTAATGTTCAATGCTTTAATAATATCCCAGAATTGCCCACCATTACCTTCTCCTGCTGATTGACGACGTAAAGAAACGGTCACGATCTGTGCTTGAGATATTTTGATAGCATCTTCCATATTTGCCGGAGACGGGTATAGTGCAGAGCCTATAAGCAGTCTGCTGCTTAAAGTTTTTCCACCTATTTCCCAACTGTCCGATTGCATATCGATATGTTTTGTCATTTTATCCACCTTGTACGGGAGCCAGTATTTCTATACTGTCATTATCATGAATCATAGTAGTTTCATAGGTTGAAATAGCAACAAAAGTACCATTAAGAGCTAGTGCAAAGCCCTTTTGTTTATACTTGAGTTCTTTTATGATTTCTTTGACATTCATCTCAGAGCTTAGCTCTGTTTTTACTCCATTTACTATAACTTCTATCATTTGTATATCCCTTCATTTAATGCTTGTTCCACTATAGCCGGTGCCAACAAGTATCCATGTCTATAGAGTCCATTGATACGCGTCAACTTATCTGAATTTTCAATGCGCGGCAAATTGTCTTTAAATGCCGGACGGCAATTTGTCTCTGTGTTGACTATGCGTGCCTCTCCAAAGCCTGAATGCACAGAAAAGACTGCTGAGAGCAGTTCAAGACTGGAACGTACAGACATTGGGCTTGTATCTTCACTCTCTATCTCCGTTGCACCCACTACATAACGCTTGGATCCCGGTGTCTGTGATATCTTACACTCGTTACAATAGTCCAGGTCCATACCTTCACAACCGTTTTCACGAGGTACAATGTATATTTTATAACGAGGATGAAGTAATCTGGTGGGACGTGTAATGTTTATCTCTGATGATTCAAGCCAAAATACTTCACCTCTTACACCACGCAGATCATCAAAATGCTCTTTGGCACCTAAACCTCTCGAGTCGAACACCCAATCAAACTCTTCTACTTTTTCTTCATAGAAAACTTTTGCAGGCTCGATACTTTCTACTTTGGTATGTTCCATCCAGGTAACATTGGGATTCATACTTAAAATATTGGTAGAAAATGCCATAAACCTTTGCGCATCTACTTGCCCTTCATCTTTAAGGTAAAATGCTTTACTGTGATGTCCAAGCTCAGGCTCTAGTTTTTTCAGCTCTTTACTGTCAAGCATCTCTATCTCTTCAGCTTCTGCCACTTTATGACGAAGTGAAGTAATGAAATGTTCAAGCTCTCCCATATCTTGAGGATGAGCGGTAATGATCGTCCCTTTTTGTTGAAAACCATCATACACACCCGCCTCTTTTAAGATATCCGGCCAAAGTTCCATGGAACGTTTACCATGCTCAAAGATAGCAGATTCAGCCGTCTCCAGTTCGGCAAATGGAGCTAACATGCCAGCAGCCGTAAATCCAGCTGCATCCGTTCCCTCTTTACTACTCTTGTCAAAAAGTGTTAGAGTATGTCCTTCTTTTAGTAGATTGAGTGCTAAAACTCTACCTACTAAACCAACACCTACAATTGCTATATTCATAATTTTTCCTCATGGTCGCTAAATCGACCCTACATTAATCACGCAAAGCGTGCTTGTTGTGGCGAACGCCCTTGAAAGCGCAGCGATTCAAGAGCCACAACGATTTTTTGCTTCGTTTTTTCTAAAAAAATGAAGGGAATAACAACGCCTCAGTCCAGCAAAGAGGAAGCTTGACCAAACCATTAATTATTCAATATCAAATTCACATATGCATTCCCACGTAAAGCATGGGAACGAGTTTAGATTTATATTACGCGTTTTCTATCTTATCTGCCTCTACATATACCTCTGAGCCCATTTCCTGAAACTTCATAGACATTTCATCCATACCATGTTGCTTCGCAGTTTCTACGTCTGTATCTAAAGCATCTGCATACTCCCGCACTTCAGCAGAGATCTTCATAGAACAAAACTTAGGTCCACACATAGAACAAAAATGTGCTACCTTCGCTGCTTCCATTGGCATAGTTTCATCATGGTATTCTCTTGCTCTATCCGGGTCAAGACCTATGTTGAACTGGTCAACCCATCTAAACTCAAAACGTGCCAAAGACATTGCATCATCTCTTGCTCTTGCTCCCGGGTGACCTTTTGCAATGTCCCCGGCATGCGCTGCTATTTTATAAGTGATGAGTCCTTCTTTTACATCATCTCTGTTTGGAAGACCAAGGTGCTCTTTGGGTGTTACATAACATAACATCGCACAGCCATACCAGGCTATCATTGCTGCACCGATCCCCGATGTGAAGTGGTCATATCCTGGAGCAATGTCAGTCGTCAAGGGTCCGAGTGTATAAAACGGCGCTTCATGACACCACTCCAATTGTTTCTCCATGTTCTCTTTTATCATATGCATCGGTACATGACCAGGACCTTCTATGAGTGTCTGAACATCGTGCTTCCAGGCGATTTTAGTAAGATTTCCAAGCTCTTTAAGTTCTGCGAACTGTGCTTCATCGTTTGCATCTGCTCCTGAACCCGGACGTAAACCATCTCCCAATGAGAAAGTAACATCATATGTTTTCATAATTTCACAGATCTCTTCAAAGTGTGTGTTCAAGAAGTTTTCTTTATGATGATGGATCATCCACTTCGCCATGATAGCCCCACCACGTGAAACGATACCTGTTACACGTTTAGCAGTCATCGGTACATGATGAAGAAGCAGCCCGGCATGGATCGTAAAGTAATCAACACCCTGCTCTGCTTGTTCGATAAGTGTATCTCTAAACACTTCCCAAGTAAGGTCTTCAGCGATCCCGTTTACTTTTTCAAGTGCCTGGTAGATAGGCACAGTTCCTATTGGTACTGGGGAGTTTCTTAAGATCCAGTCTCTTGTAGTATGGATATTTTTTCCTGTAGAAAGATCCATAACAGTATCACCACCCCATCTGATAGACCATACCATCTTCTCTACTTCTTCAGCGATAGATGATGTAGTAGCAGAGTTACCGATGTTTGCATTGACTTTAACCAAAAAGTTTCTACCGATGATCATCGGTTCAACTTCAGGGTGGTTGATGTTACATGGGATAACCGCTCTACCCTCTGCTACTTCTTTACGTACAAACTCTGGTGTGATCACTTCTGGTAAGTTCGCACCAAAATTTTCACCTTTAAGTCTGGCTTCACGTTCTTCATCTTGCAGATACTCTTCGGTCATTGCCAAGTTTTGATTTTCACGAATTGCGATGAACTCCATCTCAGGCGTGATAATACCTTGTCTTGCATACCAGAGTTGAGAAACATTCTTTCCTTTTCCATTCTCATCTTTCTTAGCTCTAAGTGGTGTTCTCACCAATCCCTTTGCTCCAGCAGTAACAAAATCTAACTGTTCATCGGTAGTGTAACCGTTATCCACAGGCTCCATAATACGCCCTTCATACTCCTCGACGTCATTACGCTTAGTTATCCACTCTTTACGAATAGCAGGGATACCTTCACCCACATCGATATCTACTGATGGGTCAGTGTAAGGACCTGATGTATCGTATACTCCTAATTTAGTATCATTAGAGAGTGAGATTTCCCTAACAGGTACACGAATGTCTTTGTGTATCTCACCTTTAAGATAGATCTTCTGTGATGCAGGAAGAGGATCTCTGGTGAGAAGTTCGTTTGAAGTTGTTAGTGTGTCTTTAAATGGTTTTGTCATTTTATTCCCTTAAAATTATGTATATTAAATTTTGTTGGGAAGAGGAGTAAATAAGTAGTAATAAATAATTAAATTATTTTAAATATTTATTTTAATAAATTAAGTACAAATCTCTTCCTTACGCCGGTATGATCCGGGTCAAGTTCAGCGGGTAGACTATCTGCAGTCTTCTCAGTCACATTTGTGACACCCCGAGAGGTTGAACTGCTAATATAATCTAAATAAGATAAATTTACCCTTAATTAAAAATCTTTTACTTTCTATAAAACTATATTTGATATAATCACACACAATAAATCTAAGAGGAGTCGTGTTTATGTTGCGTGGTTTCGGCAAAAACTATTTTAGCTTATCAGCAATACTGGCTTATAGTGTTGCACACAAACTACAAAGCCAAGTGACATCAGCACAGACACTCTTCCGTCTTTCACAGGATAGTGAAACACTTGAAGAGGGTGATCCACCAGATGAACTGCTTGAAGAGTCACTACTTCAACCAACAAAACCCTGCCATTGCAACTGTTACTATAAACGAAAAACCCGTCTTGCTCTACTCTTAAACCACTATATTCCACGCTGCCCTTTTTACTGTACCTACTTTGCATTTCGCCGTACTGGTGTACATCCTCCACATATCCTTTATTAACTATTAATCATTAACACAATCTATAAACCATATTTACAATATTAAAGGATGACTCATGTCAAAAAATTACGTAGTAGGATTTCCAAGAATTGGAGAACAGAGAGAATTAAAAAAAGTATTAGAACTGTTTTGGGCTGATAAATGTCCATTTTCAGAAGTTGAAAAAGTATCTTTAGAACTTAAAAAAAGACACTGGAACTATCAAAAAGAGGCAGGGATAAACTACATCTCATCAAACGACTTTTCACTCTATGACAATATGCTTGATACCGCTATCATGTTGGGAGCTATTCCCAAAAGATTTGAAGGACTTCAAAATGAAGATCTATACTTCTCTATGGCAAGAGGGAATAAAGATGCCGTGGCGATGGAGATGACCAAGTGGTTTAATACGAATTATCATTATATTGTGCCTGAACTTTCCCTATCGGATAACTATGAACTCAATGCTTCAAAGATCTTATCTGAGTATAAAGAAGCTAAAGAACTTGGGATAAAAACCAAGATCAATCTCATAGGACCTATTACATTTTTAGGACTTTCAAAAAGAGTGGATAGAGGAGAGAGTTATGAATTATTTTTTAAGATTCTTCCTATTTATAAAGAGCTATTAGCCGAGATAGCCAAACTTGATGAAAAGATAACCATTCAGATAGATGAGCCGATATTTGTTAAAGATATAGAGCCCAAAGTATTGAGTCTAATCAAACCTTGTTATGATACATTGGCAAAGGTATCTAATACTATTAAGATAGTAGTGACAACTTATTTTGAACACTCCAATGAAGCAACAAAAGTTTTAGTACATACACCTGTTTGGGGAATTGGACTTGATTTTCTTTACGGAGTGAAAAACGTAGAGAGCTTAAAACTTATAGAGGAAAGTGGGAAACAATTCATTGCTGGAGTAGTAGATGGTAGAAACATTTGGAAGAACAATATGCAAGTATCAGCATCACTTCTTACAGAAATTTCTAAAATATTCAATAAAGAAAAAATAATAGTCAGTTCATCCTGCTCTTTATTACACACACCATTTAGTCTGAAATATGAAGAAAAAATGGATAACGAGATTAAAGATTGGCTCTCCTATAGTGTTGAAAAACTATCTGAAATCTCACTTCTCTCAAAGTTCTTTTTTGAAGGAATTTCAAACTTCACAAATGAAGAAAAAGAAGCTTATGAAGCAAATATAGAAGCAAACCATAAAAGAAAAATTTCTATTCGTATTCATAATACTGAAGTACAAAACAGAGTAAAAAGTTTTACAAAATTACAACGAGACGGTAGTTATGAGGAGCGTATAAAAATTCAAAAAAAGTTACTAGGATACAAAGATCTAGCTACAACGACCATAGGTTCTTTTCCGCAAACGCCTGAAGTAAGAAAAGCAAGAGCAGACTTCAAAAAATCTGCAATAAGTAAAGATACCTATGAATACGAGATGAAAAATTACATCAATGACTGCATCGCTTTTCAAGAAGAGTGTGGCATCGAGATACTGGTACATGGAGAGCCGGAACGTAATGATATGGTGGAGTACTTTGGTGAACAGCTTGAGGGCTATGGATTTTCTCAGAATGGCTGGGTGCAGAGCTATGGAAGCCGATGTGTAAAGCCACCATTTATATATGGTGACATTAGCCGTCCAAAACCTATGACTGTTGATTGGATGACCTACTCACAAAGTAAAACAGAGCGTATTATGAAAGGTATGCTTACTGGTCCGGTTACTATTCTCAATTGGTCATTTGTAAGAGATGACATGCCAAGACCTGAAGTTTCTAAACAGATAGCTGTTGCATTAAGTGATGAGATAAATGACTTACAAAATGCCGGTATAAAGATCATTCAAGTAGATGAAGCAGCCTTTAAAGAGGGTTATCCTCTACGAAAAGAGAACATAGGTACATATGAACAATGGGCAGTACGAGATTTTAAAATTTCAGTAAGCTCTGCTAAAAAAGAGACACAAATTCATACACACATGTGTTACTCTGAGTTTAATGACATCATACGTACCATAGAAGACATGGATGCAGATGTTATTTCCATAGAGACAGCAAGATCTGGAAATGAATTGCTAAAAATCTTTAAAGAAGTAGGATACAAACAAGAAGTTGGTCCTGGAGTCTACGATATACATTCACCTAGAATACCTAGTGTAGAAGAGATTGTCAAACAAATCGAACTACTACTTGAAGTACTGCCTAAAGAACAACTATGGATCAATCCTGATTGTGGATTAAAAACACGTAAATGGGAAGAGGTAAAACCTAGTTTAGAAAATATGGTGAAAGCTGTAGAGCTTGTAAGAGAGGGATTATAAATCTGAAAGACGAAGAGGTTAATCCTCTTCTGTCTTCATATCTATTAGTTCAGCCAAAAGTTCTTCTATCTCATCATCTTCAAGCTCATCACGTCCAAGCTCTTCAACGATAGCGAAACATTCTGTTCTCATCTCTCTCATCTCTTCTAAGTCTTCTTTTTGTTCTTTCGATGCTGTTTTTGCTTTGTCTATGGCTGCAAAAAGTTCGTCTATAGCGACTTCTAAGTCTGGGATAATTTCAAGTTCTAAAAGGTTTTTAAGTTTTTGGGCTGATGTCATTGTGTTTTCCATGTATTTATTTTTATGTATTGTATCTAAAAATACATATAGCATTATTACCTTACGAGATCACTGTATTATCTTTTACCCGCAAACAAAGAAAAAACAACCACTGCTATACTTTGAAAAAAAATGATGCTATAGCCTGTAGGTAAATCAAAATAGTATGAGACGACTAAAGCAACTACAGATAAGATCAATCCACTGGTCCATGCTAGATACAAAGGTGTAAAACGTTTTTGTGACAGTGCAATAAAAGAGGGAGCAACAAGTAAGACAAAAACGACCAATACACCGGCAAGTTGGACAGATGATGTCACAGTAAGTGCTAACATACTAAAAAAAGTAAGTTCACGTACCAACCCTGTTGTTTTAGGATAAAAAATAAACATAACAAGTGCGATACACGCATAGAGTAGTGCAGATTGATAGACTTCAGTTTCTGACGTAAAAAGTATGTCTGTAGCACTGAGTTTTTGAAAAAGTTCAGCCCCTTGAGGACTGCTTGCCAAGAGTATCATGATACTTGAAGCACCAAGGGCATAGAGCATCCCTATAAACGCTTCTATATGTTCGACTCTTCGTGTTGCATAAGTGATGAGCACAGCACCCAACAAGGCAAACCCCAATGTCATGAGAGTCTGATAATCCCCCTCCATAAACCCGACACTAATAGCCATACCTATGGCGGCTATTTGCCCAATGGCCAAGTCAGTAAATATCACACCTCGTTTGATGATCTCCAAACCAAAAATGACATGGATAAACACCAGAAGTACCACAAGTACAAAGGCCGGCCAAAGCAGCTCTATTAGTTGCATACCCTGCCTACCAACGTATCATAAAAACGTTCAAGTGTCTCTGTACCTTTGAGTGCGCCGACATCATGAGGCAATTCAACCACTTTAGCCCCTGTTTTTTTGGCTATGAATGCAGCTGTTTTGTGCTCATGATACACATCTTGAAGTATCAATTTGACTTTATGTGCACGGATCTCCTCGACAAGCTTTAGTGCATGTTTTGAGTTTGGTTTGATACCGGGAAGAGGTTCAAGATTGTCAATGGACCTGATCTCATATCGTCTCAAAAAATAGTTAAAAAGTTCATGGTACTGTACTACCATCATACCCTTACATGCACGCATTTTCTTATCATAACTTTTCAGCTTTTTTTGCCAGTGTGATTTAAACACTGTAAAGTTTTTTTGATAAAAAGCCTGATTTGTACTATCTAGCAAGGAGAGCTTTAACATAATGACTTCAGCAAGTTTGATGATATTGTGCGGGTCAAGTGCAAAGTGAGGATTACCCTCTTCGTGTACATGCCCCTGTGAGCGATCTACGCTCTTTGGGATATCTTGCAACTGTATATATTCACTCAAATCCAAATAGCCCTTTGCATTAGGTTGTATTTTGGAATTATGTGCACTTTTTATCAGTGGAGGAATCCAACCGATCTCCAATGATGCACCATTTAAAATAAGCAGATCACTATCACGTAATCCTGCTACAAGTGAAGGTTTTGGCACGACAAAGTGCGGATCCCAGTTGCCCCGAGAAAGCAGAGTGATCTCTACTTTGTCTTGAGCGATTTCTTGGGTCAACTGCTCTATGTATGGGTATGCAACAGCCACATTCATCTTAGAAAAAAGTACACTTACAAAAAGTAAGAACAAAAGAATTATTTTCATTTTCTACTCCTAAAAAGCGTGTGCGCCATGTGCGCCAATGGCATAGTTAAACTGTAATACCACTTCATTTTTATTGTTTTTTTCACCCTCTTCATTGTACAAAGAACTATTGTGATTATACTGTAATCTTAGACGACTAAACTCACTTGGATTATACTCCAGCATCGCTGACGTAACATACATATCTTCAGGTTTGTCTTGCAGTATTCCATTAGCAGTAATGTCATTCTGTGTGATGGCACTATAGCGTATACCCGTTCGCCAATTTTTGTCATACTGATAGACAAGTTCACTGTAAAAACCTGCTTGCTCTTTTTTGAGTGCAACCTCTTTTGCCCATGCATCTTCTGTGGCATTTGGAACATACTTTGTACCATCCATCTCTCTATAGAGATACTCACTTTGCCAAGTAATCACATGATCAGCAGCAAAATACTTTTTATAGGTTAAATCGATACCGTAAAATATCGTATCTCCTGCAAAGGCATGTGGTCCCTCTTCATCTTCAAGATGATCGATACGACTTTTTCCTTTTGCCATACTCATACCACCAAGCAGTGTACCGCCACCTACATCAAATGAACTCTTAAGGTACCCGACCCAAAGTCCAGGTTGTGAGACTTTCTCAACCCCTTCAAAATCTTCATCTGCATCATGGGGAGAGAATGCATCTACTCCAAAACTCTGCTCGTTCTCACCATTTAATGCTTCAATACCAGCCATAACATACACAGGCAGTGGCATCACATACTGAAGCTGTGCACCTACTTCATTAAGTCCGTGATCACCCAGTAGACTCTGGTAAATGAGTGGTGTATCTGAGAAATTATAATTATGGTGATGCTTGTTGTTAAGGTAACCAAAGTCACTCTTAAACTTCCCTATTTTAGCTTGGAGATGATACGGTAAAGCACGTGTTGTTGCATATGCTTCTTCTATCTCAAAGTCATCTTCAGTAAGGTGAAATACACCCATGAGATCAAAATAGTTATCCACAGACGCACCTATAGAGAGCTCTGCATAGTTCAGATTGAACCCATCATTTCCGGCAAGTGGTGCATGTGAGTGTCCGCCATGATCATGCCCTCCTCCGTGTACAAAACCTGGGATCTCAAGGTGTTCAGTGTGATGATCTTCATCAAAAGATTGTTTTGTATACGAAAGATCAACGATGAGTGAAAGATCAGGCATAAACCCACTTTCTTTGGGTGCTTTGACTTTTTTACTTTCTAATTGTTGTGCTATTGACTCTTGTGTGATTTCCTGTGCACATAGCAATGTTGATGCTATGGCACTTATCATCCATATTTTTTTCATAAATATCCTTATATGTATATGTTTTTCTTGTAATGATTTTAATATTGTTTTAATTGTAATTGATTATGAAAAAGTGTATGGAGGAGCGGTAGAGAGATAACCTAATGGGATGGGCATTACAGAAAAGTGTTGCATGCCTGTAAAATCTGTACGTTTTACCAAAATCTTTTGCGTAAGATTTAGAGGTTTCTTTAAAACAACTCTTTGTTCAAGGTTGCCAAGCTCAAGACTATTTGACTCTATGATGATCGGAAAGGTTATCTTATGTAGGTTTGTATCGAACTGTTGACTACTTACACAAAGATGACAATCCTTATGCTTGTTAAGTAGATGTTGGTTAGAGTGTATCGTGCTTGATTGATAAGCAAACAAAAAAAGTGCAAGTAGCACAAATCGAAAAAAGTTTGTTTTGAATATCACTTTTTCTCTCCTTGGGTCTACTTTATGTACAGATTTTTTTAGGTAAAAACTATAGCATATTTTTCCTGCTGCTACACTAAAAGGAACCTCTAAATGTAAATGATATCCTTTGTCTATCCAATCTTAGGGACAAGGAAAATTATCTTTTTCATGGCTTTTCGTCATATATAAAGGGAAGGATTACGCTTAGGGGTTACTTCTAAAAATATTATGCGTTATCTTTAGTAAGTTTTTCAAAATAGGAGAAGAACTGAAAATATTCCTATTGTGATAAATAAAATACATCTAGCATAAAGTTGCTAGATGTCTGGGAAGATAGCCTTAGTTACAGCCACATCCTTCGCATGACTGCTCCTGCACCTGTTGTAATATATGCACTTACGCCTAGAGATACACTAAGTGACCGAACAAAGCGTCAATCTTTTGTGCAAAGATGACGCCAAATAGGACGAAATTATGCGCCTGTACTACATGCACTTACACCTGGAGGTGTAGTCGGTTGGATCGCTTGGTTGTCTGCTCCACCTTCAGCTTGTACTTTATCGATGAATGCAAGCAATGTACTTGCAGCTGCCTGATAACGCTTAGCCGTTTCAGAATCCGGTTGGAAATACGTTACTGGTTTACCAGTATCTCCACCGATTCTGATCGCAGGTTCTATAGGGATACGAGCAATAAGTTCAGTATCATACTCTACTGCTACCGGAGCGGTTGTTCCCATACCGAAGATGTCTGATTCTGCATCACACTCTGGACAGATAAATCCACTCATGTTCTCAATAATACCTGCTGTTGGGATATGAAGTTTTTGGAACATATCCAATGAACGTCTAGAGTCATCAAGAGAAACCTCTTGTGGTGTTGTAACCGTGATACCTGCTGTGACTGGTACAGACTGAGCAAGTGTCAATTGTGCATCACCAGTTCCAGGAGGCATATCTATCACAAGTACATCCAGTTCTGACCAAAGGATGTCTCTCAAGAATTGCTCGATCGCTTTCATGATCATCGCACCTCTCCAGATAAGAGACTGTCCTGGCTCCATAAGTGAACCCATAGACATGATCTCAACACCGTAGGCTTTTAAAGGCTGTACTTTGTTTCCTTGGATCTCTGGTTTCTGATCTGATACACCCATCATACGAGGAATGTTCGGTCCATAGATATCTGCATCAAGAAGACCTACTTTTTTACCCTGCATTGCCATAGCGATAGCAAGGTTAACTGATGTAGTTGATTTACCAACCCCACCTTTTCCTGAACTTACCATCACAAAGCTCTTTACTTGTGGAGCAATGTTCTTACCGCTCACTGAGTTAGACATCTGCTTAGGTGCCTGTGGAGCAGTAACATTAATACTTACATTGTCAAATCCAAGCTTTTTAAGCTCAGTGGCTGACTCGTCAGTAAGTTGTGCTTTTACTTCATCAGCAGATGAAGTAATATCGATAGTCAAAGATACATTTGATCCATCAATAGTAATATCTTTTACAAATCCAAAAGTTACGATATCTTTCGTAAATCCTGGATACGTTACGTTTTTTAACGCTTCTAATACATTTTCTTGTGTCATATTAATTATTCCTAATACTTATTTTGGTCTGTATAAGAGTTATACCACTCCAATCTTAAATTAGATTGAAAAATCAGTGATTACTTTCAAATAAGAGTTTTTTTATCCTATTTAAAGGTTTCAAGTAACTATCAAGCTATCTAAATGTATAATCCGTTACTATTTGATACACCATGTACATTATTATGTAATATTATAGAGGGATTTATTTGTCAGACACTACCTTGATACTTTTAGGAGCAGGCAACTCCACACGATTTGAAAGCAATGTTAAGAAACAGTGGCTCTATACAGGAGATGTTCCTTTATGGTTACATGTGGCTGAACACTTCGGTACGGTTGCCGATTTTGCACAAATCATTATCGTCTCTTCTACTGAAGACATCACTCTTATGAAAAGTTTTGCTGACTACGCCTATATTAAAGGTGGAGACTCAAGGCAAGCTTCACTGAGTAATGCTCTGCAGCATGTTATTTCAGAGTATGTATTGGTATCTGATATCGCCAGATGTTGTGTACCTCAAGAAATGATAGAACGCATCTTGGCTGCAAAAGACAAAGGCAGCTGTATCGTCCCTACATTACCTGTAACCGATACACTCTACTTAAGTGATGCCCCTATAGACAGAGAGCAGGTAAAGATCATCCAAACCCCTCAACTTAGTGTTACTAAAACACTCAAAGAAGCACTGCAAACAGAGCAACTTTTTACAGATGACAGTTCGGCAGTTGCTTCCATGGGTGAAAAAGTACATTTTGTAGAGGGTTCTGTGCAGGCCCATAAACTCACGACCATTGATGACCTGCAAAAACTATCTTGTCTCCAGGTACCTTCAGCCAAGACACTTACAGGGTTTGGGCTAGACATTCACCCTTTTGAAGAAAACAAAGAGATGTTCTTGTGTGGAGTGAAGATAGATGTTGACTATGGATTTAAAGCCCATAGCGATGGAGATGTGGCTATACATGCACTCATCGATGCCTTACTTGGTGCCGCGGGTATGGGTGATATCGGTGAACTTTACCCTGATACGGATGAGAGTTACGCAGGAGTAGACTCTAAAAAACTACTTACAGACACTGTCAACAAACTCAAAACACATGGATATGAGATCGGTAATGTTGATCTTACGATCTTGGCACAAGCACCTAAAATACTACCTTATAAAGAAGAGATGCGTAAAACATTGGCTTCTTTACTTGGTATCAGGCAAAACTTTGTAAACATCAAAGCAACTACAGCTGAAAAACTTGGTTTTGTAGGACGGAAAGAGGGTATAACAGTACATACTGTAGCAAACCTAACTTACTTTAACTGGAAAAACTTATGAACGGAAAAAACATATGAAAATAATTATTGTAGAAAATGAACTCTACCTGGCACAAAGTATCGCATCTAAACTTGGCGAAAATGGATTTGAAACAGAAATCTTTACTTCTATCAAAGAGGCAATGAAAAGTAATGGTGATGTTTATCTGCTCTCAACAAATCTACCGGGGCAAAATACTACTCCACTCATTACACAGTTTAAAGAGAAAATCGTTATCTTAATGGTAAGTTACATCAATAATGATACTGTAGGTGAACCTCTTAAACTCGGTGCAAAAGACTATATCGTCAAGCCATTCATGATAGAAGAGCTGTTACGTAAAATAGAGCACTATCAAGAGTACCAGGATCTTAAAAAACACACCCTGCTTTACCAAGAGTACATGAAAAACCTGCTTCAAGAGATAGAGACAGATTTCAATCCGGAAAAACTCACCTCCCCTCTTGTCATTCAAACCAATTACCAAAGACTTGTAGATAAAGTCGTCTTTGAATTTGCACAAATGAATAACAAACTTTTAACTTTTGTACCTCTGGGCGATAAAACATGGAAAGAGAAGATAAGTAAATGCAGTGACCAATCACTCCTCTATATCACTGAGATCCATACCCTGAAAAAAACAGACAGAGAGCAACTTTTAGAGTTGTTAAAAAGCTACGATTTCATTTTATGCAGTACTTCTGAACTTGAAACAGACTTTGCAACGATCACACTGAACACGGACTCTAAACTTTATGATCAAAACGAAATACTGACCATAGATGATTATGTCAAGTTTATCGTCAACAGTTTCCAGTATAAATTCCCCGATACGGAACTCTCTAAAAAATTAGGTATCTCAAGAAAAAGTTTATGGGAAAAAAGGAAAAAGTATGGACTCTTCAAAAAGAAATAAATCAATCTATATAGACACAGAGGCACTCTCTACTTTAGCATTGGTACAGGCAGGTCTTCTCTCTCCTCTAGATAAACTTATGAATGAAAAAGAAGCCAAAGAAGCAGATGAGACTAAATTTTATAAAGGTGTCCCATTTCCTTTTGCCTTTCTTCTTGCTCCCACAGGTGAACGAAACAGTAAAACACTTAAAACATTAAAACAGGGCGACAGAGTAGATCTTATCAATTATGATAAAAAAGTAGGAGAACTCATCGTTGATGAAACCTTTCAGATAGATCCGCAACAACGTCTTCACAACATTTATGGGACAAGTGATCCTTCTCATCCTGGTGTCAAAAACACTATAGTAAGACTTGGAGAAATTGCTGTAAGTGGTGAATACACAGTAGAATATCCTCTCATAACGGATAATATCAAACGCATCAAAAGTATGATCACCAAAACAGGTGCAAAATTTGTCTCTTCTATCATGCTGGCAGCAAACCCCTTTAACCGTGCGCATGAAAGAATGATACGTCAAGCTATCAGTGATTCCGACCTGTTGATCATCTTTCTACGTAAGCCATTTACCTCTGAAGGATTACGCTACGATATACGACATAATGCACTAACCACCTTTGCAGATAACTTTTTACCACGAAATAAAGTACTTATTATTCCTTTTGAAAACTCTTATATCTTTGCGGGATATAATGAACTTATCTTAGATGCTATTTTGGCAAAAAACTATGGATGTAACCAACTCGTCGTTGGTAAAAATCATGGAGGTTTGGGACTCTATTATGATAAAAACAGACTCAGTTCTATTTTTGACCATTGTAAAAATATTGATATAGATATTAAAACGGTGGATGAGTATGTCTACTGTGATATGTGTAAAACGCTTGTAAGTACACAAACTTGTCCTCATGGGCAACACCATCACGTACACTACCACTCAGAGTCCATCATGAAACTCATACAAGCTGGACTCATTCCTCCTTCTATCTTAGTAAGAAAAGAAGTTTCAGCAAACATATTGGCAGCACTTTTCCCGGAAAGATTCGAAAACCTGCAAGAGATGCACTACTCTCTCATGCCAGGTTCCGGTCTTCTTGAGCAGCAGAGTGAAGAGCAATTTTACTTGAACTTGATTGAGTTGTATCAAACCTCATCTTTAACGTAATAAACTAAAGGAACATAATGAATGTACAAAAACTTTTTTTAACTTTTTTTGGGGCAGGTCTCAGCCCAAAAGCTCCTGGCACAGTAGGTACACTTGCTTCGCTTCCTGTAGGTTTGGCAGTACTTTACTACTTTGGTATGGAGACACTTTTCACACTTACCATGGTCATTACGATCATCGGTATCTTTGAGATAAACAAATATGAACAAGAAACCGGCATCCATGATCATCAACAGATCGTCATAGACGAAGCAGTAGGTATGTGGTTTTCACTCATGATAGCTTACTCCACAGCTATCACAATGAACTATCCCTATGCAGAGATCCTTGCTATCATATTCAGTTTCGCAGCATTCCGTCTCTTTGACATTTGGAAACCCTCAACTATAGGCTGGATAGACAAAGAGCTTAAAGGTGGTCTGGGAGTGATGCTTGATGATGTACTTGCTGGAATTGCAGGAGGACTTTTAAGTGCAGTCGTTTTGATGGGGATCGAGAAGTTATTTTAATCTATAATATTTTTGAGGGCTGTCAATATTAAACTCTCATACTCTTTCAGTTCCTCCGCTTTTACCTCATCGCCACTTCTAAACTTGCTATGAAATTTCTCCAGAGATTTTCTTGTACTCTCATCCACCCATCGTTCAGTGAAAGATTTCCCCATTTCAAACTTTGCCACAGATCTTAAAGCATGAGAACGGCTTGCCACTTCACTGGCATGATATAAAGCACGATTTAAGAGAATATAAGGGAAATTAAGATTTTTCATAGGTCCCATTTCAAGATATTTTTTTCCCAAATTCTGTCCTAAGACTTTTATATCGGAGAGTTCATTAAAACCAAAAAACGCACCTGAACCACCCACCAATGCTCCTATAGCTGACCCTAGTAAAAGCATACTTCCACCAAGGAGAAGATCAATACCCGCACCCGTCACAGCTCCACCTGTTGCTCCGGTGATCAGTAACTCTTTACGTGTTAAGCCAAAAATAGAGGCACTCTCTTTAGAAAAAAGATCCATACCCTCAAAGAGAAGTGACTCTTGAACTTTTTGCAGATGGTCATGATTCCAAATCTTTTCGATCTTCTTTTGTGACTCTTGTTCATAAGTACGAAGTTGCATTTGATAACTGGATTGGATCTCATCCCTCTCCTCAGTGGTTGCATCTTCATCAGTTAAAGAAAATTGTTCTATGTGGGAGAGAGAACGATAAACAAGTTGTGCAATATTATTTGCACTCTGTTCAATCCTTTGCTCATGATACTGTTTGAACAGTATTATGGATGTTTTTACCGGATCTGTCCACTCCTCATTAAGTTGTGCCATACTTTCCAAAAGATTTAGATGTTGAGTAAAATTAGCTTCCATAGGATTAAAAACACGTACCATTTTAAAGTAATGGCCCAGTGCCCTCTTCCACTCCTCAACATAGTTCGTATCATCTATGAGATTGATCAATGCCATAGAGGGCTGACCTGTCCAGCGAAGTATCTCCATCTCTGCTTCATACTCTTCCCCATAAGGTTTAGAGCCATCTACTACATATATGATACCCGCACCAGCCATAATAGGTTCAAGTAACTCAACTTCATCATTAAAACGCTCATCATCTCTATGTTCATTTATAAACGCTTGTACGACTTCATATTTTTTATCTGCTGAAACATCATACTTTTCAAACCATGCCAGTACTCTTCTAGCCCTTTGAAAACCCGGGGTATCAAAGAGTTCATATAAGATCTTCCCATCCACTGTTAGAGGGAAACTTTGCTTTTTGGTTGTGGAACCAGGTGTATCGGAGATCTGTACAGCATCATCAAAGGCAAGCGTTGAGACAATACTGCTTTTACCTTTATTCGGGTGCCCTACTACAGCAAATTTTGGATATGCATGTCTACGACTCGGCATTTAGTGCCTCCCTGCTCAGCATTTTAACGCTAGATCTCTTTAGCCACACTTTATCACTGCTTATTTGCTGTAATTTTCTTCCCCAGATCTCAAGCTCTTTGCTTTTAGGAAGATACGTATCTTCTGCTGTACCTACAGGTGCAAGTATGACTTTATCTACAGCTTCTGTTAATGCTTCAAGGAAATCTACAAAATCCATGGTAGGTGGCTCCCAGGACTTCACATAAAAAAGTATTTTTCCCTGGCATTTAGAGATGATCTCACTATCCTCTTCCAAACTGTTGGTTCCACCTACATCAAAAGCCATTGGGGTAATGACTTGCATACTGTCATTAAGTACTCTCAACTCCTTATCGGACATTGCCCAGCCAAGGGTTCTGTCGTAAGAGCTGTCAAGATCTTCCACTTCCTGCATATAATGATTGCCTTGGGGGATAAAGCTTTTCTTTTCCTCTACTGCAGATGTTGTGATAATAGGCTCATTCATCTCTCTAAGCAAAGTACTTGCACCCTCCAAACTCAAAAAGGATCTTTTTAATGCCTTTTTAAATCCAAGCGTTGATAAAAACCACATTCCAAAACGTAATAAGATCGCATAGAACAGTGTAGCAAAAGCCAAGAACTTCCACCATTCTCCAAGCTTGGAAGCATTTTGGATCATCTGCATATCAAGTTTCTCTCCCAGCCTAAAGTATTGACTCTGCTCTATCAGCTCCACAGAAGGTACAGCCCAGGGAAAAACATCTCTCCATGCAAAAGCAAGGGTATGCAGCAAAAAATGAAATTCTTTAGGTGAAACTTGAAGCGTAGTACTCCATGCAAAGGCGATATCTTTCGTAATGACCATCCCCAAAAGAGCTACAAGTAAGCCCAAAGAGAACATCAGTGCAAGCAGTTGAGATCGCTTGATAATGAGCCAATTGCTAAGCAAAGGGTTTATCTTTAACTCTTGAAGTGAACTTTGTGCCTTTTGGGGTAAAAAACGCAACATTTTCTCCATCCAGAAAGCTGGAGAAATATGCACTAAAAGGCTTTGTGAGGCATTGGCTCTAAACATAGAAAAAAGTGTAAGTGTCATAGTGACAAGAGGAAGAAGCACGACCATAGCCATAAAGTAGATGACATTTACTGGTTCATGCCCACTATAGCTGAGTAAACCTACACCTGAAAAGAAACCAAGAAAAAAAGCAATGATTACCAATGTAAGTGTCATACCATACAAGTAAGTAGAAAAGGTATCACTTAACAGTGGTTTTTTTAGCTTGGGAGTCTGCATTCCAGTCCATGCTACAAGCTGCTTAACAGACTTATTTTTAAGCTTTGCATGCGCTAAACCAAATGCACGGTTCTCTTCTCGTGTACTCTTATGGGTTTTAAGTAGTTCATAAAGGTTTAAATAGGTCTTTAGATTCATATACTGTACTACTCCTCCTCAGGACATCCGTAAATAATACATCTTAGCTTCTCTTTATACGCTGCATCATCATAACTGTCTACTCGTGCAACACCTTCTTCAAATGCTGTTCTGGCAACTGCAGAAGAAACCCATATAAGTGCTTCCTTATTAAAAGGCAATGGGATGATATGCTCTTTTCCATACTCTATATTATCATTATGATATGCTGCTTTTACATAGTAAGGCACCGGTTCTTTAGCCAAAGCAGCCAAAGCTTTGGCTGCTGCCATTTTCATACCTTCTGTGATCTTTTTAGCCCTTACATCCAATGCCCCTCTAAAGATAAAAGGAAACCCCAATACATTATTGGTTTGATTGGGATAGTCAGAACGACCTGTTGCGATGATAGCATCATCTCTCACCTCTTTTATCTCCTCAGGGAGTATCTCGGGTGTAGGGTTTGCTAAAGCAAATATAACAGGCTCAGGCCCCATGCTTGCTACCATCTCTTTCGTCAATGCTCTGGCTACAGAAAGTCCTAAGAACATATCCGCACCTTCAATAGCTTCATAAAGTCTAGTCGCTGATGTTTCTACTGCAAAAGCCATTTTATACTTGTTCAAGTCTGTTCTGTTCGTATTGATGACCCCTTTAGAATCACACATAATGATATGCCTTACACCTAAAGCCTGATACATTTTCGCACAGGAGATACCCGCTGCACCTGCGCCATTGATCACCACTTTGATCTCATCTACTTTTTTACCTGTAAGTTCAAGTACATTCATCAGTCCAGCTGTAGTGATAATGGCTGTTCCATGCTGATCATCATGAAAGACCGGGATATCCAACTCTTCTTGGAGTATACGTTCTATCTCAAAACATCTTGGTGCGGAGATATCTTCAAGGTTGATACCACCAAAAGTAGGTGCGATCGCTTTACAGGTAGTGACAATCTCCTCCACACTATGTACATCCAGTTCAATGTCAAAGGCATCCACATTTGCAAACTTTTTAAAGAGTACCGATTTACCTTCCATCACTGGCTTGGAAGCAAGCGGTCCTATGTCTCCAAGCCCCAGTACCGCTGTACCATCAGAGATGACGGCAACAAGGTTACCACGGTTGGTATAATCAAATGAAAGATCTTCATCTTTTGCTATTTCAAGACAAGGGATCGCAACCCCGGGAGTATAAGCAAGTGAGAGTTCATGTTGTGAACTACATGGCTTAGTCAGGTCTATACCTATCTTTCCATTTTTATGATATTCTAATGCTTTTTCTTTGGTGATTTCGAACATAGTTTAACCTTACAGTTTAATATAAAATATTATACTGCAAGTATCGTTAATGTCCTAAGAAGAAAGAAGGTTCTATTCAAAATACTCTTCAATAATTTGAGGAAAGAGTTTCATTGTTTTTCTAGCTTTGTCAATTTTAGGTTGAAATACCTCTGAAGAAGTGGGAAAGCTTGTCATAAACTCTGTATAAATAGCAATTTTTTCTTCCATATGGTTTTCAAGTGCATCCAATACTGCTTGCATATTTTCTTTGCTTGTAGCATACTTCATGAGAAGTTCAAACATACGTTTTCTAGGATGTATCGCCATAGAGTCACCTGCTGCCAGAGCAATATCTTTAATATCCCAACGTGAGATATATATGCCACTTACATGTGGTGCTATAAGTTTGGCATAGAGTGCTTCTGTGTACGAAGGATAATCTTTAAGATCTACCTCTTCATCTGAATCACATTGACCGTCTGCACAAAATGCCGGGTTGCCATTAAAGTTTTGTGCACTAACATTCTCAAATTCTTTTCTTAAATCATCCATTTCTCTCATTATTTTTCTCCTATAAGTATCGGTATATCATCCACATCTATTTTTGCATCATACCATCTATTTGCTATCAACATCATCTTTGCAACAAAAAGTATCTGGTCATCTAAAAACTCTGGTTTATCAAAAAGCTCTCTTGCTTCATCATCAAGGCAAAACCCTTTTACTTTTCCATTCTCAACTTCTATGAAATCAATGCGACCCTCTCTCTGACTCACTTCATCAAGCGTATTACAATAACTCACAGCCTTCTCTTGAAACTCTTTCTCTATCATCATCTTATCTACTTTTGACTCTCCTACATTAGACATGGTAAAGTCAAAATGTTCATCCGTAATGTTCAGAGCAATTGCAGTTGCATTGATACCATTATGCTTCATGATCTTATTAAAATACTTGCGTATATATCCAGTCTGAGCATTGTGACCCAAGATGGTACATAAGCCTGTATCTGGTTTTATCTCGTCTGGTCTCATGACTCACCTTTATCTACATCTTCATTATTACTAATTTCTTTCATCAGTACAGCATTATTATGTAAGAACATCGCTTCTTCCTCTTCTACCATACAGCGAGGACAAGCTTGTTCTCCTCCTGTATAAGTAAAGTTATTGCCACACTCATTACAACGTTTTATGGTAAAGCTTGCCAGAGTTCTTTGTACAGGTTCAAAAAACTCTTTGATCTCAAATCCACTTTGGAGATGTATAGAATCAGGTTCACAGACATCATGACACAAACGACACTTCACACAGAGCATTGCATCAAAATGAATGAGTGAAAATTTACTATTGGATGAGAGTGCTCCGGTAGGACAGATACGGTAGCATATCTGACAGTTCGTACAACTCTCATCTATAAATTTTTGAGAGGTAAAACTCACCTCTTCTTCTGGCAAAACTTCGTAAACATCTGGTACTCCTGCACGTTTAAGTACAGTAAAGAGTATCTTTCGTTTATTTGGCAGTTGTTTATCTTTGATCTTGGCAATAACTGAAGCATCTATCTCAAAATGCTGCATATCATCCGCATCAACGGCATCATCAAACGCTTTTTTATGTTTTACCACACCTTTAAGTGAAGCATTACCCAAAAATGAACGTCTTGAGGAACTTTTTTCATTGGGTTCACTCTGTAGTATTTCATTTTTTTGTGCTACATAATTGCTATCTAACTGCTTATCTGAAAAACTGGATAGAACAAAGTTTGCCTCTTCTATACTCTTTTCTATATGCTCAAAAAGCAGTGATCTATCATCATAAGAACTCATATCTATCGTGATAGTCTCTTCACTTGCCAAAGCCAATGAGATCAAATGCTCTACGCTCAGGATAGAGATGCAAGGTACATTTATCTTAGGTGATATCAATCTTACTTTAGACTCTAAGAAGCTGAAGAAAAACTCTGTAGTTGAAAAATCAGACAGAGAAAAAGCTTCTGTTGGACAAACACCTACACAAGCAGAAGCTTCTACCCCTGTAGAGGCTGTAAAACTCGGAAGATTATCCACCAAAGAGACAGAATCAGGACAGGTATCTATACATTTTGTACAGTTGGAAAACTTGCTCACTGCTCTTACACAGGAAGCAACATCAAAATGTAACCTCATCTGCTACTCAGCACTCTCAACTGAACAATGTTGGGAAAGTTTCTTATTGACATATTCAAAATCACTGAGCAAAAACTCTAAAGCAAGTTCAGCACCGTCATGATAAAGTGGTGTACGTGATTCTCTTTTAGCATTGATCAAAAAGAGTGGTGTCCATTCAAGAAGATGCTCTTTTAAGAAAGCTCTTTGTACCTCAAAAAGTTCACATATACCCTCTTTATCATCTGCATCTAATGCTTTTTGAAGCGCTGTACAAAGCATATACATAAACTCTAACTCCACACCAATGTGGTCAGCACTTACCACTCTGGCAGAGTCAAGTTCTACACGGAAATCAAGATCATTATAGAGTTCAACTACCGGGTTGTCTCCACCACTCTCGATCATTTGGTCATCTCTGGTATAGAAACTTTCATATGGTACAAGGTGCATTAAAAAGAGGTTGGTAAAGTCAACATTATAATACTGCTCTATCAACTCAGAAGTTGAAAGCTCTTTACGTTTAGACCAGTCTCTATAGTTTGGAAAAAATGAAAGCAGTGTCTCATCTTTTTCAATGTTTTTCAAAAATGTCTCATCTACTTCCACTAACATTAATCTTGAGATCAATGCATAAATTGCTATACGGTTTTCTATCTCTTGTTTCATTTGTTCCATGTGATTCTTTCTAGTAAATTATTTGGCACTATACCACTTTCAAGATAAATAAATACTATAAAGTTAGTTATCTGGGAAATTGTATATGTAGAAGCAGACCCAGGGGGTCTGCTTAAATTGTAAAACTATATAAGATTTACAGCGTATGCTTTGTCAGACAAAGGCACAGCTGGACGTTTAATGTGTTTAGGACGTCTTAATGTATCTGTACTGTCAAGTGGACGAGTCAATTTGTCTCTCCATGCCTGATAGACTTTCATATTGTTTTCATAATTCACATAAATATCACCGATCTGATCATCTTTACCAGCAAGCTCCATGCTTACTTTTTGGTGCCATGCATGGTTACCTGCTATCGGGTCCGGATGTGAAGGAGCTACAGCATTTTGCCATGAACCACTCAATCCATCCCACCAGATATTATCAAGGTCTTTATTGTACTCTTTAAACTGCCAAGAGTCTTTATTTTCATTCATACCTTCATCAATACCCTGAGTTGGCTTGAGTGTACCCTCTTTACCATCCATAGTCATTTCATACAATGGTGCACCAACACCCATGATACCAAGCTTATGCTCAAATCCTGGAATATCAACTGCATTTTTAAGTTTCCATCTACCAGCATGGTGAGAACAAGCTAAAACACCTGGCATTGTACCTTCAGTTGGTATAGCCATAGCAATGAAATAACCTGACTCAAGACCTGAAACAGTATCTGAGATAGTCACTTTAACAGCATCTCCTCTTTTAATACCAAGACGTTTTGCATCTTCAGTATAAACCCATACAGGGTTATGATTTTGCGAGATCTCCATAAGGTGTTTAGAGTTCACTGAACGTGTATGAATATTGTATGGTAATCTAAATACAGTATTCAATGCAAAATCATTATCTTTTTCCATAAAGTCATGGTGTACCTGCGTTACAACATGTGTCATTTTCTTTCTATCTTCTTTAGTAGTAGGATAGATAGGTATAGCATACTCAGGCCATTTCCAATCTTTAAACCACTCACAGTAGAAGTCAAGTTTTTTAGTCAATGTATGGAAACCTTGCATAAGCTCACCATCCACTTCAACACCGATCGCTTTTTCTTTACCATGACTGTCTTTTGCAAGAATAACACCAAACTCATCTTTTCTTACATCATTTTTATGATACTCATGACCGTGAGAAATATAAGTGTCTCCTACTTTCTTAATAGGTCTCTCTTGTGGTTTAAAGATATTATCTTCTTCCAACCATGTACCTCTGTCTCTCATCATCTCATAGTTAGGGTACTTAGAGTCCGGATACGCTGCTTTTGCTGCTTTTTTAAGGTTAGGAAGCTTGTCAAATGCTGCTTGATACCACTCAGGGATCGTTACGGCTCTTGTTGGATCTTCTTTTGAAGCCCAATACTTTCTTACACCAAGAGAACCATCAGGATCTACATAGTGAACCATAATATTTGCCCAGAATTCTACTTCTTCCCAAACTTCACCAAGACCTGCTTTAATATGTGCTTCAAGTGTAGCTCTTGTTGGATCCTTTGGTTTCCAACCCATTTTTTCTAACGCAACTCTAAGTGCCGGGTTACGGAAACTTAACCATCTTTTTGGTTCTGTTGCTTCAGAGTGTTGATCATGTCTTTCACCGGCAAGTCCAACAGGAAGGATAAAGTCACAATACCAGTTTGTCTCAGACCATGTAGGTGAGAGGTTAAACGACATTTCGATCTTATCTTCTCTTTTCAGTGCTTCGATCCATCTAAATCCATCCGGGTTGATCCAAACCGGGTTATACATACGAGGAATCCAAACAGCCAATTTCTCAGGTACTTGAAGTCCTTTAGAGTTCCACTTCTTTCTCCACTCATCATCAAGTAGAAGGTGAGGCATGATATGACTCATCTCATAAGAACTTAATGGATACTCAGGTGGCCAGGCGATCTCATTCCAAACATCAACTTTAGGAGGTCTTTCACCAGCTTGTGCTGCTTTATCACCTTTACCATTAACTGAGATAACATGCCAGTGGTGTAAACCTACACCACCTTTGTCACCAGCCATAGCTCCACGAAGCACAAATGGTAAGAATGCAGATCTAGCGATCATCCATCCACCTTTATGACCGATCGGTCCTGCTCTCCAGATGTATGTTGCAACTCTAGCACCTGCATCGATGAACATATCGTAAAGTTTCTCTACGATGCGTTTTTCGATACGACACTCTTGGGCTACAAAATCAAGTGTATAAGGCGTATACATTTCAGAGATCATCGTAATGAAATCTTCATATGTATCACCTTGTGGTACAGACTTGATATACTTTTTCTCAACAAGTAGCGCAAGATACTCTTTATCTGCCATCAATCTATCCCAGTTAACCCAGTTTTTCACAAACTCGTGATTTACTAGATCTTCACCATTAAGACCTTTTTCATTCAGGATTCTGTTTGCAAGGTAGAGATAAAGTGCTGTCTCTGTCCCTGGCCAACAAGGTACCCATAAGTCTGCCATACCGGCAGAGTTAGAGAGTCTTGGATCCATAACAACAAGTTTTGCACCTTTTTTACGTGCTTCAGCGATACGCCCCGCTGCCTGCTGGAAATAGTGACCTGCATCTGCTGCATGAGAAGACTGAAGGAAGATCAACTTCGCATTTGCCCAATCCGGAGAGTTTCTATCATCGTTTGACCACTGGATCGTACCCTGTCTCGCACCTGCAGAACAGATGTTCGTGTGAGAATCATAGCCATCAAGTCCCATTGAGTGAGGTACACGGTGACCAAATCCATTTTCATTTGGACGACCTACATGATACATGATCGATTTTTTAGAGATCTCATCACCTTTTTTAAGCGTATCGTGCATTTTTTTACCGATCTTCGCCATTGCTTCATCCCAAGTGGTTCTTACCCACTTACCTTCACCTCTTTTTGAACCTGGAGCTCTCATAAGTGGGAAAGGGATTCTGTCCGGATCATACATTTGTGACTGAGTTGCATAACCCTTAGCACAGTTTCTACCACGGCTACCTGCATGAAGAGGGTTACCCATGTATTTACGTACCGCAAGTTGTCCACCAGCTTTATATGTAGAAAGGTCAACCCATGCAGTCAGACCACATGATGCTTCACAGTTTGAACAAGATGTAGGAACAAGCATATATTCAGTCGCTTTGATCCCATCAGGATTGTCTTCACTTTGTACACCATTTCTTAATGTACCACCTCTTTTCCAGTCATCACCATCTAACTCCGTAAAGCTGTCCCACTCTTCAAGTGGCGGGTAGAATGAAAGTGTCTTAGGCGTAGGGGTAAACTTACTGTCAGCTGCAACAGCCGGTGTATCCGCCACTGTTTTAAATACACCCGCAGCAAGTGTTACACCTGCTACAGAGTACGCTGTACCTTTAAGAAAAGTTCTTCTACTCTCTACAAATGTAGGTTGTTCATTATTCATTGATTTTGTCATATATATACTCCTTAACTCAACGGTAACATTTGTGGGATTTTAAGCCATACATCTTTTACAAGATAGAGCCCAATCAATGCTAAAATAGCTGCAAATCTAAGCAACGTTTTATTTTCATTCTTCATGTTGCTTACAGCCAGGAAGAATGGAATGATAAATCCAAGAACCATACCAAACCAGAATTCAACATTATATGAACCCCCTGAATGTACATATTCTAATGTTGCTTCTGCTTCAGCTGATTTATATGAGAAAAAATACTCACCCATATACATCATAAAAGAGAAGAAAACTGCAACAGACATGATAAGTGCCAGATCTTTTCTAGCTTCCTTACTCCAAGAGTCAGATACTAAAATAAGTGCCGCAGAACCTACCATAAGTGCCGCCCAGATCATTTGCATTACTTCTGTCGGTGCCTGCCATAACTCTCTTGCACTTGATTGTGCCATAATGATCGCTGTATAAGTCGTTACAGGAATCGCTAAAAAGACAATATAAGGGAAAGCTTTCTCATAAAAACCACTGATACTTCTTACCTTTTTCCCAACAGGACAGTGTCTTCTAAACTCAGGAAATGCATCAAATCCACCGATAAGCATCATCACTGTGATAAGTCCTGTAAAGATCGAGGCCATCCATGCACCTACGGTGATCGCAGAAGTCCAGTGTGGGTGTAAGAAGATGTTGACCATTCTATACGGTTGGTGAAGATCCACCAAGGTAAAGAGTAAGAATACATTTAAAGCCACAAATGAGATAAGAGGCATCGTCCATCTAAGGTTCGGCATTTCCTCTTTTTTATGTCTATAGAGTAAAAATGCACCTACCAGGATAACACCTGTACCGATACTTTTTGCCCACATATTCAGTGTGATCATCCAACCCCAGATAATACCCGGAAGTGCAACATCCAATGTTACAACAGCTTGTGTTGCGTGAATTGTACTTTCTACCATCTTAGTGACCTCCCTCTTGCTCGTGTGACTCAGCATCTGTTGCTGACTCTATTAAACTTTTATTATCTAATTCACCATGCCCGGTAAAAGGCGCTAAGAATCTATCTAAAACTCCGTGGTTTTTATCACCTACAGCTTCAAGATGTGTAATATTGTTAAAGAGGCTGTATCCTTCGATTCTTTTGTGTGCAAGAGGATCAAGTGTATACGTACCTCCACCCACGTAATAGTGCTTAGGATCTGTATGTTTTTCAGGTTTTCTTACCTGAACAGCACCTTGATGCTCCATGATGTATTGTGAAATGTGACTTGTATCATCTTCAACATCACCAAAGATATTTGCTTCAACCGGACATGCAACTACACATGCCGGCATCATACCACTCTCGATACGGTGAGCACAATATGTACATTTGTCTGCTGTGTTCGTTTCCGGGTCCATGTAGATCGCTCCATAAGGACATGCCATCATACAACCGGCACAACCTATACATCTCTCATTATCAACATTTACAATACCATTTTCCAAATAGTGTAATGCAGATACCGGACAGATACGCTCACATGGTGCGTTCTCACAATGGTTACAACGTAATGGTGTAAAAGATCTTGATGTATCCGGGAATGTCCCGATATCAATATATTTTACACGTAAACGCCAAGAGCTAAGCGGTACTTCATTTTCCACTTTACAAGCGATCTCACAACCTTTACAACCCATGCACAGGTTAAGGTCAACTAAGAAACCTAGTTTCATACTTCCTCCTTGATATTAATTATCAGTATATGCTTATTGTAACAAATAAGTTTTTTGAATACGTCATAATTGTATTGTATAAACTGTTAACTTCATATGATTTTTATAATAAATGATGACTTTTATAAAATAATGAGTAAAAATGAATGATTTTATTTAGAATTAAAATAATACTTCAATCTTTCTCATATGTATGATGAAAAAAAATGAAAATCTATTTTTTAGAAACTAAAAGAAAAGGTAGATCCCTCATTTTCTTTACTTTTAATGTCAAGTTTACTCTGATGTAATGCAAGGATGGTTTTAACGATAGAAAGACCAAGGCCCATGGAATTATCCCAATTGTGGGTACCTGATCGGTAGAATTTTTTAGTGACTTTATCTATATCTTTATCACTGATACCTACACCCTTGTCACTCACTGAAATGCGACTTCCTTCTATCTCTACAAGAACCTCATCTTTAGAATACTTCAATGCATTCTCTATAAGGTTTTTTAGTACCACTTCCATCAGTGTGCGATCTGCTTCTACAACATGAGATTCTCCTTTTATGAGTATCTCCCTGTTTTTATACTGCTCTTCCAATGCAAGTTTTATCTCTTGGGTCAAAGTGTAAATATCAAAAGAGCTTTTATGCAGTGTTGCCTCGCCACTCTCAAACTTGTTCCACAGTATGAGACGACTTAAAAGTGCTTCTATCTTATTACCATTGTTATAAATCTTGCCTAAAAACTTCTCTTGCAGTAGCTTAGGAATATCCGGATCATCCTGTAGGGTTTGTGAGTATCCCATGATAGACGCAATAGGATTACGAAATTCATGTGCGATAGCTGAGATCATATCGGCACGTTGTCTATTCTTGAGTTTGAGCTTTGCGTTGTAACGCTGTTTGATGTCTTCTCTTTTTTTAGCTTTTTTAAGTGCCCCAATAAGATTTTGATTTATCTCCTCAAACTCTTGTGTAAAAAAATGTGCTTCATAATCGATCTGATCTATTTCTTCAAGATTTGCCAAATATTTATTTATTGTGGTCAACTCTTTTTGCATATGCCCTGCACCACGATAAATAAAGAAAATAAAAATCGAAAATGCTAAAGCAATAAGAAAAATGGGGGTTATTTCATCTTGTGTATCAGGCGTTATAAGAATGAGAAATATAGAAAAAACTATAAATAGAAGTATGGCTATGGTCACCAGCCTAGCCATAACATACTCTTTAAAGTGCGGACGATTAAACATCATATCTAAAGACTATCCTCTGCTATTTCCTTGATGTAACCAAGGAAATCCTCTGTCTCATAATATCCTGCTATTTTGTCAGTTTTTTGAGTATTAGGTGTTTTAATAGTAGATTTTTCCGGCACACTATTTTTCGAATCACCATAAGCAGTCAAAGATAACATCATGATACCAAGCAATAGATTCAAAAAAATATTTTTAAGACTCAACATTTAGTGCCTCGCTGTACTGAATTTCACACAAATCATTTAGTGATTTGTTGCACTGCGTTTTAACGCTTGTAATTCTTGTCATTTTAGTTACTTTTTGTTTTTACTTTTTTCTTTTCGACATCAGAAATATAACTCAAGAAATCCTCTACATTAAAATAGCCGACCACTGATTCTATCACTTCTTTTTCAGGTGTCATAAAAAAGATGCTGGGTACACCATGGATGATCGGTAGATCTTTTACATCATCTTCATCTTCTCTCATCACTTTTACTGTAATGTATGACTTGAGTTTTTTTTGTACGTTCTCATCTCCCAGTGTACGATGCTTCATCTTTTTACACCATCTGCAATTCTCACCTTCTACAAGAACCATCACCGTTCTTTGCTCTTTTTTCGCCATTTCAAAAGCAGTGTTGATATCTTTTAGCCATACTGTATCCTCTGCAAAAAGAGTCGTTGAAAAAAGTGTTCCTGCAAGTAGAAACATACTTAATAATAATTTTTGCATATCTATCCTTTAACTATTGAAATTTTTTATCAACTCAGAAAAAACTTGATGAAGCTTTTCTACTTCTCCGATAGAAGTTCTCTCATTGGGTGCATGGATCGTATCGTTGATCACACCAAACTCGATCACATCTATTCCGTACGCTGCGATAAATCGTGCATCACTTGTACCACCTGCTGTGGAGTGTTTAGGCGTAATAGCACATACTCTTTTGATACTCTCATCTATCGCATGTACAATAGGACGGTCCGTCTCTGTCACAAAAGGTTTTGCCGATTGACTCAGTGTAAGATCATACTTCATACCAGAGAAATAATGATGCACAAAATCTTCTACATCCTGAATGGAAGTCTTGGTAGAGTTACGTACATTGAACATCATTTTCAGCTTACCGGGTGTAACATTGGTTACTTCCATACCGGCACGTATATCCGTAATGACAAATTGACTTGGTCCAAAGTAGTCATCACCTTCATCCAGGTTCACTCCTGCCATCGAAGGCAAGACCTGCGCCACTTTATGGATAGGGTTCGTTGCTTTTTCAGGATACGCTGCATGTCCCTGCATACCATGTTTTTCTATCACCCCATTGATGGAACCTCTTCGTCCCACTTTGATAGCATCACCAAAAATATTCTCACATGTCGGCTCTGCGACAATACAACTTTCAGGCAAAAGATCCATCTCTTTGAGATGTTCCAGCATGATCTGTGTACCATATTTTGCTTCACCCTCTTCATCTGAAGTAAGTAAGATAGAGAGTCTTCCTTCAAAGTGATCAGCTTCACTGCACGCCTGAACAAAAGCAGCCACGCCACTTTTCATGTCTTGTGTACCACGGGCATAAATTTTACCCTCTTTTATGACAGGAACAAAAGGATTGGTATTCCAACCATCACCCGCAGGGACAACATCAACATGCCCTGCAAAACAGAGGTGTGGACCATCAGAGAACTTTTTAGTTAAGAAAAGATTTTTCACCCCTTCCTTATTGACATAGATAGCTTCATACCCATCAAGATACTCTTCGATAAATTTCAAAGATCCCGCATCATCAGGTGTTACAGATTCAAAACTTAACAGTTTTAAAAGTAAGTCAACTACATTCATCACTTATCTTTCTATTTCGCCACAGTAAGAGACGATACCACCAGAGTGGTTGATCACTCTGGAATGTCCATTGCTTCTAAAAACATTTTGAACTTGTCCGCTTCTGTGTCCTGTACGACAAGTAAAAATAACCACTTTATCTTTTGCCTCATCAAAAAGAGCTTGGGCCCATGATTGAAAATCTGAAGTGGGCTTGAGCATATCCACACCTTTAAGATGTCCCATCTCATACTCCATGTTTTCTCGTACATCAACTAAAAGAAAATTTGCTTCGCCATTTTCTCTTGCTTTTAAGAGTGTTTCTAAATTTTCTGAATTAATATTATCTGTCGCCAATAATTTGTGCACTACTATCCTTAAATATTAAAATAATTTTGAATTATAGTCAATAATAATTATAATTTACTTTGCCGCTTCTTCTTCTGCCACTTTTTTCAATTCTTCTTTTGCTAATGCTTTAGCTTCTTTTTCTTTGATCTGTTCTTCTCTATGTTCTGGTGTACAAAAAATTTGACAATGGCAAATGCCTGTTTCAGGTATTTCTTTTTCTATGGCTGGCTTACAAGGACAGATTCTGTCATCTGAACTTTTAAACTTACCTGGTCTAGACTCATCTGGATCAACCATGAAACAGGGACAAAATCTTTTACCAAAAAGTAATCTATGTCGTGCAAGTCCAAGAGTTACACCTTCATTCACATCCTCATTGGCACTATATACCCAGCCTTGACTCTCACATACTTTATCTGTAAACTTTTCTGTTTTTACCAACTCTGCTTTAAACTCTTCTGAATTCATATCTAATTGTTGTAACATTTTAAATCCTTAGTTGTATTACTGTAGTTATATCTTAAACTAAATTAATATATAATAAGAAAAATCACTATAGGGTATATAATGCAAATAGATAATACTGTCTTGGCTAAACTGGAAACACTCTCTCATCTTCGTATAGATGACTCAAAAAAAGAAGAGGTTATGGGGCAACTCACTGAAATACTTGGATACATAGATAACCTTAATGAACTTGACACTGATGCACTGAGTGCTTCTTTTTCAACACTTGAGGGTGGTACACCACTGAGAGAAGACACACCTAGAAAATCTACTACAATAGCTGCCGATATCCTCTCTCATGCACCAGAGAGTCAAGATGACTTTTTTATCGTACCCGCAATTATCGAGTAAATAGATACTAAATGTTAAAAATTTATGGGATCAAAAACTGTGACAGTGTCAGAAAAGCCATAAAGTATCTTAAAGCACAAGAAATACCTTATGAGTTTGTAGATTTTCGGGAAACACCAGTTACAAAAGACATTGTAGGTGGATGGCTTAAGCATACTGACATCAAGACACTTTTTAATACCAGAGGTACTACATACAGAACCCTAAAACTCAAAGAACTTAACCTAAGCGATGATGATAAACAAACCTGGTTAAGCAAAGAGAATATGCTCATTAAACGACCTGTTATTACATTCAATAATGATGTCATAGTTGGATATAATGAATCACTCTATCAAGAAAAACTTGAAAAAATTTAAAGGAAAAATATGGCTGCTTTCGATATAAAAAAACTACTTCAGAGTGTTGTTTCACATGGTGCTTCTGACTTGCACCTTGTGAGTCGCACAGAACCACAGATCAGACTGGATGGTGCACTCAAACCTGTAAACCTTCCTAAGCTTACGGGTGAAGATATTGAAGAGATGTGCTACTCTTTGATCACTGAAAAACAAAAACAACATTTCGAAGAATACGATGAACTTGACTTTGCACTTTTAATTCCCGGCATTGGTCGTTTTAGAGCAAACTATTATCGTACTTTAGGTGATACTGCCGCCGCATTTAGAACCATTCCTATAGATATACCTTCCTTGGACGACCTTGGCGCACCGGAAATCTATAAAAAACTTATGCAAAGAGAAAAAGGTCTCATTCTGGTAACCGGTCCAACCGGTTCTGGTAAATCAACTACTCTTGCTGCTATGCTGAATGAAATCAACCTGTATGAGCACAAACACGTTGTTACAGTAGAAGATCCGGTGGAATTTATACACCAAAATAAAAAATGTGTTTTCTCACACAGAGGTGTCGGTGAAGATACAAAAAGTTTTGCCACAGCACTCAAGTTTGCAATGCGTCAGGATCCAGACATTATCCTCATTGGGGAGATGAGGGATAAAGAGACCATAGAAGCTGCACTCACAGCAGCGGAAACCGGGCACCTTGTTTTTGGTACACTTCACACCTCTTCTGCACCTGGTACGATCAACCGTATTATTGATGTATTCTCCGGAGATGAACAACCGCAGATCAGAGCCATGATCTCATCATCACTTGTGGCAATTATCGCTCAGGCACTTCTGCCTAAACTTGGTGGTGGACGTGTAGCTGCTTCAGAGATCTTGATCACAAATCATGCGATCTCCAACCTTATCCGTGAAGATAAAGTACACCAGATCTATTCACAAATGCAATTGGGTCAAGGTGATACAGGTATGCAAACGCAGACACAGGCACTCTTGAAGTTCCTTAAAGATGGAAAGATCTCTCGTGATATTGCTTTACAGTATGCCAACAAAGCGGATGAACTATCAAAAGCAACACAAGCTTACTAAAAAGCATTTTTAGTGACTTTTATAGATACAATTACGAAAAAACTAGTAAATTAAAGAGGAATATATGGAAAATTTTTCAATGATAGACTTTAACTATTTTGATATTACTATTGGAGCCATAGTACTTATCTTGGGTATTAAAGGTTTTATGAATGGCTTTATCAAAGAAGTATTTGGACTTGTCGGGCTTGTCGGTGGTGTCTATTTTGCCTCTCGTTTTGCCCCAACGGCTGCTGCATTTATAGATACAAACTTCCTTCATCTGGAAAACACTGCACTGCTTAAACTTCTTGGTTTTCTTGCTGTTCTTATCATTGTTTGGTTGAGTGCAACTATATTGGGTTCTATTTTCTCAAAACTTACATCTGCCAGTGGCTTAGGCTTTCTGAATCGTCTTTTTGGTTTTATCGCTGGAGGAGGAAAATATTTTCTTATTTTTGCACTTATCGTTACAGCCCTCTCAAATGTAACACTGGTAAAAGATAATTTAGAAAAATATGTCCAAGACTCTGTGCTTTATCCTTATTTGACAGCAGCAGGTTCAAGCATTATCAATCTTGATCCAAAGGTGCTGGGTTTGGAAAAATCATCCACAACAGAAGTACTTAAAGAAGTAGCAAATCTAAATGAAACAAATAGTACAGAAGTAAGTACAAAAGAGAAAAATGCAACCGTAGATAACAATATAAGTATGGCAACTCATTAAAGGTAACTTATGATCACATATCCTCGTCTTTTAGAAAAATTTAAAATATTACTTAAAAGTAATACACTCAAGTTCACTAAACAAAGAGAACTTATTTTAAAATTCCTTTATGAAAATGAGGGGCATTTTACACCAGAAGACATTTATATGCTTCTTAAAAAAGAGTATCCGGAGATCAACATCGGCATTGCTACGGTCTATCGTACATTAACCCTGCTTGAAGAGTCAGATATCGCAAGCTCTATCTCGTTTGGGGCACAAGGTAAAAAGTATGAACTTGGTCTTAAAAAACACCATGATCATCTGATCTGTACCGCTTGCGGAGAGATCATTGAGTTCTTCGATGAAACCATTGAGGAACAACAAAAAAAGATCGCTAAAAAGTTCAATTTTCAAATGACTGACCATACGATGAAGATCGTTGGACTTTGTGAAAAGTGTCAAGAGAAAGATAAATAAAGCAATCTTTAAAAGGTAACTAGTTACTTGAGTCCACTTCTGAAGTCACCAAAGGGTATAACTTTAGCAGAACTCAGCGTTAGCAATCAATACTTAAAAAAGGTGCTAAAATGCACGTTTTTTAAGTATTGACATATATGGAGCTTTGCTCTATAAGCGTCATATGATAAATAACAACACAGGAGAAACCTTGATATTTGAAAATCAATATATTCAAGAACGTATTAAAAAAACTGAGAAACTAAGAGAAGAGGGAATCAACCCTTATCCCAATCAAGTGCAAAAAGGAACCCCTTCTAAACAATTTTTAGAAGAGTGTGATTACATCAAAGAGCAAGATGCTGATGAAAAAAAAGATGAGAGTAAAACATACTCACTGACAGGCAGACTCAAGTTTATCCGTATTATGGGAAAAGCAGCTTTTGCCAAGATAGAAGATGCAGAAGGTTTGGTGCAGATCTACTATAATAGAGATGAACTTCCTGAAGGTTTCTACAATACTGTAGCAAAGAAACTTTTTGAAGTTGGCGATATCATTGAAGCAACAGGATATCCTTTTGTCACACAAACCGGTGAACTTACCCTTCACTGTAAAGATATGAGAATTGTTTCTAAATCTATCTCTCCTCTTCCGGAAAAGTTCCACGGACTCCAAGATCATGAACTTCGTTACAGACAACGTTACCTAGATATGATCATGAATCCAGAGGTAAAAGAGAATTTTGTGATGAGAAGCAAGATCGTCTCACTTGTAAGAAGATTTTTCGAAGACAAAACATTCCTTGAAGTAGAAACACCTATGATGCACCCTATCCCTGGCGGAGCAAATGCAAAACCATTTATAACACATCATAATGCTTTGGATGTTGAACGTTATTTACGTATCGCACCAGAGCTTTACCTCAAACGTCTCATCGTTGGTGGTATGGAAGCAGTATTTGAGATAAACAGAAACTTCAGAAATGAAGGGATGGATCATACCCATAACCCTGAATTTACGATGATAGAGTTCTACTGGGCATACAAAACCTATATCGAGTTGATGGAGATCACCGAAGAGTTATTTGACTACCTCTTTGATAACCTTAAACTTGAGAGAAAACTCCCATATGGTGACTTAGAGATAGACTTTGCTACACCATTTGCAAAGATTCCATACATTGAATCACTTACAAGTATCGGTGGCGTACCTGCTGATGTTGCTAATGATAAAGAAAAAGCATTGGCTTATCTTGCTGAGCATAATGTAAAAGTAGATGCAAATCTTACACTTGGATACCTGCAAGCTGAACTCTTTGACGAATTTGTTGAAGGTAAGCTCATCAATCCTACATTCATTACAGATTTCCCTGTAGACATCTCACCACTTGCCAGAAGATCTGATGATAATCCAGACATCGCAGAGCGTTTTGAACTCTTTATGGCAGGTAAAGAGATAGCCAATGGTTTCTCTGAACTCAATGACCCTATCGATCAGTATGAGAGATTTAAGGGGCAAGTAGATGCTAAAGAGGCTACTGGTGATGATGAAACGATGCATATGGATACAGACTATGTTAAAGCACTCAGCTACGGTATGACACCAACAGCGGGTGAAGGTATAGGTATCGACAGACTTGTAATGATGCTTACAAACCAACACAGCATCCGTGATGTACTTCTATTCCCAGCAATGAAGCCTGAAGCTCCACGCCCAGAACTTGCTCCTATCTGTGCAGTAGAGAACAAGTGTAAAAAATGTGGTAATGAAAATCCAGATGAACTCAAGCCAGCTAAAAAAGGTAAAGGTATGTTCTGTATGGATGTAGCTGCCTGTAAAAAAAGAATGCAAGAGAAATAACAGAAAAATTTGGATATAAATCCAGTAATAAACCTAAAAAAGGAATACAAATGTCATACGCCATAGAAAGTTTTGACCCAGAGATTTTTCAAGCCATTGAAAACGAAAGAGAAAGACAAACAGACCACTTAGAGATGATCGCATCTGAGAACTTTACAATTCCTGCAGTAATGGAAGCAATGGGTTCTGTATTTACAAACAAATATGCAGAAGGTTACCCGTATAAAAGATATTACGGCGGATGTGAATATGCTGATGTTGTTGAGCAATTGGCAATCGACAGAGCATGTGAACTTTTTGACTGTAACTATGCCAATGTACAGCCTCATTCTGGTTCTCAGGCAAATGGTGCAGTTTATGCAGCACTACTTAAAGCAGGAGAGAAGATCTTAGGTATGGACTTAAGCCATGGTGGTCACTTGACACATGGTTCTAAACCAAGCTTTTCCGGTAAAAACTACTCAAGCTTTACCTATGGTGTTGAGCTTGATGGTCGCATTAACTATGAAAAAGTAATGGAAATTGCTCAAATCGTAAAACCAAAGATCATCGTTTGTGGTGCATCTGCATATGCAAGAGAGATAGACTTCAAGAAGTTTAGAGAGATCGCTGACGCTGTTGGTGCTATCTTGTTTGCGGACATCGCTCATATCGCAGGTTTGGTATGTGCAGGTGAACACCCTAGCCCATTCCCTTACGCTGATGTAGTAACAACAACTACACACAAAACACTTGCAGGTCCTCGTGGTGGTATGATCATGACAAATGATGAAGATGTAGCTAAGAAAGTAAACTCTGCTATCTTCCCAGGCCTCCAAGGTGGGCCACTTGTACATGTGATCGCAGCTAAAGCAGTTGGATTTAAGTACAACCTTTCTGACGCTTGGAAAACACATGCAAAACAAGTCAAAGCAAATGCCTCTAAGCTTGCTGAAGTACTTGTAGCCAGAGGGTACGATGTAGTCTCTGGCGGTACAGACAACCACCTTGTACTTGTCTCATTCTTAGACAAAGACTTCTCCGGTAAAGATGCAGATGCAGCACTTGGCGCAGCAGGTATCACAGTAAACAAAAATACTGTACCAGGCGAGACAAGAAGTCCATTTGTCACTTCAGGTGTACGTATCGGTTCTCCTGCACTAACAAGTAGAGGGATGAAAGAAGCAGAATTTGAGATCATCGCAAACAAGATCGCTGATGTTCTTGACAATGTAAATGACCATGATCTTCATGCAAAAATTAAAGATGAGATGAAAGAACTTGCTTCTAATTTTGTAATTTATGAAAAATCAATCTATTAGGTCGAATTATTAAAGTTTTTGATTTAGAATTTACTACAGATCATTACTACATTAAACGTCCTTCGATTGTTGAACAGATACAGTTCAACAATCGTACTTTCTATGCCAAATTTGAACGTATAGATGAACCATTAACTCCCCTAGTTTTAGATCAACATCTCGACAGACAATTTATCATCGCAGTTCCACTTCTTAAAGATAATCATACAAACTATTTAGTTTTGGAATACAAAGGTGAAGAGCACCAGAGATTTCATCATCTTGTAAAACATCTTTTTAACACGCTTGAGATAAAAAATTATCATATCTACCAAGGTAAAGATGAAGAAAAGGTACAAGTTTTTATAGAAGTAGATAATATTCCACTACAAGAAGCAGAGTTACAACTTCAAGCCCTTTCTCTTGCACTTAAACAAAAACTAACCAAAAAATGGAAATGTTTACCCTCTGCTTCTCTACCGGAAGCTTATAATATTGTTACGCTTCCATATAAAGCAATTTAAATCTTAATATCCAAATATTCCTGTTTCAAAACCTTATAAAGTTATATATGGGTACCTCTAATAACCCTAATATGTTCATAACATCACTAGCTTTTGTCTAGGCTAGGCACTCTTTTGAAGTCCTAGCCCCGTAGCTAAGTCAAAAAAGAGTAACGACGCATAGGTGAAAGCTAGTGATGCCCACAGGGTGGGCTTTGCAAACGCAATCTTTCACAAGATACTTACTTCATCTTAGCTTTGGCTAGGACTTGGAAGTCTCTTGCAAAATCTTACATTTGCAAAACCCATTATGAACGTATAGGGTTATTAGAGGTGCCCATATTTTATAAGGTTTTCAATTAGATCAATTATCCTTTACTATAAGTTTATGAAAAAACACTTTTTAAAAAGCACTAATCCTTTCAATCACCCAAAATGAAGATAATCCACCTATGGCATAAACAACTATAGTTTCAACCTTCTGAAGTATGTTTGGATGTTTAAGAGCGTGTAATGCCAAACCAATTAACACTATGGTAACCACAAACATTAACTGACCTAACTCCACACCGATGTTAAAGAATATAAGTGCCAAGGTAATGGCTTGTTCTGGTAGACCTATTTCAGCAAGTGCACCTGCAAAACCAAAACCATGAAGCAAACCAAAAATAAAAGCTATTACCCAAGGATAACGTGAAGTTAAACCAACTTTACCTTGCTTTTCATGTACTATTTCCATTGCTAAAAAAAGTATACTTAATGCTATCATAGCTTCAACAGGTTCTTGCGGAACATGTATAAAACCTAGTGTTGCTCCTGCCATAGTGATACTATGTGCAAGTGTAAATGCTGTAATGGTCCATAACAGACGTCGCATACTTTTAACGATAAGAAGTAAGGCAAATACAAATAAAAGATGATCAAATCCCATAAGGATATGCGTAATACCCAACCATGTATAGGTTTTAACAACCTGCAATGAAGAAGTAACCTGAGGAACTTGATAAGAAGTTTTAGTAGGTGTTAATAATATAGATTGGGAAGTAACATTCATAAATTCTAAACGTAGTAACAAGTCCGTATTTGTAGTATTTAAACCTTTTAATGCCAATGTCTTTCCCACAAGCCCGTCTTCACACTTTACACTCCAACGTTCTAAGTATGCATTATTTACAAAGTGCGTGCTTACAGGTGTAGTATTTGTACATTCTTTTGGCAGTTCTGCTTTGATATTTAGTTTTTTACTGCCTTTAGCTGGGACTTTAAGTATGAGTGCAAAAATATTTTGTTTAATCTCTTTGACTTCTAGGTAGGCAGGTCGAACTTCATCCGCCATGAGATTTACGGTATGAAACAATAAAACAAAAAGAAGAGCTAGAGTTCGCATCATTATTTAGCACTTATATTGGCATCTTTAAGCACTTCATCATCTACGATAATTTCATAATGCTGATACAAACTCTGATAAAAAACTTCATTTGCTTGATCTTGTTTAAAACGCATCCACTCTCTCTCAACACGTTCTCGCATTTCTGAAAGAGGAGCTAGACGTGCTTCTGTACGTTTGTGAATATATATCAAATGTATACCATATGCAGACTCAAAAGGTCCTGACCAAACATCTATTACAGAAGTAAAAGCTTGCTCTGTAAATGCTTTTCCAAACATACTGATAATGTCACTTTTTCTTTCATTACTAAAGTCGTATGGTAGCAGTGAACGGTCCCCAAAACTAATAGTATCTTTAACAGTTGTTGTTCGTAATTCTTCTAATAGATCTTGGGCATCTTCTTCTAAATTAGTACCATGTTCTTTAGGATCAAGATAGACTTGAGAAAAAGAGATCGTAGCAGGTTTTATAAACTTTGAAGGATGTTCCGATAGAAACTTTTTCAACTCTGCTTCACTTGGTTTATCAACAACACTCAAATCATTGAAAAGATATTTCATTTTTTGTGCTAAACGACGACGGATGATCATATCATCCTTATCCAATCCCATCGCCATTGCTTCACGGTACAATACCTGTTCACGTATATCATACTCAAGCTGTTTTTTCATTTCTTCTGCCGTAGGAGGTCTTCCTTTTGCTTTAAAAAAAGCATTTGCAAGGGTGTCTATCTTGGTTTTAGTGATGATGATTTGTTGGTTATTATTATCATCGCTTGTTTTTATCTGAGAAAAAAGAATAAAAATCCCTATACCAATGAGAAGGAAGTGAAAAAGTGGTTCACGTAATAAAGCATAAAGTTTAGAATGTTTGGTCATAGTAAAAGTGTTCCTAATAAAAAAGGGTAACGAAGCAAGAAGATGCTTCGTTTGTAAAATTGATTATAAATTATTTTTTCTTAGGTGTATACCAGATTGGTGAAGTATATGCACGTTCTGTTGTTATCATAGGTACTTTCTTTGGCATAGTGATATTGTAATATTTAGATTCATATGCAGTCCATCTTGGTGTTGGAATCTCAATCACTCTAACATAGTAAAATGCACTTTGCGTTGCATCAAAATCAGGGTCAGTCCATACAGTAATAAGTTCAGGATCACCAATCGTATTTGTCCAGGTTGCTTTAGCAACATCTACAGTATTACCAACAGATGGTAATTTACCTTTGGCATCTGGTTTACGGTTATCTGACCATGCTACATCATACACTTTTTCATGTAGTTCATCTTTACTGTCCATCCATCCTTTAATGATCTGAATGCGGTCAAGGTTACCACTCAAAGGATCTTTCATAGCAGCCACAAGGAAGCTAGGTGCTTTTTTACCCTCAGGTACTGTTGCTAAATCTCCACCCATCGGAGTACCTTTAGCATATCCTATTTTTGCAGGTAGACGGGTATGAAGATCATCTTTTGTAAACTCCCAACCACCAAAGAAACGTACAGTCATGCGGCTTCCCGTAGTTGCATAAGTCTCTTTACGCTGCATCGCATCAAAGATAGACTCACGTGTATTTTCTTCTGCCCATACCGCTGCATAACCAGAAGCCAATGGAGAATACCCTGCATACTCAAGATCTCCCATTTTTGCCATAGGGTGTTTGTATCTGTCTGGTCCAGGTTCTCCACCAGAATGTTTACCATAGAAATTATCTTCTTGTGCTGTTGCTAAACCTGTGTGACTGTCAGTTGAACCGATCAAACCAAATTTATAGGGGTTGGTCCCTAGATTTTTTTCCATTCTTAGTCCAAGTTTTAGTGCAGAACGAGCATACTCATGTTTTAACATATCATCTGTTTTTAACTCAGACAAGTCAAGGTTACCCTGGTCCCATGTACCATAATCAGCAAACTCATCATTGGGAGACAAGAAAGGATGCGCTTCACCATCCCCTTTGATCTGTGTTGCTTCATAAAGTCTTTCACGCTTTGCACGTGCCTCTACATACTCTTTGCCTATTTTAGTTCCAAAGGCTTTGGTCTCAGGGAACATAAGTGCATTACTCAAGTTACCATTGTGTGCGATGGCTAAAACCTGTCCGGCAGTTTTTTCTTCGTATCTATCCATCCATTTCCATAGATCTACAGGGTTTGTACTTCCTAGTGGTGCTGTAGCAGTAAAAGGTTCCATAAGTTTAGCTCTAGTCGCACCATCACGGTAGATGATATTGCGGTGTAGGTTTTTACCTTTAATCAAAGAGGTCCATTCATACCCTATAAAAGCTGTAAAGTGACCTGGATCATTGGCATCTTCAGCAGCATTGATGATGTTATCCCATGTATTGCGGTAAACACTTGTACCAGGTAACGCTGATAACTCTTTGGGAAATTTATCTTGTGAAAAGGCAGCAATCATCTCAGCAGCAGCCTTCACGCTTTGCTGACCTCCCTCATTTATCATTGCGTTCCATTTACGTCCCTTTTCGCTTGCCATCACATAAGGTGCTCCATCCTTTAACTTGGGGAAGAAACCCATATTGTCAGAGTGGTCCGTAACTACCAAAAAGTCCAAAGGACGAGAGAGTCTCACAGGCTGACCTGTAGAAGAGATAACCTCTTGACCTTTAGCAAATTTGTAAGCATCAGGTGGTAAAAGGGTTGCACCAAAAGCGCCTGCATCAAAAGAGATAGAGGTATGCAGGTGTGTATCTCCCCACATCGGACGATCAGGGAAATGACGCTCTGCATAAGGAGAATATGTCTGCTTTTTCTCACCAGCATAGAGAGAAGAAGGATCATCAGTAACGATACCTCCACCAGAAGCAAATGCACCTTGAGATAATGCCAATGCAAGAGAGAGTACTACTGAAATATGGTTTCGCTTAGAGAATGGATTTGATATGTTACGCATGTTTCTATCCTTTTGCTAATAAAATTATGTCTACTTTCTATTCTAGCAGATTAAATTTTAAATATCAATTTGAAATACAAATAATATATAATAAAATAAAATTATGAAACTGTTGACCCTTTCATTTATTGTGAGAGATTATTTCATACACTTCTAAAACCTTATAATCTAACATATTTTATAACGTTTATCGTTGTAACGACGTTTAGAGACCATAAATATGTAACCAAGTATATAAAACCTTATAAAATAGTCTATATAGTAGGTTTTATAATGAAAAGTATTAAAGAAAACATACACTCCAAAGTGTTCTTCATGATATATCAGTATCCGTTATCATATATACGATACAATAACTTTTAAAATAAAAAATGGATAAAGATGTTTGAAAATATATTAAGATTTTTTGTTAATAATAGTAGATTGAACTATTTTCTTTTTATCTTAGTTTTCATCACCGGTGTAGTACTTTATACCAAAACTCCTAAAGAGATCTTCCCCTCTTTTGAACTTGATATGGTTTCTGTTAACGGATACTATGCCGGGTCTTCCATTGATATGCTTGATAAAATGGCTGTTAAAGAGATAGAAACTGAACTCAAGAATATAGATGGCATTGACAAAATGGCAACTGTCATTTCTGCGGGTAAATTTAATATTATTTTAGAACTGGAAAAAAGAGTAGACAAATACAACACTGCAGATAAAGTCAAGGATGCCATTACCCTGACCAAACAATATCTTCCAAGTGATATGGATGAGCCAAGCGTTAAAGTTTTAGAGATCAAACGAGATCTCATGCGTATTGCTGTTTCATCCGATAAAGTCTCCCATGATGAATTGATAGAGGCTGCCAATGTACTGAAAGACAAAATCACGATACTGAAAAACATTTCAGAAGTCTCTATTTTTGGTGATTCAGACAAATATTATGATATCCGCCTCAATAGTGAAAAAATTCGTGCATTAGGTCTAGATGAGAATAGTGTTGTTACTACACTATCCGGACTTTCTTATATCTTTCCTATAGGTACCATTGAAGATAGTAAAAATGGGCACTATTTTATCTCAACCTATAATGGTCCTAAAGATGCTGATAAAATGCTTCAAAGTCGCATCAAAGTTTCCGATAAAACACTCTATCTCAAAGATATCGCCACCGTTTCCAAACGCTATGAAGATACAGCTACCATGTATTCTATCGATACCAAACATGCGGTAGATCTTTCTGTCAAACAAAGCAGCATAGGAAATGCTTTAGAGCTTTCAAAAGCTATTATAGCCCTCGTAGACCAAAGTAACCTGACAAGCAAAAACATCACCTATACCATTCATGATGATAGATCTGAAGCGATTAAAGATCGTCTTAATATTGTCATTTCAAATATACTCTTGGGGCTTATTTTGATTGGTCTGTTGGTAGCACTTTTAATCAACAAAAGAATGTCTTTCATCATCTCTTTGGGTATCCCTACCTCTTTTGTGATGGGTGCTATTTATCTCTATCTTGCAGGGTATTCCATCAATATGATCTCACTGATCGGTGTACTCATCGCACTGGGTATCATCGTCGATGATGCTATTGTAGTAAGTGAAAATATTCAGCAGCATATCGAAGAGGGACTGGAACCTAAAGAAGCCGCTATTCTTGGGGCGAAAGAGATGTTTAAGCCTGTTACCATCGCTTCACTGACAACACTTTTTGCCTTCATCCCTGCTCTTATGATGAGCGGAACCATGGGAGAAGTGATCAAACTCATACCCATTGCTGTTTCTGTACTTGTTTTAGCTTCCCTGATAGAATCTTTTCTCTTTTTACCCATTCATGCAGCACACGTCTTAAACAAAGAACAAAAAACCACATCATGGGAAAGTGTCAATCGATTCTATAGTTGGATCATCCACTTTTTTATGCGATACAAAAAGACTTTTTTACTACTTTTTATTATTTTGGTTCCGCTCTTTATCGTGATGGGTATAAAAGCCAGTAAGTTCCAAATGTTTCCTCAATTTGATTCAACTACCGTCAATATTACGCTCAAAGCAAATGTCAATACTAAAACAGAAGAGACGATCGAGTACCTTAAAGCCATCGAAAAAGATCTTTATGAAAGAAAAGACCAGTTCTTTATCTCACATGTAGGTTCTGTTTCCGGTTGGAGAAGAGACAGTGCAGGAAACTCTGAGACCTATCCTTATGTGGGACAGATCACCATTGAACTGCAAAAGCTCAAAGCACAGAATTTTGTAGATAAGTTCATCACTCCTACACTTAGTTTTTATTATGATGAAGAGGGACGTACAAGGGAAGATAAATCAGTTATTATTGCAAAAGAGTTACGTCACTTTTTAGAAACACAAAAATATAAAGAGAAATTCAACCTCTCTGATCTTGCCATTGTAGAGCGTAAAGTAGGGCCCATTAAGTCTGACCTTAAGATAGGACTTGTCTCAGATGACAATCAAAAGGTGATACTCTATGCAGAAAAAATGAAAGATGCACTTCGTCATATCGATGGAATAGTCTCCGTCAACGATGCTATGAACTATGGTGTAGATGAGATCAAACTTCAAGTCAACTCTTATGGTGAATCTCTAGGTTTGAGTGAACAAAAGCTAGGAATACTCCTCTCTAATTTTTATCTAGAAAGAAAAATAGGGTTTGCTTTTGATAGCAGTGACCTGCTGGAATTAAAAATCCGATCTGTACAAAAAGATTCTCTGGATGTACTCAAAAACTTCCAGATCAAACTTGATGATAACCAATTTGTTGCACTCAAAGATGTGGTTCACTTTAATGTGATCAAATCTTTTGAAAAGATCATCAAAGATAGTGGTGAGAAGAATTTTTATATCTATGCCAATGTGGATAGTAAAAAAATTACCGCTACCGAAACACTTGAGCAAATAGACTCCATTTTAGAAGAAGCAAAAAAAGATGGTATAAAGATCATCCTTAAAGGAGAAGAGGAGAAGAAAAAAGAGCTTAAGAGTGACATGATGGCAGCCAGCGGGGTTGCGATGCTTCTCATCATGCTCTCACTTCTCTATCTTTTCAACTCTTTTAGAGAGACTTTTATGATGATGTCTGTGATTCCTTTTGCTTTTTTAGGTGTTCTCATCGGTCACTTTGCACTTGGAATTAACCTCTCCATGCCTTCTATCATCGGTATGCTTGGTCTCTCCGGAGTTGTTATCAACGATGGTATCATCATGGTCATGAATCTTAAAAAAGCAAACAATATGAAGGAGATCTTCTTCTATGCCTCCAAAAGGTTCAGACCTATTATACTCACTTCGGTTACTACACTCATTGGTCTAAGTTCTCTTGTCTTTTTCCCGACAGGACAAGCTGCCATTTTCCAACCTATGGCGATAGCATTGGCCTTTGGACTTGCATGGGGAACTGTACTAAATCTACTCTACCTTCCTGTACTATACACCATTCTCAATCAAAAAAGGTTGGGAATATAAAGTTTTAATATAAATAAATATGATATAATCACTTCAAAATAAAATTTGGAGCCCTTCCCCTTATGAATGATCACAATTTAGATGACCTAATCATCGATAATATCGAACCTAAAAACGCTAAAACAAAGAGTTTTTTAACTATTATTGCATTACTGATCGTTGTTTTGATCGTAGCAATTATCCTTACAAAGATCATACTCAAGGATCCAAATGCGGATAAAATGGCTTTTGAAGAGAATAACACAGAGATGATCAGTCCAGAGCTTACACTGCAAAGTGCTGCTGAACCTAAACCGGCAAAAAAAGAACCGGAACTTTCAAATATTATAGAGAATGCACTTAAGAGTCCTGCTCCGGTAGAAGAAGTTGCTAAAGAAACAGTGGAGATAACAAAAGAAGTTGTTCAAGTACCTAAGCAACCTGAAGTGAAGACAGAAGCTGAAGAAGAAAAACTACAGCAAGAATATGCAGAAATCAGAAAAGCTAGAGTTGAAAAAGAAAAAGCTGATGCAAAAAAAGCTGCGATGAAGAAAGAAGAGGCAAAAAAGGAAGTAGCAGAAGTGGCAAAACCTGTTCCAACACAAATCATAGAAAAAGCAAAAGAACGTCCAACCGGAAAACCTGTGAATGTTCCAGCTCCAAAGCCTGTTACATCACAAACTTACTACATTCAAGTAGGTTCATTTACACAAACACCTAGTTCACAATTCCTAAGTATCATTAAGAATAGTGGTTTTAACTATAAGATCACATCTCCAACAAGTTCAGGGACAAAAAAACTGCTTATCGGACCATATAAAGATAGAAAATCTGTTGATGCAGCTCTTGTACGAGTAAGAGACCGTATCAATAAAAGTGCCTTTGTGGTTAAAAAGTAAGTTTCATTATGCATAAAACAATTCTCTTTGACCAACTGACACCTGTCGCTCTTTACGGAAAGATCAAAGCACTTTTCCCTGATGAAGTGACTATGCTCTTTGAGAGTGTGCTCAATACAAGTGAGGGGAACTTCTCTTTCATTACCATAGGGGCACAAGAGCGTCTAAGCTATAAAGATAAAACAACAACCTATACAAATACATCAGGAACTAAAAAAACCTTGGAAGAAGACCCTTTTAGCTTTTTAAAGTCTTATTATGCCTCTGTTGATAAAGCAGACTATAAAGAAAAAGCTTTAGAAGTAGGATTCTCTTTTGTCGATGGTTTTATAGGTTTTATCGCTTATGATATGGTGAAAGTATTTGAACCTGTACTTGAAGAGAGTATGGACAACCTTTTAGATCCACTGGGTACACCTGACCTTGATCTCGTACGTCCCAAGATCATCATTGCCTATTCTCATAAAAATGCAAAACTTACACTCATTTTAAATGATGACTCTATGCAAAATGGACTTGAATCCATAGAAAATATTTTGCATGATTCTTGTACTCCAATGTCACTTAAAGCTGTAGAACTTGAGGGTGAAGGAAGTTTCAGTATCGATGAAGAGTGTTTTAAAACTCTTGTTGATGAGTCTAAAGAGAGTATCCGTTCGGGTGATATCTTTCAAATTCTCCTTTCAAACAGATACACCCAAAAAGGGAAGATCGATCCTCTGAGTTTCTATAGGGTATTACGTTCTAAAAACCCTTCTCCATATCTTTTCTTGCTAGACTATGAAGATTTCTCTATCTGTGGTTCTTCTCCCGAAGTAATGGTAAGACTTACAGAAGGTGAAATACTCCTTCGCCCTATCGCCGGTACGCGTAAACGCGGTAAGAATGCAAAACGTGATAAAGAGCTGGAACTTGAAATGTTAGGTGATCCTAAAGAGTGTGCAGAGCATTTGATGCTTATAGACTTGGGTCGAAACGATGTAGGTCGTGTAGCACAGACAGGTACCGTTAAAGTCACAGATATGATGCGTGTAGAGAAATACTCGCATGTGATGCATATGGTCTCTGATGTTGAAGCCTTACTGGAAGAGGGAAAAGACATGTTTGACCTTTTTGCCGCAACATTCACTGCAGGAACGATGACAGGTGCACCAAAGATCAAAGCCATGGAGCTCATCGCAGAATTTGAAGGACTTAAACGTGGTTTCTACTCCGGGTCGGTAGGTTATTTCTCTTTTGACGGAAACATGGACTCAGCCATTGCCATAAGAACTTCTCTCATAAAACCAGACAGCATTACCCTTCAAGCAGGTGCTGGAGTAGTAGCTGACTCCATACCGGAACTTGAGTACCTTGAAGTAAAAAACAAACTTGCTGCCCTGCTCGCTACGCTTAAAGAGATGGAAACGCTTTAGAATTCAAACAGCATCATATGTGCTGTTTTAAAGGTGTAAACTTAAATCTACTTTCACTCTTGACATCCTCTCCCTATATTTCGCTATACTCTAAAAATAAATTTTTTCTTAAGGGAGATAAAATATGAAAAAGTTTTACAAAATTATAGTTATGCTGCTCTTTGGAGCTACTATCTTGTATGCAGGAGATGGTCTTTCACAGCCACATCTTGTGAGTACAATTCCAAGTCTAAATGATGACAATGTTCCACCAAACACTACACTCTCTTTTACTTTCGACAGTACTATAGTTGAAAACTCTATCAAACCTCATACTATTACGCTTAAACAAAAAGAACCGAGTAAACATAAGATAAAAGGTAATATATCTGTAGTGAACAAAAACACTTTAGTTTTTTCACCACAGCAGCAACTAGAAAAAGGTGTTTATGATATTAAAATAAAATCTTTAAAACTAAAAGATCCTGACACAAATGAAATAAAGCCAAAAACTAAATGGCAAAAGTTTATAGCTTGGCTTTGTGGTCTTGTGTATGATGACATAAATGATTGTCCACTCTGTCAATATGTTTGTGACCTACAAAAACACACTAAAACTAAAGCAATTAAGTATATGTTTGAAGTCAAAGATGATGCACCAAAAGTCACATCTATTATTGCAAGTCAAACGCTCATAGAACTCTCTGAACATAACAGTACACAACTAAGCATCACTGCTACGTATGATAACAATAACAGTGAAGATATCACACAAAAAGCCACTTATACAAGCAGTGACAGTTCAGTAGCAGATGTAGATAAAGGTTTGGTTAGCACTTTCAAAGAAGGAAGTACAACACTTGAAGTCAGTTATGGTGGTAAAAATATAACTATAACAGTAGAAGTGTATGAGATGATAGAAGGACATCTTCTTCCACATAAACCTCAAGATCCAGATGCAACACTGCTTGGAGTAGATAAAAACAATAACGGTGTACGGGATGAAGTAGAACGATGGATATATAAAGATATGCCTACATATCATCATCCTGAGATTGAGAGGGTGATTGCGATGCAGCAAGCAAAAGCTTATCAGCTTAATCTTTCTGATGTTAATAATACGAATGATATACCTATTGATGCAGTTAACAGAGGAATTGATTGCTGGGCATACTATATCCGTTCAAAACAAATACCTTTTAATGAATCTTATATCTCAATGGATAAATATCTTGCAAAACTACAAGATAAAGTATTTAACACTAAAGAACGTTTAAAAACCTATTTTCAGTTCAACAAAAATTTAGGCATTCGTGTTTTTACAGATACACAAGAAACTGTTAATAACTGCGATACAGATATTGATCTACTGCCATAAAAGATAGATGATGAAAAGAATTATATTATTTATAACTTTAAGTTTAGTGGCACTTTATGCTAAACCATGTATGACCGATATCTATACGCTGAATGGAGTCAATACTAGTGATACGAGTATCAATGGAAAGCCCAGTGATGCTAGAAAAAATATGAAAGCACTAAAAGAGTTCATGCTCCATTGGGGAGATCCAGCAACACTTCTTGACCCTCAAAAAAATGGGCAAGATTATCAGTTCAAATATGTATACAATCCATCTTATGGACTCAGAGATGATATGCTTGAGACCTATTATCAACTTAAAGAGAGTGGGCAAATATCAGAGGGATATTTTACATTTATATTAAATCTTCTTACTGTAGATCTTGGTCTTAATGGACTTGTTGAAAAGTATAAAGAAATTATTTCCAGATATGAAGGAGATGCACAAGGTATCTATAACGCCTATAATAATTCTAGTTTTTCCCAAAAACATAATCTTTTACTGGTTGCACATTCTCAAGGTAATTTAATGGGTAATAAAATATACACTATGCTTACTACAGAACAAAAAAAGAAATTTCGTATGATTTCAGTAGGAACACCTGCCAATCATGTAATGAAGCCAAATCAGACAGCACCTTATGTGACTACAAGAAATGATTTTGTTATCAATAGGGTTCAGGGTGCACTTTCTGGTAATGTTGATGGTATAGGTCATAATTTTATCAATGTATATCTTGGGAGTTCATTTGAAGCTCGTACAAAAATAGCCCTTCATGTAAAAAATGCTTATGATAATCTCATGCAGACTACCAGTTGTTTAGTATATGAAGCAGTATATATGAAGATATATGACGTTGACACTTTGGAGGTATATGCATTTACAACAAATACTTTCCCTCGATATCACGACCTTTTAGACACTATAGCACTTGAGACGTATGATGCCACACGGGATAGCAACAATGAGCTAACTTGTGGTTCACCCACATATCGTTTAAGTCCAAATACTGCATTTTCCAGCTGTACCTATGGGACTGGAACCTCTTGTAGCTGGAAACCCGGTGCTTTATATAAAGATGTACTTGAACAACGTAAAGGTACAACACACCATGTTTTACATAATGGAAAGTGTACTACTCTTTCTCTCAGTGGTGAATTATATGATTTAGTCGAGAATGCATTGAAGTGACCATTTTTAAGAGTTATAAACATATAGTCTAAGAGAATTTCGACTTGTTCCCAAGCTCCTGATTGGGAATGCAGACATCACTTCAGAATAAAGAAAAGGTTAAATCCACCGCTAGGTGGTATAATAATATCAACCATTTGGTTCTCACCTAATAGTGATATGAACTTATGATTAAAGTTTAAATCTATGTATGCATTCCCACGCTGAGCATGGGAACAAGAAAAATATATTACTTTAGGAAACTAAAATATGCCAAAACAACTCTTTGCCATCTTTGGAAACCCTGTCTCACATTCAAAATCACCTCTTATGCATAACCTCTCCTTCCAGGGATTAGGGTTTGATGGATGTTATACACGTTATTTATTAGAAGATGGTGCGACACTCAAAAAAACTTTTTTTGATCTCGGGCTCAAAGGTATCAACATTACCGTACCACATAAAGAACATGCCTATAATGCCTGTGACGAGTTAGACCCATTTGCCAAGAAGGTAGGTGCGGTCAATACCATAGTTGAAAAAGAAGGAAAACTCTACGGATATAATACCGATGCACCAGGATTTTTAAAAGCAATCTCTGAGTTTAAAGATATTAAAACCGTACTTTTTTTAGGTGCGGGAGGTACAGCACAATCTACAAGCAGCATTTTACGTGATGCCGGTTATGAAGTCACTCTTCTCAATAGAAGTTCAGGTCGTCTGGAACGATATAAAGATGAAGGCTTTGAAACCTACACTTTTGACACCTTTATATCTGATATAGCTCTGCCCAAAGTATATGATCTCGTTATCAACATGACTTCGGCGGGACTTGAAGATGATTCACTCCCTGCACCACTGGAGATACTAAAACAAGTTATCCCGACAGCAAAAGCCTGTGTTGATGTCATTTACGGAAAAGAGACACCTTTTTTAAAGCTTGCTAAGTCATATGGTAAACCCACTAAAGATGGCAGTGATATGCTACTTTACCAAGGGATCATCGCATTTGAACATTTTACAAACCATCAATACTCTTTTGAAGAGATCGAACCTCATATGAAAAAAGCATTTATGTTATAAGGCTGAGATGATGAAGAAGTTTCTTACAGTTATTATACTTATTCTCCTTCTTCTATCTATCGTCATCTGGCTTAACCTCCCCAAGATCACCCCTTACTATACACAACTTGCCAAAACCCGTATCGGACTTAACTTTGACCTCCAGCCAGAGTCTCAAAAAGATGCTCATTTTGTAGGTTCCAAGAAGTGTCAAGAGTGTCATGAAGAGAACTACCATGACTGGAAAAATTCCATGCATGCCAAGATGATCCAAGAGATAAAAACTGACACTTCTGCAGTGGTGGCTGATTTTTCCAAGTTACCTGAAGATGCTGACTTTACCCTTGCTCAAGCAGTCTACACTATAGGAAGTAAATTTAAACAACGCTACATGATATCTGCACAGATCAATGGTAAAGAAGATTTTAGACTGGGCAACTATCAGTGGAACAGTCAAAGCAAAAAATGGCAATCTTTTAAACCCTATAACTACTGGTATAAAGACTCGTACCCTCATGACAATAAATCGTTTCCTACATCTACTACCTGTGACGGGTGTCACTTTACAGGCTATATGTCTACAGGAAAACGAGAAGAGCTCTCCATCTCTTGTGAGAGTTGTCATGGACCGGGAAGTAAACATGCCAAAAATCCTAAGAGTGCCATCTTCAAGGCTAGTCTCTCTGACCCTATGCGTACCAATGAGGTCTGCTTTCAATGTCATATGCGCAATAGAGACAAACGCATAGAAACACAAGATGCAACAAGCAAAGATCTCTGGATGGATGCTAAAGATTACCCGGATGGATATGAACCGGGAAAACCACTCATCAATTATAAACTTCCAGCTCCTTTTTCACCGGGAGAAGAGACAAAAGAGTTTTGGGCAAATGGTGCAGCAAAGAAAAACAGAACACAGGGAAATGAATATATTCATGACCGTATGTACAAACACGGGATTACCTGTATCAACTGTCATAACCCTCATAAGCTGACCAATACAGCAAAAAAACCTGAGGGAAATGATGCATGTATGAAGTGTCACTCTTTTGGTTCTATCATTGGACCACACCAAGACAGGCTTGAAGATCACACACAACATAAAGCGGACTCAAAAGGCTCTCTATGTATAGAGTGCCATATGCCTAAAACAGCTAAACATACAGCTAAGTCACCTCTTACTGTACGTTCACATCTGTTTACTTTTACCTACCCTGCACAAACTAAAGCATATGGTATGCCACCTGAAACAAATGCCTGTTATGCTTGCCATAAAGACAGAACATTGAAAAGTTTGCAGGACGATCTTAAAAACTGGGGTAAACTTGAGTGGGAAAAACTTGAACTATCCAATACAAGTTTTTAGTAATTGAACCATCTATTTGACTTCAATTAACCTTTTGTGACTAAAATAGAATATCAATAAAAAGGTAGATAATGATTAATATCCTTATGATCGAAGATGATCCTGAGTTTGCAGAACTCCTGAGTGAATACCTCTCACAATATGATATAAAAGTAACCAATTTTGAAGATCCTTACCTGGGTTTGAGTGCTGGTGTTAAAAAGTATGATCTTCTCATTCTTGACCTTACTTTACCTGGGATGGATGGGTTGGAAGTATGTGAAGAGATGGTTCAGAAGTATGATATCCCCATCATTATCTCCTCTGCCAGAAGTGACATTGCCGATAAGGTAGATGCGCTTGCACTTGGTGCAGATGACTACCTTCCTAAACCGTATGATCCTAAAGAAATGTATGCACGCATCACTTCTCTACTCAGACGTTACAGTAAAGCACAACCACAAGAGACAGCGCCTCAAGGTGATTTTGAAATGAAAGGAGATACTATCTACTTTAAAGGCGAAGCGCTCTCCTTAACACCTGCAGAGTATGAAGTACTCTCTTTACTCGTAAAACATCAAGGCATGACCCAGTCACGTGAACAGATCATCAATACAGCAGGAACCATGAGTATAGACTCACAAGGGAAAAGTCTTGATGTGATCATCTCTAAAATACGAACAAAACTGGGTGACAACAAACGTATCCAGGCAGTACGTGGTGTAGGATATAAACTCGTATGACAGGACTCACTTCCCTACGCAGTAAAATTAATTTAGTTTTTTTTATTACCATACTGCTTCTTTCTATACTATTCACTGTATCAATTAAATACGACCATGCCAAATTTGAGGAGCATACTGCAGTTCAAGAGAGGGTTATGTCACACTATCTTTATATGTATTATCTCAAACATGGAGAGATAGACAAAGCCTATCTGGATGCCCAAAATATCTCGCTTATTACAGATAAAGGTAAAAAAGTTCAAATAGAACGATACTTTAAAGACAAAGGAAAGCTCAAACGATATGCTGTTGATACTTACCATTTAAAACGAATTATCATCATCAATAACGATAGATTTAAACTCATACTTGAGAATAAAAATAAGATGAAATATCCACTCAAGCGTGTTATGGTATTTACAATTGTTTTTCTCTTGATCATTCTTCTTTATCTCTGGATCATTAAAAGTTTAAAGCCTCTGTCTGAACTCAAAAATAAGATACAAACATTCTCTCAAGGGAACCTTGATATAGAGTGTAAAAGTAATAGCCAGGATGAGATAGCAGAGGTTGCCAATGAGTTTGATCATGCTGTTACTATGATACGAGAACTACTTCAATCACGTCAACTCTTTTTACGTGCCATTATGCATGAACTTAAAACTCCTATAGCCAAAGGACGGTTAGTCAGTGAAATGCTCCATGACGAGAAAAATAAAGCACGTATGCACAGTATTTTTGAGAGGCTTAATCTTCTTATAGATGAGTTTGCCAAAATTGAAAAGATCACTTCTAAAAATTTTGAACTTACCATCAAACCTTACAAGATGAGTGACTTACTTGAAGCCAGTATTGATATGCTAATGATAGAAAATCCAAAACATCTTATCACTACGGAGATCAAAGAGGATTATATACTGGAGGTTGATTTTGAACTTTTTACCCTTGTCATTAAAAACTTACTTGATAATGGTATTAAATATAGTGTAGATAAACATATCACTGTCGTTATAGATGAAAATAGACTAGAGATAATTAACAGGGGAGAAGCCCTTACAGAGCCGTTAGAAAACTATTTCAAGCCTTTCCATACTTCTAAAAAAGGTTTGGGTTTAGGACTTTATATTGTAAAGAGTATTTTAGATATTCATCAAATGGAGTTGGACTATCAACATAAAGAGAGTAAAAATATCTTCACGGTAGGTTAACCTGAACTATTACATAGTCCAGGTTTAAAATAAAATTATTTATCAGTTCCTGCGATCGTATCAGAAAGCATAAATGAGAGTTCTAAAGCTTGACTTGCATTGAGTCTTGGATCACATTGTGTGTGGTAACGACTGGCAAGTCCTTCTGCGGTAATAGCACATGATGTACTTCCTGTACACTCAGTTACATCATTACCCGTCATCTCCAAGTGGATACCGGCAGCTACTGTCCCCATCTCTTTATGGATAGCAAAGAACTGTTCTACTTCACTCAAAATGTTATCGAAATCTCTTGTTTTAAAACCACTTGAACTCTTCTCAACATTTCCATGCATAGGGTCACAAGACCAAACAACATTTCTACCTTCATCTCGTACACGTTTAAGAAGTTTAGGAAAATACTTTTTAATCTCACTCGCACCCATACGAACGATAAGATTAAGTCTACCCTCTTCGTTATCAGGATTAAGTGCATCGATAAGCTCTATAAGCTCATCTTCTTCCATACTTGGCCCTACTTTACAACCAATAGGATTTTGGATCCCTCTAAAGTACTCAATATGTGCTTCTGTAAGATCTCTCGTTCTGTCACCTATCCACAACATATGCGCTGAACAATCATACCAGTCACCAGTCTCTGCATCTTGTCTTGTCAGTGCCTCTTCATAATTCAAAAGCAATGCTTCATGTGAAGTATACATCGTAGTTTGATGAAGTTGAGGCATAGTATCACTGTTAAGACCACAGGCAGCCATAAACTTCATTGAATGATCTATCTTAGTACTCAACTCGTCATAACGTTTACCCAGTGGATTGTCTTTAATAAAATCAAGATTCCATTGATGCACTCTATTGAGATCAGCTAAGCCACCTCTTGAAAATGCACGTAACAGGTTAAGTGTTGCTGCCGATTGGTTATACGCTTTGAGCATATTGTAAGGGTTCGGTACTCTTGCTTCTTCTGTAAACTCCATACCGTTGATGATATCTCCACGGTAACTTGGCAATTTAACACCATCTACCTCTTCAAAGTCCGAAGATCTAGGTTTTGCAAACTGTCCGGCGATACGCCCTATTTTAAGCACTGGTTTACCTGTACTGTACATCAATATCATATTCATTTGAAGCATAAGTTTAAAAAGGTTCTTTATACTTTTTGCATCAAAATCAGAAAAACTCTCTGCACAATCTCCACCTTGAAGTAAAAAAGCCTCACCACGTCCGGCTTTGGCTAATTTCTCTTTAAGATTTCTTGCTTCACCCGCAAAAATTAGTGGTGGGTATGAGCTTAATACTTCTTCTACTTTTTTAAGAAGCTCTTGATCTTGATATGTTGGTTGTTGCTTTATAGGAAAATTTCTCCAACTACCTGGTGTCCATTTCATGGTACATCCTTAGTGGGCTTTTATGTTGCCCGAAAATTAATGACAAGATTATATCTTAAAACGTATGAAAAGAATATGGATAATAGAGATCATAGTAAAAATATTTAAAATATTTTCATATTTTTGAGGTAAATTTAAGAATAAATATGTATTTTCACATGGTGAATAAGTTGTGAATAACTCATATTAAAGAATGAAACCCGTGTTTTAGGGCTATACAATAATAAAGTTACTTTTTGATAACAAAAGTCACAAAGTTTGCCCATTGAAAAACAGTCTCAACATTTTTAAAACCGGCATCTTTACACATCTGTATATTTTCTTTTATGGTAAAAGGGATAAGTACATTTTCCAAGGCTTCTCTCTTTTGTGCTATCTCATATTCACTGTAGCCCTGCTCTTTTTTATACTCATAATAGATGTCTATCATCTGTTTATCAAGCTTCTTGTCATTAAAAACAACTTTCTCTGAAAAGATAAATACTCCATCATCATTCATCCCGTCATAAATCTTCTTTACAAGTTCCAAACGCTGCATAGGACGGATAAACTGCAGGGTGTAGTTAGCAACCACCACATCTTCATTCTCATAATCATAAGTAAGCATATCTGCAAATTCCAATGTTATATCCGCACCAAAAGCCTGACATTTTTGCTCTGCTCTGTCTAACATTGCTTGAGAATTATCTAAGCCTTTAAGTTGCATCTTTGTATCCATCTTACTATGCAGATCAAGTAGAAATTTTGCCGTAGAAGAACCAAGATCAAGTACTTTTTTACCATCAGCCTGCTCTGCCAATATCAATGAGATAACCAATTTTCGTACCTCATCATAAAAGGGCACAGAACGACTCAACATATCATCAAAAACAGAAGCCACAGCTTCATCGAATTCAAACATTTTTTCTATGGGTTCTTTAAATACTTTATCTTTATTCATTGCCGTAACTACACCTTCTATTCATAATTTCTTCCATCAAAAGTCTAATCCATTTTTTTACTGATGATCTCTGCCGCTTTGACGATCGGATAGTTGGTCGGGGCTGCTGTCAGGAGTGGATGGGTGGCGACCTGAAGAGACATCAGAGAATAAACTGAAACCTTTTCCTCAATGAGCAGACCGATAATATTGATCAGCTCTCCCACTTCCGGTCCACCGGTGATCTGGCCTCCTATGATCCTTCCGCTATGATTCATGGCGATGAGTTTTACAGATTGTTTTACAGCATCAGGGATTGTGGCCGGATGGCGGTTCATCCCTTCAAATGTTCCTGTAACAATATCAAGGTTCTGTATCTTGGCCTGCACTTCCGTAATACCTGCAGATGCAAAGGCTCTATCCAGGATCACCGTTGAAAAGATGGCTATCGTACCATTAAAGCCTTTGATATATTTAAGTTTATAGAGCGAACTACCGGCTGCTCGTGCTTCAGCAACCGATGTGGATGCAAGCATCACCTTGGATGGTTCACGGGTAATGAAATCACGCCTTGCCGCACAATCACCAACCGCAAAGATATCATGATTTCTGGTACGCATATACTCATCTACCCATATACCACCGTATCGCGCAAGTTTCAATCCGGCTTTTTTTGCCAGATCAGTGTCAGGTTTATAACCTGTTGCCAGGATAACGACTTCACTTTTGATCACTTTGCCTCCACTGAGCTCCACCCCCGTTACAACACCGTCCTCTTCTTCGATGGAATCAACATAATTCCCGAGTTCCAGTGTAATACCAACTTTTTTTGCCAGCTCTTCAGCCTGGTTTGCCAATTCTACGTCAAATGCAGTATTGAGCATATGCTCTGCACCATCGATGATCGTTACTTCTTTTCCCGATTTGGCAAACTCCAGACCAATTTCAACCCCGATAAACCCGGAGCCGACGATGGTGATCCGCTGTTTCGTATCGACATAAGCTTTAAGCTGATCGATCTTTACTTTGCTTTTGGGTATTGTAAACACTCCTTCAAGTTTGGCCGCTTCACTCATCGTGGGACGGACAAAGGGTATTGAACCGGTTGCAAACACCAATTTGTCAAAACTTATTTGCACATCTTTTGTATAGGCTTTTTTATTCTCAATACTCACCTCATCTACAACACCGACCATCGTCGTAACACCTGTATTTTCCACCGGTGCGCAGGAAGCAACATTTTTTTCGGTACTTCCCAGAATATCTCCAAACACATAGGGTATGGCGCAAGGTACAAGCTGCTCTTTATCTTCACGGATAAGAAGGATCTCTTTTTCCGGATTGTGCCCCTTGGCAGTAATAGCCGTTATACTACCAGCTGGTCCACCACCGATAACCAATACATCACATTGAACTTTTTTCATTGTTTCTTCTTTATGTTTATTTCTTTATTAGTTCCCTATTTTACACCCATCAACGTAATTGTATGCTTGTTTTCCCTTATAAATACCCTCTTATATCAGTCATTTACTTGGTATGGGAATAATGAGCTTGCATAAACTTCTGCAAAGCATGATAATAACGATCATCACGTAATATAGTGTTATGTCCAACACCTTCAATGATCTTCACCTCCACTTTTAAGGAGGGAAATGCTTCTATAAGTTGTTTGGTATGCTTCATTAGGATCACATTATCATCTCCAGCGATCAGGATTAATGTTTTTGATTTAATGTCTTTAACTCTGCCAACAGAATCATATTTATCCTTGAGCAGTATGGACATGGGATACATAGGAAATCTCTCTTGCACCATACTCTGTGCACTATCATACGGTGTGATCAATACCAATTTTTCAAACTCTCTTTTAGATGCTAAATAGGTAGACACACCGCTCCCTAAACTTCGGCCAAGCACAGAAATATCATTATGTTTGGATCTGATCTGATCAAAAATGGCAAGGGCATCAGAGTATATACCTTTTTCACTTGGTTCACCACTGCTTCCTCCATATCCTCTGTAGTTCACAAGATAGACTGTATGATCAGGGAAAAATCTATCAAAGGCAAAAGCACTACGTGCAATTGTGTCACCATTACCTCCAAAGTAGAGTATGGCTTTCTCTTTTTTATCATTCACTACGATAACACTGATAGATTCTTTGTCATTATGGAAAATGACTTCATCAAATACATGATTTGTTTTAGCAGTGGGAGCATAAAGAATATCTCTTTGATTTATAAAAAGTAAAATTCCAAATGTTATATATACAAACAGTACTAATTTGATAAAGGCCATTAGAAAATTTTTCATATCATCATTTTATCGTAAATTATATTCTTAGTAAAAAGTAACAAATCAGTCTTACCCTTCACCTATGAAATCTTGCATTATCTTATAATATTTAGCATCTGAAGAGATATCATTATGCCCTCTATTTTCGATTATTGTCACTTCTAGCTGCAAAGGGTCAAAAGCATCTATAAGTTGTTGTGAACGTTCTCTTGTAATAATTCTATCATTTTGTGCCATAACTATAAATGTTTTTGCTTTGATCTCTTTTGTTCTACTCTCAGAGTCATATTTATCATGCAGCAAAAGTGATACGGGATAGATAGGGTATCTGCCATGTGCAACATTTACTATGCTGTCAAAAGGAGTAATGAGTGCCAGTTTAGAGACTTCTCTATGGGCTGCAACATAAGTTGCTATGCCGGAACCTAAACTACGCCCCCCTATGGAGATACGGTCATGCTTCGGTTTAATGGCATCATAAAGCTTCAAAGCATCACTATAAAGTCCTTTTTCTGTAGGCTCTCCGGTACTGCCTCCGTAGCCTCTGTAATCCATCAGATAGACTGTAAATGTAGGAAATTGTTGTGCGATATAGTCACTACTTTGTGCCATAGACTCTGCATTGCCTCCAAAATAAAGTATGGCATTCTCATACCCTTCGTTCAAAATGATGACATTGATAGATACTCCTTCATTTTGAAGTGTCATAGTATTGTATGAAGTGACTGTATCAGGTGTAGGAAAATAGAGAAAATCTCTCTGATTAACATAGAGGAATAACCCCATTCCTACATATCCAATAAGCAATAAGATACTAATCTTTTTAATTATTTTCTTCATACTATCTTTTTAGCTATACCTATATCATCTTGAATTTGTTTTTTTAGCACATCCAATCCATAAAACTTCTGATTTTCACGAATAAATGATACAAACTCGATCGAAACTGTACCACTTACTTCACCAATATCTTTGTCAATCACATGTGTTTCAACAGCATAAGAGCCATCTGTAGTCACACGATGCCCTAAAAAACTCACAGAGCTTAGCCACTCCTCCCCGATCTTGGTTCGTGTAGCATAAACACCTTCTAAAGGAAGTTGGTAATGATCTACATGAAGATTGAGGGTAGGGACAAGTTCTTTTTTACCAAGTCCCTGTCCCGCAATCACTTCACCATCTATACAATACCTTCTACCTAGTAGCTTATTTGCCATCTCTATCTTGCCTTCCTGCAAGTATGCTTTGATAGTACGGGAGTGAACAGGTATACCTTCTATGCTCACTTCATCTACAACAATCACTTCTCTATCACACAATGCTTGAAGCATCTCTGCATTCCCTGCCTTACCTTTACCAAAATGAAAGTCATAGCCTACAACTATCTTTTCAAGAGAAGGAAAATCAACTTTCAGTTTATTTACAAATGCTTCGGGGCTAAGTGATTTCACTTTATCAAAATGGTAAAAACAGCAAAGTTTATCGGTATGAAATGAACGTTTGTACCCAGGTGTCAAGTAGCCGCCATTTCGTTCTATGATCACAATAGCATCCACTTTGTTTATGAGTGTTTTATGTGCAATATGTAAGCCATCAAAAGAGCCTATGGCTATGGCTTTAATGTCATTATGTATCTGCAATGTCTAAGCTCCACTCTTTACGAAATGATAAAGATACTCTTGGTTGCCTTCTTTACCTGTCACTTGTGAAAGTGCCTGATATTTAAGTTCCCAACCTAACTTATTAGCTTCGGATTCAAATGCTTCTTTGCGTCTAGCGATAGCATCAATATCCTGGACTACACCTTTAGAGTCACGCTTCACATCTTTACCCACCTCAAACTGTGGTTTGTAAAGTATAACTATATCTGCACCTACCTTTGCAAGTCTATCTATATCGTTCATAATTTGCAATATAGAAATGAAAGAAACATCACAAGTGATCACTTCAAAAGCTTTATCACTTTCAAACTCACGAATGTCTGTCTCTTCATACAAAGAAACTTTCTCATTCTCTCGCAAAGAGATGTGCAGTTGGTCACTTCCCACATCAACACAAGAAAGTGATGCAACACCATTTTCCAGTACTATCTGAGCAAAGCCACCTGTACTGGAACCTATGTCTAAAGCAATTTTGTCTTTAAAATCTATAGCATATTCAGCTAAGAAATTCTCCAGCTTACGAGCCGCACGACTGACATAAAACTTCTCATCAGCTACTTCAACAAGTGAGTTTTCATCTATCTTAGCAGAAGGCTTAGGCTTCTTTCCATCCACAGTAACCTGTCCTGCTTTTATTGCATCATGTGCACGATTACGACTCTCAAAGTAACCCTCTTCTACCAGGTATTTATCTAGTCTCACAACATCTCCCTCATCTCATCTTCAGTAAGTGTATTCACACCCAAACTTTCAGCCTTAGTCAGCTTAGATCCGGCATCTTCACCATAAATGACATAGTCCGTTTTTTTACTCACCGAACCACTCACTTTTGCACCTAATTTTTCCAACATCTCTTTGACAATTCCGCGACTTACAGACATAGATCCGGTCAATACCACCGTTTTGTCCTTAAACGGATTTTCAACAGCTTCTACTTTTTCTTCCACTGTAGGTTGTATCTCTTCAAAGAGTTTCAGAACAAAGTCATAATTCACACGCATAAACTCTAACAAAGAATTTGCCATCTCTTCACCTAAGCCGTCTATAGCTACAATTTCTTCAAGTGTAGCATCAACAATAGAAAGTCCAAACTCTAAAGCCAATGATTTGCTTGCCACTTCACCTATGTGTTCTATGCCCATGGCAGAGATAAGTCTGTATAGAGGTACACCTTTTGTATCTGCTATGGCTTGTAGAAGTTTAGAGATACGTTTCTCCTTGAAACCTTCTAATCCTTCTAAATCTTCAAATTTCAAATGATACAACCCTAAAATATCTTCAATTTTATGCTCTTTTACAAGTATCTCGACTATCTTAGAACCAAGGCCATCTATGTTCATACAGCCTTTTTTAGCAAAATGAATGATGGAGTTTACTACCCTGTCTGGGCAATCCAGGTTTTGGCACTTTATGAGTGTGCCTTCATCGAGCACTTCACTTCCACAGGTCGGACACTCAGTCGGTCTTATTATCTCCACCTCTGACCCATCACGTCTGTCATCTAACACTTTAGTGATCTTAGGGATGACATCACCTGAACGGATAAGTATGACAGAGTCACCTATCATCAGCCCCTTACGTTCTATCTCATCAAAGTTATGCAATGTTGCACGTGCTATGATGGCACCTTCTACTTCAACCGGTTCCACTTCTGCTACAGGGGTGATGACTCCCGTTCTGCCTACCTGCAAAGTAATAGCATTGACTTTAGTGACTTTTTCTACAGCAGGGAACTTATATGCACACATCCATTTAGGTACTTTAACGGTATAGCCTAAGTCTTCTTGTAAGTTCACCTCATCAACTTTAATGACCATACCATCCATTATCATCGGTATCTCATCTCGTAGAGAGATTAAATTATGGTAAAAAGCTTCTATCTCTTCAATGCCATTACACTCCTGAGCATGTGGAGGCTCTAAAAATCCTAACTCATAGACAAAGTCCATCTTCTCAGAGAGCTTTGACTCTTCCAAACTATTTTCACCCAAACCCCAAGGGTAAAAAACCAATCTTCTTTTAGCCGTCACAGAAGAATCTAACTGTCTTAAACTTCCTGCAGCAGCATTACGAGGGTTTGCAAAAGATTGTTCCCCCTCTTCCAGTCTCTCTTTGTTGATAGCTTCAAAATCATCTTTACGAATGACCACTTCACCACGTATCTCTATGAGTCCCTCATACTCTATGCTAAGAGGCACAGAACGGATGGTACGCACATTGTCTGTCACCTCTTCACCTACAGCACCGTCACCACGTGTAATGGCACGAACCAGCTTACCATCTTCATAAAGTAGATTCATACTGGCACCATCAAACTTAGGCTCACAAAAATACGTACAATCTCCTACGTTTTTTACCGTTCGGTCTAACCACTCTTGCACTTCATTTGTAGTAAACACATCTTCCATACTCCACATACGTTTGATATGCTTCGCTTTGGAAAACTCATCACGTACTACACCACCCACACGCTTTGTAGGTGAATCCTCAGCCACTTCAGAGGGATTTGCTGTTTCATAATCTAACACTTCATGATAAAGCTTGTCATACTCTTCATCTGTAGCTATGGGGTTGTCAACCACGTAGTAGGCATATGCCCATTTTTTAAGGATCTGTATTTTTTCTTGGTATTGTTCGTTTGTCATTTCTTATAAATTACTTTCACTTTTTTTCCATAAAACTTCGGTTCGGTATGTAAAATATATACATCTAAAAAAGCTTTCGCTCTAGCCAAATACTCTCTTAACTTCATCCTATACGCAGCAGCAGTTCCCGGGATATCTTTAGCCATAAAACCTATGACTTTCTGCCCTTTGGCTTTTGCTATGAACAATGCACGTTCCAGATGAAATTTCTGAGAGACGATTATATAGTCTTTTAGGTCAAAAATCGCTTCAGCCCTCACCACAGAATCCAACGTTCTAAACCCTGCATAATCCAATGTAATGTATCTACTTGGTATCCCTGCTTTTATAAGGTCTTTTTGCATTCTTGTTGTCTCATCATAATACTTTGTACTATTATCACCAGAGACGACTATGGCTTTAACTTTTCCTGATCTAAAAAGCTGTGCTGTACTACGTATACGATAGGTATAAAAGTAGTTTTTTTTGCCTTTAGCTATATACTTAGCCGTACCAAGTACCAATGCAGCTTTTTTTGCTGGAACTTTTTTAATATTACTATAAAGATCTGGTTCTGCTTGTTTTGAGATGTAGGTATCTATGAAAATAAGTGCCGCTATAGTAACTATAACAATCAAAAAAAGCCATTTTACAGTCCTCATCACTACCTTACAACATTGCTTCCAAAACTGTTAAAGCCTGCTGATGCTCTTTCACATCATGACAGCGAACGATGCTGGCTCCATTCTCTACAGCTTTCAAATGTATAGCCAAAGTCCCCGGTAAACGATCTTCTGTGAGTGTAGGGACGATCTTATCTATCATAGATTTTCTACTCGCACCGATAAGTACTTCACATCCAAAGTACGTAAAGTGTGTTACGTTTTTGATCAGGGTAAGGTTATGTTCTAAGGTTTTTCCAAATCCTATACCTACATCAAGAATGATATTTTCTCGAGATAGTCCTAAAGCTTCACACTTAGCGATACGCTCTTCAAAAAATGCACTTACCTCAAGCATGACATCTTCATACTGAGGGTTTTTTTGCATAATTTGTGGTGTTCCCTGCATATGCATAATGCAAAGTTTAGCCTTATGCTTTACAGCTAGTTTGATAATGTCATCATTACTTGCACCTGTGATGTCATTGATCAGAGTGAAACCTCTATTCAGTGCATATTCAACAACGTCCGGAGTGTAGCTATCTACAGAAAAAGTAGCCTTTTCATATAACTTCTCAGCATAGATCATGTCACAAATAGGTTTCATCCGTTCCAATTCTTTATGTGCACTTACCACATCTGCTCCAGGACGAGAAGAGACTGCGCCGATGTCAATGATGGATGCACCCTCTTCTATCATCTTTTCACATTGAGTAACAGCATCATCTGCAATAAATCTACTCTCTTCAAAAAAACTGTCATCATTGGCATTGATCACACCCATGATCTGTGTTGGATAGTTCGATGTTGAGAGGAATTTTTTAAGTTCTGCAGCAACAGTTTTAAGTCCAAAAGGCTGTGCCAATTCTTTACGGGAAAGCAGTTCCATGTGCTTTTTCGTCCCTATCAAGATACAATCATAAGCAGGTTTCTCACAGAGTATCACACCACCAGGAACAGCAAGCTCCGCACCGATGCTTAAAGCATCTTGTTTGAGTATATTTGCTGCAGGTGTTTTGAGGTCTTTAATGAAGAAGTAAAGAAGTTCCATCTTCTTTGCCATAATGCTTACACCACCACTCTCTACACCTAATGCTTTGAGTGCAGCTTTCTTATCTGCAAAGTTTCCAAGTTTATAGATATACATATCAACCCTTTATAAATCACACGGAGTGTGCCTCTGTCATGGTGAACGCCCTTGTAAGCAAAGCGATTCGAGAGCCATGACGATTTTTTGCTTCGTTTTTTCTAAAAAAATGAAGAGAGAAACAACGCCTCAATAGAAACAAAAGGCAATTGAACAAACCATATACTTCTTATGATGAACATTATAGATATTTTATCGTTTTTTTCTTGCTAAAAGTTTCAAAAGCAAAGTATTTAACACAAACTGAGGAGGAGATCCTACATCCAATGCAAGAAATGCATTTGAAAACAGTATAAGGGTTTTTTCATCCAAATCATAACCTTGTGAACGGATAGCCTCTTTGCTGATGCGTTCTACTAAAAGTTTCATTGCTTTAGCATCGGTACGTTTATGTGCTTGTATAAACTCATACACTGTAGCTAAAGAGAGTTGTCTCAGTTCTAACCCCAACACCTCTTCTTCTCTCTCTTCACTAAGTACTGTGATAGGTAACCGTGAACGTATAGTGTCTAGTATGGTTGCCTTGCTTTGGGTAAGGAGAATGAACTCTTTTTTAGGTGGAGGCTCTTCTATGACTTTTAGGAGTTTATTTTGTACTATAGGAGAAAATGTTTTAGCGGCAAGGATGATAACTGTCGTCTCTTCACTTGCCATGTAAGCTTTTTCTATAGCTAGTTTTGCATCTTCAACCAAAAAAGTATCTTCTTTGACGATCTTAACAAAACGTTCCGTTGTTTTTGACACTTCAAGTTTAGCTATCGTACCTTCTATGTCACTCGTGATGATAACTTGACTAATTAATCTCATGATTCTAGATCTAGATCACCAAAAAGAGATGCGGAGATGGTCATGTCAAAAAGTTTATAAAGCTGCAACAGTTTGATATCTAAAAGAGGGTCTGAACTACGTAATGCAAAGCTGTTTTGCACTTCTTCATCCATCACCCATAAAAAGTTATCATCATTTCTATAGGCTAATTTTGTATAAGGATGATCCCCTCTGCCAATGTACCAAATACAGTATCCGTTCGGATAAGAGATATCTAACATATCTTCCAGCATTTGTATCTCTTGAGTAGAGCGAATACCCTGCAAGTTTGGAAAAGCCTCCGTGAGCTGATAAAAAGGTAAAAGCGGTCTATTTTTATGCAAATCATTAATAGCATTTAAAATATATTTACCAAACCACTTACGCGGTTCATCTGTAATAACAAGTACAGTCTTCCCCTCAAGTACCTGAGTGGTAGCACTCTTCACAAGAGGAGCCCACTCATAACGATACTCTTCCATCCATGAGAAGCAGGACTCTTCTTCACGTATGGTTTCGAGTGTCCACTTTAAGAGTTGTTGCATAACTTTACTTGTCTAGCCCGTAAGCTTCATGCAATGTACGAATAGCAAGTTCTCCATACTTCTCATCTATCACCATAGAAACTTTGATCTCAGAGGTTGAGATCATTTGAATATTGATATTGTTTTTAGCCATTTCGGTAAAAGCTGTAGCTGCTACACCGGAGTGGGATTTCATCCCTACACCTACTACTGAGACTTTACACACATGCTCATCAAAATCCATACCTTCTATATCATGATCAAAACCTGCCATAAGTTTTTTTGCATCTTCATGATCACTGTGTGGTACAGTAAAGCCAAGGTTCGTTGACCCATCTGTTCCCATATTTTGGATGATCATATCAACATTGATGTTTGCTTCTGCCAACATCGTAAAGATCTCTGCTGCAATACCCGGTCTGTCTGAAACACCTCTAAGTGTCACTCTTGCTTGGTTTTTGTCAAGGACAATACCACTGACTAATACTTCTTCCATACTATTGCTCTCCTTTGTGATAAGCGTACCTTCATTATCGCTAAAACTACTTTTAGCATACAATTTAACATTCAGTTTTTTTGCCAGTTCTACTGAGCGGCTTTGTAATACTTTTGCTCCCAATGAAGAGAGTTCAAGCATCTCATCATACGAAATAGTATCAAGTTTCTTTGCATTGGGTTCTATGCGTGGATCTGTCGTATAGATACCATCTACATCTGAGTAGATCTCACACTGATCTGCTTTAAGTGCACCTGCTAAAGCAACGGCAGAAAGGTCTGAACCCCCACGCCCCAGTGTAGTCACTGAACCATTTTTATTGATCCCCTGGAAACCTGCCACAATAACGATCTTTCCCTCTTTTATCGCATTATGCATCGCAGTAGGATCTATGGACATAATACGTGCATAGGTATGCGTATCATCTGTGACAATACCTGCCCCACGACCTGTCATTGCTACGGCATCATAACCTCTGGATTGTAGGGAGATAGCAAGCAGTGCTGCTGTCACTCTCTCTCCAGAACTAAGAAGCATATCCATCTCTTTTTTTGCAGGTTCTTTTGTAAAATGATGTGCATATCCTATGAGTTTATTGGTCTCACCACTCATTGCTGAGACAACCACAACCACATCATTACCTGCTTCTCTTGCTTTTGCCACACGATTGGTTACGTTCTCTATACGCTCCACATCTCCAACACTTGTACCACCATATTTATGGACAACTAACATTAAATTAAACCCTCTTCTATAAAATAATCGATCACTCTACGGTATACTCTACGCTTAAAGTAAGTCACCTTTTTAAATAAATGTTCATATGCTACAAACTCATACTCTTCAAACTCTGGAATATCATAGGCTTGTAAGTCGATCACTGCATCTTCTTTAAGACGTACCAAAAAATATTTTTGGGTTTGCCCGTCAAAAGGATACACCTTTCCTCTTGCAACTTTTGGGAAGTCATAAGTGATCCACTCCGGGAACTCTCCTAAAACTTCTACATCATTACAACCGATTTCCTCTAGCAGTTCCCTATGAAGTGCTTCGTAAGGTGTTTCTCCCTTATCGATACCCCCTTGAGGAAATTGCCATGCATTTTTGATATCACTTCGGTGTGCCACAAAAAACTCACACTTATCCGGATATTTGGAAGAGAGTATAATTGCAGCAACATTTGGCCTATAGCTCTTTTTGTTTTGCATTATATTACTCGTTTTACTAATAATTTTTAATTTTTCTGATATGATTTTATCTAAAATACGGTTATAGCCATTTGAAAAGAGTTAAAATAACTCTTTCTCGCCAAAGGCAAAGCTTTAGTGACTGAATATCATGTGGGCTTTGCTCATATGATGTGAGAAATAATTAAAAAAGGAGTTGAATTTGTTAGTCTATCTTCATATACCTTATTGTGATTCTAAATGTCACTATTGCAGTTTCAACTCTTATGTCGATAAATTTGATACCCGTAGCAAGTATATGCAAGCACTTCAGAGACAACTCTCTTTTGAATTAAAACGATTTAATGCAGGGAAGGAACAGATCAAAACACTATTTATAGGAGGAGGTACACCTTCTACTGTAGACCCTGAACTTTATAAACCTATTTTCAAATTATTAGAACCCTATCTACAGAATGATGCAGAGATCACAACTGAAGCCAATCCCAACTCTGCTACCAAAGAATGGCTAAAAGGAATGAAAAGTCTTGGTGTCAATCGAGTGAGTTTTGGCGTACAAAGCTTTGATAGCAACAAGCTTAAAGCACTCAATAGGGCACACACCCCACAACAGGCTAAAGAGGCTATCATCTATGCTAAAGAGATAGGTTTTGAACACCTTTCACTTGATCTTATCTACAACTATCAAGGTGATACACAAACACTACTGATGAATGACATAAAAAAGGCTTTTACTTTGCCTATAGACCATATTTCAGCCTATGAACTTACCATAGAAGACGGTACCAAATTTTCAACCACGCCCGAAGTAAGACAAGAAAATGAAGATCTTGCTTTTTTTGTAGCTGGTGAGATAAAAAAACGCGGATTTACACATTATGAGATCTCAAACTTTGGAAGCTACCAAAGCAGACATAATAAAGGATATTGGGAACTGGAAGATTATATAGGAGCCGGTGCAGGTGCTGTAGGTTTTTTAAAAGATACCAGGTATTATCCACAAACAAATATTGAGTTGTATATCAGCGATCCGCTAAATATCACCGAAGAGACACTCAGTCAAGACGAATTACTTACTGAAAAGATCTTTTTGGGTCTACGAAGCAGCATTGGTATTCAAAAATCTCTTTTGTCAGAAAAAATGATCGAGAAAGCTCAAATACTTTGTAAAGAAAATAAACTTAGCTGTGATAATACACACTATTACAATGATAATTTCTTTCTAAGTGATGAATTGGCACTCTACATTCTAGGATAGGTATGGCTATCCTTTAGAATAATTTGCTAAAATACATCAATTAAATTACAAGGCACACTATGTTTGGCATCGGCTTTACCGAAATACTCCTCATATCTGTTATCGCGATTCTCTTTTTAGGACCAGATAAACTTCCTGATGCAATGGTACAAATTGCAAAATTCATCAAAAGTGTCAAAAATACTGTAGGTGAGGCAAAAAGTTCTCTCGAAGAAGAGATGAAGATCGCTGACCTCAAAGATGAAGCGTTAAAATATAAATCACAATTAGACAATGCAACCAATGAACTCAAAAGTTTTAAAAATATAGATTTTGATGATATGGATGATCTAACTTATGATGATGAAGTATCTACAGAAGAACCTAAAGCTAAAAAAGAGAGTCCCTATGCAGAGAGAAAAGCTATAGAAACACCAATAGAAGAAAAGAATGATGCAGTCACCTTTAAAAAACAAGCTAAAAAACAAGCTAAAAAACAAAAGAAAAATGACAGTAAAGGTGATGCATAATGTTTAGTGATCTTAAACCCCACCTTGCTGAGTTACGAAAAAGACTGGGACTCTCTGTTCTTTCTATCTTTGTCATGTTTGTTGTTGCCTTTATCTTTCACAATGGCATACTTACCTGGGTAACACAACCACTCAATGATGCACTGACAGAAGTAGGACTCATGATAGAGTCTAAAGAGAAAGGCACATGGCATGTAGATGTACCAGACAGCAATGCAAGTACAACTACACCTGCAACACAAGCTAAACCAAAGCCGGCTGCACAACTTTCTTTAGAGGCATCACGTTCAGCGGACAAACTTCAAGCAGCACTTACCCAAGCTTCGGAAACATCTATCAAACAACAGAATGCTGCATTGGGTGCTCTTCTCAAAGAAGCTGCAACAGCAGCAAAGGAAACAGCTACATCAACGAAGAAACTCAGTCAGGCATTGCAAGATCTAAACCTCAGCAAAGAGATAAAGTCTGTGAATGACAACACCTTTGGAGGGATGATTACAACCCACCAGGTTGGAGGTGCATTTTTTGTAGCACTAAAAGTCTCTTTCTTTGCCGCGATCCTTGCGGCACTTCCTTTCATTCTTTATCAGCTTTGGCTTTTTATCGCACCTGGTCTGTATAACAATGAAAAGAAAATGGTTATTCCTTTTGTTATAGGTGGCTCTGTGATGTTCTTTATCGGAGTACTTTTTGCCTACTATGTTGTGACACCATTTGGATTCCAGTTTCTCATTACCTTTGGTTCATTCCTCTATACCCCACTCATCAACATCGAAGATTATGTTGGATTTTTTACCAAGATCATGATGGGCTTTGGCGTTGCATTTGAGTTACCTGTTTTTGCATATTTTCTAGCACTGCTTGGAATGGTTACCGACCGTACACTCATAGATTTTTTCAAGTACGCCGTAATTATTATCTTTGTTGGTGCAGCACTATTAACCCCACCAGATATCTTAACACAATTGCTTATGGCTGCACCACTTATCTTACTTTATGGTATTTCTATCCTCATCGTGCGAGCAGTAAACCCTGCTCCAAAAGAAGATGCTGATGAAGATGAAGAAGATACACAAACAGCTTAAATGACTTCTGAACTTTTAACAAAAAATTATGACTATGAACTTCCAGAGGGGTTCATAGCCACTACACCTGTCCACCCTAGAGACCATGCAAAACTTCTGGTCTATGACAGAAAGACAGATACCATCACCCATACTACCTTTAAACATCTTTTAGACTTTATCCCTAAAGAGTGTGATGTTTTTCTCAATGATACCCGTGTGATCAAAGCACGTATCTTTGGAGAAAAAGCCAGTGGAGGTAAAGTAGAATTACTCTTTAATAAACCTCTTGATGCACATCATTATCTTGTCCTTATCCGTGGTAAAGTGAAAGTAGGCACAGAACTTTTCTTTGATGACTCACTTGTCGCAACTGTAACAGATCTGAATGAAGATGGTTCACGTGTTGTTACCTTCACACATCAAGGCAAAGAGATACGTTTTGAGGAGTTGGTACTTGTTTTAGATGAGATAGGTCATATCCCACTTCCTCCTTATATGCATCGTGAAGACAATAAAGAGGATGAAACAGATTACCAAACCCTCTTTGCCAAAAATGCAGGTGCCGTTGCTGCACCTACGGCATCCCTTCATTTTACCCCTGAACTCTTTGCCGCACTTGAAGCAAGACATCAGACACATAAAGTGACCCTGCATGTAGGTGCAGGAACCTTTAAACCTGTAGAGGTTGAAGAGATACTGGATCATCCTATGCATTCAGAATATTTTCACATCTCCCAAGAAGCAGCTAAGGTTCTTGATAGCAAAACACCTCTCTTAGCCATAGGAACAACAGTAACAAGAACTCTGGAGTACTATGTACGAACCGGAAAAATGGAGGGGGAGTGTGACCTTTTTTTAAACCCTCACAACCCACCACAAAGAGTCACACATCTACTCACAAACTTCCATTTGCCCAAAAGTACACTCATTATGCTGGTGAGCGCTTTCATAGGAAGAGAAAAAACGTTACAATTATATAAAGAGGCTATAGACAAAAAGTATCGATTTTTCTCTTATGGGGATGCGATGCTGATACTTTAAGGAGTTAGTAATGAAATCTGTTTTATCCCTATTTTCAGTTCTGCTTCTAAGTACGATCATCTTTACAGGCTGTGGAGACCCAAAGCCTTATCATTATCCCAACTATGATATTATCAAACCAGAAGTAACGTGTAAACCCAAGCGGACAAACATACAAAAACTACTCCTCTCCTACTTAGGCAAACCTTATGTCTGGGCAGAAGAAGGACCTGATGCCTTTGACTGTTCAGGTCTCACCTATAACATCTATGGATCAATGGGTGTTACGATACCACGTACAGCAAGCGAACAAGCCAAGATGGGTAAAAGTATTCCCTTTCCCAACCTGGAGTACGGTGATCTAATTTTCTTTGGATCAACGAACAAAAGAAGTAAACGGATCAACCATGTCGGAATCTATCTTGGTAGTGGTTGGTTCGCACATGCAAGCAGTAAAGATAGAAAAGTCATGTTTACTCATTTTGAAAAAGAGCCACGTTATCTTAAACGTATGAAACTCTGCAGACGTTACTTAAGTAAAAATGAAAGAAACCGCTATATGACCTGTGATACACCACTTAAAAAAATGAAGATTTCCAGTAGTCGTTACACTACACCATGGAAAACAGGAATGAAACTGCCTAGAAAAGCTGTACCATAATTTAGCAGATTTTTTAGGCAATTTTAAAGGCATTCACCTATAATTAGTTCATGAAAAAATTAACCTATATACTCTTGCCTATTCTTGCACTGTTTCTACTCACAGCATGTGGTAAACCTGACCATCATCCAAGAAATCCTAACTACAGCATTAAAAAACCTAAAGTTGTCTACACACCGAGTACAAAAAACCTGGGTAAGATGGTTAAAAAACTTAACGGAAGTCCCTATGTTTGGGCAGAGGAAGGTCCCTATAATTTTGATTGTTCCGGGTACACCTATTATATGTACGGAAGTATGGGGATCAATATCCCCAGAGTTGCCAGAAATCAGGCAAAAGCAGGAAAACGTATAGAATTTAAAGATCTGCAATATGGTGACTTGATCTTCTTTGCCACAAGTAAAAGCAGTAGTAAAAAAATAACACATGTAGGTATGTATTTGGGTGATGGGTGGTTCACACATGCCAGTACCAAAAAACATGAAGTTATCTATTCTAACCTCTTTACTTCACCATACTACAAAAAAAGACTTCGTGTCTGCCGTAGATATTTACCAACCAGTAAAACGAAAATAGCTTCAACAAAACCATGGAAAGCCAAAACCATACTATCTGAATCTGTTCAAGTTCAAACAACAGTTCAATTACAAAAACCTCAAATGACAACGTCAGGTAAAGCCATTGTCATTAAAGTCCCGATGAAAGAGATAGAGCAAACATCCTCTAAAGGTAATTTCTATGTCCAAGTGGGCTCATTTGTAGGCAAACCAAATAGTGATCTACTCTATACCATTACACGCAAAGGCTTCCGCTACAAGATCATTCAATTTCCCAAAGCCGGGAAGTCCATATCTAAACTTCTCATAGGACCTTATGTCAAAAGAGATGAAGCAGTTAATGCATTGAGCAAAGTTCGGGCACAGATACAAAAAGATGCATTTATTGCAGAGATACGCTAGGGATGCTTTTTGTTTAAAGAAATCCTATGAAACCATCACCTAACATGCTCTGTCCTTGTGGCAGTGGGAATAAGTATAAAAAATGTTGTTCCAAATACCATAAAGGAGCTTTTGCTCCTGATGCATTGTCCCTAATGAGGTCACGCTACAGTGCTTATGCTGTAGGTAATAGTAGCTATATTATAAAGACGACACATCCTGATAACCCTGACTATACCACCGACATAAAAAATTGGGAAGATTCTATCTTAAGTTTTAGTAAACAGACAAACTTTTTGGGTCTGGAGATCATTGACTTTATCGATGGAGAAGAAGAAGCTTTCGTTACTTTTAATGCACGACTCTCTTCAGGTGATTTAAAAGAAAAAAGTCGATTTTTAAAGCTCTTTGGCCGATGGTTCTATGCTGATGGAACATTTACTGATGCAGTATAGTGCTTAATGGAGTTATTAAGTTTTTGAGATTCTTTTTGATATGTACCTATATAGTTTGGAAGCAGTTCTTGCTTATTATAGACTATATGTTGATGAATCTCATTTATGAGTTTATGCATATCCGTTGCCCCTATCGCACCGGTCAAGCCTTTCATATCCAAACATAACATTTTAATCTGCTCATAACGATGCTCTCTTACTAATTTTGTGAATTGTTCACTACTTTGACCATATGCATCCATAAACTCTTTTAAGATCTCTACATAAAACGCTTGATTGTTATCTGAGTATCTAATACCTGCCTCAATATCTAAAGCATCTATCTGTTCTACTATTTTAGGATATTGTATTTTTTTTCTCTCACTTATATTTGTAACATATAGTTTAAAAACGGTATAAAGTTCACCAATTTTTAATGGTTTAGTTAAAAAAGCATTCATTCCACTAAGAAATATTTTTTGTTTTTCACTATCTAATGCCAAAGCTGTAAATGCAACTATCGGCAGTATATCAAACGCTTTCTTGGATCGTATCATTTGTGTAGCCGCATACCCATCCATCACTGGCATATTGATATCCATTAACACGAGATCAAACTCTTCTGTACCCTTTAAAACCATATCAACAGCTTCTCGTCCGTTGTTTGCAATACTTATGTTGATACCAGAAGGTTTTAAGACATTGGCAAGTACCTTTTGATTAATAATATTGTCTTCTACAAGAAGCAGAGACATTCCATTAAAGTCACTGAAACTTTCTTGTATTATATGCGGTGTTTCTATGATAGCTGACCTGTGTATCAAGGTCTTTTCAGATAATGAATCTTGGTCCTGCTGATCCAAAGCACTAAATACATTTATAGAATACATATCAACTATGAGTTCAAAAATTCTTTCTTGATTCAATGGCTTAGCCAGTGATTTATCTACTACCTGATTTAAAGAAGCGTTTTCATTTTCCTGCAATAAAGAGGTTAATCCAACCACCTTTAGTTCTTTCTCTTTTTTTATTCTACTAAGATAATCAACTGTTCTTATATTCAAAAGTGTTTCATCCAAGATCACAATATCATATCTTGTGAGGTTGTACATGTTTTTAATAAACTCTTCTTTGGTAACTACCTTTATATCATGTTTAAAATAAGAAAACATTTTTTTAATAGCCAGTGCGGAGTTATAATTACTGTCAACAATAAAAACTTTTTTAGTTGTTAATACTTTCTCAGGCAATCTGTAATTTCTTTTATTTCCTGCATCTACCATTGAGAATGGCAAGGCAAGAGTAAATGTAGTTCCTTTTCCTTCAATACTCTGCACGGCCATTTCTCCATGCATCTCAGATATCAGTTCTTTGGCAACAAAAAGTCCTAACCCTGTATAGACATTGCTTTTTTCATCATAATGCGGCTCAAAAAGTGTTTCAAGTGTTTCAGTGTCTACACCTCTTCCCGTATCTATAAGTTTAAATTGTAATTCCAGTTTCTCATTATAGGTATCAAACATCGTTATTTCTAACTTGACCTCTATTTCTAATTTTGCCTCTACCTTATAAAATTGATTCATTGTATATTCAAGAAAATTATTAAGTACTTTTTCTAAATTGAGGGAATCACCAATCAAATAACGTGGGATATTATTGTCAATATCAAAAATAAGTTCAACATTACTCCCTTTATAAGCGGAGCATATTGATCCGGAAACTTCATTCAATACATTATTTAAATTAAATTTTTCATTAATGATCTCAACTTTTTTTGATTTTAATCGTAAAAATTCAATAAGATCATTGGTTACATCTAAAAGTCTATGCTCCTGCACACTCTCTTCAGCTAATGAGTGATGTACTTGATCAGATGTTCCGGCAAATCTCTGTTCTACTATATCATGTATATTTTCACTCATACTTGCAAGGAACACACTTTGAGAATGTTCCATTTCAAGCTGTTTATCAAACATCTCTTTATGCAGTTTTTGTACTTTCATTATATGTCTTGATGACAAGAACAGGATGGTGATTCCAATCAGACCCAAAGCAAACAGGGCTATCCATATCCAAAACTCTTCAACTTCTTTAACATCTACCAGCATATCTGCAGATAGATACGAAATTGATCCTAGTAAAAATACCCATATTGATTTATTCATTGTAAACTCCTGTTTTGATACTATAACATATTAATATTAAAACATATATGTTTGACTCACAATCTTTACACGAAATTATTTTATGCTGTTATTTCAACTCTTTTAAAAGTCTTGAAAATGAATTCAAGCTTTTTAATGTTGTAAAAAATTATATAAAGGATAAAAAATGACAAAAGCTATTTTATATATTGCGCTTGGTTTAACTACTCTGTTTTCAGCAAATACACTCTCTTCAACAATGACAGAAAAAAATGTAAAGATCCATGCAGATACAAAACTTGTACAAAAACAGTATCGTACCGATAAAAAACATTTTAAAAAGATGGATAGACAATTAAGTAAAAAAAGAGCCATGAATCGAAAATTTAAGACACATGATGAATTCAAAAAAATGAAACATCATCATACAAACAGGAGACTGACGAAACATTCAATTGAAAATAGATCCCACAAAAGATCTCAAAGACATAGTAATTATAAACAGGATAGGTACACTGAAGGCAGAAGATTCTATAGAGACAATGATAGACGATATTCAAGAGACCGTCACTCTCAAACTCGTGGACATAGGCACACTCGTAATAGTTGGTATCTAGCATATCGTTATGATAGAGCTTCCTTCTATGATAGATATGGATACTATTATGGGTATTTTAACCGTCATGGGTATCTATTTGAAGGTGATTTTTACAGATACGACAGATATTATACCTATAGAGACAGAGTAAGAGGAAAAGGTCTTTTTGATCATAGATACTATAGACCCGTTATGGACTATTACTACAGTAGTTTAGACGATCCTTACTATAGAAGATGAGTATAAATTAGCTATAATACAGCTATGAAATTAGCCAGTATAGACGTAGGTCTCAAACGTATCGGTGTAGCGATCTGTCTTGATGGGAAGATCGTGATGCCACAAGATGCCATTCTCAGAAAAAACCGCAATCAAGCCGCAAGAGATGTCAACACCTTCTTAACAGAGTGGGAGATAGATAAACTCATCGTAGGACTCCCCAAAGAGGGTTCAAGTTCTGAAGAGATGGAGAGACGTATCAAACACTTTGTCTCCCTGCTGGAACTTGAGATCGAAGTAGCTTATCAAGATGAACAAGGCTCGAGCTTTGAAGCCAAAGAACTTACTATGGGTGATTTTAAACATAAACGGGATGGCAGACTTGATTCTGTAGCTGCAAAGATCATCTTAGAGAGATATCTAAAACTTTAATGTGATCTTCTCGTCTCTCCACACTTGATCGCCCTGACTAAAAAAAGGGGAAGAGAAATACCCTTGTATGCAGAACCCATAGATTTTCATCATCTGAGTTTGAACTCTTGAAGATGCTCTTTGGCAATTACTCTTCCAAGTTCAATCATTTCATACGCCTTGTTAAACTCATAAAAACCGCCTGCATCATTTGGAATACCTATGATAATGTCGGGAGCGTATCCCGCCATTTTACATTCCATCACGGCATTTTGCATGATATCGATCGTACGTCCCATAATATCAAACATACTCATCTCATCAAATGCACTTTTGGATTCTTTTGAAAATAGTTGTTCAGCCTTTTGTCTCATCTCAAAAAAGACTTTTTCCATCCCACTCTCTTTTTCGCGCTCTTTTTTTGGAATATGAATTTTATAACCTTTGGCAATATTGGCACTGAGATTAACAGCAATTGTCAAGTCAGTATTATCTGACACCGTAGGCGCAATAGGCAGAGGATTTAGCACACCGCCATCGATCAAATAACGCTTTCCAATTTTCTTTGGTGTAAAAACCGTAGGAATGGCGATCGAAGCTCTGACAGCATCTACAAGGTTCCCTTTTTGAAGCCAAACCTCTTTTTGCTTGATAAGGTCTGTTGCAACCGCAGTAAAAGGAATGTGAAGATCTTCAATCATAACATCACCGATCATCTCTTCGATCACAGCAAATACCTTATCACCTTGAATCATGCCCGTTCCAGTAAAAGAAAAATCAACTAATTTAGCTACATCCAACAGATCAAGTCCCAAGACCCACTCTTTATATGCCTCAAGCTTGCCACACGCGTAGAGTGCCCCAATGAGTGCACCCATAGAGGAACCGCTGATGGAAGCTATCTCATAACCACTTTTTTCAAGCTCTTCAATAACACCAATATGAGCATATCCTCTCGCACCGCCACTTCCAAGAACCAGTGAAATGAGTAGCTTATTCGTTTTTATCATTTTCTTCTCCTCTAAAGATTTTTCAAACACCAACACAAAAAAATTGTCTTTCCAAATATATCATACCTCTAGTGGGCTTTGTTTTGCTTTTACACGCAGCTGGTTAACGGATTTTAGAATTGCAGGGCGTTTTATGATCCATCTTTCAACTTTGTATTTGCTGGGAAAATCCATAAAGAGTAACCCTGTGATGATTGTCAGTATTCCCTGTCCCGGCAAAGCCAACATAGCGATTCCACCTATGATAAAGAAAATACCAAGAACATTTTTTAGAAGTATAAATACTAACCGTATGATTGGTGGATAATTACGCCATTGATGCTTTTGGCGTTTTTTATGAGAGAAGTAATCCGATGGTATTTGAATAACTATCCATGGGATCAATACCAAAGAGGCGATCAATCCAATGACAGATGCTATTGTTAGCCAAAAGAGCAATGCTTCATGATCATGGATAAACACTATCATTGTAAACTCCTCTACTCCTCTATTGTTTCTTCATAAAACTTTCTTAACCATCTGTCTATTGGATTGATAAGTCTATACATTACAGGTACTATGAGCAAAGTCAAAACCATAGAGCTCAAAAGACCACCGATAACTGCTATTGACATAGGAGCATTTGTTTCACTTCCAAGTCCTGTACCCATAGCAAGCGGCAACATAGCAAATATCATCGCTATCGTAGTCATCAAAATAGGTCTTAGTCTTTTTTCTCCAGCCTCGATAAGTGCTTCATCTGCACTTTTTCCCTGTGCCATGGCTTCGTTTGCGAAATCGACTAATAAAACAGCATTTTTACCCACCATACCCATGAGTAACATAAAACCGATCATAACAAACAAACTAAACTGTAAACCACTTAAATATAGCGCTAACATAACTCCAATAATACTCAGAGGAAGTGCCATCATAATGATGACTGGTTGTATGAGTGATTCATATAATATCGCTAAAATAATAAACATTAAAATGACAGAAAGTCCAAGTGCCGCACCAAAGGCTTGACCTGTTTTTTCCATCTCTTCTGCAAATCCTGTAAATCTATATGCTACACTCTCAGGTAATAGATCATCAATACCTTCACGTGTATAGGCAACAGAACCACCTAGGTCAAGTCCAAATAAATCTGCGAAAATCGTCACTTGTCTTTGTCTGTCAAAGTGGTTAATAGTTGCTAGTGCTTTACTCTTTGTAAAGTTTACTAAACCATCAAGATAGACCAACTCACCTGTACTGCTTCTAAGTTGAATCTTCTTAATGTCTTCCATAGAAACTCTATTCTCATCATCAAATCTTAATGTGATGTTGTACTGTTTCCCTTTTTCTTCAAAATATGAGATCTCCAGATCACTTGAAAATGCTGTAGCGATAGCCTGAGATATTTGTGAAGCAGAGATGCCGAGACGATTTGCATTGCTTCTTATAATATTGATATCAATTTGAGGTTTTCCGGCATCAAGATTCGTATCGATATCAACAAATCCTTTTTTCTTTGCAAGGTAATCAGTCAAATTTTTTGTTGCTATTTTCAAATCATCAAATGAATCAGATTTTAAAACAATTTGATATGGTACCGATACACCGGCACCTTTTATGTTAGGGATAGCAGCAGCTGTAATGAACAATTCTTTTTGATAAGGTTTCAATGTTTCTCTAAAGTTTTGTATAATATGCTCTTGATTGAGAGCCCTCTCTTTTCTATCACTTAGCTTTACATAGATCATAGACTTGTGTTTTTCTTGTGCGGTATTGTATCCTACGCTTAAAGTGGTATAAAGTACATCTTTATTTTTGCGTACTACATCTTCTATCACTTTTGATTTTTTTATCATCTCTGCAAGTGACACAGAGGCATCAGCTTTTATATGTATCTCAAATTCAGCTTTATCCTCTTTTGGTATAAAATCCATTCCTATTTTAGGGAACAGACTTAAAGAACCAAAGAATCCGGCAAATACTAAGATCAAAGTAATAATTTTAAATCGTAATACAAGTTTTAAGATCCATTCATACATCTTCTCCAAACCTATAAACAGTGGTTCGGTCAGGTTATAAAATTTACTCTCATCTTTACGTAAAACCCTAGCACTTAAACTTGGAATAAAACTCAAAGCAACAGAATAAGAGATCACTACAGCAAAACCGACTGTCATAGCAAATGATTCAAAAAATTTACCCACAATTCCGCTCATAAATGATACAGGGATAAATACAGCAAGAAGCATTGCAGAAATAGCTAAAATAGTAAATGCCATCTCTTTGGTTCCCTCTACAGCTGCTTCAAATTTATCCATACCTGCTTCCATTTTTTTATAGATATTTTCAATGACAACAATCGCATCATCGATAATAATACCAATAGCCAGGGTAAGTCCAATTAGAGTCATTTTATTGAGTTCAAAACCCATATAATCCATCAAGGCAAAAGTACCATAAATAGATGCAGGGATAGACAATGCAGACACAAATGTAATCGTCATATTTCGTAAAAAAAAGAAGATGATTATGACGGCCAAAAGTGAACCATAAATAAGGTCAAACTGTACGTGCTCCAGTGAAGCGATAATAAAAGGTGAAGTATCATTCAATATTTTTACCTCATATTTATCCCCTGCTAATTTTTTTATTTTTGGCACTGCATCTTTGACTTTTTGTACGATATCAATGGTATTTGTTCCTGAAATTTTTTGAACTTCGAGCATTACACCCTCAACACCATTGTACGAGGCATAACTTTTAGCATCACTCATTGTATCTTCAATTCTTGCTATATCCTGTAGCTTGATATTATCTTTGATCTTAATATTTTTAAGTTCAACGATACTAAGCGCATCGGCTTTGGTTTTCAGAGTAAACTCTTTAGTGGATGAGATAAGTTTACCCCCACCAATTTTTACATTCTCACTTGCTACGATTCGATTAAGTTCCGATACTGTGATACCAAACTTATTAAGTAGTTCTGGATTTGGGTAGATTTTTATCTCTCTATCTTTGTATCCGATAATGTTGATTCCACCAACACCGTTGATTTTTTGTAGTGTAGGTTTTACCTTTTCATCTGCAAACAACATAAGGTTTTTAATACTGTCATTTTCTGCCGTTAAAAAGATATTGATAATTGATGCTCCGCCAATGTCAAGTTTACTGACCAGTGGCATTTTGGCATCTTTTGGCAATAATACAGCAGCAACTTTATCTCTAACATCATTGGTCGCTTCATTGATATCTCTCTCCAAAAAGAACTTTATCATCACAACACTCACACCTTCACTGCTGCTGGAAGTAACAGAATCTATTCCTCCAATACGAGAGATGGCTTCCTCGATCTTGTCTGTCACCTGTGATTCGATGGTACTTGACTCTGCTCCTGGATATACAGTTTTAACTGTAACCATAGGAAAATCAATATTTGGGAAAAGGGCTGAAGGCATTGATTTGAAACTCATGAATCCAAATATAACCAACGTCACAATATACATTAATGTTGTGATAGGTCTGTTTATGGCTAATTTATACATACTGCACTACTTCTCATCAGGCACAATGATATACCCCTCACCAAAAAGTCCTACAACAAAATCTTTAGCTTCCACTTCTGCTCTTATTTTTCTGTTCCCGCTGTCTGCAAAAGGGTATATTTTTGAAATTTTTCCACTGTATTTTTTATTGTCACCATCAATACTGTAGTTGAACACTTGTCCAACTTTTATATCCTTCCAATACTTTTGGTCAAATTCCAGGATCAGTTTTCTTTTATGAAGACTTTGTAATCTTAAAATGGTTCGTATAGCTTGTCCACTTACCACATCACCGACTTCAACAATTTTTTCAAAGATCACACCATCAAACGGAGCTTTGAGTATCGTTTTGTCCAGTAGTGCCTGTTGGTATGCCACCTGTGCTTTTGCACTTTCATATTTGAATGCAAAACTGTCAAGTCTTGAAGCATCTACTAGTTTTTTCACTTTGAGTTGTCTGTCATAATCTTTTTTGGCATACTTCAAAGCTGTTGTTGCTATATTTAGAGCTGCTTTGAGATCACTATTTTGCAGTTGTGCAAGCACTTCATCTTTTTTGACCTCTGTTGCAACATCAACAGAAACACTATTTACCGTTCCACTGCTTGTAAATGCCAAATTTGCACTTTGATCCGCTTCCACACTGAATGTTGCATAAATATCTTGCGCCTGTATCGTTACTGCTAACAACATCAAACTTAAAATTATTTTCTTCATCGTATAAACTCCTTGGGACTTTTCCCTGCATAATAGTAATAAATGGATTTTCTGATCTCATAATCATAAACCGTTTCTTTGTAACGTGCGTAAGCCAGTGTTCTTTGTGCAAGTGCATCTAAAAAAGCAATATTATCAACCAAACCAACTTCAAATTTTTGACGTATTACATCATAAGTGCTTCTTGCTGCTTTCAATGCACTTTTAGAGCTTTTAAGTTTTGTTCTGGTCGTTTTTAAACTTTGCCCTGCCAATTTAAAATTCATTCTTTGCTCTTTTTTTGCATGGTCTATTTGAGAAAGAAGTGACAACTTCTGATACTTCACTGCTTCACTCTCTTTTGCCATCTTCCCATTATCAAAAAGTCGCATATTGACCGACACCATCAATTTATTTTGATGATCGATCAAAAATTCACCTCCACTGATACCCGGTGCAGTAACCAGATCATCAAAATGTGATCTATGGTAAGTATCCGAAATATTCACCTGAGGCATATACGCAGCATTGATAGCATTGGCATTTTCTCCAACGGCATTGGCATTGGCTTGAAGCATTTTAATATTTTCAAACACTTCAAAACGTATATTTTTAGGTTCTTTAAAATAATTCTTTTTTAATTGTTTCGCTGATATACCACTAATAAGTTGTAAATTTTCTTCACTTGTTTCAAGCGTAAGCTTGGTATTCTCAAGCGTAAAATTGTTATTTTCATATACGGCTGTAAGCTTGTCAATATCTTCCACAGTAGCAAGACCTGCACCTCTAAACTTTTTAACACGGTTTATCTGTGCTTTTAGTTCATTGGAACGCTCTTTTAAAGCATTGACAGTTGCTTTGAGTGTTTGTATACCATAATAGTGACGCACTATCTCAAGCGTTATACTCTTTTCAAAAGCACTCTTCTCAAAAAGTGAAGCTTCATGTTCAAAGTCTCTAGATCGTAAAAGTGCATCTTTTCTGCCACCATCATAAAGGTCCATACTCACAGAAGCATATACATTACCTACTTGACCTGGACTCACCAAATAGTTAGGTGACAACAAAGAATAATCTCCACCGATATCTACAGTAGGCCAGTAAGCACTTTTAGCTGCTTCAACTTGCTCTTTTTTAGCTTTTATATTTATCTCTTTTGCTTTGATCAAACCATTGGTTTTATTGGCATTGTTTATAAATGTTTTCAAACCATGACTTTGCGCAAAGACAAACAGAGGCAAGATCAGAATGACTAAAATCTTCATTTCTCTTCCTTTATCTCTATCAATTTAAACAGTGCATCTAAAAAACGAGTGATCTCATCTTTTGGGTCAAGAGCCGCCGTATGTGTTTCAACAACAAGACCTAATTTAAAAGTAAGTAGTGCACTTACCATATCTTGTGCTTCTGTATGTATCTCACCTTTCGTGATACCCTCTTTCACGATCTGACCCAATATATCCGTAAATTTCCCTCTACATTTTATATTAAAATCAACCATTTCCTGCGTTCCATTTGTCATGGATATAGCTAAAAATTCTCTATATATATTTAATTGTTTGTTACTGTTTTCATCTTCATGTATCATGTAAAAGAAATGGAAAAGTTTATCTTTGGTACTTATATTTTGATCGGTGATTTCAAATAGTTTTTTCTCATGCTCGGAAATAAACATTGTAATAATTTCAAAAACAATATCTTCTTTGTTTTTGAAATATTCATAGATCGTTCCTTTTCCTACACCTGCCGTTTTGGCTATTTGTGAGATCGTAAGATTTTTAATACCATGTTCAAGAAGGATCTCCTTACAGGAACATGCTATATTACTTCGTTTTTCTTCTTTGTTTACTATAATTGCCATCAGCATCCTTTTAAATGACTGACCATCGGTCAATTAAATTATAACGGAAGATTTCTTAAGAAAATATAAATGATTTTATCAAAAAAGAGATGTACCTCTTTTTTGATTTTTATGAAGAATTAGGGGAAATGGACTTTATAATTTCTTTTTTAGTTTCTGTATACGTGTATATGCTTTATTTATATTTTCAATCTCAACATCACCACTTTTTACCAGCAACATTATAGTATCAACCAATCTTTTGGTACTCACAATTTTACTAGGATCAAGTTGATTTCCAAAAAGCAAGATATCATTACCGGCATTAATAGCAAGTTTAAGGGTATTTTTTAAGCCATACTTTTTACTTATCGCACCCATTTGAAGGTCATCTGTGATCACAACACCATGGTACCCAAGCCTCCATCTCAATTTTTTAGTCACGGTTGTGAAAGAGAGACTTGCGGGATATGTTCGATCGATCTTTTTATTGAAAACATGGGCTACCATAACAGTATCTGCTTTATCTTTTAACAGACGATAAGGTTCCAACTCGTTTTTCTTCCACAGATTTGTCACATCCACAAAACCTTTATGTGTATCTCCCACCGAAGAGCCATGACCAGGAAAATGTTTAAGAGAAGTAAGCACACCGTTACTGTGCATAGCATCTATAAAAGTAGAAGCATATTTTGCTACGATCTTAGGGTCTTTCCCAAATGAACGTCCAAGACCATGGATCACATGGTTTTTCATATTGATATCAAGATCCACTACAGGGGCGAGATCATAATTGATCCCTACACTTCTAAGCTCTTTACTCATTTTTTTGTACGTATTGAATATCTGGCTTTGATCCATCTTGATCACATCAGAAGCTTTAGGGAACTTTCCATAAAAACCGTATTTGCTTTTAAGCCTTTGGACTTTCCCACCCTCTTGATCTACCGCTATAAGTAATTTACCATCAGAACTACAAGCTTGTAACTCTTTAGTGAGTTTTGTAAGTTGTTTTTTCGTTGCTATATTTTTAGGTTCGTTCTTATTGACAGGGTTATAATCAAACAAGATCACAGACCCTACATTATATTTTTTAATGTCTTTACATATTTGACTACTTTTTGGGGCAGAGGTACCATGAAATCCCACCATCAGCATTTGACCTATCTTCTTCTCTAAAGAGAGATAATCTCCTGCATGAAGCATAAACGGTGTTGTTACTATGGAGAATAGTATCAAAATCTTTTTTAACATTTTTTTCCTTGAATTATTATGTTATAGCATTATAATATAGTCTTATTAGTATACGGTTAACCTGGATAGATTATACTTCTCCCATAAGAGCATCAGAAGGAAGCATTTAAATCCCTTAGATATTATTCAGCTTCCCTTTTTCATAGAATTTTTCCCTCCTCCTTTTAATCTTCTAGATGCTCTTTAAAAATCAAACAAATACATACTAAAAGAGATTTTTCCTCAGATCCAAATCTTTAATTATGATAATTATAATTAAGATTATTAGTAAACGGTTAACCTAAACAGATTATACTTCTCTCATAAGAGCATCAGAAGAAACCCTTTAAATTCCCCTAGATATTATTCGGTTTCCCTTTTTCATAGAATTTTTCCCTCCTCCTTTTAATCTTCTAGATGCTCTTTTGTAAATCTTTATCACCCTTTTTACTTAAACTACACGATTCTTACATCTTCATTAGTGTATACTCTCTATAATAAATAAAAAAAGGCTCACTCATGAGAAAAATATTTACATCAGCACTTCTTATTTTTTCACTATTTACTTATACGCAGGCTGCAGAAGGTCCTCAAATGTCTATTACTGATATTAAAGGTGTAACACACCAGATCACAGGGACGGAACAAGGTCTGAACATTAAAGGGCTGGAAGGGAAAATTGTTTTCCTGGAGTTTTTTGGACATAGATGTCCACCTTGTTTAAAATCTATTCCTCATCTTATAAAACTACAAGAAAAACACAAAGACAAATTAGCCATTGTAGCCATCGAAGTACAAGGTTTTAACAATAAGGAACTTACAGAGTTTGCAAAAGAAAAAGGGATGAACTATATTGTTGTAGCTGATGAAAAAGCAGGTAGCTTTACAAACTATATTGGACAAAGAGCAGAGTGGAGAGGGAGTATTCCTTTTTTAGTTGCTCTAGATTCAAAAGGTGCAGTACAGTTTGTTCAAGCTGGTATGCTCCCCGAATCATCACTTGAAGAGCTTATCAAACAACTTAAATAAACTACTGTAGTCTCACGATACCATTGTGTATCGTGACCATACCTTCAAGTTCTGCTTCATACACTCTATCCCCAAACTTAGCAACAGTATCATCAAAAGTGGGTAATGCCTGACAAAAGTAAAAAAAATCATCTTTTTGTATATCTGAACTTGCTGCTTGTCCAAAACGAGAAGCAAACAATTCCACATCTACAATGGCCGTAGCCTTACCTTCACGAAGTAGACTATTCGTCCCTGAACTCTCATTAAGTCTTTGAGGAAGCACAAATATCTCTTTACCCATCTTTAGTGCATACTCCACTGAACGCATGGAGCCACTATTAAGCTCAGCTTCTGTCACTATAAGCATATCACCAAGAGCTACGACCAGCTCATTACGGACTACAAAACTCCATCCTGTAGCTCTAAATCCATCATTGAACTGGCTCAACATCAGTCCATTATTTTCGATTGACTCTATCAGTTCTTTATTGATAGCAGGATATCGTAGGTTCAACCCATTTGCAACCACTGCTATAGTATTACCTGTACCTGCTCCAGAATGTGCAATGGCATCCACTCCCATTGCAACACCACTTACTATGCATACACCTCTTTTAGCTAATGCTTTAGCAATATTGTAAGTAAAATTTTGTGTGTAGATCGAAGGTCTTCTGGTTCCAACTATGGAGACTTTTGGACGTTCCAGTAAATCTAAATTGCCTTTGTAAAAAAGCTCTGAAGGGTACTTTTTCATAGCATTTAATGCAGGGATAGGAGAAGAGAGTATTTGGCTCATGAACTACCTTTTTGACAATCATAGCAAAGCCACACAAAAGTGAATAAAAATATGTCAAATTGTCATACTTTTGAAAAAAGTGTGGCAATTCTCTTGTGCCCTGACTGAAGGGAGGAAATGCCCTTGGGGTGCATACTTTTTATTTATTTCTTTTTTCTATAAATATCATCAATATAAACAAGCTCAACATCTCTAAAAATATCTTTAGCAGAGCTAAGTGCTTTCATGGTTACAAGATGAGGGTGTCCTATAGCTATGGCATATCCTTTTTTCTTAGCTGTTTTTACTGCTTGACGAAGCTGCTTACGTATATAAGGAACATTGTGATCATTATCTATAAATATATCTCTTGCTACATAGGCATCACCAAAGGCATGTGCTATTTTACGTACTTTAGTTGATGCTGCAGTACGACTGTCCACAAAAACAAATCCATCTTTACGTAAGATACCATAAAGCATCTCCATTGCTTTGTAGTTACTTGTAAATGTAGAACCGGTATGATTATTGACATAACGTGCGGTAGGAAAGAGTTTTCTTATCTCTTTGACCCTGGCTTCCATTTTCTCTTTAGTATCCGTTATTTTCAATGTTCCATACTGCTTGTCATAGGCTTTACCTGATTGCATAGGAAGATGAATCATATAGTGTTTTAAACCTTGTGCTAACTTATGATTTGACTTTGAAAGTTCGTAAGGAGGGAAAATAGAAGGAGTAACCTTTATAGGCAGAGACATGATATGCTTCAGTTGTTTTGCATTCGATACATCATCGATGATGATAACAAGTTTTGGTTTTTCAGCACGATGTGCCAATATTGCCTCAGGAGAAGATTCTGATGCAGCAGCACTGAGCAGAGACTTCTCTTGGGCTTTTTTCTCTTCAGCCTTTCTTCTTATTTCTATCTGACTGGGATGATCTTTGATCAACTCTTTTATAGAGTTTGTAGTAACTTCTTTACTTTTTTGCTTAATAGCTTTATCTTTTTTTACTACTTTTACAGACTCAGATTTTTTTACATGTTTTATACTAGGGTCTTTATCATTCTGTCCCAGAAAATACCCGAACGCCACCAAAGAGATCATCAAAAAAACACCAATAACAATAAAGATATTTTTTTTAAAATTAGATGTTTTTGTTGTTTTTTTACGAGTTCTTTTTTTTACTGGTGTTTTTCTCGTGCTAGATTTCTTTTTTGGAGAAGAAGATTTAGTATTCGTTTTTTTTGATTGGGATGCCATATAATTCACTAGTTATTAAATTTTAATTATTATAGCAAAGTAAGGTTAGTTTCCTATGTTTTAATTAACAAAGAAAGTTAAGTTTTTATTGTGTTGTGCTACTTAAACTAACTAAATATTTTTGGGTAGTTGTGCTTAGATTTATGTGTTTGGGTAAAAAAACATACGTCAGTATGTGACTGCACCCATCACATAAAGATGAGTGCAAATAACTAAAAAGATTAGTTAGTTTCCTGGTCTACGATTTTACCTGCAGAAATCCATGGCATCATTTCACGAAGTTTATTACCAGTTTGAGTAATAAGCTTTTCTTTATCATTGGCACGTTCAGCATTCATACGAGGATAACCAGCTTGACCTTCTAAGATGAAGTCTTTAGCAAATCTACCATCTTGAATTTCTGTTAAGATGTCTTTCATTGCTTGTTTTGACTCAGCGTTAATAACTCTTTTACCAGAAACATAGTCTCCGTATTCAGCTGTGTTAGAGATAGAGTATCTCATATCAGCGATTCCACCTTCGAACATAAGGTCAACGATAAGCTTAAGCTCGTGAAGACACTCAAAGTATGCAAGTTCAGGAGCGTACCCAGCTTCTGTAAGTGTTTCAAAACCTGCTTGTACAAGTGACGCTGCACCACCACAAAGTACTGCTTGCTCACCAAAAAGATCCGTTTCAGTTTCATCTTTGAAAGTTGTTTCAATGATCGCAGTTCTACCACCACCGATAGCTGATGCGTAAGAAAGAGCAAGCTCTTTAGTTGTTCCACTTGGGTTTTGACCAATAGCGATAAGATCTGGAATACCACCACCTCTTACAAACTCAGAACGTACTGTATGACCTGGTGCTTTTGGAGCGATCATAGTAACATTGATGTCTTTTCTTGGATTTACTCTTCCATAGTGGATGTTAAACCCGTGACCAAATGCAATTGTAGCACCCTCTTTTAGGTTTGGCTCTATTTCAGCTTCATAGATTTCTTTCTGATTTTCATCTGGAAGAAGAATCATAATCACATCAGCTTTAGCAGATGCTTCAGCTACTGTAAGTGTTTCAAAACCTTTTGCTTCAGCTTTTGCCCAAGATGAACCATCTTTTCTAAGACCGATAACAACTTCTACACCAGAATCTCTAAGGTTCTCTGCGTGTGCGTGCCCTTGTGATCCGAAACCGATCATTGCTACTGTTTTAGATTTGATGATATTGATATCACAATCTTTGTCATAATATACATTTAAACTTGACATTTATTATCCTTGATGTATGAAAATTTTCGCGATTATACCTAAAATAAACTTATTATCCTATTTTGAGGGTGTTCGCCTATTTTATGCTATAATTTATTTTAATACACTCAAAGGAGTAGAAATGATTGAATTTCTCAATGAGACTGTTTTGTGGTGGCATTGGATCGTTATAGGAATCATTCTTTTGATTCTCGAGATGAACATTGGCACCTTTTTTATGCTGGGTCTTGGTGTTGCTGCTATCTTGGTAGGGGTGATAGACAATCTCATGGGAACCTCTTTTAAAACAGAACTTTTTATCTGGATAGTTCTTTCCATACTCTCCATAGCTACATGGTTCAAGTGGTTTAGAGAAAAACCCATTACCGACAGTGGTCAGTCCAACTATAGACTTGACACGCTAGGTACAGTCATGGAAGACATACAACCACACAGCAGAGGAAAAGTAACTTTTGATACACCCGTACTGGGTAATACCTCTTGGCATGCAACAGCCAAAGTAGATATAGACAAAGAGACACGTGTTAAAATAGTAGAGATCAATGGACAACTTATACAAGTTGAACCAATTAACTAAGGAGTAAGTTTATGGAAGCATTAAACATATTAGTCATTTTAGCCATCGCTGTTATCGTCACTCTCTATAAGGGTATCAATATCGTTCCACAAGGTGAAGAGTGGCTTGTAGAAAGACTGGGGAAATTTTCTCGTACACTCAGACCTGGACTAAATATCATCGTCCCTTATATAGAAGCCGTACGTCAAAGGATCACTACACGAGACATTATCTTAGACATTCCTCAACAAGAGGTCATCACACGTGACAATGCGGTCATCCTTACCAATGCTGTAGCCTTCGTCCGTGTCACTACACCAGAAAATGCGCTCTATGGTGTTGAAGATTTCAGACTGGCTATCCAGCAGCTCATCATGACAACTCTGCGTTCCATCTTAGGTGAAATGTCACTAGATGAAGCCCTCTCAAATCGTGAACAGATCAAGACCAGACTCAAAGACCAGATAGTCGATGATGTGGCTGACTGGGGTGTCACGGTCAAATCTGTAGAGATCCAAGACATTAACCCAAGTCCATCCATGCAAGCATCTATGGAAAGACAAGCCGCCGCAGAGAGAGAAAGAAGAGCCATCGAAACTACAGCTGAGGGTAACAAAAATGCTGCTATTCTGGAAGCAGACGGAAAACTTGAAGCAGCCAAAAGAGAAGCACTTGCCCAAATAGCCCTTGCCAATGCATCAGGTGAAGCCATCAATATCATCACAAAAAATATAGAAGACAAAGAATTACCAGCAATGTTCTTACTAGGTGACAGATACATAAATTCATTAGAAGAAATAAGTAAAAGTAACAACTCTAAGTTTGTTATCTACCCTGCAGATCTGCAAGGGGCTATTAAAGGGATGTTGGGGAATGTGTTTAAGAAGTAAAGATTGTTAAAATTATGTGAAAACGAAAACCTTATAATATTATATATTTTATAAGGTTTTCTAGTTATTTCATTTTATACACATTTCAAATTAGTAAATAGTAAAAACTTGACCCTCCTGTTTTAAAAAGTATACATCTCTATAAAGCTCCTTGAACTTGAATGATGTGATAGAATCATGATTTCTATCACATCATTCAAGCTTATTACATAATTAGGTATAATTATCTTCTAATACCCTTACAGGAGCTACCTATCAAAAAGTTTTTGTTCTCTTTTATTTTCTTCATCTTAATGTTCACACAGATCCATGCAGAATATAAACCCTTTATCAAAGCACAACTTGCATTAATACATCAAATGAATGAGGACAACATCACACAAGATGAGGTCAAACAGATAGTCCATAAACAGGAACTTATCTATATAGAAGCTTTTGAAAAATTTCTACTCAATAAAAAATTTATTCTGAATCAACCAAAGCGTTATCAAGAAGAACTTTTTGTGTTAAACAAACTTCTCAAGCACAATAAAGCGCATGGTAACAAATATGCTGTTATTCGTGATGAAGTACTAATCAAGTCCTATCAGACACTTCAAGCACAACATAGAATGTCAAGACATATCCTACGTATTCTTAACCATTATGATTATGATGAGTTTGATGCTAAGATGAATAATGAGTTTGTTAAAAACCAAGAAGCCATACAAAAAATTAATACGGTTGACTATAAACCTTTTCTTAAGTTAAAAGAGAACAATAAAGTACTGCAAGAAGCACAAAAAAATATCAAAGATTATTATGCACTGCTTGAGATCAATGCTGATGTGTTAAGATACTTTTCAATTTTTGAGAAACGTATGTATCGTCTCAATAAATATGCACAGTATAAAATACTTCCTATTGCTCTCTATCTTGACCATACAGAGTGGGGTAAAAGTTTAAATGCTATCTTGTACCCTCACAATCTTAGTATAGTTAAACTTCTTTTGATACTTTTTATCTCCTTATTCCTCTATTTTATACGTACACAACTCTATAAGCTAGTAGAACGATTACTTTATAGAATGAAATATTTGCAGAAATACAGTAAAGAGATCATGAGTGATGCCTATAAACCGATCAATGTACTGTTTATGGTTATCAATCTACACATGGTCATACATATCTATCATAATTTTTATAGTGTAGAAACACTCACTAGGTTTTTCAATATTGTTTATGCAATACTTTTTACACTTATTCTCTATCGTATACTTAATACCATTGCAAGTATTCGTATTAATGACATGGATCAATCAGACAAAAAAATCAAAAGTGAAATGGTCAATGTCGGTATTAAGATCATCAATTTTTTGATCATGATCATGGGAATTCTCCTTGTGATGCATTTTGCCGGGGCAAATCTTGCAACTGTACTTTCTGGTTTGGGGATCGGTGGTTTTGCCATTGCTCTTGCTGCACGTGAAAGTCTCTCGAACTTTTTAGGGACTATCTCTATCTTAATGAGTGATACCTTTTCTCAGGGAGATTGGATCGTTGTTGATGAAAAACAGGGGACGGTTGTAGAGATAGGCTTGCGTGTTACTACTCTGCGTACCTTTGATAATGCCCTTATCGCTATTCCTAATGGTACTATTGCAAATCAGGATGTTAAAAACTGGAGTAAGAGAACGCTCGGACGACGTATTAAAATGTCTCTGGGTATCAAGTATGACTCCAAGCCTGAAAATATTCGCCGTGCTATTAGTGAGATTCGTGGGATGCTTAAAACCCATCCTAATATTGCTACGGATGAAACAAACTATGAGCAAAATAAACATAAAAGTACCAAACTTGTCTCCCAAGAGGATTCTCTGGGTGTCAAAAGAACCTTACTTGTCTATCTGGATGAACTCTCTGATTCAAGCATCAATATCCTTGTCTACTGCTTCACTAAAAAAACAGATTGGAGTCAATGGTTAGAGACAAAAGAAGATGTAATATATAAGATCATGAATATTTTAGAGAAAAATCATTTGGAATTTGCTTACCCGTCAATGTCACTTTATCATGAAAATAAAGAGTAGTTTTTACATAAATGACAATAAAGAAGTCATAGTAACAAAGAAAGTTTATGTAAAAAGGTCACTTCTTTTAAGGAAGTATAATTCTCAGGAGCAAACAAGAAGGTTTTCGTTTTTGGCTAAGGAGTAAAATAAACTCTTGAAATCATCTGAGAGATTTTCTCTTTCATAGGTGAATTGTAATCCCTTAGAGTAAACCGTTTGCAAATATTTTATAACGTTTATCGATATAGCGATATCAAAAGGTTACAAGTTAGAAATAAAAACCTTATAAAGTTATATACAAACTAACTTATGATACTCAATATTATTAAAACCTTATAAACTAACATATTTTATAACGTTTATCGCTGTAGCGACGTTTAGAGACCACTTTTATGTAACCAAGTATAGAAAACCTTATAAAATGTGCTATATAGGAGATTTTATAATGAAAATATAGTCAACCAATTAACATAATTTATGACTTTATAAAAACTATAAGTATTTACTTCGAAAAGTGCTGATAGTCCTTAACTCCAGACCAATCACCACCCCACTTCCAACCATACTTTTTAAAAATTTTAGTGGCTTTATCATTTTTTAGCAAAACTGCCTTATCTGCATAGGTAGAATTTTTATGTACTCTTTTTCTATAGGTTAAAGATTCTTTATGTGAAATACGTCCACTTCGTGAAATATACGGATTTTCTATGGGGTTGATATCTATCGCTTTACCGTAAGAGTGTTTAGACCATTTTTTAGAGCCTGTAGCATTACGGCAATTAAAAGCTGAAGTATTATCTGCTTCTATGGACTGCCAATCACTCCCCTTATAGTCACTCACTAGCTTCATTTTTTTAACAGGATAACCTATCTCATAGAGGGCTTTAAAAATCTCTGTCACCTCATAAGATACATCTTTATGGACTATCATTTCCCCCATAGTTGTTTTACCTTTAAAGTCTAAATATTCCAAACGTAGATAACGCAGATCTTTTACCGATACAGGACATCCCTTTCGCCATGAATTTCCCTTGATCATACGTTGTTTGATTTGTGGAGTGATCTTGGAAATATTTGATCGATACTCAGCATAAAGTGAAGCACTTAAAAATAGAAATGTTAATAAAATAGTCTTTTTCATACATCTATTATAACGTATTGTATGATTTACTTTCCATTTGCACTCATTTGATAAAATTAAATAAAAAAGGATAGACTATTATGGAACAATTTAAAACCTATGCCCTCATGACAGGGCTTACCCTGCTTTTCATCTGGTTTGGCGGTATGATCGCTGGTCAGACAGGGATGATCATCGCTTTCATTGCTGCAGCGGGGATGAACTTTTATGCTTACTATTATAGTGATACACAGGTACTTAAACACTACCATGCTACACCTGTAGACCGTGACCATGCTACAGGACTCTATGAGATCGTAGAGAGACTCACTGCACGTGCAGAGTTACCAATGCCCGCACTCTACATAATCCCGGAAGATCAACCTAATGCTTTTGCAACGGGAAGAGACTATGAACATGCTGCTGTTGCGGTGACAGAAGGATTGCTTAATCTTCTTACTGAAGAGGAGGTAGAAGCCGTCATTGCCCATGAACTAAGTCACATCAAACACTATGATATGCTCATCGGTACAGTTACCGCTACCATTGCCGGAGCCATTGCAATGCTTGCACAGTTTGGTATGTTTTTTGGTGGAGGTCGAGATAGACCTAACCTCATCATTACAATAGCCCTCATGCTCATTATGCCTATGGCTGCAACTATTATACAAATGACCGTTAGTCGTAACCGTGAATTCATGGCAGATGAAGGTGCTGCAAAAATGACAGGACATCCGGAATGGCTGCAAAGTGGGTTGGCTAAACTAGATAACTATGCAAGAGGTATATCTATGCACGATGCAGACCCGCAAACAGCTCATATGTTCATCATCAACCCATTTACAGGTAAAGATATGTCATTCAAACAACTCTTCTCTACACACCCAAGCACAGAACAAAGAATAGAAAGATTAGAGGCATTAAAACACTAATCTGCTATAATCATTTTATGAAAAAAACAACTTTTAATTTAGATACCTCAAAAGGAGGTATCTAATGTCCCCCTTTGCTATACAAATCACCAATGGATGTCTCATCTCAGACATTGAACTTGAAGACCAAAACAGTTTTCAGGCACTACAACAACTAGGTGCTATAGAAGAAATAGACGGACTGTGGAAACTAGGGTCTCTCTATCGTGCCGGTAGACTCTACATAGGTAAAGACGGTAGAGGGTACGTTGAAGCCGAGTTCAAAGAGCAAAGAGATCTGCTTGTAGAACCTGATGATCTCTGGGGTGCCAAACATGGTGATGTGGTCGTTGCCAAACGTGTCATTGCCAAACGTGGACGAGCAAGCGGTAAAGTAAAACTTGTCATAGACAAAGCCCATGCTTTTACCATCGCTTACACACACAGAGATGAACAAGATAATTTTATGATACTCGATATCCGTACAGGCATACCTACCCACGCTGTGATGGAAGGGATGGACTTAAAAGCGTTTAAGCTGGGAACGGTGCTGAAAGTAGATGTGAATGATGACAAAGTTTTAGAAGTATTTGGTCATTTAGGAGATGCAAGAGTAGATGAAAAGATCTCACTTGCACTCTATGAACGTGAAGATGAGTTTCCTCAAGATTGTGTCACTGATGCACTGGAGATAGAGTCAGAAGTGACAAAAGAAGAGCATCCGGACCGTGTAGACCTGACACATCTGGACTTCTGTACCATTGACCCCGTAACTGCAAAAGATTTTGATGATGCTATCTATTTTGACATAGAAGCACACACCCTTTATGTTGCCATAGCAGATGTAAGCCACTATGTCCCCTTCTTTACCCCTATCGATAAAGAGGCAAAGAAACGGGGCTTCACCACTTACCTGCCGCACAAATCTTTCCCGATGCTCCCGCGAGAGCTTAGTGAAAATATCTGTTCACTTAAACCCAAAGTAGACAGACTTGCCTTTGTAGCCAAAATAGAACTCGACAGAGGAACACTCAAACCTCTTAAAGAAGAGTTCTTTGAGGCGATCATCCACTCAAAACACCGTTTTAATTATGAAGCTATAGACAAAATACTTGAACAAGGATCTGAAGGCATTACGGGTACCGTAGCCCAGATCTTGACATGGCTGCTTCCTCTACAAAAAATGACTGTTAAACTCCATAGTGAACGACTCAAACAGGGCTTTGATTTTAGAAGTGAAGAGACCAAACTAACCATAGATGCAGACCATCTGCTTACAAGCACACAGATAGAAACAGGAACACCATCACATTCACTCATAGAAGAGTGTATGCTCCTTGCCAACCAGGCTTCGGCTAAACGTTTTACAGGTGAAGGTGACAGCATCTTCCGGATACATGAACCACCTCAGCTCTCTAAGACAGAAGCACTCCTTGCAGAACTGGCAGCCATAGGACTCTATGTAGAAGAGTATGAAGACAGCCCTTCACTCATCCGTGCTATCCAAAAAGAGGCAGAGAAAATGGGACTGGCCTCAGAAGTCGATTCAATGGTCATTAAGTCATTGCGTCGTGCAGAATATGCAGCAACAAATGTAGGACATTTTGGTCTAGGCTTTTCTCACTACAGTCACTTTACCTCCCCTATCCGTAGATACGCTGACCTCATACTGCATCGCCTTATCAAAACACAACTTAGAGAAGATGAAGAAGAGGCTGGATACCTATTGCGAAACATAGAACCCCTCTGTGCAAGAGTCTCCGAACTTGAACGAGAAGCGACAAAAGCTGAATGGGATTTTAGAGACCGTAAGTTTGCCAGATGGGCAAAAGAGCAGATAGGTCTCTTCTTTGAAGCAGAAGTCATCGAAGCCGGAGAGAGTGCTAAAGCTGTACTGACAGGTGATATCAAAGGAGTTACAGTTAATCTTAGAGGTGATAATATAATGCTTTTTGACAGAATACGTGTGATGATCACAGAAGTCAATATTGCACAGGCGATCGTGATGGCTGAGTTAGTAGCTAAACTGGATAAAGATGAGATGGAGCTATCATGATCTATTTAACACAACACTGCTATCTGCTACCTGCTACCTGCTCACTTGATACTCCAAAGGAGTTTCACTAATGTACCAAAGAGAATTTGACCAAAAACTCAAGCAATCTTTTCCAAAAGCTGTACTTCTTTACGGAGATAATGACTATCTCATAGACTACTACATTGACCTCTATAAAACCAAACTCGATGCCAAAGAGAGTATGCTTACACTCTATTATGATGAGTGGAATTTTGAGCAGGCTAAGAACTATTTGTCTCAAACCTCTTTATTTGGCGGCATCAATCTTGTGGTAGTGAGGCATGATAAGAAGATCCCTAAAAAGGAGTTGGATACTCTTATAGAGTTAGCAAATAAAAATGCTGATAACTATTTTCTCTTCGGATATGAAGGTGCTGCAAAAGATGCAAAGAGTATGCAAAGTGCTTTTACAGAGAAAAAAGGTGGGGTTTGGGTACGGTTCTTTGAACCAAATATCAATGAAGGTGTTGCGACGCTACAACACAAAGCACAAAAGATAGGATTGGATATTGACCACTATGCCCTACAGCACCTCATGCTTCTACTGAACAATAATCTTGCCCTTTGTTCCAACGAACTGGATAAACTCGCCATACTGGGCATAAAAGTAACAAGCAAAGACATAGACAAACTGGTCTACTCTACCGCACCTCTGGCTACAGAGCAACTACTCATAGACCTTTTTAATAAAAAGCCTATCACAGCAACCATCACTAAACTGCTTGACCTTGGAGAAGATGAAGCATCACTGTTACGTTCAACACAATATTTCGTAAATCAGATCTTCCTCTTTCATGCCTATATCAAACTCAATGGACACGTAGACTCAGCAGCCATACTTGGATACAAACTGCCTAAACAAATAGAAGAACAGAAAGCACAACTTGCACTGCGTGTCAAATCTGCAACACTGTTAAAAATATTTGAACATTTACTGGAGAATGAAATAGCTATGAAAAAAGCACCTTCTACACAAAAAGAAGTTTTACTTTATAGTATATTGATCAAGTTACAGGGGTATCTATAGGATAATATATGTAATGGGCAAGAGCCCATTACTTTAGATCAACATGAAGGTTCGTTACCTGAACCTTTTCCATATTCATATGCAAATGAGAAGAGATGATCATTCCATTTCTCATTATATACTTCTACTTTAGGGCAAAGTGCTTTTACTTCTTCTCCCATTTTACCGCTATCGTAAATGGCTTGCCACTCTTTTTGAGTATGGCTTGCTGTAAATTTTACACCTGTAAAACCACAGGTATCTTTAAGTTTGGTACCATAAATTTTTTGACCTATTCCAACATTACCTGCTGTTGCTGTCGTTGAAAATAGTAATAGTCCAAATAATGCAGAAAAAATTATTTTAGTGAAGTATTTCATTAAATTCCTTTATGTACTGAAAATAGAGAAAGACTTTATCATCTTTCTCTAGAGTAGATCTATTACGTTCTATGCAAACATCTCTCTCATAACACCTGCAAACCACTCTCTTGTAGCTTTTGCAGTACCTTTAGATCTAAATTTACCACCACCATCTTTTGGCTTAGGAACGTTTCCTTTACCTTTAAGTTTACCACTTGGATCTGCTGAGAATGTATGTGTTACCATGATAGCCTCTTCTGGTTTACCACCTACCATTGAGAAACATACGTTTGCTGCCTTTGCTGGTAAATCTGCTTTATAATCTGATTTCTTGCCATTCAACTGATCTACGATCTGACCTGCTGCTCTGTGAGCTGCCCAGATAGCTGTTTGACCACTTGGCGGGATACCATGAGTAACTGCATCACCAACAACATAAATGCTTCCATCTGTTTTAGATTTGAAGCTATAACCATCCATCACTGCATAACCTGAACCGTTTGTTTCTATACCAGCCATAGCGATCACCGGTGAACATTTATTATTCGGGATCAAGTTACATACTTCATATTTCTCTGTTTTCGTTTTACCCTCGAGATCATCAGCATTTGCATACTCTTTATAGGTAATCGTTTTCGCAGCAGGATCTACATCTATCACTTCAGTGAGTCCTTTATACTCAATGATATCAGAGTAAAGATCTTTCCATGATTCTTTAAACGCTTTACCCTTTGCAAATTTTCCATTTCTGGTATCAAGAACGATTACTTTTCCTTTAATACCTTCATTTTTCATATAGTTCGCTACCATTGCTGTTCTCTCATATGGTGCAGGAGGACATCTGTATTTACCTTTTGCAGGTGGTACGATGATCACATTACCATCATCCATGTCATCAAGTTGTCTTTTCAACGCAATGTGTTCATTGCCCGGCATCAATGCAGCCGGACAAGCTTGTGATACATGAGCGATCTTCTCTTTTGACCATTTTGGAAACTGCTTTTCATAATCATATGCTATACCCGGAGAAAGTACAAGAATATCATACGCAAAATCACCATTTGTCGTTGTAACAGTTTTAGCTTTTCTATCGATAGCTGTGACTGTTGCATGCACAAAACTATACCCATGCTTAGATGCCGGTTGGTAATAATCACCTACAAATGTGTCAAGGGAAACATTATCAAGACCGCCAAGCAGTGTATTGGAAAATGGACATGCCATGAACATATTACTTTTTTCAATGACAGTAACTTCGATGCTTTTATCTTTTTTCTTAAGGGCTTTTGCCATGGTAAGACCACCAAAACCAGCACCTACGATTACTACAGATTTTCCACTTGCTTTTTTTGCCGAAGTTTTTGCTTCACTTCCTACTGCGATTGAAGGAGCCACTGTTACTGCTGCAGCAACACCTGCCAATTTAAATAAATCTCTTCTTTCCATACTCATATTTTAATCCTTTATATTGTTTTGTGAAACCGATGATAACCAGTTTTACTTAAGAAATAAATAAATTTTATTTATATTTATTCTTTTTGTTATTAAATTAATTAAGATAAATAATTATAATAATATTAACTAATTAATTTACTTACTTTCTCAATCTTAAATGACATGACATACACTGCCTCATTGTTAAAGTATAATTATGAAGTATCTCCTCTTGATTGTTATCTCTTACAGCATCTTCTATTTCATCAAGATACATCTCTATCATGGAGCGTGTCTTCTTTGCAAACTTATTTGCATGTAGCTGCTCATTGTCTAAAAAATCTTTTGGGTCAACTTTTTCAATAGTATGAAGCACTTTTTTAATTCTATTAATCCCTGTTTTTACACACCCACCATCTTTACAGCGAAAAAGTAGACCCATCTGTATATCGTCCAATGCCTCTGCCATAGTAAGCATATCTTTGATTCTGTCTACTTTTGTGTATTTCTCAGCAGCAAATGTTGATGTAGCCAACACGGATGCCAACAAAATACCTTTTCCTAGTTTAATCACATTATTTTTTATTTTCATCTATTCCCCTTTAGTATTGAATCAAGTCTTTTGAAAAATTAGAAAGTTTTACTACTTTGGCTTCTACTTTCACCAACTTCTTTCCTTTTCGTTTACCACCATAGTACTTTTTGAACTCTGGTTTAAAGGCATCAAGGTAATCATGGAACTTATTTGGTCCTAAAGCACCGACTGCCCAAATATTATCTTGATCATCGATCTCCAGAACAATTTGCGTTAAACCTTCTGTAGCAGGTCCATTCACACGTTTTCCACCATCATTAGGTGTAAATGCTGAGAGATGAGAAGAACAGACGAAGACTCCACCTTTTTCATACGCCATTGTTTTTCCTGCTTTTGGTACATACTGAAAAAAACTGTCATCAGGTGTAGGATGCGTCAATTGATGAGGACATATCGCTGAATATGCTACGATAGATCCTGTTTTACCTACACCGCCTTTAAAGATATATTCAGTCCCGTCATCTGACTTGAGTTTTACATCTTTTTGTGTTGCTTCACCCAGATCAACCAAAAGACAAGGTGTTGATACCATAGGAAAATTAAATACATAATTTTCCTCTTTAGTTAAAGTACTTGCGTTTAATGGATTGCCATCTGCATCTTTAAGCTGTATCTTTTCATAGGTTTTATACAGATCACCATTGTCTGCATAGAGTTTTTGTGTTATAAGTGATGGGGCAACGACAACACTCATTGCCGAAACACCGGAAAGTTTAAGAAAACTTCTTCTTTTCATAAGTATCCTTTATAATTAATTTTAACTTGTATTACAGGTTGAATATTAAATTATTTTATGGAACATGTCAAGTTATTTGATGATATTTCTAAAGAATTTTTATTAATGTGCGATTAAGAGCCATTATGATAAAATCACGTTTCCAAAATTCTTGCTCATTTTTGGACAATTACCTACTGGGTAGTTGCATATATGGGCTATTAAACCAAAAGGAAACAATATGAATTGTTATGAAACACTGTTTGTAGTTAAACCTACACTTGCAGAAGAAGAGATTGCAGCAACTATCACTAAAGTGAAAGATGTACTTGTAAAAGAGGGTGCTGAACTTGTTGGTACTAATGATATGGGTATGAAAAAACTTGCTTATCCTGTACAAAAGAATGAGAGAGGATACTATACAGTTCTTTTCTATAAAGCAGAAGGTACTGTTATCAATGAACTTGAGAGAAATCTTAAGATCAGTGAAGATGTTATCAAGTTTTTAACTGTTAAATACAGTAATACAAAAGAGATGGCACAATTTGACAAACTTGTAGCAGCTGCTAACAAAAATGTTGCAACTGAAGCAAAAGCAGAAGCAGAAGCTCCAGCAGCTGAATCAACAGAAGCATAATCAACCATTAACTTAGGAGAACTTTATGTACAATAAAATAATTTTAGCAGGAAATCTTACAAGAGATGTAGAGGTTAGATATACGCAAGGTGGGAGTGCTATAGGAAATACAGCAATCGCAACTTCACGTAAATTTAAATCTCAAACAGGGGAGCAGAAAGAAGAAGTTCTTTTTGTAGACTTAACATTCTTTGGTAGAACTGCTGAAATTGCTAATCAGTATTTACGTAAAGGTTCTAAAGTTTTAGTAGATGGAAGATTGAAGCTTGATCAGTGGACAGCACAAGATGGTACAAAGAGAAGTAAACACTCTGTAACTGTAGAAAACCTACAGATGCTAGGGAGTAAAGATGACGCACAAGGTGGCGGGTACAATAATGCACCTGCTGGAGATAACTATTCTCAGCCTGCACCATCTTACAATGCACCTACTTCAGCACCACAGGCTGCACCACAACAAGCACAGGCATCTAACATCCCAGAAATTGACATCAACGAAGATGAAATACCGTTTTAGGAGAACACCATGGCAGAAAGAAGAAAATTTAAAAAAAGATTTTGTAAATATTGTGAATCAAAAGTAGACTTTATTGACTATAAAGATTTGGCACAACTTAAATTCTCACTAAGTGAGAGATTTAAGATCATGCCAAGAAGATTGACTGGTAACTGTAAAAGACACCAAGAGCTTGTAACAGTAGCTATCAAAAGAGCAAGACAAACAGCACTTATCCCGTATATCGTAGATAGAAAAAATGTTGTTGAATCTCCATTTGAAATGATCAGATAGATTTACTCTCTTATCCTCGGACTTGATCCGGGGATCCACACTCTGAACTTCATTACTTTTTAAACACTTACTCCAACACTAACCAACATTTTTCACCCATTAACATAAAAATAGATTCACATTATTTTCATTTATGCTATACTTAAAATACTAATTTAGAAAAGCCAAACCTGATATATCTACTATCTCTTTCTAATTTTATACCAAGGTAAGAGTTTGCTAATACTTTTTGGCTACCCTTTATCAAATAAACATCAAAAGAATATCATTATGAAAAAAAATATTGTTCTACTATTAACTCTATCAATTTCCGGTACACTCCTTTTTACAGGATGTGGAGGAGGCTCTAGCGACACTTCAACACCTATCAATCCTATTGCTCCGACAATACCTACAGACCCCACTACTCCAACTGTAAAAGTGACTATTACAGATGCTTATCAAGTTGAAAGTTTAGGAACAGAAAACACTATCAGTGCCACTGTCTCTTTAGGCAGTACACCTAAAGATCTCTATCTTGTGCTTAGCAACTATGCTACTACATCCGTCAGCTCAACTATTACACATAATGCTAAAATCACAGAGACGGCACGATCCAAATCAATTTCACCTACTCACTTTACTAAAAAACCAATCATCCTCCGTGCACCTCAATATGTACAAGATTTTTCATCTAAAATTGGTACATTACTTTCTAAGGCAAACACCGATCAGCTTCAGGCTAAAACATTAGCTGTAGCAGAGAGAAATGAAGATGTTGCGGGAGATAGTAAAACATTTTATCTTGATGCATATGGTACCCAAAGTACTTCTGCCACAGCACGAAAAGTCATTTCAAATGTAACAACCAACCTTGGATCAAAAACACTTAATATTTGGGTATCCGATGATAGCTTTGGTTCTGGATGTGGTAAAGCCAAATGTGTAACACAAGATATGGTAGATCAATTGGCAGATACCTTTTTAAAGACAGATCTGGATAATGATATTTATGATTGGGTAACAAATATTTATGAAGAGGAGTGGGGAAGTGCTGCAGAGGCTAAATATAGTGAATTAATTCCGGAAGATGATGAGATTACTATCTTACTTACAGATATTGATGGAGATGATAGTCCTACCGGTGGTGTAATAGGTTTCTTCTGGTCAAAAGACAACTTTGAAAAGGGTTCGATAGGTGGATCAAATGAAAGAATAATGTTCTATGCAGATGCTGTGATGTTTGCAAACGGTGAAGATGGCTGGGACATAAATGATTTTTGGCCAAAAGAGATGGTATCAACATTGGCACATGAATTCCAGCATATGATCAACTTCTATCAAAAACGTATTTTACTTGATACTGACATAGATACATGGATCAATGAAATGCTCTCGGAGACCACAGAAGACCTTGTCGCTACTAAAATCAAACACATTGGACCAAGAGGTATTGAGTATACGGATGGCAGTGCTGGTATACCTGGTAACACAAATGGAAGATATCCCCTCTTCAATGAAAACAATACCCTCTCTCTCACCGCATGGAACAATCAATTGGCAGATTATTCTAAAGTCAATGCATTTGGGGCCTACCTCATACGAAACTATGGTGGAGCAAAACTACTTCATGACATCATGCACAATGCATATACAAATGAGCAGTCAGTAGTGGATGCTGTCAATAAGTCAATAGAAGGTTCAGGAAAAACATTTGACAACCTGCTTAGTGAATGGGGTACAGCTGTATTGTTATCCAATATTGAAAGTCCGGAAAATTTACCTACTTATAACACAGGTTGGTTTACTGACACTACCTATGAAAATTCAACCTATGAAATGGGTTCTATCAACTTCTTTAACTATGATCCGTTACCAACCATACATACAATAGATGGAACAGTTCAGGCTCAAGGAAACTATTACTATAAAGTAGGTGATAATTTGACAGGTGATATTACGATAAACTTAGAGCTCAATGGTCAAACAGAAGCGACATTGATCGCAAAATAACAACAAATTATCTTTTCTGCAGTACCACAAATAACTTGTCAGCCTCTTCCATCTCATAGAGGCTTACATCATCACTGCTTACAAATTCTAACCCACTTAAAGTGATGATCTCATCTATCTCATGATAATATTGTTTGATCGTCTCTTGAGACTTCGTAAAACACTCATTAAGACCTTTGCCTTCTTTTTCAAAAAGCGTAAATTCAGAGCTGTACTCTCCTGCTTCAAAATCACTGTCAACTGTTAAAAACCGTTCCTCATCATCGACGATGTAGGAACCTACAGCCACATTTTCAAAGCCATAGAGTGTATTGATATCACATAAAAAATACCCACCCTCATTGAGATGTTCATTTACACAGATCAAAAAATGTTTCAGTGCTTCCTTATCCAGATAATTGAGCATATCAAAAACAGCAGTGATCACATCATATTTGCCGCTTAGATCACATAGGTTAATACATTGTGAGGGAATGCCTTGCCCAGCTGTTTTAGACACCATCAGAGGACTCAGATCAATACCCATGATCTCTTTGATACCTAATGCACTTTGCATTTGACGTAAAAAATCACCGCTACCGCACCCTACATCTAAAAGACTGTTAAGATCAATAGTATTTAAAAAGAGAAGATAGTGTGCATAGAGACTTGGAGCAGCCTCTTTAACACCAAGAAGATCCTCTACCTTTGCGTAGAGGTCAAGTGAGTTTGAAGTTTTATTAGCCACGTTCTACAACAGTTTTGATCTTTTCATACAAAGAGAGTATTTCAGATTTTTTAGCATAAAAACTATTTTTATTGGCGATGAGATGTGCAGAAGAATCCATAATATCTTCAGCTACTTTAAGTCCATTTTCTCTCATCGTTGAACCCGTTTCCACTATGTCTACGATCGCATCAGCCAATCCGACCAAAGGGGCTAATTCTATAGAGCCATAGAGCTTCACCACTTCAACACCTACTGCTTTTTGGGCAAAGTAGTTTTTAGTGATATTTACCATTTTAGTTGCTACTTTAATGTTAGGTCTAGACCAGTCAAGTTCATCTTCATTTTTAATACCGATAGCTACTTTACATTTACCCAGTTGCATATCAAGAAGCTGGATGATATCAAGCTCTTTTTCTGTAATAACATCTAAACCTACCACACCAATGTCTGCCGCACCATGTTCAACATAAGTTGGTACATCCTGGTTACGGACATTTAAAAAACGAAACTCACCCATATCTAAAATGAGTTCTCTACCCTCAAACTTAAACTCTCCACCAAAAATTTCAGCAAATATCTCTAGTGTCTGCTCTGCAATTCTTCCTTTTGGAAGTGCTATAGTTAACATCTTTTATCATCCTTTAGTGCATTGCACATCCCATCAAAAACCAACATTTCATCATATACTGCTTCTTCAAAAAAAGAGGAGAGGAATTTTCCATCCCCACCAGTAAAATAGAGTTTATGCATCTGGTCATGTTTGTCTATGAGTGCTTTTATCGACGCGATTATACCATAGCTTATCCCATCTTTAGTTGTGGTAGGGAGTTGCTCTAATGATATCATCTCATTTAAATCAGTATCAAGTACAGGAGAGATACTCTTATAGCTTTCAAGCATTGCCTTGATACCAGGAAAAATATAGCCACCTTGATAGATACCCTCTTTCATAACATCTACAGTAATGGCTGAACCTGCATCCACAAAAACACCATTACGATGACTCAGACATAATGCTTTTCTATCTACACCCATAGTATCATAGTCACCCTCTAAAATCATCTTCTTAGAGATATTTTTCCAATACTTTATCTTTTCTATCTTCTCTTCCAGATGATGTTTTACCGAAATATAACAAAGTGATCTATCATGGTATTTTTCTATAGCATCCGCATAAGATAAATGCTCTATCTCTTTACCATCGTAGATATGAAAATACGTATTGCCAATATCTGCCAATAATATCTTTTTTTCATTCCTCACGGCTACTTACTCCTTACTACTTAATTTCCCATACTTTCCAGCCATGCTCTTCCAGCATTGCTTTAGCATGAGAACAGAGTGGTGCTTTTATACGTATGTATCTTTTAGTGATCTTACTATCAATGTATTTCTCCAGTTTTTCATGCAACACAAGGAGTTCACTTACTTCTTTACGAAGTACCCTACTCTTCTTTTCGACATTCATAACTAAAGCATAATAGCCCTTCAAGTCAATACCCAGGTAGAGTTCGATTTTTTTTCGTGAACCAAGCTCTTTAGGAGTTATCTCTTTAAGAGATTTAAAAATGATGTTTTTATGCTGTAAATATTCTACGATTTGTTTCATAATGATATGATAGCGAAATCAACGTAAGGGATGATAACTATGCATCGTATCAGCCAAGTTTTGTTTTTGAATATGTGTGTATATCTGTGTGGTTTCCAGCGAAGAGTGTCCAAGTAACTCCTGTACTACACGCAGATCTGCACCACCGATAATGAGAGAAGAAGCAAAAGAGTGCCGCAGAACATGAGGAGAAACACCCAAATATTTTTTGACTATCTTATAGGCAGAGATACGGCTTAATGGTTCACCACGATAATTGAGCCATATAAAACTACTATGCAGATCTTGCTCTTTCATGTAAGCTTCTAAAGCTTCCAATGATACAGGAGCCAAAGGTACCATACGTTCTTTCTCTCCTTTGGCAAAACGTATCTTCAGCCATCCCTCTATAATGTCACCTCTCTCAACACTTAATGCTTCAGAGATGCGACAACCGCTAGCATACAAAAAAAGTATAAGTGCATAATCACGTAAACCCATAAGTGTACTTCTATCGATATTTTGTATAGCGAGTAATATCTCTTCATTATTTACATACTTAGGAAGATTCTTAGGCACTTTTGCCATGGGAATTTTTATTTTTTCATATGTAAAGTCTTGAAGATGACAAAAATGGAAAAAGGTATTGATCGCTGAGAGTTTTCTGTTGAGAGTACGTTTGTTTTCAAACGTGGCTAAAAACTTTAGTACATCTGTAGTATCTAATTTGGTAAGTGTTTTTTTTGTAAGTTCTTCAAGCTGTTTCAGATCACTTACATACGAGGAGACAGTAAGAGTATCCAGTGCCTTAGTAACACTCAAATACTCTTCAAATGCTACAATCAGATTGCTATTCATAACCTAGTTTAGAAAGTTCGATGACATTGCCATCTTTATAAAGTTTAGTTCCTGTTATAAACGCCGGGGTATCTACCTCACCAAGGTCATAGATCTTATGTTTGCTCAAGTCTGAAGAGAGTACGATAAGTGAACCTTGCTGATCTAGAGCAAAAACTCTTCCGCCAAATGCCGTAGCAGCAGAGAAGTGTGCATATTTAAATTTCTTTTGGGCTATTGGGTTGAGTGTACTATCAAGCTTAACCACTTCACCCTCTTTTGTAAAGAGGTAAATAGTTCCATTTGATATAGCCGCTTCAGAGATATTTGCACGATACTCGTTTTGACCATCACCACCCAATGTAATAAGTCTCTTTGGTGTAGCTGCTACCATTGTATTACCCATACGAGACAGATAAATTACATTATTGAATACTTTTTCACTACTGAGATAAATTACTTTTGCATTTTCTGCATCACCTGAATTTAAGATAATGAGTTTTCCGTCAAGCATCGGCATGACTGCCAAGCTATCTATGAACATTGGGCTTGCAGCTCTTGTATCGATGGCATACGTTCTTTCTGAACGATTCTCCACCACTTTTCTGTTATCTTTTATTTGATAGATACCAAAGGTATTATCATTTAAAACATAAGCGATTATCCCATTCTGAATGGTTGCAGAGACGATAGGAACGTGAAGTGACACTGCACGTATTGGTTCTCCTGTACTTTTTTTAATGATCTTTAATGCACCCTCAGTATTACCTGCCAACACATAAGTAGAACTTTCACTCAAAAATCTATATCCCTCACCAAGTGTAATACTGCTTACTCCCTGTTTTCCTATATAGTGACCATTTTGTAGTGTAGCACCGTCTCTACTGATATCAACGATACTACTTCCATAAGAAGATGAAACGCTGGATGCCGAATAGGTTTGTTCTGGTTCAAAATATTGTTTACTACTACATCCAGAAAGAACCAGTGCAGCGGCTGTAAGTGTGATGAGTAATAATTCTTTCATTATTTTGCCTTTAGCGTAGAATGCTTAAGAAGCGATGCCAACATAGAAACTGATGAACGCTCATCAATAAGTTCTAACTTTGATCTGGCACTTTTAACATCACCTGCTTTGATCGCAAGATATGCTGATTCAAGTAATGCCAACTCTTTATAGAGTTTAGAATCGCTACTTTTATTTTCAAGTGTAGCAGCAACATATTTACTGGAATCTGCGATCACTGCATTGCTGCTTCCCGCTAAAGTATTTAACGCTTTGACATCTTTCTTTTTCACTGCTTGTGTATACAAAAAAAGTTCAAAGAGTGCCGGATTTTTTTCTTTAAGCGTTTGAAGCGCCTGTGTATCATCTGCTTTTGTCTGTAGTATCAAAAATGCCTGATTGGCTTCTGCCAACTTTGCTTCATGCATCGCATCCATTGCTGTTTTTCCAGCAAAGGCAAGAATGAGAGCAGCAACTACACCCCAAATAACAAACTTATATTTTTTATAAAGTTCCTCTATTTTGAAGGCACTCTCAAGTATCTTTTCATCACCACTTAACTCTTTTTTTACAAACTTCACATCATCTTGAATGCTCACGTACTTCTCCTACAACATTTTAATTAGATATATTATACCCTTTGGAGTTAAAAAAAGGGTTATAAAGTCATCTTAATAACTTTACAATTCCACTACAGTAATACCCAAATTACCCGGCATACGATAAAATTTTGATATTTTAGGATGAGACTTAAGATACTCTCCTACTAATTTAGATAAAACTCCTCCCCCTGTACCATGGATGATCTGCACTTCACTCAGTCCATTTACCAATGCATCGGAAAGAAATTTATCGACGGTATCTATAGCTTCATCTGCATACATACCAAGTAATTTCACAGAAACACTTGCAGTGGATTTTTCCACATTTACTTTGGCTTGCTTTGGTTTAGGTTTCACTTTTATGTTAGGTGTATCTCCTCTTCTCTTGAGCTGAGACAAAGGTACTCTCATCTTCAATCCATCGACGATAATAGTGGCATCTTTTCCACGTAAAGAGAGTAACTCACCTTTATGGGAACGGTATTTTACTTTATCTCCTGCTTTGAGCGGTATTTCGTCTGCCAACTTCACCTCTTTTTGCTTAAAATCTTTACGTTGATGGGCAACATTGAGTAGTCTTCTCCCCTCTGTTGACTCTTTGGCTTTAAGTGCCTCTCTTGCCTTTTTTGTAGCTGCATTATAACGGTTTTCCAATGTAGCGATCGCTTTTCGATGGCTCTCTTGAAGCTTAAATTCTTCATCTTGAAGTTTCTCTTTCAGCTTCTCCACAGACTTTAACTCATCATCTATTTTAGCAATTTTCATACGCATTTCACGTTCGAGTGATGTAGATTTCTCTATAAGTTCATTGAGATTGTCTTTATCTTCTCCATAGACTACTTTAGCTTTTTTGACAATAGCTACGGGAATACCATACCGCTGTGCTGTTTCAAAAGCATAACTCTTTCCTATACTCCCTTGTAAAAAGGTATAAGTAGGCATTCTTCGTTCTTCATCATAGAGTGCAGCGATGAGTTCTACCTCATCATCTGAAGCCATCAATGAAGCCAGGCGCTTATGATGGGTGGTCACAATAAAGGTAATACCTTTCTTACGCAATTCATCAAGCATGACACGGAACAGACTTGCCGCTTCATCACTATCGGTTCCCAATTCTATCTCATCCACACCTACAATGGCATCTTCTTTAGAAAACAGTTTTGCAAACTCTTGCATACGCCCTGCAAACGTAGAGATATCATTTTTTACCGACTGAGGATCATCAATAACCGCTTCTATACTCTTGTAGTGTCCCACTTCCGTTTTTGAAGCATCACATTTAAAAGGCAAAAGGTACTTACTCATATAGACAGCACTTAACATAGACTTAAGCAACATCGTTTTACCACCTGCATTCACTCCCGTAACAAGCATGATCTGCTTATTCATATCCATGGTAATGGGTACAGGATTTTCTATGGCAGGGTGTGCAAAGTCTTGCAATTTAATACGCTTTTGTTTGCTCGGCAATATAAATTCATACTCTTTGGCTCTTGCAAAACTTACCCGTGCCTGGTAGTGGTCAAACCTGTCATACTCTTTGTTGATAAAAGCTAAAAAACGCTCCCATTTAAAAAAGACAGCTGAGATATCTTTACAATATTTATAAATGATCTCTTCTTTAGTACTAAGTAAGGCTGACTCTTTCTCTTTAAGATGTGAGATACTTTGCGGAATAATATAGAAGAATCCACCCGGACTTCGTGCTGCTACTGTAGCTTTAATGACATTGTTAAACCCACCACGAACCAAAAGCGTCTCTTCGCCACCGTTGAAGTGGACTTGTGTATCTACCAGATGATCTCTCAATCTGCTCGAGTGAGCAAGTTTATAAAGGGTCTCTTTGATGTCTATCTTGTTTTGTTTTATGGCACGTTCAAGCTTAAAGAGTTCAGGGTCACGTTCAGGGTTGATGCTACCCTCTTCTGTAAAATAGCCTATGATCTCGACGATCTCTTCAGGTATCTCTATACCTTGTACCCAAGAGATAAGCGGTTCTGTGAAACCTACTGCTTTTAAAGTATTAAAATAGGAGAACATCGTCACAAAAGCATAGATCTCATCTAAAGAGAGTACCCCCTGTTTTTTAATGAGATTTAACTCTCTATCAAGATTTGGTACCGGGTTTGGTGTAGGGAATTGTACTTTTGAGAGTGCTTGTATATAACGATAGTGTTGATTAATATCTCCCATCATCACCACAGGCTTCTCTCTAGCTAAAAACTGTTTGAACTGATGGATATACCCATCAAGGTCTAGTTTTTGGATAATGGATTTTTCATTTGTTTGTTGCATTGACACGTACTTTTTCCTCTAACGCTAATTGATGGAATTATACTATAATACTCTCATATAAGGAAGCATATGAAATATATAATAGCTACAATACTTGTTGTGTTGATACTCCTTACACTTCCAAATAAAAGTACAAAAATGAATACCCTTTTACCCCATAAAACAATATTGGCTTTTGGTGACAGTCTTACCTACGGACATGGAGCCAGTTATGATGAGAGTTATCCTGCTCATCTCTCCTCTCTTACAGGGCACAAGGTGATCAATGCCGGTATGAATGGTGAAACATCTGATGAAGGACTTCAACGTTTACCTAAACTACTTGAAGATAAGTCTATTAAACTGATGATACTGTGTTTTGGAGGAAATGATATACTGAGACGACAATCAATGGATGCACTTAAAAATAATCTTAAAACGATGATACGTATGGCTAAAGCAAAAGAGATAGATGTGCTTCTTGTTGCTGTACCAAATATTGGTTTATTTGGACTTACACCTCTTGAACTTTATGAAGAGGTGGCTAAAGAGGAAAAAGTACCTCTTCTTGATGGTGTATTGGCAAATATCCTCAGTCAACCTTCACTAAAAAATGACCAGATACACCCTAATGCTCTAGGGTATAAACAGATGGCTGAAAAGATTTATAAGAGTTTAGTAGAAAATGGCTGGCTGGCGAATTAAGCCTCTCCACGTATCTGATAGGTAATATCCCCCGCACCAAAAGCCGTGACAAGTCCATCACTGTATTCTTGTATGACATGTCCGTCTTTAAACACTTTTACAACACCATCTTCTTTTGTCACTGAGTCTGCCATAAGAAGTTTATAGCGGCTAAATGCGCCTTTTAGGTCGATGTCTACTTCAAGTTCACCTGCTGCCCAGATAGGGAGAATAACAAGTTCATCTACACCGTCAAAACACTCTACAAATGCTTGAAGATTATCCATGGTTCGGCTATATTTATGTGGTTGCCAAATAACATTTAATTTGGTGAATTCACGTAAAGTTTTATAAGACTGAAGTGACTGCATTGTTACTTTGATCTCTGTGGGGTGATGCCCATAGTCATCTATGACCACACAGTTTTCTTGATTTTGAACGATATCAAAACGTTTTTTGATCCCTTTATAGTTCAAAAGATTTTGACGGATATCTTCTAGGTCTTCACCCAGTTCCAAAGCACTTAAAATAGCCAATGCCGCATCAAGGGCAATATGATTACCAAAGCCAAATACTTCAAAGACACCCAAGTCTAAAAGCTCAAACTTCGTATGTGGTTCACCATCCACTAGAACAAATTCGATATTTTTGATATCTTTGGAAGGGTAAAGTTTAATACTCTCCATCTCTATAGAAGAGAGAAATTCATCTTCTGCATTGATAACACGTACTTTAGCCAATGATAAAAAGTTTCTGTATGCATTGTAGAAACGTTCTTCATCATACTCGTAGTACTCCATATGTTCCGGCTCAACATTGGTAACGATAGCCAAATAAGGATTAGAGTTCAAGAAACTCTCATCACTCTCATCTGCTTCAAAAACTACTTTGTTATTAGGGTAATTACGCACGTTTGAGCCAAACTCTTTGCTGATAGCACCGATAAGTGCATTTGACTCAGGGATGATAGAAGAGAGCATCGCTGAAGTAGTACTCTTTCCATGCGCTCCACCTACGGCATACACTTCTTTCTCTCCCAAAATAGATTTGAGTGACTCTTTTCTAGAAAGTAATTCTATACCTAACTCCTGTGCTTTTTGATACTCAGGATTATTAGGACGTACTGCTGCTGAATAAATCACTCTATCGACACCTTCTACTGCATCTTGATGGTGAGGAATGGTGATCTTTGCATCAAAATTCGTTGCTAGATCATTGGTGATCTCTGTTTGTTTGATATCACTTCCAGAAATTTTATGCCCGTCATTCACCAAAAACTTTGCCAATGCAGAAAGCCCTATGCCACCAATGCCGATAAAATGAATCTTCATACTACTTGCTCTCTTCCAACACTTTAAGTTCTTCTTTCCCCTCTTGTACATACTTAGCATACATCGTTAAAAGGATGTCATTTGGCTGTACAAATGTTTGGATAAAAAAGGCAAGTGGATCAGTCTCATCTATGCCTCTAACATCAACCATATCTTCGATAAAGTTTTCAAAGCTGTTTCCTGCCATGACTGCACATGCATGTATCATCATCGCATCTTTGAGTTCTTCATGATCAATAGTATGGTGCAGCACAAGGAACATTTCTTTGGCACCTTTTTTGTCATTTTCACTGTAACGCTGAATGGCATGTTCATAAATAGCTCTTGCTATCGCTCTCTCCTCTATGTCATTCATATCAAATGATCTGTGCGTTGAGAGATACTCTGCAAGTCTATCAAAGGCTGTGTTTACGATAAATGTAAACACTTCATTGATATCATCCTCTGATGCTTCAATCACCAATTGAGCATCTAAAAGTTGATACCCTTTTGCAATGCTCTCTTCCTCCTTACACTCTTCTTCAAGTCTTTTTATATTTGCTAAAAACTCTGGATCTTTTTTTAACTCTTCTACGTGTATTTCTGGCATTTCCATCTATTTATTCTCCAATACTGATTTTCCGGCACTAAATGCCGATACCCTGTCGCTAAAGCGTAAGTGGGGTGCTTTCTAATTTTCCAAGCAACGCGCTATGCGTTGCAGTGCTTCTCTTGTCTTATCTGATTCATACACAAGTGCAAGTCTCACATACCCTTTACCTTCACCCTCTCTACCCAAAAATGAACCGGGGATCACTTTGAGGTTATACTCTTTATAGAGTTCAGTCGTAAAGGCTATCTCATCTTCCACTTTGAGCCAGATGTAAAATGTAGCTTCAGGTGCATCAACACCTAAAACTTCTTTGGCTACTTCAAAGTTCTTTATATACTTTGCTCTAAATCCATCTACATGTTCCTGGTCAGCCCATGCTACTGCTGATGCATATTGCAAAGGCAGAGGTGAAGCACAACCAACATACGTTCTGTAAACCATGTATGCTTTTAAAATATTTGCATCACCAGCAATAAACCCAGAACGTAACCCTGGTGCAGATGAACGTTTAGAAATAGAGTTGATGACCAACACATTTTTAAAACTTTCATTTCCTACTTCTATACTTGCATTCAGTAATGATGGTAATGACTCATCCAAATAAAGATCAGCATAACACTCATCATTAAGCAATACAAAATCATGTTTAAGTGCCAACTCTACCCAGAGCTTCAAAGCATCCATTTGCATGACGGAAGAGGTAGGGTTATTGGGTGAATTCAAGATGACAAAATCAGCTTTTGACAATGCTACCTCATCAACCACCGGTTGAAAATCATTAGAAGCATTAAGATTCAAATAGATCACCTCAGCCCTGCATGCTTTTGCTGCACCTTCATAGATCTGATAAAAAGGATTGGGAAAAACCATCACTGGGTTTTCAATGTCATGCAGTAAGAATTGAGGGAAGTTAAACAACACTTCTCTCGTTCCAAAAGTAGGAATGATCTGTGCATTATCCAATGTAAGATCAAATCTATTTTGGAGATACGTCAACATCCCCTCTCGTAAAACAGCTTCACCTGCTGTTTTAGGATATTTATTCAGTAGTGATGCGTTCTGGTTTAATGCATCTAAAATAAACTGTGGCGTGGCAAACTGTGGTTCACCAATAGTCAAACTTAATGGTGCATACTCAGAGTTTGGTACGATGTCTTGAAGTAGGGTATTGAGTTTCTCAAAAGGGTATGTTTCAAAGTTCATTTATGCTCTATTATTTTTATTTAATGAAGAGGATTATACCCTACTTGGGGTTAAGATTTGAAAAGTACACAAATTTTGGGTAAAGTATAGAATCCTATGGATACCCTAGATACTCATAATGGGTTTTGCAAATGTGAAATTTTGCAAGAGATTTTTAAAACATAGCCATAGCTACGTTGAAGGAAATATCTTGTGAAAGATTGCGTTTGCAAAGCCCACCCTATGGGCATCACTAGCTTTCGCCTATGCGTCGTTACACTTTTCCGACTTAGTTATGTTGCAGGACTGTTTTTAAAAGAAGAGTATTTCCTCTGTACTGAAGATGAGAAGATTGCCAACCATAAAAAAGATGCAGAGTTTGTTATCAACCATCTTGCTTTTACTATCTTTGGTCCTATCTTTTTTGTCATGCTGGGGACACAACTCATCTTCAATATGGAGATCATTTTAGATATCTTACCTGCTGCTCTAGTACTCTTTGGATCTGTATTTATACTGCAAATCCTCTCAGCTTCTTTTGCGGCAAGATACACAGGCGGATATAAATGGCATGAGAGCATCATGATAGGTTTTGGTATGTTGGGTCGTGCAGAACTTGCTTTCATTGTTATCAATATTGCCTATACTAAAAATCATCTCATCACACTGGAACAATTTTATACGCTGATACTGACACTCTTTTTACTCAATGTTACAGTTCTTGCTCTCATTAAATGGTGAAAACCTTACTATAAAGAAAGGGAGTAAAAATTTAACGGTGTTTGGTACTACACTTAGTAAAAAGTAGTTTTACTCTTGTTATGACAGTGTCCGTTTAGTAGAGAGCAGGATCTTCACTCTTCATTTTTCTTGTATTATTCACCAAAAAAGCACCAGCATTAATGTGTTTACGTACTTTTTCCAACGCTATTCTTGCACTTTTCTCACTTCTATATGCACCTACAAGTACTTTATATTGAGTTTCATGACGTACTTTATAAGGTAAGCCTAAACTTTCAATACTTGAGAGGTATTTTGTGTTTGGAGCGTGTGAAAAAGAGCCCGCCTGGATAAAATACTTTCCTGAAGAAGTTGAAGCATGACTTTTTTGTTTTTGTGATATTTTTGTCTTTTTTACATTTGTCTTTTTTGCAGGATATTTTTTCTGCTTCTGGGGTGTTTTTGTCTTCATTGCCCATAATGATTTTTGAGTAGACTCTTTTTTGGTTACTTTTTTGACAACTTTATTATCTACTCTCATCGCACCTCTACCTTTATATTTCACCAACCATGTTATGATATCATTTTGAAGTTTTGCAGCTTTCCATCTTCCTTGATTGGTATTGACCAATATCACTACTGTATAGAGTTTACCCGATCTGCTTTTAACATACCCACCGATATTTTTAACTCTTTTTAGTGTCCCCGTTTTCATCCAGGCACGTTTTTTAACAGCGGTTCCTCTAAAACGTTTTTTGATGGTTCCATCGACCCCTGCGATGGAAAGGGTGTTCATCCATCTTTGTCCATAACGGCCATAAGCATTATCATACATATCTGCTAAAATCTTTGCAGACATTTTCGCAGAGCGTGAAAGTCCACTGCCATTGTCTATTTTCAGTGTTCCTCTACTCAAAGCACCTTTACTTCTCAAAATGTACTCAACAGCCTTTCGTCCTTTGTTGGCTGTAGCTGGTGCACCATATACTTTAGCTCCCAAAAAAAGTAATAGATGACGTGCATAAAGGTTATTTGATTTTTTAGCTGTTTTAGAGACGATCTTTTCTAAACTTTTAGAGTAATGCGTGAACAGTATATTTGCATTGGGAGAAATTTTACTTAAACGCATAGTACCAGCTACTTCTACACCTGATCTTTTCAATGCATCTTTAAGGGCATAATAAAACGATTTATAGGGTTTGGTAATGACTTTACATATATTACGTTTCCCACATCGCTTGGAAATTTTACCTTGCAGTAGAACCTCAGGTACTACTTTGCTCTTATCTATCTTCACACGCGGCCAAGAATATCTGCCTCTGCATGGTTTGTTTACACGCTGTAGATTATTGCGTATTTTATAACTTCCGTCTACATATTTTTTACGCACATCATTTTTGTTCGGTGTAACGCAAATGGTACTTACGCGTTCATTGAACATCATGGCATCTGGCATTGCATTATACGGGCTGAAGGTATGCTGATCAAATCCTGAATTGTCTTTTGAGCCTACATCAAAGTAACTTCTGTCTATCACAATATTACCTGTAATTTTTTGGATACCTTTGGCCTTAATATTTGCAACAATACTTTCAAGATCTTTGGCAGCAAGTGTAGGATCACCAAAACCTTTCACATACAGGTCACCGCGAAGTACACCATTTTGCAGTGCACCTGTAGTGTAAAACTGTGTAGGCCAACGATAATCAAACCCCAGTTTTAACACAGCAGCATAGGTTGCCAAAACTTTTATCACTGAAGCAGGTGTTCTTGTTTTATCTGCATTAAGGGAAGCAATGACTCTACCCCCTACATCTACTTCTTTAATAAAAATACTTATATCTTTTTTTGAAATTCCAGACTTCTTTATCTGTGATTCAATCCCTGCCGGTAGAGCATACAGATAAAGAGAGAGTGCAAAATACCATAAAATAAGTTTTGTCAAATTCTTTCCTTATATGCAGTTAATAATCTTTGCATCGCTTCTTCTAAAACTTCTTTAGATGTTCCTATATTTAGGCGCATAAATCCCTCACCTGCATTTCCAAAACTTTTTCCGTCATTCAGTCCAAGCTTGGCTTCATGTACAAAAAAGTTGACCAACTCTTCATGTGTAAAGCCCATCTTGCTACAATCAAGCCATACTAAAAAAGTTGCTTCTGTTTTAACAGTTTTTATAGGTAGTTTATGGTTTTTAATAAATTCATTCACATACTCAATGTTAGCCCAAAGATAAACTTTTAAAGCCTCCAACCACTCTGAACCTTCTTCATATGCAGCCATAAGTGCTGCTATACCAAAAGGATTTCCATTCGTAATACCTGATCTATTCTGCTCTACCGTATATCTTCTACGGAGTTTATCGTCAGGTATAATAGCATAAGAAGTATTGAGTCCTGCAACATTGAATGTTTTAGAAGGTGCATTTAGAATAATGCATTTGTTTTGCATCTTCTCAAAATTCCCTATGACATGATGTGTCTTTTCATACACAAGGTCTGCATGTATCTCATCTGAAATGATCAATACATCATATGCAATACAGATATCTATTATTTTCTCTAACTCTTCCTTCTCCCAAACTCTACCTGTAGGATTGTGTGGAGAACAGAGCAAAAAAAGTTTTGCCTCTTTTGCTTTTGTTTCAAAATCTTCAAGATCTATCTCGTACTTACCATTTTTATAGACTAGAGTATTGTCAAGAAGTTTTCTCTTTCTATGTTTCACCGAAGATGCGAAAGGAGGATAAATGGGTGTTTGTATCAGTATGCCATCACCCTTTTTTGTGAATGCCTCTATAGCAAAATTCATAGAAGGCACTACACCATAACAAGGCACGATCCAATTCGTTTTAATTTTCCAGTCAAAACATTTTTTCATCCATTTCCTAATGGCTTTGTAGTATCGTTCCGGATAAACAGTATAACCATAAAGAGGATGTTGTGCTCTTTTTTTCATAGCATCTTGGACACAAACAGGAGAAGCCAGATCCATATCAGCTACCCATAAAGGGAGCAGATCATCTGTACCAAACTTTTTTATGGCATCATCTAGTTTAGTGGTATAAGTGCCTCTTCTGTCTTGCGCTTCAAAATTCATCTTCTTACCCATTACTATCGTTTCTGCCATACCGTCATCTCTGCAATAGTATGCTGATATTTTCTAGCTGTTTCCTGGATGACAAAAGGGACATCTCTTGTATCTATGAGTTCAAAGTGGGGTTCCAGTATTTCTTTTAACCCCTCTAAAGTACTAACATTCTTACCATCTCTTTTATAGCCACCTATCCATTTTTCTTTAGGCGTAGACTCCTCTTGCCATGTATAAGGAGATGTCATAATGAATAGTCCTCCATCATTCAGACGTGAAGCAAGTGAATCTAAAAACTTTTTAGGGTCATAGAGTCTGTCTATAAGATTGCCTGCAAAGATAAGGTCAAAATCTTTGAAAATAGGCTTTAGATTACAGGCATCTGATTGCCAAAATGCTACTTTCTTACGTTCATTTTCCAAATTAAAATCTGCAAGATTCACTTCATAAAAGTTTTCAAGTTCACCCTCTGTAGGCATAACATAACGAAGTACACCATTCTCTTTGAGTACTTGTGCTTCCTGTATGAACCTTGCAGAAAAATCTACGCCTATCACTTCATCAAAGCCGCGTGCAAGTTCAAAAGAGCTTCGTCCTATTGCACAACCTATATCAAATGCTCTACCTTTTGGTCTGTCTTTCATATATTCTAAAGCAATACTTGCACACTTTGCAGGATAATTTTCTACGCCCAAGCCATTTTCACCCCAACCAAAATGACAATACTGAGAGATAATGCTATCTGTGGTATAAGAGTTAGTCGTTACTTGCTCTTCATAATGACTCTGAATATATCTAAACCCCACATGCTGATAAAAATGTCTCCTGAAACCGTAACGGCTCTCTTGCGTAGCAAGGTTTCCACAACTTACCCATGAACCTCCGTTAATGAGATTATGTTTACCATCAAAAGTCGGTACCGTAAAGTCATCATAAATAGGATGAACTTTAAATCCTTCGAAAGGATAGATAGGCGTGCGTGACCACTGCCAAACATTACCTACCACATCATAAAATCCATCCTGTTCATATGTATCTACCGGCACGGAAGAAGCAAAGCCCTCTAAGTTGATGTTTGCAGGAGCTTTGCCCTTAGCTGTCCACTCTAAATAACTGGGTACTTTCACTTCATCACGTAAACGTATGTACTCATCTTCCGTAGGTAATGTGATAGTTGTACTCTCTTTTTCACTCAACCATTTACAAAATGCTTCTGCTTCCAGGTAGTTCACTTCTACAGGCCAGTTAAGTGGCAAGTTTATCTCACGGCTTAGTGTACGAAACCTATAACCTGCTGTAGCCGTGTTATCTTCTATCCAAAACAGAGGATGTTTGGCATTCGTATATTTTTTCCATGAAGCACCCTCTTCACACCAACAATCATCACTCTCATAACCACCCCCTTCAACAAAAGTAAGAAACTCTGCATTGCTGGCTAAGTATTTAGATGCTTTAAATGCCGGGATATCTACCTGATGCACACCATACTCATTATCCCATCCATAGAGTTGGGCATCTCTATTTTTACCAAGTATCACACTACCGGCACTCACATCCAAAAGTTCATTTTTCGGGGCGGCACCAACACTTTCGCACTCTTTCCATTTTTCATCTTCTCTGATCATTTTAAAAGGAAGTTGACGCAGAAGTACAGAAGAGGTTTCAAGATGGATGTTCTCATGTTCTACACCCATTAAAATGATCCACCAAGGAGAACTTTCAGTAATAGGAAGGGTTAAAGGAAGTCTGTCTATCAAGTTAGAGACAAGATCATATACTTTATCGCGATACGCTTGTGTCTCTTCTAGCGTAGGCCATTCATAATGTTTTTCATTTAAGTCATCCCAACTCATTTCGTCTACACCTACAGCAAAGATAGATTCCAGCTTTGCATCAATACGTTCATCTATGATCTTTGCAAGTTTAAATTTGTTAATAAAGAATGTGGCTGTATGCCCGTAGTAAAAAATGATAGGATGACGAAGAGGATCTGCTTTTTGAAAATAGGCTTTTTCATCTGCTATGAGATCAAAAAGTGATTCATAGCGTTTGTAACAATATTGAAAATACTCTTTGATCTCTTGTCGTTTGAGTTCAGAGTTTGTTCCATGAAGTGTAGGCATCTTTACCATGTGTACTCCTTAAAGAAGATCGCTTAAAAGTCTGCTTTCTCTTTAGAACTCTCTACTATAGAGATAACAATAGTATAAAGATTCGCTATAACAGCCCCTATGACCAATCCTGTAGCAAGTTCATGATTATCATAAAATTTTAGTGCAAAAAATGCAGGTATCAAGTGCAGGTCAGCTACTAATGAACCTGCCAATAGTTCTGCAGCAAGTAAATTTCTCACACCGATTTTCATAATCGTCGAAACAACATTTACTGACCCCGCTATAAACAATGCCACAAGCGCTTCATCATACAAAAATGCTGCAGATGTCGTAAGAGACATCAACGTAAAAAACATATAAAAAACTTTTCCCCATTGCATAGTAACTCCTTAAAATTTAATTATATTGTACCGTTTTCGTACATTGCTCTCATTTGCTATTATTATCTTCTTCTTGAATAGGAGCAAAGCCCCTATTCAATTCATCTCACTAAAGCTACGCCTTTGGCGAGAAAAGAAAAAATGCTTCAACTATTATATCGTACCATTTTCATACATCGCACGCATTTTTTCTTTCTCTTTCTCTCTTTTGAGTTTTGCTGCTTCTTTTTCTCTAAATCCGGAAACAGAGAAACCTAACCACATCAAAATAGGAGATGCTACGAAGATAGATGAGTATGTACCTACAACGATTCCCACAAGCAAGGTGAAACTAAACCCGTTGATGATCTCTCCACCAAAAAGGAAGAGTGACAGAACAACGAAGAATGTTGTTAAAGATGTCAATGTTGTACGTGAAAGTGTACGTGTCACAGACTCATCGATGATCACACCAAGATCTGGATCTTTGATGGTTCTTATTCCTTCACGGATACGGTCAAATACAATGATCGTATCGTTCAGAGAGTAACCAAGTATGGTTAAAAGTGCTGCTAAAATGTCGAGGTTAACTTCTACACCAACAAGCACTATCATACCCATAGCAATCGTAACATCATGTAACAATGCCATTACAGCAGCTACTGCAAAACGCCACTCAAACCTGAATGAAACATAAATAAGGATACCGATAATGGCAAGTACCATAGCCATAAGTCCCTGTTCACGTAACTCAGATCCTACTTTTGCCCCTACCATATCAACTCTTCTTACTTTGAAGTCACCCGTATCTTTAAGTAATGTTCGGATTTTGTCTCCAACATCTTCACCTAAAGCTTTTGAAGACATTTTAGTACGGATGACCACTTCATCCTCACCTCCGAAGAAAGTAACGGTTGCACCTTCATAGGCTTTATCTGTCTCCAGTGCTTTTCGTACCTCTTTGATAGGTGCATTACCTTCATATTGTACTTGTATCAGCGTACCACCAGCAAAGTCAATACCATAGTTAAAACCTTTACCGATGATCAAACCAAGTGCAAGTATCAGTACAGTAACAGAAAGCAAACCAAAACGTTTACTTTTACTCATTAACGAAAGAGGTTTTTTATATTTAAATATTTCCATTATTTCGCCCCTTCACTTTTGATACCAAACCAGAAGTTCAGTTTTTTCTTATCGATACGAGGCAAGATCCATTGGTAAATACCATGTGTTCCTACGATCGCAGTCAACATAGATGCCAAAATACCGATACTCATCGTAAGAGCAAACCCTTTGATAGCACCCGTACCATAGGCATAAAGTACAGTTGCTGCGATCAATGTAGTTACGTTGGCATCCCAAATAGCAGTAAAGGCATTGTTATACCCATCTTCTATGGACTTTCCAATAGACTTGCCTTGATGCAGTAGCTCTCGTATACGTTCACTAATGATTACATTGGCATCAACTGCCATACCCACTGTCAGGACGATACCCGCCATACCCGGAAGTGTAAGTGTCGCACCAAAGAGTGACATAATGGCTAAGATCAAAAAGAGGTTTCCTATAAGGGCAACATTCGCGATCACACCTGCCATTCCATAATAAAATACCATAAAAATTACGACCAATACAAACCCAAGCATCAAAGCAAGTGAACTTGCTTTAATACTGTCTGCACCCAAGCTTGGTCCCACAGATCTTTTTTCCATGACATACACAGGCGCAAGCAATGCTCCTGAACGAAGTGCAATAGCCAAGTCATGTGCTTCTGAAAGTTCAAATCTTCCAGAGATCTGCACACGACCACCACCGATACGCTCATTGATGTTTGGTGCAGAGTAGACTTTGTTATCTAAAACAACTGCCATACGCTTCCCTACACTTTTACCGGTAAAGTCACCAAATATTTTGGCACCTTGTCCGTTAAGTGTAAAGTTTATCACAGGCTGATTATTTTCATCAAACCCTACTTTGGCATCGGTCAACATAGAACCATCCAAAACAGGAATGGCACGAAGCAGATATTTTTCCGGTGTATTGACATCCGTAAGGATCACATCACCAAAACTTTTTGCTTCATCTGCACTCATAGTGTTGACTCTTGCTGCTCTGTCTTCATCCACAGCCATAAGCTGTAAGTGCGCTGCACGTGCGATGAGTTCACGTATACGCTGCTCATCTTCCTGTGTTTTGATACCAGGTACCTCTACAAGGATCTTGTCTTCACCCTGTTTAGCTACAGTTGGTTCAGCAAGTCCAAACTCATTGAGTCTATTACGGATGGTGTCTACTGCCTGTTGAATGGCATTTTGCTCTGTACGTATCATCTCTTCATCAGTCATTTTAAGAGAAAATTTTAATCCGGTTTCAACGAAAGCAGTACCGGGTAATTCATCTTTAAGAAGTTTTTTGGCTTTGACAAGATCATCACCATCAAGCAGTTCAAAAGTGATCTCTTCACCATCTATCATGCGAAGGTCATCGAAGATGATCTCTTCATCATCAAAGATATACTTCACACTTGCAGCCATAGATTTAATACGAGACTCAATAGCAATTTCACTTTTGATCCCAAGGAGCATATGAAGTCCACCTTGAAGGTCAAGCCCTAAGGTGATCTTCTTTCCACTATCACTTTGCATCAAAGAGGGGATAGAAAACACCACCCCGAAAATGAGTGCAAATGCAAAGATAATAACTCTAAAATTAAGCGTTTTCACCCAATTCAACCTTTTTTGATACAAAAGCTCTATCTAGTTTAACGATAACCTCATCATTTAGCTTGATTTTGATAAACTCTTCTTCAGGTTTAACGATCGTAGCGATCAAACCACCTGTAGTAACGATCTTGTCGCCTTTTACAAGACCTTCAAGCATTGCTGCATGTGTTTTTTGTGCTTTTTGTTGCGGTCTGATAATTAAAAAATAAAAAATCGCAAATAAAATGATTAGTGGCAAAAATGAAGCTAGTCCGTTAGTATCCATAAGGAATCCTTTGAGTAAAATTAGACAGTATTTTAGCACTTTTGAGCTAACAAGAGGCTTTTTGATAGCACTTTTAAGCTCTGCCTTTATATATCTGGACTATTGGGGTCTCTCACATCCGATTTTAACGACGCTGTTTGGACTCACCGCGCTCTACCTACTGCTGCAAGAAGAGCAAAAAACCTGGTTTTTTTCTGGATTTTTCATAGGACTTTTTTGGTTTTGGTGGATAAGCATGAGCTTTAAACACTATAACATGATCTGGGCTATCCCCATAGGATTAATGGTCATTGCTCTCTCTTATGGAATACTTTTTTGGCTTATCGCATTTTTAGTTAAAAAAACCACTTCTTTGCTCCCTGCTACCTACTCCCTGCTACCTTTAACACTCAAAGCCATCGGGCTTTTAGTCTTAAGCTATATTCATCCTTTTGGCTTTGACTGGTTCAAACCTGAACTCATATTTGTAGAGAGTTATTTAGGCATTGAAAAATGGCAATTTTCTATTATTTTGATTTCTATCACTCTAGCTATTTGGAAAAAACAATTGCTTTATCTTTTTTTAGTACTTCTAGCCTATCAACCTACAACGATTGCCACTTCAACTATACCACCTGGCACCATACAGATAGTGACTACCCACACCTCCGTTGAAGACAAATGGAAAGCATCGCTCCAGCCTGCGCAATTTGATGCGCTTTTTAAAACCATAGACCAAGCCATAGACGCAAACAAAACACTCGTTATCTTACCGGAGTCTGTCTTCCCTGTGTTCGTAAACCGTTCACAAGAACTCATAGACAAACTTCAAAAAAAAGCCAAACAAATCTCCATCGTTACGGGTGGACTTTACTGGGATGGTAAAACACCGCGAAACTCTACCTATATCTTCACAAATGGAAAAATCTCTGTAGCCAACAAAGTCGTGCTTGTCCCTTTTGGAGAGAGTAATCCCCTGCCTGATTTTTTAAGTGACTGGGTCAATAAAGTTTTTTATGATGGTGCCGTAGATTATAAAGCAAGTAAAGACGTTATAGATTACAAAATAGATGAAAACACTTACAGAAATGCCATCTGCTTTGAAGCCACAAGCGAAAAGCTTTATGAAGGCAAGCCAAAAAACATGATAGTCTTAAGCAATAACGGCTGGTTCACTCCCTCCATAGAACCCACTCAACAAAAACTTCTGTTACAATACTATAGTAAAAAATACGGTACCATCATTTATCATGCGGTGAATATGTCAGAGTCTTATGTGATAGAGAATGGTAGAGTAAGGATACAAAAATAGATACAAGAAAATTCTGGTTAGCCCCTATCAAAGGATACCAATACATTTCAAAAATGCTCCCTGCTTCCTGTCGATACTATCCTACATGCTCTGAGTATGCGAAGTGGCAGTTTGAGTTCAATGCTCCGCATAAAGCATTGCTTGCAAGCTCTTTGCGTATCTTACGCTGCAATCAGCTTTTTGATGGGGGGATTGATTATCCTATAGTTACCTATGTACCACCAAAGCTACTAAACTTGCTTGATTTTAATAGACTTTGTGGCAAAATGAAGATCATTTATTGGTTCGTACCCAAAGATATCAACCATTCAAAATATTATATTTTAAAGGATTTTAATGCCATTAACGACTCCAGTGATTCTTGACGCCCCACTTGATATGCACCTTCACCTCAGAGATGGAGAAATGTTAGAAAATATCGCCAAAGCCTCTGCTCATACTTTTTCAGGGGCTATTATCATGCCTAACCTTGTACCACCTGTAAGTAGTAAAGAAGAGATCATTGCCTATAAAGAACGCATTATGCATGCTATTGGTAATGAAAAGTTTACACCGTATATGACACTCTTTTTCAAGCCAAGCTATGACAAGGCTTTTCTGGAGTCTGTACGTGATGATATCACTGCGATCAAACTTTACCCTGCAGGCATTACCACAAATTCCGAAGGTGGTGTAAGCGGTTTTGACGTAGAAGAGTTACGTCCTGCACTTTCAGCCATGTCTGATCTGAACATTCCTCTTTGTGTGCATGGAGAGACCAACGGTTTTGTCATGGACAGAGAAGCAGAGTTTGTCTCTATCTATGAAAAACTGGCATCTGCATTTCCAAAGCTTAAGATCATTATGGAACATATCACGACAAAAGAGAGTGTAGCGGCCCTTGAAAAGCACGAAAATCTTTATGCAACGATCACTGTACACCACTTGCTCATCACACTTGATGATGTTGCCGGCGGGATGCTTCAACCGCATCTCTTTTGTAAACCTATCGCCAAACGTCCGGAAGACAGAGAAGCACTGCTTAAAGTAGCCCTTGCAGCACACCCTAAAGTCATGTTCGGTTCAGATTCAGCACCACACCCTAAACATGCTAAAGAAGCCTGTGGTTGTGCTGCCGGTGTCTTTACTGCACCTATAGCATTACAAGTACTCACAGAACTTTTTGAGACAAATAATGCTCCCCTTGAAAATCTTCAAGCCTTTATCTCTGGCAATGCACAACATATTTATGGGGTGACACCTATAACTAAAAAGGTGACGTTAGAGAAAAAAAGTTTTAAAGTACCTGCTGAGTATAACGGAGTTGTGTCTATGTATGCTGGTGAAGAGATAGCATACAGTATAAAGGGTGTAAAAAATGGATAGTCAACTCCAAGAGTTTGAGAAAGGACATGCGGACTTTCAAAAAGTAAAATTCAATCAGAGTAAAGAGCGTTTTAAAAGACTTGTTGATGAAGGACAAAGCCCTAAAGCACTTTTCATTGGTTGCAGTGATTCTCGTGTAATGCCTGCAATGATCACAGGAAGTAAAGCAGGTGATCTTTTCATTATTAGGAACATCGGTAATTTTGTAGCACCATACAAACCTGATGCAGATTTTCACGCTACCGCTTCTGCCATAGAATACGCAACAAGTATCTTGGAAGTTTCAGATATTATTGTTTGTGGGCACTCACACTGTGGTGCGATCGAAGCACTCTATAAAGATATCAAAGAGACCCCTGAAAATACCCATACCATTAAATGGCTGGAGTTAGGTAAAGAAGCAAAAAAAGTAGCCATGCTCGCTTATAAAAATGATAGTAAAGAGAGAATGCTTCGCTATACAGAAAAAATTTCTGTAGTCTATCAACTTGATAATCTATTGACTTATCCCGGTGTAAAAAGAAGAGTTGAAGCAGGAACGCTTTTCCTCCATGGTTGGCACTATCACATGGAACATGGCGACATAGAATATTATGATGATGAAAATTATGAATTCAAACCGCTTAGTCAAAAGTAATAATAAAGTATAATAAATTATAAAGTTAAATAAGGAGAGTGCATGATCGCAAATAGTATTGAAGAACTCATAGGAAATACCCCTTTAGTGAAAATCAATTCACTTTCAAATGAAACAGGTGCTATCATCTTAGGTAAATGTGAATTTATGAATCCTACATCTTCGGTTAAAGACAGGATTGCGTTTAATATGATCAACGAAGCAATGAAGTCGGGAAAAATAACTAAAAACACCACTATCATTGAGCCTACCAGTGGTAATACTGGCATAGGACTTGCTGCGATCTGTGCATCCAAAGGACTTAAACTTATCCTTACCATGCCAGACTCAATGAGCATAGAGAGACAAAAACTGCTTACCTATTTGGGAGCAGAGCTTGTACTTACCCCTGCAGTCAAAGGGATGAATGGTGCCATAGAAAAAGCAAATGCCCTATTGCATGAACTCGATAATGCCATAGTATTACAACAGTTTCAAAATCCGGATAATCCGGATATCCATAGAAAAACCACTGCAGTTGAAATACTTAAAGACACCCATAACAACGTAGATATTTTTGTTGCAGCAGTGGGAACAGGCGGAACACTTACCGGTACTTCTGAAGTACTTAAAGAAAAACTTCCTTCCATGTTATCCATCGCTGTTGAGCCTGCAACTTCTGCCGTATTGAGTGGTGGTACCCCAGGACCACACAAAATACAGGGAATAGGTGCAGGGTTTATACCAAAGATCCTCAATACTTCTATCTATGATGAGACTATTGTGGTAAACGATCATGATGCTTTTGCTATGGCACAAAAAGTAGCAAAAGAAGAAGGTTTGCTTATAGGTATCTCAGCAGGGGCAAATCTTCATGCAGCCTACCTCGTTGCTTCAAGACCTGAGAATAAAGGTAAAACGATCGTTACTATCCTTTGTGATACAGCAGAACGTTATCTCTCTACAGAACTTTTTGACACATAAGCTTTTCATATGCATGATACTTCAACACTTCTTTTAGAAACCATAAAAATAGAAGATGGGGAAGTGTTTAATCTTTCTTACCACCAAGCACGTTGTGATGAAAGCAGAAAAGCTCTGTTTCATTCAACAAACAGACTGGATATATCTTCTCTTATCCAGGCACCACCCAAAGGACTTTATCGCTGTCGTATTCTTTATGATGAGAAAATACACTCTATAGAGTACATTCCTTATAAACCCAAAGAGATACATAAATTAAAAGTTATCACTTCTAATATCATATACAATTACAAATATGCAAATAGAGAAGAGCTAAACACTCTACTTCAAAAGCAATATGATGCAGATGAAATAATCATAGAAAAAGAAGGATATTTAACCGATACCACCATTGCAAATATTGCTTTTTATGATGGGGAACAATGGTTCACTCCTGAAAAACCTCTGCTAAAAGGTACGATGAGAGCAAAGTTGTTGGATGAAGGATTTCTGCATACCAGAAAGATAAAAAAAGAGGAAATAAGTGACTACACACACGTTGCTTTAATGAATGCTATGATAGGATTTAAAATTCTAAATAACTTCACAATTCAAAAATAAGAAATATTATAAAGGGAAAATAATGACCATTAACCTTTTTCAAACTCCGGAATACAGAACACTTATGGAAGAACATATAGAAAAAACCATTGGTTATCTGTTTAATAAAAATCAGGAATTTTCTCTTGCTTGTGAAATAAAACATATCAATTTTAACCCTGAACTCCCCTCTAGTATTAAAGAAGCTTTTAATGAGACTGTGTTATTTGTTTTAAGTGGGTACACCTATGAAACTGCAAAACTTGATACGGGATATTTTTCTTTTGAAGCGGGGTTTGGATCTGAAAATTTCGGCTCGACAGTGACAGTCCCACTGCTTGCGATAAAACAAGTCTTTGTTGGAGATAATCCCATTATCTTTAACCTTGCTCAACCTGTAGATAAAGAGAAGGTGTCTAAAAAAAGTTCTATGGAAGCCCTACTCAATAACCCTGAAAATAAAAAGCTTCTTAAGAAAAAGAAGCCTTAGTCTCTCTTAGCATTGTCCTGCTAAGATGTAATCTACCACATTATCTACATAGGCATTATGCTTATTCTCTTTAGAGTAAACGATGTAAAACTTACGTGTCATTGTGTATCCTCTAAGTCTTGCTTCAAAAAGTTCACCCTTTGCTACTTCATCTGCGATAGCATATTTTGAAATGACAGAAACCACTGGTTTGTTTACATCTTTTTTAGCTCTTTTGATCGTTTGCAATACAGTTGTTGTATTACTCACTTCACTGATAACATCAAAACTTTTACATGATACACCAAGCTCTTCAAACACATCTGCTGTAACACGTCTTGTGTGAGATGCCTCTTCACGACAGATCCATCTATAATCATAGAGCTCTTCAGTTTTAACTATTTTAGGAATCGGTACATTACTTACAAGAACAAGCTCATCTTCCAACCACTCTCTATAGATCAGATCATTATCCATCACCGGTGATTCTATAAGCCCTACATCTAACTTTCTGTCTTTAAGTTTCTGCACAATCTCATCACTTAGATCAATACTTAAATTCACATCATTGTGGATCGCTTCACCCATATCATTAAGGCACTCACCAGGGATAACATATGTACCTATAGTATACGATGCTCCCAATCTGAATGTCATCTGTTTATTAATGATCTTAAGTATATCTTTCTCTGAAGAGTTGATCTCTTTTTCCAGTCTTGCTGCTATCTTATAAAGTTCTTCTCCTTCAGCCGTAAGCTTAATACCATTTTTTTTACGCTCAATAATTTTTACTCCCAGATACTTTTCGATAAATTTAATCTGTTGTGTCACTGCAGGTTGAGATATCCCCAGTTTCGCTGACGCTTTTGAAAAACTTCTTTCACGTGCTACAGTCAAAAAAGTTTCCAATTTTACAAAATCTTTTAACATTATTATTCCTTATTTTATTTCATATAAAAATTTTACTATTGTTATTGTATCAAATTATACTTAACTATACATAAGGTGCGCTTATTAAAATAATATAATTCACTTTTTTATATAAAGGTAGAATTTAGACTTAAACATTTTAACGATATAATAAATACTATATAGGAGAGTAATATACTTATGGAAAATATATTAAACGAACTCAATCCATCACAACGTGAAGCGGTTGAACATATCGATGGTGCGATGCTTATCCTTGCTGGTGCGGGAAGTGGAAAAACCAAAACCCTTACTGCAAGACTTGCATACCTTGTAGGAGAGGTTGGCATAGATCCTGCCAACACTTTAACACTTACTTTTACCAATAAAGCTGCTTCTCAAATGAGAGAACGTGCACTTAAATTGATGCCAGCTAAAGTCTCTTACCCTCCACTTTTATGTACTTTTCATAAGTTTGGCTTACTTTTTTTAAAATTCCATATTGAAAAACTGGGACGAAGTAACTCTTTTGTCATCATCGACAGTGATGATAAAAAGCGTCTCCTGCGCTCCATTGCCAAAGAGTTAAAAATCGACCTCAACATCTCATTTATCGCCTCTGAGATCTCAAAATACAAGAACTCACTACTTTCTCCTGAGGTAGTCATTCAGAAAGCCGAACTTGCAGACTATAAAAAAGTAGCAAAAATTTATGCGCTTTATCAGGCAAATATCGAAGAGAATAATCTTGTCGATTTTGATGATCTTCTTATGCTGACATATAAAATACTTGATGAACATGAGGGGCTGCGTAAAGAGACCAGTAACAGATACAAGTACATTATGGTTGATGAGTACCAAGATACCAATGAATTGCAGTTCCGCCTTCTTGAACATCTTTGCTCTGAGCACGGGAATCTCTGTGTTGTGGGTGATGATGACCAGAGTATTTATGGCTGGAGAGGTGCAAATATCCGTAATATCTTAGAGTTTGCAGACAACTTTAAAAATACGAAAACCGTGAAGCTTGAAACCAACTACCGTTCAACAAACCCTATCTTACAAGCAGCAAATACACTTATAGAACACAACTCAACACGCCTAGGGAAGAAACTTACCTCACATAAAGGAAAAGGTGAAGATGTCAAACTACTCCACTCACTCGACGAGTCTATGGAAGCTAAAGCCATCGCACATCAAATACACAAACTCATAGACAAAGGTGCTGACCCTGATGAAATAGCTGTACTTTACCGTATCAATGCACTTTCACGTTCTCTTGAAGAGGGCTTTACCAAAGAGGGATTAGGCTTCAAGCTCATCGGTGGTATGCGTTTTTATGAACGTGCTGAGATAAAAGATATCATCTCCTACTTTAGAGTGCTTGCCAATCCACATGATGATTTTTCACTACTGCGTATTATTAACAAACCCAAACGGGGCATTGGTAAAGCATCTATAGAGAAGCTTCAGAAGGCTGCTTTTGATGCACATCTTTCACTTTATAGTTATATAGAACAAAGCGTAAGTGGTAAATTGCCTATAGTGATCAGTAAAAAAGTGGCTACTGCACTTACTAAACTGGTTGAAGATATAAAAGTGTTACAAGAAGAGATAGAAAACACTCTTGGAAACTTTATCACACTTTTTGAAGAACGCATCAAACTTAAAGACCACTATGCAGGGATGGTCGACGGTTTTGACCGTATCTTGAATATCGACGAGTTTTACGGATACTTTAGAGATGCTGTCATTAAAAACCCGGATCTTACACTGGATGAATTTCTCAATGACATTTCATTGCAAAGTGACCAAGACCAGATAGAAGAAGATGCTATCATCATTATGAGTATCCATGCTGCAAAGGGCTTAGAATTTGAACACCTCTTTGTCATCGGTCTTGAAGAGGAGTTCTTCCCCCTTCTTGGTGAGGGGTGCAACATGGAAGAGGAGCGTCGCTTAGGCTATGTGGCTATCACCAGAGCCAAGTCAGACCTTACCCTTTGTTATGTTGACAGTCGTTTCTATAAAGGTCGTCGTAAAATGATAGACAAGAGTCGTTTCCTGGGTGAAGCAGGGCTTATTCAAGATACCAGCCTCAAGATCACAAAGAGTTCAGCCTTTAAAAAAGGTGATCTTGTTAAACATAAGATCTTTGGTATAGGGCGGGTACAGGCAGCCAATAAGTCTGGGAAAGAGTATAAACTTCTCATTAACTTTGGTGGGAATAAGAAAGAGATACTTAGCTCTTTCGTACAATCGATATGATGTAGGGTGCGTTTGCCAACGCACCAAAAACACAAATAAAATTTAATATAAAATCAAAGGTGCGTTGGCAAACACACCCTACAGGAAAATAATTGAACCGTCTCTTTGTAGTAAACAAGCCTATCTTCCGTACATCCAATGGGTATATGGGTTATGTTAAACGTAAATACAACACAAAAAAAGTAGGTTTCTCAGGTACACTTGACCCTTTTGCTACAGGTTGCCTTATCGTAGCCACAGGTCAATACACAAAACTCTTTCAATACCTCAACAAAACACCTAAAAGCTATAACGCAACTTTATGGTTAGGGGCTAACTCTCCTAGTTTAGATATCGAGCAAGTAGACAGCATTAAAGAAGTAGTACCCTTTCCCAAAGAGAAGATAGAAGAAGTTTTACTCTCTTTAAAAGGTGAACTCACTTATTACCCTCCCAAGTTTTGTGCAAAAAAGATAAACGGCAAACGTGCCTATGAACTTGCACGAGCAGGTGAAAAGGTAGAGCTTAAGACCATCACCTCAACCATATACGATATAAAACTCATCAACTATAATCACCCTTTTGTACACTTTGAAGCCAAAGTAAGTGAAGGTACCTACATTCGCAGTCTTGGTTCACTCATAGCAGATATGCTAGAAGTTGATGGTACACTTTCAAGCTTACATCGTATCCATGAAGGACAGTTTTATTATGCTGATGAAAAAGCTCTAGATCCATTCACACATTTAGCCCTTCCTTCTAATATTTATACAGGGGAAGAGGAATATATGGAATTAGGGAAAAAGCTCTCTGTAGAGTATTTTGAGACTAAAGAAGATGGTGTTTACCTCATAGAAACTTCAAACTTCTTTTCTATTATTGAAATACTTGATGAAACAGTTAAATATAGATTTAACAGAATACCAAAATTTGAGGAAATTTAATGCACACTATCAAAGCCCACGCAAAAGTAAACATCTTTTTAAAGATCACAGGACATAAAGACGGCTATCATACCCTACTCTCAAGATTTGTACGAGTAGAAGACCTCTATGACACCATCACTTTTGAACCATGTGAATGCGACTCCTTTACCATAGAAGGTTGTGATGATGTTCCTACCAAATCCAATACTATTTACAAAGCATACAGTGCCTTATTGAAGCACGGCAACAGTGAAGAGTTATCTAACTTTTTTGCAAAGCATAAAGTAGTAGTAACAAAAAAAATCCCAAGCCAAGCAGGTTTAGGAGGAGGAAGTTCAGATGCTGCAGCTTTCATGCGATTAGCCAATGAGGTTTGTGATCTACAAATAGATACTGAAGCATTAGCCAAAATAGGAAGCACCATAGGTGCTGATCTCCCCTTCTTCATCTATAATTACCCTTCTGCAAATGTATCTGGCTTTGGTGAAATAGTCGAAGCCTTTGAAGAAGCCCCTTTAGAATTTGAACTCTACATTCCAGAGATAGGTTGTGACACTACTATCGTCTATAAAACTTTCAACAAATACTTACTGCAATACATCTCTCTTGCTTCATTCTTTGGCTGGGAAAGACTGGACTCCAGAACTCTGTTAAATTTAGTACCCGATCCCATAGCCCTCAACGATCTCTATCCAGCAGCTCTTGTTGCATACCCAGAGCTAGAAGAGTTAGATAGGGAAGGCTGGTTCTTTTCTGGGAGTGGGAGTACGTTTTTCAGACTAAAGAACAACTGATATTCTCTTTTACATTATCTTAATGTATAAAAGTTATAATAATCTCAATAAAATAGAATAGAGGTATTTCTATGTCTACAACTACTACCCCATATCCAGATATCTTCGATGAACTAAAATCCGAAGTACGTAAAGCAGGTTTATTGGAGCGTATACCTGTTCGCGGATCCATAGAAATGATAGCTGTCATCATTTCTATTACAGTTGCACTCGTTACCGCACCCCTATGGAACCCTGTTCTTTTAGGTCTCTTTATGACACTTGTTTTTACACGTTCTGTCTTTGTCTCTCATGATATTTTACATACACAGTATTTTAAAAGTAAATCACTCTCAAAAAAACTCAGCTATCCTTTTTCTGCATTTATCTTGAGTAACTCCTCTTCATGGTGGGACTATAAACATAATGTCAATCACCACACCTACTGCAACATTATAGAAAAAGATGAAGATATCCGTGCACTTGATGGTGCTTTTACACCAAATAAAGGCGATAGTCCTTTCATCAAAAAATACAAATACCTCATCTTTTGGGGTTCTATGTTCTTCATGTTTCCTGCGTTCATCGCACAATCTTACAGTTTTGTTATCAAACGCAAACTATGGGGTGAGTTTACACTTATGTTGCTTCACTGGCCACTTATCTGGGGAACACTTATTTACCAGATAGGTGCATTAAATACATTGTATGTAGCACTTACAATGAACTTTGTACTCTCCCCTTGGTTAGCCTTTGGTTTCATTACCAACCACTTAGGATGTGAAACATTTGATGAAGAAGAGGGTAAGAAACTCTCATGGTTGGAACTGCAGATGAGAACAAGCCGTTCACTCTCTGGTGGTAGTTTTGTACACTGGTTCTACGGCGGACTTAACACACAGATAGAACACCACCTCTTTCCAAAAGCACCCCGCTTCAACCTTCTCAAAGTACAAAAAATGACTAAAGATTTTGCAAAAAAGCATAATATCCCTTACTTTGAGACTACTCCTATTGTAGCATATGTTCAGATCAATAACGCATTAAAAGAGTACTAAAAAGAGGCTACTCCAGCCTCCAAAACATAAGCCGATCATCTTCATCAGCAGAGATCAGCTCATTTGAGGTATGAAAATCTATTTTTAAAATGGTTTGAGCATGTCCTTTTAAAAGCATTATCTCTTCCATGCTACCGGTATCTATAACAGAGATATCATTCTCTTCATTTTTTACAAAAGCCGCCTTTGTGGCATCAGGATTTAATGCAGCATCATAAATAAAAAAGTCTCCTTTGGTCATAGAGTATTTCTCCGGTGTTTGATATAAGATGACACGTCTGTCTTTACCTCCACTCAGAAGCTTTCCATTTTTATAATCTATCGAGAATATATCCCGTTTATTGGCCTTAAAAAACTTCTGCACCACTTTTCCAGTCAAAATATCTATTTTACTGATCTGTGGTGTTTCATCTGCCGTAAAAACATACTCTCTTTTTTCATCAAGAACAATATCAGATAAACTCGCTAAATTGTACTGTTTTTTATAGACTATTTTTCTATTTTTCAAATCATATAACATAAGTTCATTACTCATAAAACCTATGATCGCACTCTGCTCATTCACAAATTTTACTTTTTTAAGTGAAAAATATTGAGAGGCATCAACTAGCTTGATCAATTTTTTGTTTTCATAAAGATAGAGTTCATGATATCCACTAAGCAAACGTTTTATAAATATGATCTTACCTTGATAATAATCCACACTTGTGATCAATGATCGTATATCATCACCAAAGATATTTTTTACTTTCGGAAGTTTGACCTGATCTATGAGTTGATCTTTTTCAAGATCATAAATATCAATAATTCCCTCCTCTGTACCTATGATCAAAAGATTGTCTACCTTCACAAAATCTGTCACTGCTTCACTTGCTTTGACATACTTATAGGGACCTATCTCTTTTGCAGAAACGATCGTAAAAAACAAGACTATTATGAGTAAAATATTTTTCATCATCTATCCTTTTGCCATATTTACAATGGACACTTGAAAGGCATCACTCGGACAGGATTCAATGCAACGACCACATTTGATGCAAGCACCACCTATAGGTACACTTTCCCTACCTACCTTTGCTAAAATTTCAACCTCGGGACAGACTTTAAAACACTCAAGTGCATGTACACATTTATCACTGTCATGTACCACTTTAACAATGCTGTATCGTCCTATCAATGTATTAAATCCACCTAAAGGACAGATATGTCCACACCATCCGTAGGACTGAGAAAAAAGATCAAAAAGAAAAATAGCCACAAGAAAAAGCCATCCCATCCCAAATCCAAATACCACACCTCTAAATGCTATACCGATAGGACTTATCATTTCAAAAGCTGCCAAAGAGAAGAAGAATGACAATCCAAGACTTATTACAATGACCCAATAGCGAATATTACGACTAAATGAGACACGCTTCTTCTTGTCTGTCAAGTTCAGTTTACGTCTTAACCATGCTGCCGTTTCGGTAATGATATTGACAGGACAGACCCAAGAACAGAAAAAACGACCTCCTATGACACTATAGACAAAAAGAACTACCGCAACTCCCATTAGAATATCTGTAGTGATGACTGCACCGGCAAAAAACATTTGCAGTGTAGCAAAGGGATCAGACAGAGGAATAAATCCAAAAACAAGTGCAGAGCTCAAGTTACCTTGCAGTACAGTCCACCCATACACATTTCCACCAAAGTAGATGGTAAGCAACGCTATTTGTACGATTCTTCGTGAGAGTAAAAAACGATGTTTATATAAAAAATTATTCATCATACAATCCTTTCAATATGCCCTCTACATCATCAAGGTTATCGATCACACTTTTTTCACTTCGTTTTGTTTTTTCCAGTGTCACCTCTGTAGAACCTTCATCAAGTCTAGCCTCATCACCTTCTTTCCAACCTACAATATAATGTGAACCGATATCACCTTTTGAGATAGCCAGCGGTAATATGGTTATGGAAGCTACTTTTGTAGGACAAGCATGTTCACACATTCCACATCCCGTACAGAAATCAGGGTTAACCACCGGTTTTAAAAACGCATGCATATCTGTACGTGGATTTCTCTCACTATGTAGAAATATAGCCTCATCCGCGAGTGGACAGGCACGTACACACAAGGTACACTGTAACCCCAGGTATGCTAAACATGTTTGTGTATTGATCGTTGCAAGCCCCATTCTTGCACTAGTAATGGAAAGTTTATTCTCTTTTGTAAGTGATTTTAGATCAAGTGCCTGTGTTGGACAGATTGATGCACATGGTATATCAGGGCACAGACGACAGGCTTCTGTTCTTGGCGTAAAATAGGGAGTCCCGATCGAGATTTGATCAGAGATAGTAGAGAGTTTCAGTATATCAAAAGGGCAGGCTTCAACACACATCCCGCAACGGATACATGTCCTGACAAAATCTTTCTCAAAAAGAGCACCCGGAGGCCTTAAGGTCAGGTTCCTTGCCTGAGACTGGCTCAGATAGCTACTCCAAGCAATAATCCCCAGTGCACCATACCCTACACCTTGCATCATTTTTTGTAAAAAGTCTCTTCTGCCTTTACTATTAGGATCATTCATTTTTACTCTCCTTAGCATTTTAAAACCTAAAATTAGAGCGATTACATATCATTAGATTATAATATAATTAAACTTAATGCAGAATATGATGGTTTTATAATGAGATTTAGAGAGGTTTATTTCTTTATCATAGCAATGTACAGATTTTCAACTTTTGTTCTTGCCCAAGGTGTTTTTCTCAAAAATTTGAGACAGGAGTTTATGGAGGGGTCATAGTTGAAACATCGAATGTTTATACGTTGTCCCAGTTCATCCCAACCGTATTGATCAACCAATTCATTCATGATCTGTTTTAAATTGATTCCATGCAAAGGGTTATTTTTATGTTCTTCACTCATTGTTTATATCTTTACCTTTTATATATATCTAAATACATTATATCTAATAACTAATACTATCCCATCCAAATATTTTAAAAAGCCCATAAAATGTATCATCCACTGATGCTTCTATCTCTACTGACTGTTTTGTTATAGGATGGGTAAAAGAGACTCTATGAGAATGCAACAAGAGCCTATGACACTCAAATTTTTCTCTAAAAAGTATGTTATGTTCTCCTCTACCATGTTTTGTATCTCCAACTATGGGGTGGAAGATATGTTTCATATGTCGTCTAAGTTGATGTTTTCTTCCTGTTTTGGGTAGCAACTTTACAAGTGAATAACGTGCGACAGGGTAACGGCTCACTGCATAGGGTAACTCTACTGTCGCTAAACACTCATAGTAGGTTTGAGCCTCTTGTGCCTCTTTTGTAATACCTGATTTCTTTTGTTCTTTGGTATCTAGCATCTGTTTTAGCGGGTAGTCTATGAGGTTCTCTGCTTGTGTATAACCACGTACAATGGCAATATACTCTTTACTGACTTCATGTGAATGAAATAGCATAGACATACTTTTAAGTATTTCTGCACTCAAAGCAAAAAGAAGTACACCTGAAGTAGGCTTATCTAAACGATGGATAGGGTAGACATATTGCCCTATCTGATCACGCACCATCTGTAATGCAAACTCTGTTTCATGACGGTCTATAGGAGACTTGTGTACAAGCAGTCCTGATGGTTTATTGATAGCAACTAAGTACTCATCTTGATATAAGATCTCTAACATCTACACAAACCTCTATTTTAATGCTATAATTCTACCAAAAAAGGACTCTTCTTTGGCTATTAATATCGTCGCTCAAAACAAAAAAGCCAGACACGATTATGAGATACTTGAAAAGTTTGAAGCAGGTATTGTACTCTCTGGGGCTGAAGTAAAAGCACTGCGTGCAAAACGTGCCAATCTTGCAGATGCTTTTTGTCGTTTTATCCAAGGTGAACTGCATCTTATGAATGCACATATCGCACACCTTGAAACTGCGCACAAACATTATACCCCAGATACACGAAGTCCAAGAAAACTGCTTTTACATAAAAAACAGCTGGAGAAACTCTATGTCAAAGTACATAAAGACGGACTGACCATTGTACCTTTGATGATCTATTTTAATGAGCGTAATTACGCCAAGGTAAGCATTGCCATAGCCAAAGGAAAAAAGCTACACGATAAACGTGCAGATATGAAAGCAAAAACACTTGATCGTGAAGCAAGCCAAGCGATGAAAAACAGGTCTTACTAAAAGATTCTTCGTTTTCTTTTCTGTTTTAATCTATCTCTTGGAGAAATATAACTTTTCTCTTTCACTTTTCTCTCTTTACGTTTTTGCACTAATTTTGTATGTTTATTCGGATTTAACTCTCGTACCTCTTTTAAGCGTTTAAAAAGTGAAACACGATCATATCCTATAAAGTTGTGAATAGCAGACTGTATCTTCTTTACTAACCACTTTAAAATACGTTTAAGTGGGATATGAAATACCTTTTCTATATAATATTCCATCCATCCAAAAAGAGTGAGTAAAAAAGCATAGATCTTACGAAGCCCTCTGTTTAAAAAAGGAACTTTCTCCATCCAGGAGAGTAACCAGGAGAAAATGACTACTTCTACAACAGGGGCTAACCAGCTTCCCCATAGATAATCTGTGAAGAAGTAAACAACTGCCGTCCCTACTTTTAAAAAAATAATAAGCAGGAAACTCCAGACTTTGGCAACAAAAACTTTTACAGCAAGCATACCACCCATAAACTTACCCACAAAACCAAGTGAACCTATAAATGTAAATACAGTAATGATCTTCTTCACTAAAGTAAAGTTATAAAAATTCTCTTTTGCATGCTGGATCAATCGTTTGATATCATCATTAAGATGATCAAGGAAATGTATTTTAAAATTGGGGGTAAATACACGTTCGATCATATATCGTTTACTCAAACCTGTAGCAGAAAGTAAAACTATTTTTTTCAAAAAGAGCTTTAAAACAAATTTTCCTTTTACCAGAAAAAAAGCAGCTAACAGGGTAAGAATATTTTTTTTAATAAAAAGTATCATACGAAGAAGCAAAGCAACAAAAAACGTACGACTCTCTTCTATACTGAAAAGTACAAAAATGCTGCTAATAAGGACTAAGGGAATAACCCAAAACCATAATGGTCTGTTTTTCATCATCACTACTTACTAAGCGACTCTTTCACCGTTTTGTAGAGACGTTTGATCTTTGTTATAAAAGGACTCTCTTTAGAAAAGTATTTCACTTTAAAAGCTTTAAGACTTTTTTTGATACTTGCTTTCACTATAGCCAAGCGTTCCATTGTTTGCATATAGATCTCACGTGATTTTAACCAATCGATCCCTTTCATTATCCAGTCATAGATCCACTTAAACCATCCAAACTGCATAAGTTTATCTTCAGTGATCCTAAAGATCCAAAAAGTAAAAGCAGCAATAGGTATCTTAGAGAGGTAGAGTGACATACCCAACACTACTTGACCACTTACAAAAAGGATACCGGCATATATCCCCAAAGCCTCCACCACACCAAGCAAGAGAACAAAAATAACCAATATCACAGAAGCATTCACACTATGAAGTTTAACTTCGACTTTTTGTAAAATTTTAAGAGAGTGAACAAACTCATAAATAGGCTTGGCGATCCCCTCCCAGATCAACTCTTCAAAGATGATATAGATGATGACCAGTATGAGTTGTAGAAGTGATGTCAAGCGGTTTTTTATAGCTGATAACATGACAGGGGTATCCTAAATAATTTTTAAAAGTATTATAGCGAATTTGATAGTTTTAAATAATGGGTATATATAGAAAGTTTAGATTTTTTTCTGATTTGCTGTAGTTTTGGTTAAATGGGTTTTGTGTAGAGCGGGAGCTTACTGATAGTAAGTGACCAAACGGAACAAAGCCCATTTAGCCGAAAATGCTGTGAAGCAGGAAGAAAGATTACTTTCTACGAAGTTCTTTGATTCTTGCTGCTTTACCCTTAAGCTCTCTAAGATAGAACAATTTAGCTCTTCTGATTCTACCTTTTCTAAGTACTTCGATACTTTCGATAGACTCAGAATAAAGAGGGAAGATTCTCTCAACACCAACAGAGTTAGCACCCATTTTTCTTACCATGAATGTTCTACCTGTACCTTGACCTCTGATAGCAATACAAAGACCTTCGTAGTTTTGAACTCTTGTTTTTGCACCCTCTTTAATTCTAACGGCAACTCTTAAAGTATCACCCGCTCTAAATTCAGGAACGTTTCTGTTTTCTAATTGTGCTTTTTCAAAGCTTTCAATATATTTATTTCTCATGTGTTATACCTTTTTTGTATAAGTCTGGGCGAAAATACTTCGTTTTACACAAAGCCAGCCCTCTTTTTAAGTCCGTGATTTTACTATGATTACCCTTTAAGAACTCTGAAACAACTGCACTTTTTTCATAAACTGTAGGTTTCGTAAAAGAAGGGGCTTCCAAAAGAAAAGATTCAAAGCTCTCGATATCTAATGATTCACTGTTTCCAAGCACCCCATCAACATTTCTGGCAATAGCATCACATACCACCATACTGGCTAATTCTCCACCTGTTAAGATAAAATCTCCTATAGAGAAAAGTTCATCGGCCTGAGCTTCTATCACACGTTCATCTATGCCTTCATAGCGTCCACTGACAAACACTACATGCTCTTTTTTAGCCAAGCGTTTTGCATCATTTTGTGTAAACGGTTTCGCTACAGGAGAGAGAAATATTACATGTGCTTTAGGTGAGACTTCTCTTACCTTTTTTAATGTATCCATTAAAGGTTGTGGCGTCATAAGCATACCCGCACCACCACCTATCATGGGTGCATCTACACGATTGTGTTTATCGGTCGTAAAATCACGTGGATTATAAAAATCAATAGACATTTTCTCATCTTCGATAGCACGTTTTAAGATACTCTCTGAAAAGTACCCTTTGATAAGGTTAGGAAAAAGGGTAACGAAGGAGAAACGCATAAGGATTAACTAGCCTCTAAAATGTCTTTAGCATCTTTTGTGTAAACTTCTTTAGCATCTGTATCTGCTTTGATAACATAACGATCTATATAAGGGATTAAAAATGTTTTTGACAATCCTGCTTCAACCAAAACATCAGCAGTTTTAATTGCCAAATAGTCAGTATCACCCATACGCTGAATATCTTCTATGGCACCTAGTACTTCATCATCTTGCTTAACCACACAGCCTATAATATCAAACCAAAAATGTTGTCCCTCTTTCAAGTCACAACTCTCTTTGGTTTGTGCTTCATTGGCATAAAGTTTAGTATTGGTCAGTTTTTTCGCAGAGTCAATACTTTCATAACCAATAAAACGGATAATACCACGCTTGAAGTTTATATCAGCAATAGTTAGGTCACCACGGTTACTTCTATAGGTATTCCCTACTTTGAATTGTTCTGGGAAATCTGTATGAAGATGAAATTTGAGATCGCCCCAAAGTCCAATGGTTCGCCCTATTTGAGCGATAAGAGAATCGTCATTTGACATAGAAAATCTCATTTTCTATCTTTGTATTTTGCAAAGCTTTAGTGAGAGGAACTCTTAAGGAGCTTTGCTCTTTGAGAAGGAGACCTGTCATAGTTATTACTCTGCAGGTTTTACATTAACGCGGTAGTTTTTACCGCCTTTTGCTTTACAGCCGGAGATGACTGTTTTGATCGAGTTGATCATTCTTCCTTCTTTACCGATGAGTTTACCTATATCTTCACTGTTTGCAAAGATAGTGATCTCATCGAAACCCTCATCAACCTCAGTGATCTCTACAGAGATATCTTCAGGGTTGTTTACCAAAAGTTTGGTGTATGAGAGTAGGAATCCTTTAACCATTAGGACTATTTTAACCCTGCAAGTCTTTTAACTGTTGGGCTCATTTGTGCACCAACGCTTACCCAGTAGTTTAATCTTTCCATATCAAGAGTAAGGTCTTTGTTTACGCTTACCGGGTTATAATGACCAATTGCTTCGATCCAACCACCATCTCTTCTTTTTCTGCTGTCTGTTACTACGATTCTGTAAAATGGCTTCTTTTTTCTACCCATTCTTGTCATTCTGATCATTGTCATATTGTATCCTTGTATTTTTTCATTTATTTCAATGCTTACCCGAGGAAGAGTCATGCATTATGGAATAAAGTACTGACAACTGCTTTTTAATGACTAAAGCACTCATCAACACTTCATAATTCTTTTTGGAACGCGATTTTACCATAAAGATTATAAAGATTTTATTAAATTGACTTCGACAAGCTCAGCTTCTGTCATTTCATTTTGTTCCCTGAGCTTATCGAAGGGAAAACAATTCGATGAAATAAAATCGTAGTACAATTTTTAACGAGGCATCCCAGGGAAGCCGCCACCACCGCCGCCTTGCATCTGTGCCATCATATCCTGCATCTGTTTCATGCCGCCTTTAGTTGACATCTTCTTTGCCATCTTTGCAGCATTTTTAAACTGCTTGAGTTGGCGGTTGACTTGCATTTGACCAAGACCTGAACCTGCTGCTAAACGTCTTTTACGCGTATTATTGAGCAAGTCCGGATTTTCTCTCTCTTTTGGTGTCATAGAAGAGACCATCGCTTTGATCATTTTGATCTCATCTGAATTTTCCAGATCCATATCACCGATCTGCTTTGCCATATTACCCATACCGGGGATCATTCCCATAATAGACTTCATGCTTCCAAGTTTTTTCATCTGTTCCATCTGTGACAAGAAGTCATTGAAGTTAAATTGACCTTTTTTGATCTTTTGGGTCATTTTCTTTGCTTCTTTAGGGTCAATGGCTGCGGCTGCTTTTTCTGCCAGTGACTCAACATCCCCTGCACCCATCAAACGGCTTACAATTCTGTCTGAGATAAACTGTTCAAGGTCAGGCATCTTCTCACCCGCACCGATGAAACGAAGTGGTACCCCTACTTGCTGTGTAAGTCCAAGTGCAACCCCACCTTTGGAGTCCCCGTCAAACTTGGAAAGTACCACACCGGTGATACCGATCTTTTCTTTAAAGGTTTGTGCTGTACGTACTGCATCTTGACCTGTCATAGCATCCGCTACATAGAAAAGTTCATCCGGATTTGCTACTTTTTTCACTTCTGCAAGCTCATCCATCAACTCATCATCTATAGCCAAACGACCTGCCGTATCTATAAGCACTACATCATAAAGCTCATCTTCTGCTTTTTTCAGTCCCTGCTTCACTATCTGCGTAGGTGTAGCATTTTCATCTGCAACCAGCTCTACTTCTATCCCAGAGGTGATCTGTCTAAGTTGTTCAACCGCTGCAAGTCTTTGCAGATCGGCTGCGATAACAAGTACTTTTTTCTTTTTTTGCTCTTTGAGAAAGTAAGCAAGTTTACCCGTAGTAGTCGTTTTACCGGAACCCTGCAAACCTATCATCAAAACTACTGTAGGAGGTTTGGAAGCAAAAGTAAACCCTTTAGGAGCACCCTCTATCGTAAGAATATCTGTAAGTTTATCTTGAAGTGCTTTTAAAAAGTTATCTTTCCCTACACCATGTTTTTTTGTCTCTGTCTCAACTGTAGCAATGAGATCTTTCACTACTTTATGATGTACATCTGCTTTTAAAAGTGATTTTTTAAGTTCAGCGGTTGCTTTTTTAAGCGCCTTGTCATCATCATGAAAACGAATCTTACCTATGGCATTTTTAAAACTATCTGTTAAAGTATCGAACATCATTACCTCTATATTCTTAATTATATTGTTGCGATTTTACCCTAGTTGGACTTAAAGCAAAATCTGTAGAGATATTTACTCCAATCGTAACAATTAAAATGTACTACTCTTAACTAATTTCAATTGCCACGTAGCCTCACCCGGAACCAGTTTATATTGTAGTTGACGTGTTCCGCCTTTTGGGCAGCAGTTGGCATCACCTTCGTTATAGACAGGGAAGCGTCTTGCAAAACTGTTTTCGATGATAGTAAACTCATCATGCCCCATATAGCCAACGTTGTTTTTCTTATCATCTTCCAACGGCGCTAGATAGATCCCGGAGAGTGATTTTTTGTTATTGGCACTATAAGCAACAAGGGAACCATATGATCCGCTTCCTGCTGAATTTACATATACATAAATTTCAGGTGAACCATCTCCATTGATATCTGCCACTTCTGCACCTGTGACACTACCATCTATTTCTTGTTTTATAACCTCGTTTACAATTTTCAGACCACTAGGAGTGATCGTCAACTGGTTGAGTGAACCTTCATTGGTGGCAACGACGTGAAAGGTAATACCCTGAAGAGTCAGTACTTTGTCAAAACCTTTAGAAGTGTCAGGCTGTTTTGAAGTATCTGAAAGATGATACTGCTCTTTAAGCTCTTTGATACGATGCTGATAGATATCTGCCATATAATGTTCTGCATCTTTGACTTTCCAACACTCATTACGACCTTTGATCCAGCCTCTTTGATAGGCTTTGAGCATATCTTCTTTGGAAGCTTTTGCTAAAGCCTGCTTATAGACTGCAGAGAGTTCTCTATCAAGATCCATCAGTTCATCTGAAGTACAGATAATTGCCTCGCAACTTTCCTTTTCTATTTTGCTACAGTCAAAACTGGGTTGATTAGCATAAAGAGTTGCCGTCAATAGTGCGCCAGTAAGTAACATACTTCCTACCTGTTTTGTTTTCATTTTATCTCCTCTAGTGTGACTTATTGTACGCTTTGATGTCTTTTCTCATTTGCCTGTACTAAAGTTCCCAGTAGTAAAGTAGCCATTACCATTACAAATATTCTTGTCATTCATTATCCTTTTTTAATTATTATTTACTTGCAGTCAACTGCAATTTATCATAACCATAGATATCATCTCTGAACGCTACTGCACCATCTTCATTCACCCATGTTGTAAGATAGATGATGTCGATAGGAATAGAGTGTGAGAGTCTCAATGGTGTTTTCTTATTATGTTCCAGCGTTGCTTGAGATTTTTCAAAATCTATTTTAGGATCCATCATTGAGAAGGTTTCAAGCAGATCTACCGGTTTATGCAGTCTCACACAGCCATGACTTAAAGATCTCATATCTTTACTAAATAGATTCGGCTGATTGGTATCATGCATATAGACAGAATACTTGTTAGGGAAAAGGTATTTGATCTTACCCAATGCATTATGGGTTCCCGGAGACTGCATAAATTTATACGGAGGTAATTTACGTCCATACTTATGCCAATTAACTTTATGGGGGTTAACCAAAGGAGAGTGTTCAGAGTAACCGGTATGGATCTCTATCTTTTTACTGTTGGTATAGCTTGCATTCTTTTTGAGCTTAGGGATCATCTCATGTCTGATGATACTTGCCGGGATCCTCCAGTATGGGTTGAGCACAATCGTCCGAACTCTATTATAAAAAATAGGTGTATTGTGTCCTTTTCTACCAACTATAACTTTCATAGTTTCTATCATCTTGTCGCCATCATGTACATACATCGTATACCCAGGGATATTCACCCAGATCTGATAGCGGTCATGACTTCGTTTGACCCACTTCATTCGATCAAGATTGAGTTTTATTCGAGCAACTTTCTCTTGGGCACTCTCGTTTAGAGCTTTGCGTGTCATCTTTCCAACATAGCCTTCACTTACCAAGCCATGTCTAGCTTGAAACTTCTTCACTGCTTCGACAAGACAATCATCATAACGTTCCGTAGCATTAGTCTCATCACAAGGTATATAATCACCCTCTTTTGTCAATCTTTCTCTTAATGCCGGTACTGCAGGATCACTCATCCCTGGTTTTAGATCTTGAAAATCAGGCAAAGCATCCCATCCACCAGCAATGACAATACCCTGATATTTTTCCAGCGCTACAACCAACTTGTCATAAAGAGGAAAAAGAGGTGTTGCTTCTTTGAATGCATGGTCTAATGACTGATGGCTGATCGCTTCTATTAGTAGTGATTCAGGAGAAGATAGTACATTATGCACTACCCAATCAGCATTCTTTTTATGTTTTAACTTGGCTTGAAATGCTTTCCAATCTATATTTCCATACAGCAGATGTGACATATAATCCTGATAGAGTTTAGCGATCTCAAATTCATAGGCAACGATCTTCTGTTTATCTTCAGGAGTTTCGATCACTTTAAGTGCTTGATAGCTTTTATAAGCAACACTGTTTCTATCGAAAGTGATATCATTCTCTATCTGTTTAAAGAGTGATTTAGTATACGAAGAGAAACCTGCTTTAGTGATCCAGACCGGTTGGAAGTTAAGCAGATCATACATTGCTTTGAGTCTCTCTTTATCATCACCGCTTGTAAGCATGGTAATGCTATCTCTATCCATTCTCTCACTCTCTTTAATGACCGTCATATTCTGATCGACTTTACCTGTACGATAATCGATCCTCTCTTTAGTGATGGCATTGAGTGCATGGATCAAACTCTTCTCTTTAAGTGCATGTTGCAACAAAGAAAGAGCCGTATGTTTACTTTTTTTCTCTTTGAGGATATCATTGATATGAGAAACATAAAGTTTCATGATCCCCAGCTCAATCTCTACTCTATGTGCCAATGAATCAGAAGCAAAGATCTTTTTATCATCAGGCAAGAGTTTTTTGTACGTCTCAACAAGTTCTGTATGCAATCCTTTCTTGAAATCCCCTTCAAGCTCATGTACCAACAATTCGGCATATTGCGTCAAATAATCTTTATCTACCCATACCGGTTGATAATTGATCGCTCTGTAAAGTTCCTGTACTTTTTTTGAAGATGTAGTGACAGATTTTTTGATCTCCTCACTCATCTGCTGATTGAACTCTTGTTGTTCTTCCTGATAGATCTCCTGATAGTCAGATACTGTTGCATGTAATGCACCAAAGCTCAAACACAGAGCCAATACAATACTTTTAATTTTAAACTTCATTTTTCTCTACTTCCCTTTGCACTTCAATCGGCCATCTTCCCATCCGATCCTATAACTTTCATTGCTATTGAATTTGGTATGGTCTTTAGTATAGTCACCATCCGCAGTTTTACAGGCATCCTGCACACCTTTTTTAAAACTTGCATCTCTGTCAGAACCAAAGTTGATGCCTTGATATACGTAGTCATTATAAGAGTTGATAGAAGAGGAAGTACAGGCTGTAAGTAGAAGTCCTGTAACTATAGCTGTAGTTGTGATAAATGTTTTTGTGTATTGCATTATTATCCTTTTGAAATGTCTTTAAATTATATCAAATATTTTTCTCTCACAAATGCAATTACTCTGTTTCTTTTCTTGATGAGATATAAAGTAAAATACCCAATATCAATATAACGACCAGAGACCGTTCAAGATGCATATCTATGTGAAGTCCATAGGAGTGATCTCCTCCTATACCATTAACTACCTGCATCTTACTATTTCCAAAAATTATGTTTTCTAGTATAGTAGAGACAGTATCTCTCAATCTATCTACAACCAAGACAAGAAATGAACCTATAATAAGGAGTATTCCTATGGTTTTTCTATACATACTTTTTCTCACTTTATATAAATAATAAACTTAGCATACCTTTTCAATGTCTGTAAAATGCGACATTAGTAAAAAAAGTAATGACATTGTATGCTTTTTGTTGTTTATTATTTGTAGAAATGTAGGTGAGGATCGTGTCTTATTGTAGATTATTTTCATGAGTCGATATAGTATCGACCCACTGGACAGGGAAATAATTCCCAATAAATTAAGGAGTGGCTCTACCAAGCCCAAAGGCTTAGCAGAAAAGGTTCTTAGAAATTGTAAGCTACACCAAAGTTCCAAGTGTCGATAGTAAAGTCGACATTGTTACCAGCATTGTTAACATATGTGTCATCATACAATGATACATAGTCTACGAATACAGAAACGCTGTCTGTGAAAGAGTAATCTGCACCGATACCCCAAGAGAAACCATCAAATGCATCAGCATCTAATGTATAACCAGAACCAGAAATTGTATAATCAGCATCTGCATAACCAAGAAGTGCATAAACATCAAATGACTCAGTTACCGGGTACATTGGTTTTACATAGATTCCCCATGTATCGATCTCAGCTGTTACACCACCATGAACTAGGTGATCCCAAGAGTTGTCATCCATACCGATCCAGTATCTACCTTCAACAGCTACATAATCGTTAAATTTATAACCTGCTTGAAGCATAAACTGAGAAAAGTCATCAGATTGTGTATCATAAGTTAAGTTTCCACCAGGGAAAGTTTCTTCAGCATCTGCACTTAAAAGACCATACGCTGCACCAAGATAGAATGCACCTGTTGATTCAACTACTGGCTCTACTACTACTACTGGCTCTTCTACTGGAGCGATATCTCCACCTGCTATTGCAAATGTACTCATTGCCAAAACTGCTACTAATGAAAGGTTAAACTTTTTCATTTTATTCCTTGTGATTTTAAATTTCAACGGCAAGTATATCTCAACAATGTCTTCGAAATGCGACATTTATCAGAAAAGTAATAATATTTGTTTGGTTTTTATATTTATTATTCTGCTATAGCTAACCTGTAGCCCAATGCATAACTATTTTCTATAAGTGCTGTAGTACAGTCAGTTTCAATCATAATTTTCTTGTTTAACCGAGAGACAAGTTTTGTTAATTTCTTGTCATGAGATGCATCTGGTATCTCATCATGCCATACATGATAGATAAGTGTATTGCGTATACAATAATCCCCCAGAGTCGTACTGAGAAGCTCTATAAGTAATTTCTCTTTTATTGTAAGTTTAATCTGCTGCTTCTGATAACTTAGACTCTCGTTCATCTTATTCCAAGACAAGCCCTCTTTGAGTTGAACAGTATCTTTATATTGTAATTTATTTATGAGATTCAGCATCGTAGTTTGCAACAGCTTAGTATTGATGGGCTTAAGAAGATACTTTTCAAGTTTAAGTGGGACGGCACGCATCAGTTTCTCACGTTCTGAGTGGGCGGATAGCATGATGATGGGTGTCTCTTCATCCTCTTCACGTATAGCTGCTGCAACATCCAGACCATCCATCTTTGGCATACTAACATCCAAAAGTAAAACATCAGGCTTTTTCTCATAATACATATCCAATGCTTCTCTACCGTCTTTTGCCGTATAGACTTCATGAAAATAGTCTTTAAGCACAAAAGCGTAGTTTTCTCTACTCTCTTGATTATCTTCAGCATACAACAGTGTCAATTTATGCATTTTCTACTCCTTTGGGGACTCTTATCTCAAAGCAGGCACCATCATTTTTATTTTTGACCTCTAGTTTACCTTGCATGCTGTCTTCAATAAGCATTTTTCCCATATAAAGTCCCAGACCAACACCTTCATTGGCAAATTTAGTCGTGTAATAAGGCTCGAAAATACGGTCGATCTTGTCCTTGTCTATTCCTCCTCCATTATCACAGATGGAGAGGTATGTCGTATTATCATGTTCTTTAATAATAATATCTATCTTTGGATTTTGTGTTTTTCTGGATTCAAAGTTATCTATGGCATTGTTCAGAATGATCAGTATAACTTGACGATACTCTTCCTTGAATGATAATACCTCTGTATCTTTATTGAATACCGTGTTTATCTCTATATTTTTACTACGTGGAGCCAATAGTTCCAAGGCACTCTTTACGGTATCATGGAGCATAAACTCTGTCTTTTGTTTGTCAGGACGGAAAAAGTTGGAAAAATCTTCAATTGTGTCGGACATATATTGAGTATTGTTCTCTATTTTTTCTATTTGTGATAGTAGCATTTCCTGATCAATTGTATCTCGTGCCATGATACTGCTGATCACAGCAACATCAGAATTGATGCAATTAAGTGGCTGTCGCCACTGATGTGCAATACTGCTGAGCATCTCTCCCATACTTGCCAGTCTGGCTTGCTGTGCCATAAATATATGTCGACGGTCAAGCTCTTCTACCTGCTCTTTTACCCGTGTTTCCAAGTTTTTATTCAATTCACTAAGCTCGTTACTTAAATTGATCTCTGTTGTAAGGTCTGTATGTGTACCGATCATCCGGATCGCTTTTCCGTCTTTGTCACGCTGAACCTTCCCACGATCATAGATCCATACCCAATGCCCATCTTTATGTCTAAGGCGATGTTTATTTTCAAATACCTTTTCTTTGTCCTTTACGCATGACTCTATATTTTTTAGTGCTTCCTCTAAATCATCAGGGTGAACACGTGACTGCCAGGTATCAAAACTATTTTCAAGTTCATCATCCCTGTAACCTAGCATCTCTTTCCATCGAGGTGAAAAATAGACAGAGTTCTCTATGAGATTCCAATCCCAAAGACCGTCACGGCTTCCGTCAAATGCCAGCTCCATACGCTCTGAAAGGTAGAGGGTTTGCTGTTCGGCCTGCTTTAGCTTTGTCAGGTCAATAATTGTTGAGATTCGTGTTTTCCCATCCCCCAGATTGATCCCTTTTACTAAAGCGGGGAACAGGCTTCCATCCTTTTTCTTCATAATAGCTTCATAAGGAGCAGTAGTACTGTCTTTTATTTTACTTTTGAGCAGTTCTTTTGACTCTTCAGATACAAAGTCCAGGATATGCAGCTGTTTTGTATCATCACTATCTTTATATCCAAAAAGATCCATAGCCGGTTGATTGGCTGTATGGCAAATACCATCTTTAGAGATCACCATTCCCTCAATAGTTGAATTGAGTAACGCATGTAACTTTTTATTATTTTTTCTTAGTAAAAGTGTGAAAAACAGGCCTATTAAAGTCAATATAAAAAACAGTATTGAGATCTGCCATACCAAAGTATAATCAATAACCTTTTTAACATTACTGTCTCTCCATTTTGATATGATCTCATGTTGCCTGTTTGCTGAGATCGTTTTCATGACCTTATTGAGTATAGAGTACAAGAGTGGCTTATTCTTATCTACAAAAAGGGTTACATTCATCACTATATCTGTCTGTCCTGCAATTTTGATATCTTCTATGCCCATGCTAACGATAGTGTATTCAACCATAGTCAATGAACCTATAAAAGCATCATATTTACCAGTTTTGACTCCGAGCAATCCACTCTGCAGGGTTTCGCACTCTAAAAACTTGATATCTGGATATTTTTTTACAATATCAGCACTATAACCAGCACCGGAAATAAATGCTATTTTTTTATCTTTTATTTGATTTAGATCTAAAATATATTCATGGTCTTTATTTGTAACTATCACTAAAGGATTTTTGATGTAGGTATCAATCGGTTTATAATTTTGATTTAAAACAGCATCTGCAGCATCACCGGAAATAATATCAACCTTATTAGTCTTTGAAAGTTCCAAAGTATCTAACCAATTTTCCGTGATGACTTTATCGAACTTGATATTGAGTCTGTTTTCAATAATCTCGATATGATCAGCTATGATACCTATGTAATTCCCATCTTTCGTAAAAGCTTCATAAGGTAGCCAATTTGGATCACCTGCATATGTGACACGGTTCTCTTGTAAATACTTTTTTTCCTCTTGTGTCAGATCGATATCTACTGCTTTAGTTTTATATATAAAATGATCTAAATAATTTAAATCATATTTCCCCAATTCTGTGTAACTGTAAATATAAGCGATACTCTCTATCTTTTCCTTACTGAAGACCCCAAAATTTTCACCAAGACCTGTCAGTTTTTTTAAAGTATTTGCTTCATAATAGAGAGCTTCCTTGCTTTTATTCAGTGTATTATATTTAGTGTATATAAGCTCAACTACTTCATCTATGTGTGAAAATGCATATTCAAAACCTTTTTTACTTGCCCGATACATTCTTTCTACAAGTTCAGGCTGTGTGTCAAGTATTTTGGTAGATGTAAATAAGATATCTCCATATCTTTCAAAACCATAATCATTGGGATTAATGATAGATACATCCATACCCATCTCTTGAGCAACAAAAGGTTCATTTGAACCATAAGCGATCATTGCATCTATTTCATTATTTTTAAGTTTCTCCAGTTTATATGCTACAGGTTTTCGTATAAACTGTATATGATGCGCTTTTAACATAGAGCTGATCGCTATTCCATTTATATCATCATAAAGTGCTATTTTTTTATGATTTAAATCTTTTAATCTCTTGATTCCAGATGACTTTTTACTCATCAATACATATGGAGATGTTTGATATACAGGTAGGATGCCCCACAATAGGTGTACCTTTTATAGATTCAAGTATCAAAGCAGAGTCACTAACTCCAAATTGAATCTTACCCTCTTGCATATCTTTAAATGTGTCTATTGAGCTATTATGCTCTTGTATATTGACATCAAGACCAACATCTTTATAGAAGCCTTTCTCTTTTGCTACTATAAATCCTGCAAATTGAAACTGGTACTTCCACTTTAATTGTAAAGAGACTTTATCTAACTCTTTTGCTTGTGCAAGAGTAAAAAATAGAGATAAAATAATGAATATAGTTTTTAGCATTACGATCTTTTTATTATTTTTTCAATTTTATCATTGTGGACTATAAAAAGTATAGCTTTAAAATGTCCGCAAAATGTGACATTTTTAGTCTACTCTTTTTTATCTGAATTTACAAATTAATTCATTTAGTAAATTACTCTTTTTTAAATGTCACATTTTACAGACTTTTTCGAGTTATACTTTGTGTCATTACAAAAAAAGGAGAATGAATGAAAAAAATCACAATGTTATCAGTTATTGCAGCAGCAGTACTGTTTGTCGGATGTGGAGAAGACTCAAAGAAGGCAGCTTCTGAAGCTACTGCCAAAGCTGTAGAGAGTACAAAAGAAGTAGCAGATAAAGCAGTCGAAGCTACCAAAGAGGCTGCTGAAACAACTAAAGAAGCAGCGGTTAAAGCGGTTGACAGTGCAGAAAAAGCTGTAGGAACAGCTGTAGCAGGTGCTGTAGATAGCATCATAGATGCTGCCGGCAAAGAAGCCTATGCTAAATGTGCAGGATGTCATGGGGCAGACGGTAAGACTAAAGCACTTGGAAAGTCTCCGGAGATCGCTGGTCAGTCCAAAGAAGAATTGGTTACTAAAATAAACGGATACAAAGCAGGAACGATCAATGTAGCAGGCATGGGTAACCTCATGAAAGGTCAAGTTGCTTCAATGGATGATGCAACTATCGAGGCAGTTTCTATTTATATTTCTACATTGAAATAATAGAACAGTTTTAACAAAAAAAGGAGAATAAAATGGGTATGTTTAGTTTTTTATCTGACGCAGGAAAAAAGTTGCTTGGTCACGGGAATAATGCTGCAGCAATCAAAAAAGAGATAGAAGACTCTTTTACGAAGCTTCCTGTCGCAGGTTTGGTTGTTGCAGTAGATGATGATACTGTAACGCTTGCAGGTGTAGCAAATGATATAGCTACAAGAGAAAAAGCGATCCTCATTGCAGGTAATGTTGAGGGTGTGGCTAATGTAAATGCCGATGAACTGGTAAGTCCGGAGATCATCGCAGCAACTAATGCAAGAGATATTCCGGAACCGGTGTTTTACACTATTGAAAAAGGAGATACTCTTTGGGCTATTTCTACAGACTTCTATAAAGATGGAGCAAAATATCCATTGATCGTAGAAGCCAATCTTGAAGTGATCAAAGATGCTGACAAGATCTATCCAGGACAATCCATCAGGATCCCGGTGCTGGCATAGGGTATGATTTAAACTCTTTTTTGATGAAGACAAACCTCATTTAATGACTCCAAAACAAGTTTTAGGGTTGGAGTCTGTTAGTGGAGTGAAGATGCCTAAGTTTATTAACTATCAATAAGAGTTATTTCTTATTGATGAGATAAAGGGGTAATGCTGTGATAAAAAGTATGATCCATTGATACATCGGTATCACAACAAAAACCAATGCACTTTGTGCATCCTGATGGATATACATCGCATCTATGAGCAGGAAAATACCGCCTATTGCTAAGATGAATGAAACTCCTGTGACCATTAGAATTGCTGCATGATGAGTACTTCGTTTTGTCAAGAATGCAGCAAACAGATAGGGAGAGATAGCCCAGACAAGAAATCCGATGGCACCTAAGGCAAAGGTATCCATATTTAAGATACCTACCATCATGGTCACTAGACTTGCAAGCAGATTGATACTGTAAGATATACCCTTAATCTGTTCTTCCTTTTCTTTGGCGAAGCCATCCACCTATTGCACCACCAACTGCTGCAGCTATAGGAGTAGAAATATAATTTATCGTATCGCTGCCATAACCAAATGTTTTTGCAAGAAAAACACCCAAAAACCCTCCAGCGAAACAAAGGACAGCATATTTAACCGGTAATCCAAATCTATTGAGAAAATCAAACATATTGTTTTAAAATGACTTATTTAAGATTATTGAGTAACTTAGGATCGTACTTGATACCTTTGAATGCTTGTTGCTCTAAGTGGTATGTATCCATCTGATTGTTACGTTTTCGTTCTTCAGTGAGTAATTGTTGCTCTTGGCTCATACGTATCTGTCTATCCAATGCCTCTTGTTCATTTTCACACTGTCTAAATCCATCAGACCATCCTTGTGCATACTTACTATGCTTGGAAAAACGATTCTCATCTTTCTTAAACGATTCAAACATATTTCCACCAGCTTTTTTACCACTGTGACATCCATCATCAAACCCATCCGCATAGGCTAAAGAGTGTCCTTCTTGAAGCATTATATCTTTTTCTGTAGCACACCCTGAGAAAATAACCATTCCGCAAATAGCAGAAGTAACAAGTAGTAGTTTTGTAGTTTTCATTTTTATATCCTTTGTAAATATGTCATATAAACCAGTATACATATAATTAGCTTTTATATAACTATATTTTTTTACAGTATCCATTAATGAAAATGGTACAATATAAATGTATTTTATCAAAAGAATTTTTGGAAAATAAAGGATCTTTCATGGAAAAATTTAATCACTACTTTCTTGATACTGTCAAGAATAGATATGCGGACTTCAAGGGTAGAGCAACACGGAGTGACTATTGGTATTTTATTCTCTTCTCTGTGATCATTAGTATCGTACTAACTCTTATCGATACCTATGCGGTTAATCCCTTACTGGGAATGACTCCGGAAGAGGCTGCACAGGGCGGCATACTTTCTGTAATTTTTACTTTGGCTATACTGCTTCCGCAAATAGGAGTTGGTGTTAGAAGATTACATGACATTGGAAAAAGCGGGTGGTGGTATTTGATTATATTGATCCCTATACTAGGTGTACTGGTACTACTCTTCTTCTTCGTAACTGATAGTCAAGCAGGAGAAAATGAGTATGGTCCCAATCTTAAGGGAGTGTAACACTTCCTTTTTCTACTTATACTGAGCGATCTCTTTTGGCTCTCTGGCATTAAATTCGTAGTCAAGTATCTTCATCTTTGAAGAGTGTAACAACACACGTTTGGCTTGCGTACGGCTACCATACTGTTCATCACCTACTATGGGATGTCCTATGCTTGCAAGGTGTACACGGATCTGGTGTGTTCTTCCTGTAGTGATCTCTATATTTACTTTAGACTTTTTACCCTGTATCTCTTCCGGTTTTACTATGGTATGTGCTTTTTTGCCACGTACCGGGTCTATCATAGAAAATGCTTTACCTTTTTTAACTGTAAAGATAGGCTCATCTATCTCCACTTTTTCATAAAGCACTCCTTCTACCCATGCCACATAATGCTTTTCTACTTTTCTGTTTTTAAACTCTTTAATGGCACGTTCTATGAACGCTCTATTCTTCCCTAACAACAATACTCCAGAAGTATCTCTGTCGAGTCTATGAAGAAGCTCTGCACCGTCTATGGCATCTTGAATGTCATAAGAGTCTACCTGAGCCGGCTTATTGATGGCTATGATATCTTCATCCTGATAAAGTATCTCTATATCATCAGGATACTCTATACGAAAGATAGTATCTGTGTGTATCTCGGCTCTTGCTATCTTTACTTTTTTATCTTCAACAAAGACAAGTCCTCTGTCTATGAGATCTTTTGCTTTATTATTTGATATACCCTGCTGTAGTGCTAATACTTTATATGCTTTATCTGTAGCCATTTGTTTCTATCCTTATTATAAAATAATACGTAAAATGGGCAAAGCCCATCTTTACTACGCTAACGCTAAGTTTCCTTCAGCAGGAGGCTCACGCAACTAGTCGCTTTTATAAAATCTATTGATAATTAGATTTTATCCATTCATTAAATTTATCACTTAGTGGAAATTCCACTATTTTAATCTTGCTGTTTTGTCCTGTTTTAAAAAGTATATCACTTTTTGAGACTTTAAAACTTTTTGCAAGAAATTTTACTAACTCTTTATTTGCAGCACCTTCTACTGCCGGTGCTTTGATACGTATCTTTATGGCATCCTCGCCATATATTTCGCAAAACTCATTTTTACTTGCAGCAGGTTGCGCCTTTATACGTATACTTACCTTTTCACCCTCTATATTATAGAACACTTTTTAAACTTTCTATAATAGGTGTAATATCACTCTTACTTTTTATCTTTGTAGGTTTCAGTAAACCATACTGCAACACCCTTCTTGAAAGATTTGAAGCTTCAACTACTGCTATACCTTCTACGGCATCAAAAATATCTTTTTGATTGAAGTAGTGTTTACCCGAAATGATCTTACATCCGAACTGTGCTGCCTCTGCTGCATTATGCCCACCTATAGGCTTAAATGCACCACCCAGTATAACAATATCACTAATGGCATAGACATTCACTAATTCACCTAAAACATCCAAGAGTATGATATCACTCTGCATAGATTCATTTTGTGAATATCTTTGCATACTAAGTTCATGCTCTTTGGCAAATATTACTACCATCTTTGCTATTTTATCAAAACGTTCAGGATGTCGTGGTGCCAAGATAAGTTTCGCCTCTTTTTCCTCTTCTCGCAAAGCTAAAAAAGCTTCCAAGATAAGTGATTCCTCACCCTCATGTGTACTTGCACCGCAAAGAAGTAAACCTGATGGTTTTTCCAGTTCTTTTGTAGGAGCAGGCAGCTTTGAGAGTTTGATATTACCTGTCACTACTACATTTTGTGCACCTAAAGACTCTAAACGCTCTTTGTCTTTAGCTGTTTGGGCATAGACTTCATCTATATGTTTAAAAATATGTCTATACAGCCACTCTATCTTCTGATACTTTGGAAAAGACCTGTCACTCATGCGTGCATTGATAAGCAAAGTTTTTGCTCCTCTGCCTTTTGCCAAAGCAAAAAGCAGATACCAAAACTCTGCTTCCATCACCACCAGTGCTTTTTGTGGTTTTAGCCAAGAAAAAAGCAAAGGTTCAAAAGGAAGATACCTACTCTCTTCCGTATATGCATTGATAGCTTCAAACCCTGTCTGTGTCGTTGTACTCATACGAAGGATATCCCTTGGTAATACGTCTACCAAAGGTTTTATGGCTTTTGCTTCACCAAAACTACAAGAGTGAAACCAGATACCATTAGCTTTTAAAGGTTTGTTGTTCCATAAGAAAAATCTTGCTGGAATAGAATTTCTGTATTTTGTCTTAAAGGAGAATAGTATTAGAAAAGGGAATGCTACCAAATAAAGAACAAAGGAAATTACACTGTAGATGAAAAAAAACAATTCTGCCTCCAAAATTAGGAGCCTAAGCTCCATTCTTCTGAACGCTCAACGCTCAACGCTCAACGCTCTCCCTATACTTCTTCAGTTACACTCTCAATATAGAGAATTCTACCACAGTGAGGACAATTTACAATTTCATCCGCTTTGATCACTTCTGAGTAAGTTTTGTCATTGAGTTTCATGTAACATCCGTAACATGCTTGTTTCTTCACAGGCACTACCGCTGTATTGCCAGCCCAGATACGGATCTTTTCATAAAATGAAAGTACCTTTTGCTCAATGTTTCTGCTAAGTTCTTCTCTTTTTACAAAAAGTTCACCTTTACTTTTTTCGATCTCTGATTTTTCAGCTGATACTTCTTTATTGATCGTATTAAAATCAGCGGTAAGTGTATTCACTTTTTCACTTGCTTCATCAAGAAGTGCAGTTTTTGTTTCATTGATACCTTGAAGTCTCTCTATCTCTTCATTTGCAAATGTCATCTTCTCTTTAGCGATATCTTCTTCAAGAGAAAGTGCTTTCATCTCTTTTTCTGTTGAGATCTCTTTCAATTTTTTTGCATTTGAAGCAAGTTGTTCATTAAGCAATACCAATTGTTCTTCAAAACCTTTTACTTTCTCTTCATTGTCAGCAATAGCAGTTGTAAGCTCATCAAGTTCACCTTGTGCTGCATCGGTCTTCTTTTGTACTCTTGCTATCTTTTTATCTGCAGCCTCAAGTTGTGGGTTATAGCTATCAATCGCTTGATCATTTTTTGCAAGCTCTATCAGTTCATTTAAGTGTTTGTTCAATCTCTGTCCTTTTGGATTTTAGGGGTTCTCAAGGGTAATCTTGAAAAATTTAACCCATACTTTATATTGTCTCAATATGAAATGGGTTTTTTGAATTTGAAATTATAGCTAAAAGAGGTAAAACTTTCAACTCATCCAAAATTATCTCTGCAAAAAACTTCTCACTTTCATAGTGTCCGATGTCTACCATCATCAAATCTTCACTCATCGCTTTCATCGCATCGTGGTACTTAATATCCCCTGTCAGAAAACAATCAGCCTCCACCTCATCCATAAGTGAAGCACCTGCCCCTGTCGTCAACGCGATAGAAGTGATGATCTCTTTTTTCCCTATAACTTTAAGTGTAGGTAAATTTAATTTTTCTTTGAGAAGCGCAAGAAGTTCCTTATAATGCCATTTGCCTTTTGCAGTACAAACAAAAGCATTTTCTGTCTCCAGTTTGAAACCCAAAACTTTTTCAAATACGTACTTATTGAGATGGGTTTGGTCAAAGTTAGTATGCAGGGCAATAAGTGACTGCCTTTTCAGTATCATTTTTTCAATTAAGTTAGAAGGATATTTAGAAAAATCAAGCTGTGTCATTTTCCCAAAAATAAGAGGATGATGCACCACAAAAAGGGTATCTTCTTTTGTACTCTCTATCATCTCGTCATCTATATCCAATGCCACCACGATCTGTGATACATCCCTAGACATATCACCTACGATCAGTCCGGAGTTATCCCATTTTTCCTGAAGTTCAAAGGGGCTAATCTTATCTAAAAAGTTATAAATTTCTTTAAGTTTCATAAACTCTCCTATATGCATGTTTTCTTCTCTACTTTTTTAATAAACCTCTTATCAATCACACGATAGTGTGCCTGTCGTGGCGAACGCCCTTGAAAGCAAAGCGATTCGAGAGCCACGACGATTTTTTGCTTCGTTTTTTCTAAAAAAATGAAGAGAATACCAAGTTCACAGTTTGGATTATAAATAAGTCTTTCCAACTTTTATAAAATGCTTACTTCTTTCTCTACTTTTTTTAATAAAAAGTAGACAAAAAAGCGTCACTTTGCAAGCATGATTAACGTACTTTTGGCACGCCTGCCAACGCACTTGCATGCCCAGTGCAAAGTGACAAAAAGAGCAAGAGCCATGAAAGGATTTATCCTTTAACACGAGCATTACGCTCAGACTCCTGCTCTTTATACAACTGAGCACAACCAATAGAAAGTTCACGTACTTTCAATATGTAATTTTGTCTCTGCGCCTGAGAGATAGCTTTTCTAGCATCTAAGACGTTAAATACATGAGAAGCAACCATACACTGATCATACGCAGGCAGAGGAAGCCCAGCATCTAAACAAACTTTACATTCATTACTCGCATCTTCAAAGTGTTGGAACAGATTTTCTACATTTGCTACCTCAAAGTGGTACTTAGAGAATTCATACTCACTCTCTTTATGTACATCTGCATAAGTAGTCACTTCATCACCATTTTTATTCCAAACGATATCAAAGATACTCTCAACACCTTGCAGATACATTGCCAAACGCTCTGTACCATAGGTGATCTCAACAGCTACAGGATCACAAGCGATACCACCTACCTGCTGGAAGTAAGTAAACTGAGTCACTTCCATACCATCAAGCCATACTTCCCAACCAAGACCCCAGGCACCCAATGTTGGAGACTCCCAGTTATCTTCTACAAAACGGATGTCATGCTCTTGTAAGTTCAGTCCCAAATACTCCAAAGACTTCAAATAAAGTTCTTGAATGTTATCTGGACTAGGCTTGATTAGTGCCTGAAATTGGTAGTAAGACCCAAGTCTGTTCGGGTTTTCACCATAACGTCCGTCTGTAGGTCTTCTACATGGTGCTACATACGCAGCTGACCAAGGTTTGGAGTCTAAACTTTTAAGCAGTGTTGCCGGGTGAAATGTCCCTGCTCCAGAAGGGATATCGTACGGCTGTACGATGTTGCATCCTTGCTCTGCCCAAAATTGTTGTAGTTTGAGTAGTAGTTCACTGAAAGTGATAGCATCTTTATTCATTTATATATCTCTTTATATTAAAGTATTGTTTCTATCTCAGAAGAATCAAGCTCTACTTTTTTCGCTTTTGAAATTCTATCTTCTTGAAGTTTTACTTTTAACTCATCATCAGCCAATGCCATGATCTGTATAGCCAAATATGCAGCATTCACTGCCCCTGCTTTACCTATGGCAAGGGTACCCACAGGCATACCTGCTGGCATCATCACTGTACTAAGTAGGGCATCTTCTCCCTTAAGTGGTCCACTTTCCATAGGTACGCCAAGTATTGGCTTTGTCGTAGATGCTGCTAAAGCGCCTGCAAGGTGTGCTGCCATACCTGCTGCTGCGATGAACACTTGTGCACCTTTTGCTTCAGCTTCTTTAATGTAGTTTTTTGTTCTCTCTGGACTTCTGTGTGCTGAAGAGATGATAAGCTCATACGGTACACCAAACTTTTTCAGTGTCTCTGCACACTCTGTCATAATACTGTAGTCACTTTTACTTCCCATTACAATTGATACAAATTTCATTTTACTTCCTTGTCTGTTATTTATTTTAATCTTGTTCCACCTCTCCTGAGGTGAAATGCATACCTCAATTCAATAAACCAATCCATCTTTTTAGCTTATCAAACTCAAGTATGCATTCCCACACAGAGCATGGAAACAAGTAACTTACTTTACATTTTGTTCTAACTTCATCGGAGTTGAGTCTTCTTTTAGACCCTTTTTCTCCAATGCTTCATCTATCTTACGTCTTAAGATGGTATACCCTGGTAGTGGTGTTGGTAACAGTATATCATTTAAGTCACCACTGTGGATACACTCAAACTCTTTACCTGTTGTAGATACCATCTTTTTAAAGGTAAGCCAATACTGTCCATCTACTTCGTCTATCTTACCTACTTCATTGTCAACTAGATCAACTGTCGCACCCACAGGAAGCACTATCTCGACAGAGTCACCCACACAGGTTTTGTCTTTACATTTCCACGTCTTTCCGTCTTCTTTTACAAGTCCAGCTACTTGGTGCGTACCATACTGTATAGAAAATGCTTGTGATTCTGCATCATTTCTTTCAAAAGGACGAGAGATCAAATAGGCATCTGTAAATCCACGGTTTTGTGTTGTACCTAACTCACGCTGATAACGCTTCTCATCAAAGTCACCTGCATAGTAGTCATCTATCGCATGACGATACGCTTTGGTTACCACTCCTGCATAGTATGGAGATTTTGTACGTCCTTCTATTTTTAACGAATCAATCACACCGGATTTAAGTATCTCATCTATATGTGAAGCCATATTCATATCTTTAGCGTTCATGATATATGTACCTATGCCCTCTTCTTCATCCAGTCTAAATGTCGTACCGGACTCAGGGTTATGTGCATATATCTCATAAGGAAAACGACAGTCATTGGCACAAGACCCACGGTTAGGAACACGTCCTGTTTGAAGTGCTGAGATAAGACAACGTCCAGAGTATGCAAAACACATAGAACCATGCACAAATATCTCTAACTCCAAGTCAGGTAAATGTGTTTTAATGGCCTCACAATCTTTCAAAGAGATCTCACGAGCAACGATGATACGTTTTACCCCTAAGTCATAGTAGACCTCTGCATCCATTGCATTCATAACATTTGCTTGAGTAGAGAGATGTATAGGTATATCCGGTGCGATCTTTGCTGCTATCTTAACGACCCCTGGAGAAGAAACGATGAGCGCATCTGGTTTAAGTTCTGCAATTTTTGCAATATGGTTTTCATACAGTCTTATTTGGGAGTTAAAAGGAAATGAATTCACTGTGGAGTAAACTTTTTTACCTCTGGCATGAGCGTACTCTATCCCCTCAGCATAAGACTCCATATCGAACTCTTTACCTGAACGGATACGCAGTGAAAAGGTACTTGTGCCACCATACACAGCGTCAGCCCCATAGTTTAGAGCGATCTTCATCTTCTCTAAGTTACCTGCGGGTGCTAAAAGTTCTACTCTATTTTGATCTGTCATCTTGTTCCTAGGATATGAAGAGGGTTAATTTGCTCTTATTTTATCCTATTAGTGGTAAAAAATAGGTTTTTTCTTAAAATTTAGATAGCTTTATCATATCATCCAGTTGATATATCCTAAAGACCTGCATGCAAGATTTCATCTATTTTTTCTTGATTAATAAGAAATACTGCTACTACTTCCGGGTCAAATTGTATGCCGCTTCTTGTCTCAACATACTCTAAAATTTTCTTATACTCCCATGCCGTTCTATCTGCTCTTTTTCTAAAGAGTGCACCTACAGTATCTGCAACTGCCACTATGCGTGAAGCTATGTTTATATCAAGGGCTTTCTTTTGAGCAGGATACCCTCCACCATTCCACCATTCATGATGCTCTTCAGAAATAATAGCTGCCAGATCTGTTGTAGGAAAACCTTGTGCCTTCAAAACATAGTACCCTATGAACGTATGGTTCTTAACAACTTTAAACTCTTCAAAACTTAGATTTTCGTCTTTCTCATATATCTCTTTACAGATCATCACATTGCCAATATCATAGATTTGTGCAGCCTGTTCCAACCTATCACAATATGCAGCATCAAGTCCTAACGACTCTCCCAATACTTTACTGATCTGTGCTATTTGACGCATTTGTCTTTTATCTTTACCATGTGATAAAAGAGATACTCTGAAAATATTGATCATCTCTTGTTCAAGAGAAGCATCATCCTCTGAAATCGTGTCGCGCAATTTGGCTAACTTCATTTCAAGAGACTTTTTATGTTCCATTTTAAAAATTTCTAATTTTTTGGTATCCATAGACTGGGTCATACGAGTATCTCCTATAAAAATAAATCATAGAAAAAGCAGACAAGTTTGGCTTTTTCAAGATATTGCAAAAGTATAAAATAAAAATGTCAAAAAAATGTCAAATATTATGGTAAACTAAGAACAAAAAGAAAGTAAATTACTATGCGAATAGACCTACACAATCACACTACACGTTGTAACCATGCTGAAGGCACAGTTGATGATTACATCCAAAGGGCCATAGAACTTGGTATAGATATTTACGGTTTTTCAGAGCATGCCCCTATGGATTTTGATCCCCACTACCGTTTAGCATTTTCCGAGATGCAAGCTTATACAGATGATGTTTTAACAGCTAAAGAACGTTATCAAAACGATATCAAGATACTTCTAGGCTATGAAGTGGACTATCTTCCAGGTCATATGGATGACAGAGTTTTAAAGGCAAAAGTAGATTATCTTATAGGTTCTGTGCATTTCATAGATAAGTGGAGTTTTGACAATCCGGAGTTTATCGCAGGCTATAAAAACAGAGACATAGATGAGATATGGCAAGCCTATTTTGAAGCCACGGAAGCCATGGCTAAGTCCGGAAAATTTGACATCGTTGGACACTTAGACCTCATTAAAGTATTTAAATTCATGCCAAAACAAGATACAAGACTACTGGCAGAAAATGCACTTCGAGCGATCAAAAAGTCAAACATGGTACTCGAACTCAATGCTGCAGGACTTCGTAAACCTATCGGTGAGGTTTATCCTTCACGATCTTTACTCGAAGTTGCCTATGATTTAGATATCCCTATCACATTTGCTTCTGATGCACATACTGTAGAACAGGTAGGATTTGGATATGATAAAGTTATCAGCTTAGCAAAAGAGGCAGGATACACTAAAGCTGTTACTTTTGAACAGCGTGATAAAAAATTGGTTACTTTTTAGGCATGAAGGTTGTTACTTTTAAATAGCGTGATCAAGAATTGGTTACTTTTTAGGCATAAAGTCTGACACAACTAATTTTTTAGTGGCTATAATATAGGGATAAAAATTAATTTTAGGAGAGAAGATGGGTACGTTCGTAAACAACACAGATGAGTTTTATAAATATTGTGAAGAAAATGAGGTTGAGTTTGTAGATTTTAGATTTACAGATATTAAAGGTACATGGCACCATATTTCCTACCGTATGTCTGCGGTTGAAGCAAGTATGATTGATGCTGGTCTTCCATTTGATGGTTCATCTATCGAAAACTGGCAGCCAATTGAGAAGTCAGATATGGTTCTTAAGCCAGATGTAGAAACTGCATTTATGGATCCGTTCACTGCCGACAGTACAGTTATCGTTATCTGTGATGTTTATGACATTTATAAAAATGAACTCTACGAAAGATGTCCACGATCTATCGCTAAAAAGACGTTGAAGTATATGGAAGAATCAGGTGTGGGTGATGATGCATTCTTTGGTCCAGAAAATGAGTTCTTTATCTTTGATGATGTTAGAATTTGGTCAGGTGTAAACCAAACAGGTTACAGAGTAGACTCTGATGAAGGTGCATGGAATGATGCTACAGACATGGGAGACTATGGAAACATGGGTCACAGACCTGGACTAAAAGGTGGTTACTTCCCTGTAATGCCTACAGATACTATGGTTGACTTACGTGCTGAAATGATGCTTCTTCTTGAAGAAGTAGGTTTGACTGTGATGCTAGGTCACCACGAAGTTGCAATGGCACAAGGTGAGATTGGTATCAAGTATGCTGGTCTTGTTGAAGCGGCAGATAACGTACAAAAATACAAATATGTTGTAAAGATGGTAGCTCACCTCAATGGTAAGACAGCTACATTTATGCCTAAACCACTTTATGGTGATAACGGTAACGGTATGCACGTACACCAGTCTATCTGGAAAAATGGTAAAAACCTTTTCTATAAAGAGGGTGAATATGCAAACCTTTCTGAAATGGCATTACAGTATCTTGGCGGTGTATTTAAACACTCTGCTGCAGTTGCATCATTTACAAACCCAAGTACAAACTCATACAAAAGACTAGTACCTGGTTATGAAGCTCCAAGTATCTTAACTTACTCTTCTCAAAACCGTTCAGCTGCTTGTCGTATCCCTTATGGTTCTGGTGAGTATGCTACGAGAATCGAAACTAGATTCCCAGACTCTTCAGCATGTCCATACCTTTGTTTTGCGGTTCTAATGCTTGCAGGTCTTGATGGTATTAAACATCAAGATGTACCTGTTGGTCCTATGGATGTTGACTTATTTGAGTTAACACTTGATGAGATCAGAGACAAAAATATTCCTCAAATGCCTCGTACACTTAGAGAATCACTTGAAGGTTTGGTTTCTGACCATGATTTTTTAAAACCTGTTATGTCTCAGGAGTTTATTGATGCATATCAACATTATATGTATGAATCTCAAGTTTGGCCAGATGAAGCTAGACCAACAGGATTTGAGTTTAAAACTACTTACTCTTGCTAAGAGATTAAACTCTCTACTCTTATTCCCAAGCTCTTGCTTGGGAATACAACTATCACTTTAAACTTCTAATTTACTTCAAAAAAATGCTCTAATTAAGTCCTTTCTTTACCCCTCTTGATATAATCCGAATCAAAGGATATAAATAATGAAAAAGATAAGTTTAGTAATAATAAGTGCATTGATATTTACAGGATGCAGTGCTATTGATGATGCAATTAATGATGCAGTTAATGATATTGCAAGTGGTGATGTAACTACAGAAACTATTAAAGCGAAGGATAAAGTTTTAGTGATTAATGATGTAAGTCTTTCAGCTTGTGTAATTATAAAAAATGGCTTAGTAAACGATGATGATTTTAAAGATGCAGTAACACTTGTTACTGAGTTAGGTGTTACCTGTGCTACTTATGGTAAAACAACAGGGGATCCTGAAGATATCGATACTGAATGTGTCGAACAATCTCTAGCAGAGTGGTTAGAAGAAGAGGGGCATGAAGAGATTACAGATCTTGACTCTGCCCAAGGGGATAAAGCTTGCGTTATCGGTGCTGATGTTTAAGGATAAGGTATTACCTTATCCCTATAATTATCCTACTTCTTAAAAATAGAAACTTCTTTCTCTTTCTTAAAAAAAGTAAAGTACGTCCAAAGTGTAGTCCCATACACAAAAATAGACATCATAACCACACCTGTAGTCACAACCTCAAAAAACTCTTTGTGTTCAAATGACGCTGGTATCATGTGTACCAAAATAATGGACAAGGCACCTTTCATACCTGAGAAGGTAAGGATGAACCAACCCTCTGCTCCTACAGGTTCGATGTGTTTAACTTTGTTACCCCAAAAAGCAAACTTTGCCATAGAGATGGCACGGATGAGTGTTGTGATACCGAACATGATGAGTATCTCCGTTTTGTACTCCCAGAGTTTCTCCACACTAACCATCTCTGCTAGTACAAAAAATATCATAACTGCAGCAATGTATCCAAACTCTTTTGCCATTTCGTAGATGTATTCCAGTCTTTCTGTAGTTGTTGCATGTATGTTACTCAAACGTAACTTACGCATAAAACTTTTACTTTTTTGTACTTCACCTTCTTCTAGGACTTTTATATCTGAATCTATCCAAGCTTTAGTTGCGATGATAGCTACAATAAGTGTCAATATACCACTCACATGCATCTCTTCTGCCACAACATACGCAAGATATGCTTCTATGATAAATGCAAAGAACTCACTTCTTTTATCGGAGAAAAGTTTCATTAGCATATAGAAGGAAAACCCTATAGCCGTACCTATACCTATACTGACTACAAACACACGTAAAGCATCCAATGCTGCATGACCGGCATCTATCTCACCACTCATCATCCATGGCAGTCCTATGAAGAAAAAGGCGATGACTGCAGTGGCATCATTCCCCAGAGACTCACCCTCTATAAGTACTTTAATATGGTGAGAAATACCTTTAAACCTGGAGAGTATCGACTGTACAGATACAGCATCTGTAGCCATGTTGATAGCAAAGAGTGACACATATGCACCCAATGTCAAACCTTCAAATACGCCAAAGTAATACATACTCGCACCCACAGATATGGAGAGTGCTACAGCCACAACTGCTAAGTAAAAAATATCCCATCCGTATTTTTTGATGTCAGAGAAATGCAAATGCAGTGCATCACCCATAAATATGAGAGGAATACAGAACAAGATGATCGTATCAAAGTACTGTTTCAGATCTATAGGTACAGCCATCGGCACATAGGTATAGATCGTGTATGAGCCTATAAGCAGTAAAAAGACTGAAGGGATCTTTAGTTTATTGGCAACAGCATCTGAAAAGACCACCAATCCCAATATGGTTATAAGTATAATTTCTGGTGCAAAACTATGCATGTCAACTCTCCAATATTTTTTTCATTTCCAATATTGAGCGGTAGCCTTTTTGACATACCATATGCCCATCTGTATCTATGATGACAACCGAAGGAAAGGCATTGGCGCCCATAGAACGAGCCTTAGAAAAATCATGCTGCATCAAAAGTTCAGCCCTGGGAGTGTGATAAAAGTCTCTAAAAGATCTTGCATCTCCAACTGTCTCTTCAAGTAACTTAGATAATACATCTAACTTTGTAATATCGTTACCCTCATCATAAAACGCTTTTTGCAAACGATGCAGATAATCAAAACTCTTTTCATCACCCCAAAGTGCACGTACTGTAACTACAGCTTTACAAGCAGGATAGGTATCATACTCAAAGTCTTCTTTTTCAAATAATGCGTTAGAGAAAGGTTGTCCTGTTCTCTTTGCTACCTCTTCCCAATGTCCCTTGAGATATCTTTTGGATGATTCATCCCAAGCCATCTCACCTTTAGTACGCAATCCACCCACTACAAGTGAGAAATCATATTTATCAGATTGTGTTGCACGTAATTGTTCTATGACAGGAGCAAATCCCCAACACCATGAACACATAGGGTCTATAACGAAGATGATCTCTTTTTTTAACATTAAAATAACGTTCCACTGTCCTCTGAAACTGGTGTTTTAGGTACCTTTCTTTTAGGATGCAACGGATCACCCTCCTCTTCTTGGGATTCTATTAGTTCATTTGGATCGTCATCTATATTTATCGTTTCTGCCAATCCTATATCTTCTTCCGGACTAATATCTTCTTCCATATTTATATCATCTTCAGGGTTGATATCTTCCACATTTTCATCATCATCCCCACCAAACATACGGTCAAATTCACTTTCAGGATTTTTATGTTTTGGAAGTGGTGAATTTGTAGTATAGAGTTCGCTCTTGCCTTCATAGTCTCCTTTGAATACCCCTTCTGGTATATCAAAAGATCGTTTTGTGTCAGGGTAGAGTTCTATCAGTTTTTTATAGTAGTATGCAAAAGCAGGTGCAGCAAGGCCACCACCGGTTGCTTTGCGTCCTATAGGTTTGTTATTGTCACGTCCAACCCAGCTTATTACTTCGATCGTAGGTGAATACCCGCAGAACCAGGCATCTACACCGTTGTTGGTTGTACCGGTTTTTCCTGCAAGTTCTAACCCTTCTACACGTGCATTTTTACCTGTACCTCTTTTGATGACATCTTTGAGTATATCTGTCATAAGATATGCCTGTTCAGGTGTGGTAAAGTTCGCTATCTCTTTTGGACGGGTCGCGTAAATAACTGCACCTTCTTTAGAGATGATCTTACTGACCAGTCTCGACTCGATCATATGTCCACTATTGGCAAATACTGAAAATATCTGTGCCATTTTCATAGGACTTAAACCAAGATTTCCCAAAGCAATAGACATATCTCTGGGAATATGAGGTACATCCAAAAATGCCAAGCGTTTACGGATCGTACTCACACCCAGGTCTGAAACAAGATTGATAGTTGCAAGGTTTCTTGAATGCACCAATGCCTCTCGTAAAGGAATGAATCCTTTAAAGTCTCGCTCATAGTTTTTTGGTGACCAGACCTTCGGTTTACCTTTATAGTAGTACTGGAATGTTCTTGCCAGGTCCGTTAAAGGACTTGCAGGGTTATACCCCATATCCAACGCAGTCTGGTAGATGAACGGTTTAAATGCAGAACCCGGTTGTCTCATTGACTGGGTTGCACGATTGAATGCAGACTTTTTATAGTCTACACCACCTACCATAGCCAAAATATCACCTGTTTTACTCTCAACCGCTACAAATGCCGCATTGAGTGTAGAAGTATCCGGTTTCTCTTTGTATTTTTTCAATGCCTTTTTATAAGAAAAAGAGACTGCATCTTGTGCAATGGCTTGTTGTTTCATATCTATAGTGGTATAGATCTGATAACCACCCGTACGGACATCTCCAAGTTTTCCTTTAAAACGTCTCAACACTTCATCTACAATATAAGGTGCAATATTTTGTGTGAGTGATGTTTTATAGATCTTAGGTGATTCTTTCACTGCTTTAAGATAATCATTTTGTGAGATCCACCCAATACTTTTCATACGATACAGTACATTGTTTGCACGGTTCAAAGCACGCTTATAGTGCTTGAGAGGGTTATAATAGCTTGGTGCATTAGGCAACCCTACTAAGATGGCTGACTCTTTAAGTGTCAGTTCATTTAACTCTTTATGAAAGTAACCGTTAGCAGCTGTTTTTACACCAAAGTAGTTGTTACCATAGGAAATTTCATTGAGGTATCGCTCGATGATATCTTCTTTACTCAGTTCATGTTCTATCTTAAGTGCCAGGATCGCCTCTTTGATCTTACGTGCCAGTTTCTTTTCACTAGTAAGGATCTTATTTTTAATGAGCTGTTGCGTCAGTGTACTTCCACCCTCTACAAAACTCCCTGCTTGAATGTCTTTAATTATGGCTCTTAAAATTGCATCCGGATTGACACCATTATGCTCAAAGAACTTCGTATCTTCCATGGCAATAAGTCCCTCAACTAAGTAACTTGGAAGCTCATCATAGCGGGCATAAAGACGGTGTTGTTTTTTAAAGACATAGGCAAGTTTTTCACCATTTCTATCCAGTATGACAGAAGATGTCTCTGGTTTATAGTTGATAAGCTTCTCAGCATCCAAAGAGATCTCTTCATACGCATAGATAAATGCTGCAGTAAGTGCAACAGCAAATATCATCGCTAAGATAATGGAACCTTTAATCAGACTATTGAACACACAGACCCTTTATTTTCATATATATATCTTTTTTATTTTAATTATTATTGTAGCGTGTTATGGCTAATGAGTGCTAATACATGTCTTATCTTCTGTGTCGATACACTCAAATTAAGTATCACTCTCATGATAGGTTTCTCCACCGTAGGTTGACGTATGGCTCCAACCAAGTAGCCTTGTGCCATTAGTCCTTTTTGTACAAAAAGTGTCTGTTCATTATTTGGCATCTCCATAGGTACGATCAAACTTAGACAGTGAATGCCCAACTGCTTCCTTACAACCATTTGCCGCTCCAGGATCTTCTTGCTGTATTTTGCTGCATTTTTACGTATATGCTTTACATTTACCAATGCCAATGCCGTATCAAAAACAGAAGGAGAAGTAGAGTAAATGATAGGTTTTGCTCTGTTTTCCAAAAAGCTTATTACATTTTTTGAAGCCAAAATATACGCACCATACGAGCCATAGGCTTTACCCAGTGTACCCATCTTTATATGTCTTTCATTGATGGTAATGCCGTAATATTCAAAAATACCCAATAGTTTTAAACCCAATACTCCCGCACTGTGTGCTTCATCTACAATGAGCAGTGCTTCTACTTCATCTGCAAGATCAAATATCTCTTTTTTACAAAGCTCCCCACTCATAGAATAGACACCTTCAACAGCAATGATCTGTCTTTTAGCTGGGTGTGCAGCTAATTTCTCTCGTAGATCATCTGCATCATTATGCGTAAAAGTGATGACTCTATCACCCAAAAGTTGCGAAGCCATCACACCACTTGCATGATACTCCTCATCCATAAAAAGCATATCACCTTTACGAACCAGCGCTTCTATAAGAGCCATATTGGCAAGAAATCCGGAGCCTACTACCAAGCCCTCTTCAAAACCATTATATTCTGCCATTGTCATCTCAAAAATACGATGTATAGGATGATATCCATTGACAAGCATACTTGCTTTTGAACTTATAGTTGTATACTCATTCACAAGTTTTACCGCTTTCTTAAACTGCTTTTTATTGCGTGAGAGTCCCAGGTAATCATTAGAAGCAAGATCATCTAGTCTCACGTCATAAACCTTACGCTCCCTAAATCGCCCAGCTTTTTTCAGTGCTTTTAATTCATTTTCATACATTTAATTTAAACCCTTTAACCATGGTAATAAAACTTCAACCTGCAAGCCCATTGCCGTACTCTCATATCCCTCAACGGACTTGATGTACTTTTTACAAAAACCTTCCACCATACAGGCCCCTGCTTTGCCTTTCCAGAGACCACTCTCAAGGTAAGCTTCCATATCCTCATCTTCAAACTCTGCAAAGTGGTAATGTGTTGCAGAAGTATCAACAAGCAACAACTCTTTGGTTCTAAAATGTAAAGATGAGATAATGGAGATCGCCCTGCCACTTTGTATCTTTAATATACGCCTTGCATCATCTACATCTTTAGCTTTACGTAAAATACTCCCGTCAGCTGCCATAATGACCGAATCTGCACAAAGCAGAGGCATCTCAAGACCAAACTCTTTGACTGCTGCTTCCATTTTACCTTTACTGGCTATGTAAACAAAATCTTTTGCAATGGCTGTTGTGATCTGCTCTTCATCGTAGTCAGGAGATTTTTGAATGAAATCAATGCCGAACTTATGAAGCAGTAAAGCACGACTTTCAGAATTGGAAGCAAGATGTATCATATAGTATATTGCACCCTATAAACCTCTTAGAGTCAAACCCAGCCAAAGTGCTAAAACCCCCAATAAAATATTAACAGGCAACAACACATTTGGAATTAACCTTACTTTTGCTTTGGCTTCAGGCAGTTTTCCCACTTCAAACAGTTTCCATGCTGCTCTTCTTTGAAAATACATATAGGTAAAGTTCACTGTCATTACCGTCCAGATGATCTCTTTGGAGAGAAAAAGTGATTTCAGACTGCCATGGTGTCCTTGGGAGGCGATTGCCATTATTAGTCCTGTAAGCAGGAGAGTTAAAATAAACGGGATCACCAGATGAAAAAGTCTTCCGGTAATCTGCAATGTATTACCAAGCTTGGTCTTTGGATCTTCAATGCTTTGCAGTACAGGATGTACTGCCACACGTATTGCGATCATTCCACCTACCCAGACAAAAGCTGAAAGTACATGCAAAAAGACAACAGTGTGGTTGTACATTATTAGTTTCCACCCTCAAGGATCTCACTCAAATAGACTTTTGCCTCTTCAAGCGCAGTGGTTATCTTACTTGGATCTTTCCCACCTGCCTGTGCAAAGTCAGGACGTCCACCACCACCACCACCAACGATCGGTGCGATAAACTTGATCCAGTCACCCGCTTTGATCACTGTGTTTTTTGATCCTGCAGCAAGCATCACTTTGTCACCTTTTTTCATGAAGAGCATCACTGCAACATTCTCGTACTTGTTTTTGATATCATCGATCATTGCTTTGATGTCACCACCTTCAACCTCTTCAACGATCACATTGACACCATTGACTTCAACTGCTGTCAACTCTTTTTGACTACTGCTCATCACTGAATCAAGTTCACTTTTAAGTGCTTTAACCTGCTCTTTGAGTTTAGAGATCCCTACTAGTGGATTTTGGTTTTTGAGCTCTGTTTTAATATTGTTTAATTCATCTCTGAGTGCATTTACCTTTTCGATAGCTGCATTCCCACAGATAGCTTCTATACGTCTCACACCGGCACTCACACCACTCTCTTTAGTGATCATAAAGAGGCCTATGCGTGCAGCATTGTCAACATGTGTACCACCACACAACTCTATGGAGTCCTCTGCAAAACTGACGACACGAACTTCATCACCATACTTCTCGCCAAACAGAGCCATAGCACCAGAGTTTTTCGCTTCATCTACAGACATTACTTTCGTCTCAGCAGAAATACCTCTGGATATTTTATCATTTACCCATGCTTCTACTTTGGCTATCTCTTCACTTGTCATTGCTTTAGGATGAGAAAAATCAAAACGTAACCTCTTTGCATCATTGAGTGATCCTGCCTGAGATATATGATCTCCAAGCAGTTCTCTAAGTGCTGCGTGAAGCAAATGCGTTGCTGAGTGGTGTTTTTCTATCTCATCACGACTGTTATCAACAACAGCTTCCACCTCATCACCAACAGTAAGTTTTCCTTTTACTTCAGAAAGATTCATATCCAAAAACTTTTTAGTGTCATACACTTTTACATCACCATTTAATGTTCCAGAATCACCTGTTTGTCCACCTGACTCTGCATAAAATGATGTTCTATCCAAAAGTACCCAACCCTTACCATCGATGCTGTCTACTTGTTTAAACTCTTCATCAAGCAGTGCTAAGACTTTTGCTTGACCTGTGGTATTTTCATAACCCACAAATTCATTCACACCAAACACTTCTTTGAGTGCTTTAAAATCACCTGTTGTTGCCGCATCCCCAGTACCTTTCCAGTTTGCTTTAGACTGTGCTTTTTGTACTTGCATTTTTGTATCAAAAGCATCGATATCAAGCTTGATATTCTTCTCTCGAAGCATATCTTCTGTAAGGTCAAGTGGGAAACCATAAGTATCATAGAGTTTAAATGCTACTTCACCATTGAACACCTCAGAGGTATTTTTCAACTCTTCGTTAAAGAGTTTTATCCCTGCCTCGATGGTATCAAAGAAACGTTCTTCTTCCATTTTCATAGAAGTTTTAATAGCTTCAGATTTGCTGGTCAAATAGTCATACTGCTCACCCATGAGTGCCACTAGTGTATCTACAAGTTTATACATAAATGGCTCACGCAGTCCAAGTAAGTAACCATGACGAATAGCTCGACGCATGATACGACGAAGTACATACCCACGCCCTTCTTTGTCAAAATTCACCCCTTGTGCAAGCAAGAAAGAACAAGAACGTAAATGGTCTGCTATAACTCTGTATGAAGCAGAATTCTCTGCCTCAAAGTCATATGGAGTACCCACAAGTTCACCGATCTTCTCTAAAAATGGCATAAATAGTGATGAGTGGTAGTTGTTCAATTGACCCTCTTTAATGGCAACCACACGCTCCAGTCCCATACCTGTATCGATACTGGGTTTTGGAAGAGGATTGAGTGTACCCGTTTCATCTCTGAAATACTGCATGAAAACTAAGTTCCATATCTCTAAAAATCTGTCGCCTTCTCCACCCATTTTATCTTCAGGACCGTTGAAGTTCTCTTCACCCTGATCATAAAAGATCTCCGAACAAGGACCACAAGGACCCGTGTCACCCATTTGCCAGAAGTTGTCTGCATCACCAAAATAGACAATACGATCTTCAGCAATATGCTCTTTCCACAGATCAAAAGCTTCCTGATCACTGTCATGTACTGTAACCCAAATTTTATCTACAGGAAGATTCAAATACTTCTCAGATGTAATGAACTCCCATGCATATGCAATAGCTTCTTTTTTAAAATAATCTGCAAAAGAGAAGTTCCCCAACATTTCAAAAAGTGTATGATGTCGTGCTGTGTAGCCAACATTGTCAAGGTCGTTATGTTTTCCACCTGCTCTTAAACAGGTTTGAGAAGAAGTGGCACGAGGTATTGCAGGAATAGGTGCCTCACCGGTAAAGATGTTTTTAAACTGTACCATCCCCGCATTGGTAAACATAAGTGTTGCGTCGTCCGGTACGAGTGGAGAACTTGGTATGAGCTGATGCCCTCTCTCTTGAAAAAAGTCTAAATATGCTTTTCTGATATCCATTGAAAAATGTCCTAAATTAAATTAGAGATATTCTAGCTAAATTGTGGTTATTGGGAGGTAAAGGGGGGGGGAAGGAATCATTCCCTGATTCCACCTAATGTGAGGTGAAACCAGTTAAGAATATACAGTAATTAAAGGTAAAAAACACACTCATCATTTTCATCATAATCAAAGCTACCATCACCATCGGTAGTACCTACACCAAAAGAAACACACTCATAGGGGATACCACCCTTGCCATAATCAAGATCATCAACAATATAAACAATATCATCTACTAATGGATCATTAGCATAATTTCCATAAAGATCTAAAAAATCAAATTCACAATTTTCTCTAGGATAAAATGAAAATTCACCATTGTATGCAGTTTTACTCCAATCAGCCATGGAATCACATTTATATGGTATACCGGCATATGAATCACCATTCTGATCTATTAAAAACAAAGTTGTCAATCCATCATTAATAGGTTCCTCATAATAATAATCATTACCTCCACCACAACCACTCAATGCAAATACAGCTACACCGGCAAATACTAAACCTATTAACTTTTTCATCGCTTCTTCCTTTTGTAATAATATATTTATAGTATTCCCATAAATTGTGTCAAATTTGTGTTCATGACATGTTTATTACTCTTACTAGTTCCACTTTCTTATTTTATTATGGCAAGAGACACATTCTCTTAACACTTTAGTATAGTTTGTCGTTGCAGCATGTTTCTGATTTGCTTCTATACTTGCTTCTAGTTTTTCTGCATATCTAATAATATTTGCTGCCTGTTTTTTGGCAAATTTAGCACTATAATCCATATGATCTTTTTTAGATATTTCTACTTTACTTGAAGCTTTTTTGAGACTTTCAACACCTTTGAGTACCATTTTCTTATTGTTATAGAGTATCCCTCTTTGTATCTCTGCCATAGATATTTCCATGGTCTGCATATCTTGTATTCTCTCTGCTTGATCATACGCCTGTAAACTTAACGTCAATGCACCTAAAGTAAATAAACCTGCCATTATCTTTTTCATCAGTTATCCTTCTAAAGTTGATTTAATGTGATAAATTTATTATATCATGTTTTATAATTATATCTTTTAAATAATCTGACTGCAGCATCTCAAATTTCTTACAGCACTCAAAACTACCCAGCAACTCAAAATTCTAAGATAAGTTTTTTAAAAAAATCGCGATCTTCTTACTGCCATCTTTTTCAACGATCTCCATTAAGCCTTTACTCTTAACTTCTAGATCTTCATCAAGTAGTGATAAAACCTTCTCTTTGTCTATCTCACCTTCTCTCATAAGCCATGCAAGCTCTTTTTCAACCAAAAACTGTGCATTATAATACTGGTGGTCACTTGCTGCATAGGGGTAGGGGATGAAGAGTGTAGGCAGTGCTGTAGCTGACAGCTCCCACAAAGTTGAAGCCCCTGCTCTTGCTATGGCCATATCTGCTTCATTCATATAGTCTGCCAACTTCGTGGTAAATCCAAATACTTCCGCTTTTATACCTAGATCATCATAGGCTTTTTTTACTTCTTCTATATTTTTTTCACCTGCTTGATGAATGATCTTGATGCCTTTATCCTGAAGTTCAACGGCCATTTCAAGTGCCAGCATATTGATGGCTTTAGCTCCTTGTGAGCCACCAAGAAAAATAATAGTTTTTACCTGATGACGGATACGTGCATTCTCAAAAAAGATCTCTTTTATAGGATAGGCTTTGATGGGACTCTCTTCCAAATAAGAGGAGATGAACCCTGCTGCATAAGGTTTGAGCAGTTTGTTTAGTGAGCCTAATGCTGCATTTTGCTCATGTATGACCAAAGGTATACGTAACACTTTTGCTGCAAAAGCGGTAGCTGCCGAAGAGAATCCTCCTACAGAAAAGACTACTTTTGCTTGATGTTTTTTTAAAAGTTTTATCGCTTGCAAAGTTGCTTTGAACATCATAAAGAGAGATTTTACTTTGCCCAATCCTCCTTGGTTCACCACACCACGCGTTTCAAAAAAATACTTATGTGTAAAGTCATCATCTGCTTCAAACCATTGTTTATCCTGCCCTTGTGTAGAACCGATATAGATGAGCTCTTCACCTTCAAGATGTTCTTTAACTGCTTTGATGATGGCAAGATGTCCACCTGTACCACCACCTGTCATAACTATACTCATAAGATCTTCCCTTCACTATTTCTCGGCACCTTTTTAGAAATCATCAATACCATACCTATAGCGATACAGGATGCCAATATATGAGACCCGCCATAACTTAAAAATGGTACTGCGATCCCTTTAATAGGAGTGATACCTGAGATACCATAAGAGTTAAGTATAAATGCAAAAGCAATAAGAAGACCTACACCTATACAAAAAAGATAATACATAGGATCTTTTACTTTTGATGCGATCTTTAAAATACGAAATACAATAAAAAGTATAGTAAATGTCACAAAAGCAAGCCCTAAAAACCCTAACTCTTCAGTAATACCTGCAAGGATAAAGTCTGTATGTACCTCACTCAAATAACCTAGTTTAAATTGACCATTTCCCAAACCTTCTCCTAAAAAACCACCATTATGGATAGCATTGAGTGAATTTGAGATCTGATAAGGCTCTTTAAGCGCTTCGACGCGAAGCGTATCTGATGCTATATCAAAAGGAAGAAGAGAGAGTATGTCATTTTGTACCGTACCCCACCAACTTTTTATCCTCGCCATACGGTGAGGAGCAAAGAAAATAAGACCGATTATTGCCATAAAAGCACCAGACATAAGTGTAAAAAAGAACTTTAAAGAGCTACCTACAAATAAGAACAACACCATGAGTGTTGCACCCAGTACTACGACCTGACCTAAATCTTTTTGAAAAACCGCAATGATAACAACAGCTAAAAGAAATATAAGCAGGTAAGGTGAAAATGCCCGTACCTCTTCTATGAATCCCATCTCTTTTCTATCTATGAATTTACGTGCAAAGCTCCATGCTAAAAAGAAGATAAATCCAACTTTAAAAAACTCTACAGGAGCAATGGACATAGGTCCCAGGCGAATCCATCTTTTAGCACCTCCAACTTCATTTACCAAAGAAGAGGGAAGAAACTGCATGGCTATCATAAGAATAAAAAAGAGAATGAACAGTGTAAGTCCTACTCTTGCAAACCATACATCCGGATCCATTTTACTGAGAATGACCATGGTAACAAAACCTATAAATATGGCACCGCTCTGTCTTATAAAAAAATGGAAGTCAGAATAATGAAAATGCAGTACTGTATAAGCAGAGAGAGAATAATCCATTACCAATGAAAGTGTTAAAAGCATCATTACGGCAGCTAAAAGTGGTTTATCTATCATCTTATATTCTCTTTCTATAATATTAATTAGTATTTTATCAGATTTAATAGATAACTTTGATAAAATTTCATATCAGATGAGGGAAATATGAATAAAAACAGACAGAACCGTGCAATACACCAAAGAAAATATAAGATCACAGGTCTTTTTATTATTTTAACCATTGCTATGTTGATCTTTTTATCTTCTGTTTTAAAAACGATCACTTCAGATAGGCGTATCCCCAGTCATCACTCTACCATACATGATCGCTCTTTTCGCGGAAGCATCATTTCAGCAGACAATTATACACTCAGCAACTCACAAAAAACCTATCAGGCAGTCATTCGTGGTGCAAGTATTGTTCCAGAGAAAAAAGCTGTTTTTATTAAACTTTTCAGTATTTACAGTGGTATTGATGAAGAAAAACTACGTAAGAAGTTTAAAGATCGTAAAGGAAAAGAGATAAAAGGTAATATCATCCTTTCAAAAAGCATTACTTCAAGACATGCAATGCAACTCAAGTCTTTATCCTATAAACTTAGAAAACTCGGTATTTTCCGTTGGGTTAAAAACGGTAATGGTATTGATGTACTCTTTGGGTTGGATATCATTGAAAATGGTGAAACCAGACGATTTCCACTGGGTGATGTCATGAGCCCCATCCTTGGGTATGTAGGTGATAAAAGTGATGGAAGATACACCCGACCTAAAGGGCAAAAAGGACTTGAACGAAATTATGACAAACATATCACTTCAAAGAAAAATGGATATTTCAGAGGAAAAAGAGACGTTGTAGGTGCTGTTATACATGACCAAAACAGTATGAAACTTCAACGTGTAGATGGGATGGACCTTCATCTCAACATTCCTTTAGCTTTTCAAAGAAGAGTTGAACTTATGCTGGATCAAATGAAGGAGAGTATTGATGCGGAGGAGATCATAGTCGGTGTTATGGAAAGCAAAACAGGGAAAGTACTTTCATTGGCAAGTTCAGAACGGTATGATCCTGCACACATCACCCAAAAAGATATCCCTGCACTCAATCCTAAGTTTTCTGAATACCCTTATGAGGCAGGTTCTGTACTTAAACCTATCACTCTAGCCATGGCATTGGACCATAAAGTTGTTACACCTCAAACCTGGTTTAATACATACAATGGGCGCATGAAGATAGGCAAGAGGCGAACCATTACTGATGATGAAAAGTTTGATTCTCTTACAGCTACAGATATCATCGTACATTCATCCAATGTAGGGATCTCTCAGATCTCATGGAGACTCACAGGTAAAGAATTTAGAGAAGGATTACTTAAATTTGGTATAGCAAAACCTTCAGGACTTGACCTTTCACGTGATCTGCCCGGTCAACTCAAGCCACTCTATAAACTAGACCATAAAATGCATAGAGCCAACAGTTCATACGGCTATGGGATGCTGGTCACTTTTGCACAACTCTTCAAAGCATACAGTGCTTTCAATAATGATGGCATAGCCGTTACACCTCGTATCGTTAACTACTTGGCAGACCTCAAAGGCAATCACTATACCATGGAACCAAAGGTAAAGAACCTGCAAACTGTAGGTAAAAAAGCAGCAAACCAGATACATGATATACTGATTGAAGTTGTTAAAAGAGGAACGGGTGTCAAAGCCCAATATCCGGGCTTGGAGATCGGTGGAAAAACAGGTACTGCCCACATTGCTAAGAATGGCCGCTATGTACGTGAATACCATAGTAGTTTTTATGGTTTTGCCAATGACAAAGAAGGAAATAAATATACCATAGGGGTTTTGGTCATCCGGGCAAAAAAACGATACAAATACTTTGCATCACTATCGGCAGTACCAACCTTTAAGCGTATTGTACATACTTTGGTAGAACTTGATTATCTTAAGCCTGAAGGAGGCGAAAAAGAAGAACTTGAGCCTATCATAGCAAATATTATAAAGCCTGAGTTAGCTACTATAGAACCTACTATGGAAGAAAAGATCATAGAAATAAAACCTGTAAAAAAGAAGAGTGTTAAGAAAAAAACAGAAAAAACAAAAGTGACCGTAAAACCTAAAAAAGCATCTGTAAAAGAACTTTTCAAAATAGAGACATCCGAGCGAAGCGACAATCCTGCAGGTACCAGGACAAAACCTAAAGAAAATTCAAAACCTAAACCTGCAAAAAACAGATCAGCCCATGAACTTTTTGAAGATCTGTTTTAAAGAACAATGTTCTTAAAACAGATCTAAACAGGTAAAACTAAAACTTATTGAAAAACCTTCTTACAATCTTTTATAATAGCACCAGGTACAGTAGCGATGGTCATAAAGCCTGTCATACTCAAGAGAGGATAGTGTAGTGCAAGGTTATATTTTGGAGCCAATACTTTTGCTGCTCCATTTTCTATAAGTACGGTATATGGGATCACAGAAGCATTGTTTGCACCGATCTTTTTAGCAAACTTTGTCGTTCGCTTATCAAGTTTTACACCCAATAGTGTTGCACCGTTATCAAGAGTAAGTTCAAATACAACAGAGCCGCTTGCTTTTGCTTTTTCTATGAGTTTTGCATTGTCACCACTTGCTACACTCTCCATATCTTCATAGTAAGGCATACTCATGGCAAAGTGGTAGCCACTTAGATCATCAAACTCCATACCATCTTTTGCATTCTTGAGTCCCTCAAATGTCTGATTAAGTTTGTCCAAAACTTTTGTAGCTGTTGCTTTATCAAAGTCATCTTGCAGATACGCTTTAGCAAAATAGAGTGGATTGCTGATGCTGATCTGTTTATTGTCATCATCAACAAGTACTTTGAGTACACCCATAAACCCTCTGGTTTTTTTATTTGCCATTTTTTTCAATCCTGGACAAGTAAAGATAATCGAAGTAAGGTCACCTTTTTTATCAATATCATGCGTACCTAATACCTCAAATCCAGCATTTTTCAGATCAGCTTCTACTTGTGCAGCTGTTGCAAGAGGACCTCTTAAATAAGCAGAGACAAACTCTTTTTCAATATGCCCTGCTGTTGACGGAGTCGTTACTTCTCTTGGTCTTGCAACGGCTTCAGGTTTTTTCTCTTCTACTGTTTCAGCTGCAGCACTTGCCGTTTTTGCAACAGCATTGGATGTTCCTGACTCTCTTGTGAGCGGATTCACATTTGCAACAGGTTTAGCACCTAAACTCTCTAAAAGAGCAGGAATTTCTTTATCAAGTTTTTTGATAAATTCTGCTCTTTTAGGATCATCAATTTTTAGTGTTGCACCCCAGTTTGCAAGTGTTGGCATACCTATAACCAATGTAGATGTGTCTTTTTTAACATACATATACATGGCACATGGAGCAAATATTCCTGCTTTAGGTCGTCCACCTTCATTGTCAAAAACAGTATAAGAAAATTTAAAATGACACAGTGCATACGTCCAAAATGCATCATACTCAGGAATAGTATCTTCACCATTCTCTTTAAAGTTATAATACCCGGCTATCAGATAACCACCCTCTTCAAAGGTCTCTTCAAATTTCTCTTGAAAGTCATCAACAAAGTCAGTCAGATCTTTTGGTCTATCGAAAGTGAGTTCAAAGTTCATCATTCTTTTTTCTGCCAATTTATCATATTTTATATAACTTTTTGTGCCACCAAGTTCTTTTTCTATCAGAGCATCAAGTTCCACAAAAGACTCTATATAGGCTGTTCTTAACTTTTCATCATCAATACCGATAATATCTAAGATCACTTCAGGAACAAGATGCATCACATAAGTCTGCTTATCACTCTGTTTTTTGTATCCAAGTAAGTTAAATGGACTAAAACCAGCGATCCTTGGGTCTATATTTAACAGAGGTTTTATTTTCTCATCATTAACAATGGACTGAAAACTTAAAAAATCAAGCTTTGTTGAACCGTATTTCTCATGATAATGATCATTAACCCGTTTATGTGGGTCAGTCAGGGCAAATCCAATTGTTTGCACTTTTTTCTCTGTCAACTCATTGTATTCAGCTTCTATGTCTTTATCAAAAGTATAGACAACCGCTAAGTTTTTAGATTGAACAGCTTTAGGTTTTGCTTTTGGTTCCGGTTTTGATTCTGGCACTTTTACAGCAGAAGTTGTATCTGTTGCAGCTTCTGTTGCAGCTATGGTTGTATCAGTTGCATCTTTGTCTTGACCAACATACATACCCAGACTAAAAAAAACAACCGCCACCAAAAGAATTTCAAACAATTTTTTCATGATTATACTCCAATATAAGGATTTTTAATAGTATATCATAGATTATGATAAATCTTATTTATTTAAATTAACAAGATAATTTAAATAAACTGTACATGTATCTAACTGTGTAACAAAGTAACACAAAAAAGGGATTACTGTTTGAAATCAATTGTTAATAAGAAAATGAGTTTAATTTGATATAATTAAATAAGTTTTATTTATATAAAGGAATTAAATATGTATAAAAATATTATTGCCATTGGACTGATAGCCCTATTTAGCTTAACACTACATGCTGAGTACACGGATGAAGAACGTATTAGAGATATGAAAGCAATGGAGGAAGGTATGATGAAAATTCAAAAAGGCTTGCTCACTAATGATAGAAATATTCTATCTAAAGGTGTAAATCAACTACAGCAAGTCACACGTAAAGTTGAACCGCCTATTGACAGTAATAGTATTTTGGCACAAAAAAATACCTATAAATATAAGTTTTCAAGAAAACAGGGTGAAAAAATTATTCATTTTGCAGAAGATATAAAAGTGGAAATGAACGCAGGCAACAAACATAGTGCTACCAAAGCTTTTGTTAAAGTTTTAGATGAATGTATCTCTTGTCATAATAAGATCAGAAAGTGGCAAAATAGATAACTATTTTGTTCTCGTTCCACCTCTCCCGAGGTGGAACGCATACACAAACTTTTCATACTAATAAAACCTTTCATCACTCATTATATCCATAAATTATCAATCAATCGCGGCTTTCCAACCCACGCTGCAACCAAGATAATGGTATTACCTATCTCAACTTCTTTTAAAGCATTAAATTCTCTATCAACTATGGCGACATATTCTACTTCATCTGCATCTTTTAGTACATTTAGCATTACTTTTTTGATAGCTTCAACATTGAGTTCCCCTGCCATGACAAGTTTAGTGGCACGTTTGAGTGATCGGGAAAGTGCTAAGGCCCTTTGCTTTTCATCTGCATCAAGATAGATATTACGACTGCTTAAAGCCAATCCATTATCATCACGTACTATTTCACATGGAATGATCTCCACATCCATAAAATAGTTCTTCACCATCTGCATGATCAAAGCCAACTGCTGTGCATCTTTTTTTCCAAAGTATGCTCTACTAGCTCCGGAAAGGTTGAGCAGTTTCATCACCACTTGAAGCATACCGTCAAAATGTCCCGGGCGTTTTTCACCCTCTAGAACATATCCTTTTATAGCAGGAGCCCCGATGCAGAGTTCATCTCTTTCATACATTTGATCGATCGTGGGCATAAAAAGTATATCTACCCCTGCAAGTTCACAGATCTTAATATCTGCTTCATCTTTTCTGGGATAACTATCAAGGTCTTCACCTTCCAAAAACTGTGTAGGGTTTACAAAGATAGAGACGACAAGATGCTCATTCTCTTTTCTTGCTTGACGTATAAGAGAAAGATGTCCATGATGCAAGGCTCCCATCGTTGGTACAAAACCTATGGAACCCAATAATACTTTCTTTGCTTCCTGCAACTCTTCTATTGTACGTACAATAACCATACTCTAACCTCTATCTCTACTATATTTTGATAAAATCTTATCAAAATAATGAAGAGAACTCTCTGAATAAATTATAAAATAAAGGAACTTTTTCCAATGGATGCTTATGAATATGGTGAACTCCTTAAAACACTCACGATCAAAATGGAAAATATTAAAAATATCGTAAAGCCTGATATCTTAGAAGCCAGACTTCATGAGATAGAAGAGATGCAGCAAGATCAAGACTTTTGGAATGATGCAGCATATGCAGGAAAGATCTCCCAGGAAAAAACAAAAACAGAACGTATCTTGGCAACGTATGGTAATGCTTATGATGCCGTACACGATGCAGCAGAGTACTTCGAACTCTCCAAAGCAGAAAATGACGAGGAAACGCTTGAAATGCTTTATGAAGATGCTGAAAGCCTACAAGAGAGTACCCATGCACTGGAAGTGCAAATGATGCTCAGTGGAGAACATGACGGAGCTAATGCCATCGTTTCCATCCATCCTGGGGCTGGAGGAACAGAGTCTCAAGACTGGGCTAGTATGCTTTACCGTATGTATTTGCGTTGGGCAGAAAGACATGGGTTCAAGGTCGAAGGGCTTGACTATCAGACAGGTGAAGAAGCAGGTATTAAAGATGTGTCTTTCATCATCAAAGGTGAAAATGCTTATGGGTATCTCAAAGTTGAAAACGGTATCCATAGACTTGTACGTATCTCTCCTTTTGACTCTAATGCCAAACGGCATACTTCATTTTCTTCAGTCATGGTGTCGCCAGAAGTAGATGATGACATAGACATCGTCATTGAAGATAAAGATATACGAGTAGATACTTACCGTGCCTCAGGTGCAGGTGGTCAACATGTCAATAAAACAGAATCCGCCATCCGCCTCACACATATAGAAACAAACATCATCGTGCAGTGTCAAAATGACAGAAGCCAACATAAAAACAAAGCTGCTGCCATGAAAATGCTCAAATCTCGTCTATATGAGTATGAGATGGCTAAAAAACAAGCTGCCATAGATGGTGTAGAAAAATCAGAAATAGGTTGGGGACATCAGATACGTTCTTACGTCATGCAGCCGTATCAGCAAGTAAAAGATACTAGATCCAATCAAGCCTTTACCAATGTAGATGGTATCTTGGATGGAGATATAGATAAGCTTTTAGAGGGTGTGCTTATAGCTCAAGCCAAGTAATTACTTATTTACTTAATGCTTGATCTTCCAAAGTATATATTGCATCGCAGCGTGCTGCCATATTTTCATCATGTGTAACAAGCACTAAAGCTGCACCTGTCTCTTTAATATAGTGAGTCAATACATCCATTACTAACTCCGCAGTCTCTTTATCAAGATTTCCTGTAGGTTCATCAGCAAAGATAATGCGTGGTTTTTTACTCAATACTCTAGCGATAGAAACCCGTTGTTGTTCTCCTCCAGAGAGCTCAGAGGTCTTATGGCTCATAAGATGATCGATCTCCAACTTCTTTAGTATTGCATCATCTATCTGCTCACCTGACAGCATCGTAGCTACACCAATGTTCTCTAATGCACTCATACCTTTAAAAAGATAGTGAAACTGAAAGATGATCCCTATATCATAACGACGTAGTGACTCTATCTCCTCATCACTAAGATTGTAAAGATCATTACCTAAAAGTGTTATTTTACCCTCATTAGGTTTCATAAAAGTAGAAAATATATGCAAAAGTGTAGATTTACCAGACCCGCTACGCCCTACAATAGCTGCACTTTGTGTTGGTTCTATACTAAAATCAATATCTGTAAAAAGTGGATAGTCAAAACTATGAGAGATATTTGTAGCTTGCAAAAGGGGTTGTGACATAAAGTATAACCTTTAAATAATTTAACGTATTTTAACATAAAATCACACGAAGTGTGCCTGTCGTTATGAACGACCTTGTAAGCGAAGCGATTCGAGAATAGCGACGATTTTTTGCTTCTGCCTACATGGATACGCTTTTCTCCGACCATTTCGGTTCCAAAGCTATAAACGACAAGCAGTTGTCGTTTACTTAACGCTTCTCATCTAAAAAAATGAAGAGAGAAACAACGCCTCAAATAATATAATAGGAAATTAAAATGAATGTATGAAAGAAAAATTTACTTAGTATTTACGATTGAAGAGGTGTTGTCAGGAGACAACACCCTACGGCATTATGCCATTTGTGCAGCAACTTCAGCAGCAAAATCTTCTTCTGCTACTTCGATGCCTTCACCCACTTCAAGTCTTGTGAAGCTAGTGATCTCTGCTGTACCACCAGCAGCTTTTGCTTTGTCTGCAATATACTCAGCAACTGTTTTGCTGTCATCCATTACAAAGTTTTGGTCAAGAAGACACTGCTCTTGATCAAGTGTTGTATTGTCTGCGATAAATCTTGCAATTTTTCCTGGAAGGATTCTATCCCAAATTTTCTCAGGTTTACCTTCAGCTTTAAGCTCTTCTTTGAGTGCTGCTTCAGCTCCAGCCATAACATCTTCAGTCAATTGACTCATAGAGATATACTGAGGAACATTTTTAAGTGTTTTACCTAAACGGGAAAGTTCTTCATTCTCTTTTTCGATAGCAACGATTCTACCTTTAGTCTCTTCAGCTACATATGAAGCATCAAAGTCTTTATAAGAAAGTGTAGTTGGTGACATAGCTGCTGCATGCATTGCAACTTCTTTAAGCACAGGAGTCATTGCTTCTGCAGTTGCAGCTGAATCACATTTAGCTTCGATGATTACACCATTTTGCTTATTTGAGTGAACATAACCGTTTACTGCTGTAGTCTCATCACCAACGATAAGTGCTGATCTTCTTACTACAAGTTTTTCACCGATCGTAGCAACTTGAAGAGAAAGATATTCAGCAAATGGCTGACCATTGATAGTCGAAGCATTGATAGCTTCTGCATCAGCAATGTTGTTATCAAATGCATGATTGATAACATCTGACATCACAGCTAGAAATTTATCATTCTGTGCAACAAAGTCAGTTTGAGAGTTTACTTCAACGATAGCCGCTTTTTTACCCTCAACTTTAACTGCAATAGCACCTTCGGCAGCTACTTTACCAGCTTTTTTAGCTGCAGCACCCATACCTTGGTCTCTAAGCCATGCAACAGCTTTGTCCATATTTCCATCAGCTTCAGTCAATGCTTTTTTACAGTCCATCATTCCTGCATCAGTCATCTCTCTGAGTTTTTTAATGTCTTTAGGTCCAAAGTTTGCCATGATTACGCCTCCGCCAATTCTTTAGCAGATGCTACAGCGTCTCTGAAGTTTCCTTTGAAGCTGTATTTTTCTTCCATAACTTCGATTTGTGCATCAGTCATGTTTGCAACATCTGCAAATGTGTGGAAACCTTCATCATTGAGTTTACCTTGGTATACTTTACCAACACCGGCGATCTTAGTAAGGTCATCACCTTTAGTTTCTGTTTTTGCTTCTGCTTTAGGTGCTGCTTTCTCTTCAACAAGTTTTTCAACTTCTGCTTCAGTTGCCGGTGCCGCTGCTTCTTCAGTTGCTGCTTCAGCCATAACTGCTTCCATTTCGCCTGCTGATACTTCTTCAGCCTCTCCACCGTGAGCTTCTGCATATGCTGCTTTACCTTCGATGATCGCTTCAGCCATCTCTTTACAGAAAAGGTTGATTGATCTAATAGCATCATCGTTTCCTGGAATTGGGTAATCAATCACATCTGGATCACAGTTAGTGTCAAGTGGTGCAATAACTTTCATACCCATTCTTTTTGCTTCTTTAACAGCAATGTGCTCTTTAACAGCATCAACAACGAACATCATGTCAGGAAGTTTTTTCATGTGTCTGAAACCTTCAAGATATGAGCTTAGTTTCTCTTTTTTTCTTAAAAGCATCAATGCTTCTTTTTTAGTCAACATATCAAGTTGACCATTTTCTTCCATTTGCTCGATAATTTCAAGTTTTCTAATAGATTTTTTCATTGTTGGGTAGTTTGTTAACATTCCACCTAACCATCTAGTAGCAACATAAGGCATACCAGCTCTCTCTGCATGCTCTTTAACTGCTGATCTAGCTTGTTTTTTAGTACCTACGAAAAGTACTGTTTGTCCTTCAGCTGCTGCATCTCTTACAACGTTGTAAGTATATTTGAAGTATCTAAGTGTTTTTTGAAGGTCGATGATATAGATGTTCTTTCTTGCACCGAAAATGAATTTCTTCATTTTTGGATTCCATCTTCTTGTTTGGTGCCCGAAGTGTACACCACATTCGAGTAAGTCTTTCATTGTTACCATAAGTTTCTCCTTGGTATATAATCATAATAGAACTTTTATCAGTAAAAGCTCAGTTAAAAGCATATGCTTCATCACTAGGTTTAAGATACGAATTGGTAATAATCCGAATCGTCCGCTGTAGTCATCAACGCACAATGCGCAACCAGTCAAGGAATAACTACATGAGTATTTCCAAATTCCAAATAGAAATAAGGAACGCGATTATACCGAAGTGATGTTTAAAAATAGATAAATAATAAATATCTCCCTTACGGGAGGAAGAAGTATACGTATCAGGCACACGTACACAAAATTAATGTTTAGAAAACTTTTGACGCTTTTTTACTTTGTTATATCTTGACAATGAAGAAGTCATAAAAAAATATATTGCTCCAAGAGAAACAAGTATAGTTATAATCAAAATATCTAAAAAAGAAACAAACCAGCACAAACTTACCAGTATAATAACTTCTATCATAAGATAAATAAATGGTTTCACGGCTGAAGTCTTTCTTCTATCAGACCATTTACTATGATATCCCATAAAAAACCCTTTTTAATAATATTTTTTTATTATACTCTTATTTCAGATTATTAATAAACAACCTTGATCTAAGAGTACCGTAATAATTATCCTTGCAACTCTTCGAGTTTAGCTTTTACATCATCCACATGTCCCTTGACTCTCACTTTTTGCCATACAGCAGCCACTTTACCCTCTGGATCGATGATAAAAGTACTTCTTACTACACCCATATACTCTTTACCCATAAACTTTTTAAGCTGCCATACACCAAAAGCATTACATAGCGACTTGTCTTCATCTGCAAGCAGTGTGACCTTAAGTTCTTTTTTCTCTATGAAATTTCTATGTTTCTGAGGACTGTCCGGACTTACACCTAAAACAATAGCATTCAAGTCTTCAAAATTTGGAAGTGCCGCTGTAAAATCACAGGCTTCAGTTGTACATCCCGGAGTATTGTCTTTTGGGTAAAAATAAAGCACTATCCAGCGTCCTTTGATATCTCTTAGACAGATCTCTTCTTCATCCTGGTTCGGTAAACAAAACTCTGCTGCATTTACGCCAACTTCTAACATAGTAAATCCTTATACGTTTTTTGATAGTATAACAGAATGAATAAAAATTCTTACCATAGGTAAAGCTTGTACGAAAAATCATTTAGTGATTTCCTGTATAAAGCTTTAGCCAAAAGTGAGAGGAATTATTAAGAAGCTTTGCTTTTTAAAAAGGAGAAAAATGATAAATGAACACTCAAAAGAAGAATTATTAGCAGATATAGAAAAACTTATCGCATATGGAAGAGAAGAACCAACCATCAACCCTGCTCTTTTAGCCTACCTGGAAATAGATGACCTCATCTCTACCAAAAAAAAACTGCTTGAAAGAGTAGGGAAACTCAGTGAAGAAGATAAAGAGTGGTTAGAGCAATTTAAAAAGTACGATTAATCTCTCAAATCAATCGACTTATCAAACTGAATATTATACTTTTTGAGTATCTCACTCTGTTTTTCCTGTGCCTCTTTTTTCTCGATCACCACTTTCACACCATCATTATCTTCTAAAACAATATAGTGATTTGTCACTGCTTCCATCTTTTGGTAAAACTCTTTAAAGTTTTTAAATGTCTCACCATTGACTTTATCTATAGCCCACATACCGAAGTTATTATCCCCTCTGCTTATATCTGAAGCCAATACTTTAAGCAGTACAACTGCTTCGTTTTTATCTTCTTTTTGCCATTTTAAAGCTAAATTACTTAACTTTAAACGATTACGGCTTGTAGCACGCAGGAGATTTCTGGTTAAAGGGGAAAATACATACCCACCATAGATAAAATAAGTTGGCATACTGTCATATCGTGTTGTTTTCACTAAATACACATCATCTGCACGGTTTTGTAGTATTGCTTTTACTTTCATAGGTTTCTTATCTCTAATAATATCAAGATCTATAGTATCTCCCATTTGATAGGTATCTACATAATAGTTGTAATCTGTGTATTCATGTTTTCTAAAAGCAACTGTCCCATCATTTTCTATATTATGGCCGTCAATGGCTGTAAGAATATCACCCTCTTTCAGTATGCCTTTTAATGAAGAGCTATAGACGATCTTGTCTATAAGTTTTCCACTAATGTTATCATCAAGACCATAATAACGTCTCATGGCTGGATTTTCCAACTTTTGTGTACCTATACCTAATTCTCCAAACCCATCATATTTTCCATCTTTCATATCTGTTATAAAATGTTGCACCATGTCTACAGGAACCAAATAGCCGATATTTTGAGATTTGCGGATAACTTGCATTACCACGCCTACTATCTTCCCCTCTGAGAGTGCCGGTCCCCCGGAATTCCCTGGATTTACTGCAGCATCTACCTGTACGGCTAAAAAAGTCTCCCCACTATGTGCATACGTATGATGTTCTACACGTGAAACTACACCAATGGTTGCAGAAAGTGTACTTCCTCCCATGGGAAAACCATAAACAACTATCTTCTGCTCTACTTCAGGAAGCGCACCGAAAGTCAATGGTTCCACCCCTTCAAAAAATGCTTTTTCCTCTACTTTTAAAAGTGCAAGATCCGCCTGATGAGAAACCGCATGTACCTTTGCTATGTAGCGTTTACGTTGTCCGTAACGTTGTACTTCTAAAAAAACCTGATTTGCTACTACATGTGCATTGGTAAGGATATACCCTCCTTCAATGATAGCACCTGACCCCATACTGCTACGCATAGAACTACTCCACGGTGCTTGATAGTTTGGTATTTTAGATGTGGTATAAATTTTGACAATGGCTTGTTTAGTTACATCCTCTTGTTGTATATTTGCACTTAGAAAAAGTGTGCTTAGTAATATGGTAAATAATAATTTCATAAAATAGTTTCCTTTTTTATTATCGTAGGGTAGATACAAAATCTTCTGCATCTAAAGACCTGATACCTCGTATCTTAGCCTCTTTTGCCATAAGTCCTGTTTCTTTATCACTTATAAGATTTTTCTCCTGATCATAGAGCTTAGCAGAACAGACTCCACAACTTGGACTTCTGTCTTTTCCTATAAACAGGTCTATATCTGCATGTTCATCAAAAAAATCTCTTGCGTATTGTTCCACTGGCGTAGAAAGATCATCTCCTGTTAAATTGGAGATCGCTTTTATACCTAGTTGGGTTTGGATCAGATCCATCGTAGGACGAGGTGAACCAAAAGCATGATCTTCCGGACAAAAGGGGATACGCTCAACCCCTTCTAATTTTTTTAACAAAGCTGCATCATAATTATCTGTTGCATCATAACGGCATTTTTCACCTAGAAGACAGGCAGAGATAGCGATTTTTTTCATCTAAAACACAAAAAGAAGTAGATATACCCATATTCCGGTAAGAGAAGTAAGTACGATACCTACAAAGGTACGTAAACCTGCTTTTTTATGTGATAGAGAATAGGAGCCTGGCAGTATCCCTCCTCTTTTACTCTCTTTTCTTGCATGAAATATTGTACTTGCCCATACACCCAATGTAATGACTGAAATGAAAATGTGTATCATGAGTACAACAAACAGATAATCGTGTGAAACATGGGTATTTTGTACAAAGGCTTCATAACCTCCACCCAAGCGTACACCATATTCAAAATACCCCACAACAATGACTGAAATAATAAAAATAAATGTTTGTACTATACCATGCAATTCATACTTTTGCTTTCTTGCAAAAGAGATAGCAATACCAACCAAAAGAGGTAAAAGAGCAACAATCAGTGTTACAAAATCCATAAAAAATGGTGCTCTGGTTCCTAAAAAACCTGCTTCAAACATATAATTCATACATTCTCCTTTAAGAGTAACTAGTTGCTCGAACTGTCTGTTGAAGACAACTCAGCGTTAGCGTAGTAAAGATGAACTTTGTTCATTTTACGTTCCATTAACATATAACTATTGACTTGATCTCTGTGAATTCTTCCAGTGCCCACTTAGGGCCTTCTCTTCCTACACCAGAGAGTTTTGAACCACCATAAGGCTGCACATCGAAACGCAAGGTTGGGATATCATTGATCACTACACCGCCACATTGAGCATCTTCTATAAAGCTTTGTGTCATTTTCAAGTCGTTGGTAAAAATAGAGAACTGTAAACCAAAAGGAGAGTCATTCATCTTCTCTATAGCTGTTTCGTAGCCAGGTACAGCTACTAAACTGACGATAGGGGCAAAAACCTCTTCACAAATGATCTTCATCTCATCTGTTACATCTGCCATCACAGTCGGAGGGAAGATACCCTCTATCTCTTCTCCACCGGCAATAACCCTTGCCCCTTCATTTTTAGCAGAAGCTATCCAACTTTTAGTACGATGTCTTGCTTCATCATCAATGAGTGGTCCCATGAATGTATCATCTTCATACGGAGAACCCACTTTAAGTTTATTTGTCTCTGTAGCAATAAGCTCAGCAAACTCTTCATACACTTCTTCATTGACATAAATACGCTGTAGAGAGATACATACCTGCCCGGAGTTATAAAAAGCACCAAAAGCACAACGTGCTGCTGCAGTAGCTAAGTCTGCACTTTTGTCTATATATGTCGCTGCATTGCCGCCCAATTCTAAACTGACTTTTTTAATACCCGCTTGAGACATGATAATATTCCCCACAGGTACAGAACCTGTAAAACTGATCACCCTTGGGATACTACTTTTTACCAAAGTTGAACCAACCTCGGCATCACCATAGACGACAGAGAGTGCATCTTTCGTAGCAAACTCAGAGTCAACAAAAAGTTTAGCCAACATATATGCTGTCATCGGTGCTTCCGGTGTTGGTTTAAGTACAACAGTATTACCCGCACCCAAGGCTGGAGCTATCTTATGTGCTACAAGATTGAGAGGAAAGTTAAAAGGAGTGATGCACGCTACTACGCCTACAGGTTCACGTCTATAATAGGCCAATGTTCTCTTCCCACTTGGCATGATATCTGTAGGGATGGTCTCACCAGAAAGGTTTGCAAGTTCGAGAACGGTAAGTTTGATAGTTTCTACACATCTGTCAACTTCTATACGGGAAAAAGCAATAGGTTTTGCTACCTCTCTGGCAAGTATTAGTGCAAATGCTTCTCTCTCCTGTGTCAATCTCTTAGCAACATCTTCAAGCCATAAGATACGTTGAGACAAAGGTGTTTTTGCTGCTGCCTTTGCTGCTGATTTTGCAATGGAGAGTGCTTTTTTCGTATCATCAGCATCACATAGAGGAGCAGTACTTACTATAGAACCATCAAAAGGACTCTTACGTTCCTGCTGCTCCTCTTTATTGTCCTCAGTTGAACCAAAAAAGATCTTTGCTTCTGCTATTTCTGTTTTACTGTCAAATATTCCAACCATAATTATTGCCTTGTTTTTGTAAAGTTAGTTGATTATAGCAAATTGGGGATAATAAAAGGTTAGTAAGTTATGTTTTCAATTGTAAACAATTGTTCGTGGGCAATGACAAGGCATACACTTCGATAAATGCCCACACCATAGAATGATAATTATTTTTGTTTGTTTGTGGTATTACAACCTGAATCAATATCACAATAACGTTTTTTAAAAATAAATTTATGTATAAGATCTTTGGTCATAAGTGCTAAACAATAGACCCATAAAAGATCCATGATAATATTGGGCTTATACTCAAGTCCATACAGAAGTAGAGGCCAACCTATGAGGATGATGTACTTCATGTAGTAAAAAAAAAGTATCCCTACCCCGTATATTTCTTTAAAAAAACTCATTTATGTAGACTCTCTTCTCAAGCAGAAAATACGACTAGTCGTATGAGCCTGCTGCTGAAGCAGTCCCAGTGACAACGTAGTTTTTTGGGCTTTGCTCAAAAAGCGTCCTATAATGGTAGCTTTCACCCGTTAGGTGTCCACTCACCACCGGCTTCTGGCATACCTTGTGGAGCATCATTCGCTTTAGCCTCCTGTTCTGCATCGTATGCCATGATCTGTTGGCGTACTTCGTTGATCTGTATAGGTGTTACATCCTCTTCAGATTCCCACGCCACTTCTATATCGTTACCATACTCTTGAGCTATAACTTCTATTTTTTGGGCATATTCATAGATATCCAAACATACTACTCTCTCTGCTGTATCCTCTTCATTAGGATCTATAAGTTCAATGTACCATCGTCCCATTGGATTGGTTTTAATAATGGATTGTATAACTACTGACATTTGTTTCTATCCTTTAAAATGGTAAGTTTTTCTTTTTTAGATCTCCACCATAGACAATGTCTTTGGGTTTAATATCTGGGTCATTGAGCATAGCAGGGACAACATCTCCATTCTCTAAAGTTTTCATCTCTCTATCCAATTCATCTTCACTATATGTCATGTGCATATCAGCTGCGATAACATGAGGTATTTGCTGGATCTTGATAAGTTTCTCTATCTCTTCACCTGCATCTTTTCCTTCCAATGTCACGACGATCTTACCTATCTCATTATGTACTTCATAGTCACAAAAATCACTCTCATTTACTGCTTTAATTACACTCTCTATATTTTCTGGTAAAGTTTGTATAATAATACTTGATATATTCATTTTAAATCCTTTATTTATTCTTTAATTTATTAATACGACTAGTCGTATGAGCTCTCTGCTGAAGAGAACTCAGTGTTAACGTAGTATATGGAGCTTTGCTCCATATACATCCTATCTATAGTCTCCAATAATTAATCTCTTTAGAGTCACTTGATGTAAAGAGCTCCTCTTCATTAATAAAGAGGATATTTGTCAGCGTCATTTTATGATTTCCTAGCTTATATAGGTCTGATTTTGTCTGAGTATTGAAAATTGTCACATTATTGTTCTCATCACTCGCAAATCCAGCCAGTTTTGCACTTGGACTAAGACCAACACTATAGATCAGGAAAGATGCTTGTTTATAATATGCTCTGGAATCTTCAGTACCATATACAGCACAGCGTCTGTCTTGTCCTGCGGTAACAATGGTCTTGTTTTTAAAATCAACCTGAAAAACATTGTCAAGGTTTTGCCCTTTGATCTCTTTGATCATTTTTCCATCTTTTACATTGATCAGCTTCATATCTCCGCTTTCATCTGCGATGATCACTTGGGTCTTATCTTCATTCAAGGCAAAGTTTGAAAACTTGGAACCGGCTATCTGTTCACGGTAAAGGCTCTTATCATTTTTAATATCATACAAGATCAACTCATTACTTAAAAGTGCAATAAGTAAAGTATTTGCATCTACAAATTTAGCTTTGGCTATGGTAAAGCTTTTTGCTGTGGAGATAATCTCTGTTAGAGTGTTCTGTTCAAAAATATGGACACGTCGGTACCCCATCTTTCCTTGAGAAACTATCATGATCTTAGCATCTACAATATCTACAGAATAGACCTTGGCATTAACCTCTTCTCCTGTAAAATCTTTGATTCTTGGAACAGTGATCGTTTGTGTGAGGTTTTGTTCTTTAGTATTAAAGATATCAACTGCTCCTTCTGCCGTTGCGGAGTAAAGCAATCCATCCTGATAAACCAAGTCAGTGACTGCACCACTACCTGTATACACATGAGTTGGTTGCAGTTCTTTCGCATCAACTAAAGTGATGAACATAAAAAAGAGTATCGCTATAAATCTCATTTATCTACCTTTTAAAATTTTTAAATTATTATGCCGTAATTTTAATCGCTTGTACCGGACATGTATGCATACATAGTCCACAATTGGTACATTTCTCTTCATTGATCGTAGGTCTGAACATTCCTAAAAACTCAATGGCTTTTTCAGCACAAGGATCTTTACAGGAAAAACACATCGTCTGGTGCCAGCTCATACACTCTAAGACATTTATCTCTATCTTAGCATCTATCTTTCGCATCGCTTCTACTTGAAGCACATCAAATTCACATGCTATGGCACAGTCATCACAAAAGGTACATCCACTCACACTAAGGTCAAGTTTAGGTGTACCATCTTCTTGGATGATAACGATCTGCTCTTCACAAATGGTTGCACATGGTTTATCTTCACACTCTGTACAGCCTTTGTGAAAAGCACTCTCATCTATATAATAAGGGGGCCGCAAGATCTTCTCTTGTTTGGCTTCTCTTGCTTCTCCCCTTAAGGAGGAAGTAAGAGAACTAAAAAGTTCTCTTCTTTCCATGCTTAGTGGTCTAAACTACCAGCAGCAGAATTTTTATTTGCTCTATCTGCATCTGTAATTAATGAATCTTTACCTACAGTATCTAAGTCATTATTCATATTATCATACCAAGTAGAAGTACTTGCACCATCTTTGTCTGAGAAATCAGCCTGGAATGTATTTGATACAGCCAAAGCACCTGTTGATTGTGGTGCATGACACTGAGAACAGTTGAATCTAGACATAGATAATTTATCTAACTTTTTGATAGAAACCTCATTTTTATCACCATCAGTAGTTCTTGTAAAATCTTGACCTACTAACTTATGCTTAGGTCTAAAGTCAACAAAGTGTGATTTTGGAATCGCTACAGCTTTTACACTTGGTGCAACTTCTGGCATATGGCATCCAAGACATTGGTTATTTCCAGTTTTAATTGGAAGTAAACCTTCAACTGAGTGAGGGATCATCGGTGGAGCATCCTGGAACGCTCTTGCAATTCTCTGACTTGTTCCCGGTGCTGCAGTATTGTACTCTACTTTCATACCAGTTGTTTCTGCTGCTTCTTCATAAAGGTTTGTTTTTCTTAAACCAAGTGCTGCTTCAGTTACTTCTTTTTTGTTACCTAGATCATCTTTTTTAAGGTTAGCTGCTGCGTTAGCCTCTTTATTGATATCAACAACTTCTGCTGCATAAAGACTAGAACCTATTAGCAATGAACCCAATGCTATTATCTTCATAATTTTTTTCATTTCTTCTCCTCTTTGTTATCTTTTTCTTTGACTCAGAAGTGTTTACTTCTTGCCAAAAGAACGAATACTAAATTTTAAAGCATCATCATCACAGACATCTACACAGCGACCACAATTGGTACACTCTCCGTCTGTAACTGAAATACTTTTCTTGTCAATCATATGTAAAACCTGATTTTCAGGACAAACTACTTTACATTTCATACAGGCAGTACAAGCTTCATGGTCATGTTTGACCCTGATAAGACTTGCCTTTCCGATGAGAGAGTAGCTTGCTCCCAATGGACATAAGTGTCCACACCAACCATTTTTAACCCCAAAGAGGTCAAAAAGGAATATCGCAATAATTACCGCAATACCTGCACCAAAACCAAAGATAATACCTCTTTGCATAATGGTAATAGGGCTCAGTACTTCAAAAGCAGCGATACCGACTACAGCTGAGACGATCAGTCCCAATACCATGATCCAGTATCGTGCCTTTCTTTTGATAAATCTATAGTTCACTTCCTCTTTATCGAGATTGAGTTTACGTCTGAGCCAATTGGCCAGATCTGTCACCATGTTAATAGGACAAACCCAACTACAAAAAGCACGACCACCCACTACGAAATAAAAGAGCGTTATTATCAAAGCCCCCAAAAGTACATCTGTACCTAAAACAAACCCTGTTGCCAACACTTGCAGTGTTGTGTATGGGTCTGCCAAAGGTATCACACCAAAAAGAACAGAAGAGCCAAAGGTTCCGGCCAAGATATTCCAACCCCAGGCATTGGCACCAAAATAAAGTACCAATATCCCGATCTGAGTTACCCTTCTAAGAAGTAGATATTTAATATTACTCATCAATACAACTCCTCAGTATTCAGATAATCAACTGAGCTCTTTTCTGAGATCTCAGTGGTTGTCTCTTCACTATGGGCATCTATAAGACGTTTTTCATCTTCTTTATCCCAACCTTTAACATAATGAGAACCTGCTTTACCTTGTGAAACCTCATGAGGTAACACAAAGATAGCCGGCTTCTCAGTCACACAAGCCATTTCACAAAGTCCACATCCTGTACAAACATCATCATGAACGATAGGCAACAAGAAAGCATGCTTCCCTGTTCTCTCGTTTTTCGCATATTCTAAAGTTATGGCTTCATCAAGCAGTGGACAGGCACGGTAACAAGCGTCACACTGTATACCCCAAAAGGCAATACATGACTCTTTATGTACCACAGCCAATCCCATACGAGATTTGTTAATGTCAAGTTCTTCTTTCTCATTTAAAAGACTAGGCATATCCAATGCCCCTGATGGACACACCGGTACACAAGGGATATCTTCACACATATAGCAAGGCACTTCTGTTGGTATAAAGTATGGTGTACCAATTAACTTATGGTCACCACCTTTTGCCATTAACAGTGTTCCTGGTCTAGCTTTTCCTGTCACTTTGTCTATATTGGTATCACGGTTTTGACACGCCTCAGCACAAAGACCACACTTAATACAAGCGGTCAGGAAATCTTCTTCTTTGATCGCTCCGGGAGGCCTAAGTACCAATGGTGATGCTTTTACTTCATCACTGTAACCACTCCACAACAATCCACCAAGAGCTGTTAAGCCTACACTTTGAAGGGTTGTCGCCATGAACTTTCGTCTATTGTTGTCGGAGTTAGCCACGTTTACGCCTTATAGATCTTAACTGCACACTTCTTGTAGTCTGTCTGTTTAGACATAGGACAAGTTGCATCAAGACATACTTTGTTGATAAATACTTTTTCATCAAACCAAGGTACAAATACCAAACCACGAGCAGGTCTGTTACGACCACGTGTTTCAACTCTTGCTTTCACTTTACCACGACGTGATTCTACCCACGCAAGTCCACCTTGCTTAAGACCTTTGTCTTTAGCATCTTGTGGGTGCATATAACAAAGTGCTTCCGGAACTGCACGGAAAAGCTCAGGTACTCTCATCGTCATAGTTCCTGAATGCCAGTGTTCAAGTACTCTACCTGTACATAACCAGATATCGTAATTTGCATCTGGCATTTCCGGTGGATCCATATATGGTCTGGCAAAGATCTTTGCTTTGTTCTTAAGCGCTTTTTTACCTTTTGCTTTATCTGGAGCAGTTAAGCTACCTTGGAGAAGGTTTTTCGCCAATGTTCCATAGAATGCATGTGAATTACCAGTCTCTTTTGTTGCTTTTGCCGCATAAGGGTCATACTTAGCATTAAATCTCCACTGTGTCTCTTTACCATCAACAACAGGCCATTTAAGTCCTCTTACTTTATGGTACATATCGAACGGTGCAAGGTCATGCCCATGCCCTCTTGTAAACGCTGCATACTCTTCAAAGAGGTATTTGTGGATAAAGAATCCATACCCTTTCCACTCTTTACCGTCAGAACCGATAACACCTCTAACATCTCCTAGAGACTCAGTATCATCATATCCTTTCTGGATAGGGTCATTCATATCTTTTTTATACGTATGCGCTACTTTGTTGTTGAATAAAATATCAAACATAGTAGTGTCATCACTGTAACCCATTTTTTTCGCTTCAGCGATCACTGATGGAAGTGCTTTCTTTCTTGGACCTGATGGTTTTTGTTCACCCCAAAGATCTTTTACTGTAAATCTTTTAGAGAACTCAACCCACTGCCATGTATCAGACATAGAGTCACCTACAGGAAGTACTTGTTGTCTCCAGTGTTGTGTACGTCTTTCAGCATTTCCATATGCACCCCATTTTTCATAGATCATCGCTGTTGGAAGAACCAAGTCAGAAACTTTCGCTGAAATACCCGGGTATCCGTCAGAACATACGATGAAGTTATCCATCTCACGTGCCGCTTTGATCCAGTGTGTAGCAGATGCAGAATCCTGGTAAGGGTTACAAACATTTACCCATGCAAACTTAATAAGACCATCTTCGATGTCTCTGTGGATCTTCATAATGTGTTGTTTACCAACACCATTAAGTGTTCCTGCAGGAATCATCCATTTTTTCTCACAAATTGCTCTGTGTTTAGGGTTTTTAACCATCATATCTGCCGGGAGTCTGTGTGTAAATGTACCTACTTCTCTTGCTGTACCACATGCTGAAGGTTGTCCTGTCAATGAGAACGCACCATCACCTGGTCTTGCTTGCTTGTTAAGCATAAAGTGAACATTGTACGAAAGTGTATTTACCCAAGTACCACGTGTATGCTGATTCATACCCATTGTCCAGAAAGAAACGACTTTTCTTCCTTTTTCGATGTAAAGGTCAGCCAATCTTTTAAGTTTTGCTTTAAAGACTTCGATATCCTCATCCGGATCACCTTTTGAGATCTTCGCTGTATAGTCAAGTGTATATGGCTCTAAAGATTTTTTATAATCTTCAAAAGAGATATGCCAGTGCTTCAATGTACCGGCAGTATGCTTCATAGTATCACCTTCTTTGTACCCGTAAGGTTCCAATGCCGGTGCTTCTTTAGCAGAAACTGTTGTCTCCATCTCTTTAGCCATGATCTCTAACTCTGCTTTAGAGTATTTACCCTCTTTGATCGATTTCTCACCTGCTCTTCTCATACCGTAACCGATATTTACCGGACCAGCTGTAAAGACCATATGTTTATTTACGAAATCCCAGTCGATGATATCTTCTGTACCACCACCTTTTTTATCTCTCATAACGATCTCACGAGCGATATAGTTCCATAGAGCCAAGTCAGTACTTGGTGAGAATAAGATCTCGTCATCTGCGATATCTGATGTTCTGTGAGTATATGTCTGAATAGAGATGATCTTTACTCTATCCGGATCAGAAAGTTTTCTATCTGTTACACGTGACCAGAGGATCGGGTGCATCTCTGCCATGTTTGAACCCCAAGCTACAACTGTATCTGTAAGCTCGATATCATCATAACAACCTGATGGCTCATCTACACCGAATGTTTGGTAGAAACCAACAACCGCTGATGCCATACAGTGTCTAGCATTTGGATCGATAGCATTTGATCTGAATCCAGCTTTCATCATTTTCTGAGCTGCTGCACCTTCCATAACTGTATATTGTCCAGATGCGAATACACCTAAACCTTCAGGACCAGCATGCTTAAGTGCTTTCTTAGCATGTTTTTCCATCTCATCAAAGGCTCTTTTCCAGCTTACTGGTTTAAAGTTACCTTTTTTGTCAAACTCACCTTTCTTATTCATTCTCAATAATGGTTGCTTAAGTCTGTCAGAACCATACATGATCTTCGCATTAAAGTAACCCTTAATACAGTTAAGACCTCTATTTACCGGAGCAGCAGGGTCACCCTTAACCGCTACGATCTTTCTGTCTTTACCTTCGCCTTTTGTAGCCATCATGATACCACAACCCGTACCACAGAATCTACAAGCCGCTTTATCCCATCTCCAGTCTTTCTGTGCATCCGTTGCCGCTGCACTTAAACTTGATGGAACAGCAATTCCTGCTGCAGATGCCGCTGACGCCGCCGCTGCACTTTTAAGAAATTCTCTTCTATTTAAAGCCATATTACTTCCTCCGTAAATTGATTTTTTGGTTATCTCGTAAAGTCCTCTGAAGAACGCTAGCTGTTCTTCAGGGAACTCTACTTATAACAACATATATATATTATCATAAGAAGGTCAATATAAAAAATGATTTGTATCAAGAAAACTGAATAATGTCATAAATAGAACAAATAAGTAACGCTTCAATTCGGAGTAAAAAAGTCTTAGATAAGTTATAAGAACTAAGCAGAAGAATATAGTTAAATTATGTTGATGAAAATAAGAGTTTTTGACTCCTATTAAAGAAAATATGGATGTTTTCTACATCCCTCCCAAAGCTTTTTTAACATTGTCATCTGCCATAGAAATATTCCAAGCCGGTTCCCAAACCACTTCTACCTCAATAGTCCCAACGCCATCGAGTTTCTCTACTGCTTCATAGACCCACTGTTTGATCATCTGGTGCAAAGGGCAACCTTGTGTTGAAAGTGTCATAATGACATGTACATTACATGCATCATCAACGATAGCATCATAGATGAGTCCCATCTCTACCAGATTAAACCCTACTTCCGGATCGATCACTGTACTTATGGCTTCGAAAGCTGTTTCTTTTGTTATGTTACACATGTTTTATTTTCCTTAAAATTATTTATTCTGCCGTCATGGCTTCGCTACGCTACGACCATTCTGGTTCCGAAGCTATAAACGACAAGCAGTTGTCGTTTACTTAACGCTTCTCATTCTCCGTAAGCCAACATTTTTTTCATAGTTATATATAAAAATATAGACCCTGTAAACAGGAAACTTCCTGCTGCTTTAAAAAGTATATCACTCTCGAACAGTAATCCAAACCCACCAAGTAATACACCTGCCGAAGAGAACCAGAACATTACTGATGCACCCTCTTTAGAGTACATTTCATGAAGCATCGGTACCTTCTCTTTACCTACAAGTGGAGCAAAACGTTCAAACCATACCAAAAATGGGACGATCTTATAGAGGTGCCCTATGATAAAGAATGAAATAAATCCCAACAGTAAAAACCAGATAGATGCATGTAAAACACTCTCACTGTCGGTGATAAAGTAGACTATGCTAAGTATGATAGAGAGTATGAGTGTTATAAAAGCAAAAATAATAGATTTTGCCCAAACATCCAACTCTTTTCGTACAGTAAGTTTAGCAATAATATATATCTGCCACATATAGAAAAATATCCCTATAAAACTCAGAGCATACCCTATCATCATCAGCCATTCAAAACCTAGAACTGCTCCTATAAATACTACTGCCACAGAGGAGATAACTAATTTAAATGCTCTCTTCACTGCTGTTTCATCAAAGCCATGTGCCAGTGAGAACATCGGTATAAGTGTTAAAGACAATCCCATGATCGTTAAAACCACATAACCGCCAAGTACTGCGTACACATGGGCTTTAAGCATCAAGGAAACATTGATACCCAGATCACCACTCAATCCCAAGGCAATAGCAAAACCTGTCAAAATACCCAGTAAAAGATACCCGTTACTCCAAGCAACCGTATCTACCGTAAGGGTTCTAAGTTCTGTTTTTTTCAGTGTTGCAATATTCTCAAAGGCGAAGATGATCATCGCAATGAGTACCAAAAGACCTCCATAGGGAAGCAGTGCTGGCATCAGCCAAAACCCAAAGACCATGACTACAGAACCAAGAGCTAAAAGTGGTAAGATAACATAATAGACATCCACCACTACGTGCCCTACTTCAAGGACTACAGGTATGAGCTGTGCCATGGCTCCAAAGATGATCATCATCACGAAGCCCAGTAAAAAGAGGTGTATCCATCCTGCTACATCCATCTGCTGATAGCTAAATGTAGGTTCAAAAAAAAGTAAAGCCAACATTGAAAGCAGATAGAAGATCACCCCAAAGTGAAAGAACGGGGCGATGAGTTTGAGAGGTGGTGCAAAATCTCTAGAGATAGGATTCATTCAATGTTACCCGCAAGTGTTATCAGCTAGATTTGCTTTTTCGCTCTCTCCTGTTTTATAAGAAAAAGTAAGTTTTACACGGCCATCTTCCATGTCTTCAGTTTCGATGTCATAATTTTCACCGATCTTAGAGATAAGTCCGCCAGGTTTTTTGTGATTTATCATCACTAGTTTTTTGTTTGGAGCATCAAGCAGTTTTAATCCTGCCATTGCATTTACCATAGGATCGGGTGGTCCACATTTTGAAGTATCAAATTCAAAAACTTGATCTTCTCCTAGTGTATAAGTAAAAAATGGAACATTCGCTCCCTCAACTTCTATAGCTTCTTTATTTAATTCCGACATATTATCTCCTATTTAGTTTTTACTATTGTAATGACTTATGTTTAAAATAAACTTGACTTATATCAAGGTTATGTCAAATTGTGTCAAAACCTCATTTATGATTTGAAATTTTTCTTAAAATATGTTTCAACTAACTCATCAAAATACTTCATTCTCTCTTTCCCTTTAGGCATCTCAGAGCGTAAAGATTTCATCTTTTGTAAAAATTCACCCACAGAGTCTGGAATGATCTTTTCAAAATGACGACGTATCTGCTTTGCAAATGCCGGTGAAGCTCCTCCTGTAGAAAACGCAATGGTCAGATCTCCCTTTTGGACATAAGAAGGGAAGATAAAGTCACAATAGTCCGTATTATCCACTGAGTTGACCAAAATCCTACTTCCTCTTGATTCTTCATAGATGGCTTTATGAAGTTCTACGGTATCCGTTGCAACAATGACAATGTCAAAGCCTTGTATGTCCCCTGCGTTATAAGCCCTCTGGTGTAGTGTTAAAGTATTCTCATCAATGAGACTCTTAGCTTCATCTTCTACTCTAAGTGCAATAACCGTGATCTCTTTAGTGAAATCAACCAATTTTTCAAGTTTTTCTGTGGCAATATAGCCACCACCTACCACTAAAACTTTAAGATTCTGCATATCCATATACATGGGGAAAAAAGACATTGTTGTACCCTTTTGTCAATTGTTATTCATAATTTAACAAAAGTTTATCATAATTGCTTTGATGTGTATCAATCTTTGATAGACTATTATTAAATATAATCACAAAAAATTATACATTAAAACTAAATTGGAGCACCCTAATAATGGAAAACGAATTACTTTTTGAAATGCAAAATGCTTTCCCTATGACAGAAAGACCTTTTAAAGCTGTAGCTGAAAAACTTAACACTACAGAAGAAGAGGTATTGAACCTTGTACAAAAACTAAAAGACAATAAGATCATCAGACAAACTTCTGCTATTTTTGATACTAAAAGATTGGGATACAAATCTTCTTTGGTTGCATTTAAAGTAGATGAAGCGAAGATCGACCAAGCTGCTGAGATCATCAATGCCCATCCGGGAGTGAGTCATAACTATCTTAGAAATCATGACTATAACATCTGGTTTACAATGGCAGTTGCACCAGATTCTAAATTAGGCTTAGAAAAAACCATAGAGATTCTCAAAGAACGTACAGGTGCAGAGGATGCCATCATCCTTCCTACACTCAAAATGTTCAAGATATCTGTAAAGATGGACACAACCGGTAAAAGAGCTAAAAAAGAGAAGCTCAAAAAGCTAGCCCATAAAGAGATAGAACTTACACCCGGGCACATTGCTGTGATCAAAGAGTTACAAAAAGATATCGAAGTTACGCAGGAACCATTTAAAAAAGCTGCTGAAAAACTGGATCTCTCTTATGAGCAATTTTTTGAGATAGCACAGGAACTTAAAGAGAGTGGTGTGATGCGTCGTTTTGCTACAATCCTCAATCACAGAAAAGCCGGCTTTGGTGCCAATGCCATGAGTGTTTGGGCAGTCCCTGAAGAAAAAGGTGAAGAGATCGGTAGAGAGATGGCAGAATTCTCCGCTGTAAGCCACTGTTATCTTAGACCAAGTTACCCAAACTGGCCGTATAATCTCTTTGCTATGGTACATGCAAAAACACAAGAAGAATGTGATACGCTCATCGAAGAGATGGCAAAAGAGAGTGGTCTGACAGAATATGGGAAACTATATTCAACTGTTGAATTTAAGAAGCAGAGACTTGTTTATTTTGATGATGCGTTTAAAGCGTGGGAGGAAACCGTATAATTAATCACGCAACGCGTGCTTTGTCACTGTGAACACCCTTATAAGCGAAGCGATTTGAGAACAGTGACGACTTTTGCTTACTTTTCTAGAAAAGTAAGGAGAGAAACACCGCTACAAGTAAAACAAGAAGAAAGTTAAAAAATAGAATGAAGTATGCATTCCCACGGAAACCGTGGGAACGAAAAAACGAGAGAGGATAACGAGAAGAAGAATTCTTTTAATTCCCCATATACCCTATCTTAGCCTTAAAATCAGCAATACAATTAGTACAGTCTTTCATTGTATTCGTTTCAACAATATTAAAGAGTGCATCTTCATTCAGTATCGTTAATTCATGTTTTTCAACAGTAATAATACCCTCTTTTTTAAACTTAGTCATAATACGCGAAAATGTTTCGGGTGTAAGGTTAAGTATCGAAGCGATCTCATTATTTTTGAGTCGATTAAAGACAACCACTTTTTTGATCATTAGATCAGCCACTTTTGCTTCTGAAGAGAGGATGGTTTCTTTATGAACCAATGCAGAAAGCATCATAACTTTCCCCGTCAATGACTTGATAAGTTCTAAAGAAAATTGTGGTTGATTAAGGTATTCATAGAGTTTGTCAAAATGAAGTAAACCTATAGCTCCATCAGTTACAAATTCACAAGTAGCAGGGAAAGGTTGCTGTTCAAAACAGGCAAATTCTGCGATGAGGGAAGGAGCATTAAAACGGTTGATCTGTATCTGAGACCCTTTAGGAGATGTTTTATAAAGCTTGACACTCCCCTCCATCAAGATGTGAAGGTACTCACTCTGGTCTCCTTCATAAAATACAATACTGTCTTTGGTAAAATGTTTAATATGTGTACAATCTTGGAGTTCTTTTAAGTATGATTCTCCCAATGCCGAGAACATTGGTATCTCTTCAAGTTTAAACATAACTACACCTCTTTATCTTTCATATATAGGACACGTACTATACAGTACAAAAGATAAAATCTCTCCTATATATTTCCGATAATAGCACTGTTTTTACTAGTTATTACTTAAAAATTGTTTTTTATAATAGTGTTTTATTAATTTGTATTATGATTTCTCAAACCAACTGAGTTGTTTACGTAAATTTACCACTTCTCCAACCACAATAAGTGCAGGGGTAGGCAGACCTTTTGCTTTTTCATAGATATCTTCAAGTGTACCAACAACCGTTTTCTCATCCGGTCTTGTACCACGACTGATCACAGCGATAGGATAATCTTTTGGCTTACCTATTTCTATAAGCTTTTTACAAATGGTTTTAAGACGATGAAGACCCATCAAAAAGATGATAGTATCATCACTTTTATAATTATCCCAAGGGATCTGTGAATGGTCTTTACCACTTGACTCATGTCCTGTCACTACTCTAAAAGAGACAGTGATACCGCGATGTGTTACAGGGATACCTGCATACTCCGGTACGGCTATAGCTGAAGTGATCCCCGGGATAAACTCAAACTTGATGTCACGTTCATACAAGTATATCCCTTCTTCTCCACCACGTCCAAAGACAAAAGGATCTCCCCCTTTTAGACGTACAACATTCTCATACTTGAGTGCAGACTGGTAGATCACTTCATTGATCTCTTCTTGAGGCAGGGTATGATGAGAGTCTTCTTTACCTACATAGACAAATTCACAACCGTCTTTTGCCTCTGCAAGAATATCAGGATTGGCAAGTCTATCGTAAATGATGACATCTGCTTCTCTTACTACACGCAAAGCTTTTACTGTCAACAATTCAATATCTCCAGGACCTGCTCCTGTTAAATATACTTTTCCCATTACACGTTTCCTTTAGTTTTTTCTTCTGTCAAATAACACGATGGATCTTCTGCCCACATATCTCCATGGATGGCATATGCACGACTTCGTGAACCACCGTTACAGATGTTTATGTACTGACATGTTTCACACTTTCCGCCCAACTCTCTTGGATGTACTCTTAGTTTTTGCAGTAGCTCTGTTGGCTCATTCGTCCAGATATCTGAAAAGTCCTGATTGAGTATATTGCCTATCTTCACAGGGAAGAATGGATCTGGTTTAACAAACCCTTCACTGTCAATATTCAGTAATTTTCTTCCCGCAGAGTTTCCACCCCAGGCTATAAGTCTGGATTTCATCTCATCTGCATGTTCCGGGTATTTTTGAATGAATCTATCATAGAATAAGATAGCATCCATCTCCATGTTACCTGTTACGATCTCTATATCTCTATCACTTTCATGATACTCAAAAGCTTTATCCAAAATATAATTTACTGCAGTAATACGTTGTTCTTTACTTAAGTCCATCTCGAGATTTTCTAAACCTCTACCACTATAAACGAGGTGAGAGATATAGACTTTTGGGATATTATGTTTCTCCGCCAGATCAAAGATGAATGCCAGATCATCATAGGTATCTTTGGTGATCGTAAAACGAATACCTACTTTTGTTCTTCCATAACTGTTAAGCAAGTCAACCGCCTTCATAGACTCAACAAATGAACCTTTAAGTCCACGAAAATCATCATGTACATCAGGACTTCCATCGATACTGATACCGATATAGTCAAAAGTATCTAAGATCTGCTCTGCATTACTCTTTTTAACATAAAGTCCATTGGTAGAAAGATAAGTGACAATACCTAGCTCTTTACAACGTGCAGCGATATCATAAATATCTTTTCTTGTAAGTGGTTCCCCTCCCGAGAAGATAAGAAACTTCACACCATTGGCTTTGAGCTTTGGCAGTGTATCCATGATATTATCTGTCGTGAGTGTATCTACGGCATCCAGATCTGCTTTTGAGTAACAATGAAGACAGGAGAGGTTACAACGATTGGTAAAATTCCAAATGGCTATACTTCCATCAAGTACACGCGCAGGCTTTCCTGCAGTTACTGTCTTTAATAGATTAGAGAGTCTAAACATTATTTTACCTCTTTATTTTTTGCGATATTGGGATATGCTTTTGGAACGATCTTCATTTTATTCGGTTCTTCATTCTCTGGTTTTGCAGATTTGAAACTTAAGATATAGTCTGTAATCGCTTTGAGCTCTTCTTCACTTAATTTAAAAGCTGGCATCGCATTACGTTTATAGCCAAAGGCTTTAGAGACAGAAGCAGGATCAGTGATCATCGCTCGTATCTCATCTGCATTTCTTTTTGAAGCTATCTCGGCAAAAGAGGGACCAAATGCTACTGCAGTTTGATGGTGACATCCCCAACAATAAGTCTCAAATACCTTTTTACCACTCTCTGCTTGTAGTAGAGATGACAGTGTCATGATGACAAAAAAAGCAGCTAATATTTTTCTCATAACTTTCATCCTTTATATAATAGATGGATGATAACAATTTTTTGATGTTGGTAAGTTGATTTAGAACAAGAGTTGAATAATTTATGATCAAAGTAATCTATACACTTGATTTAAATCAAGACAATTTTTCTCCTATTTGCTACAATATTAAACTTATAATTATTAAAAGGAGAACTTATCTATGAAATCATGGATTACTTTACTGCTACTTTTGGCAGCGACATCACAAACTTATGCGGCATTGGAAAATACAACTTGTAAGAGTTGTCACCCTGTTATATTTGAAGAGTATCAGAAATCTGCACACAGCAAATCATCTATTTATAAAGATGCTGTGCATAAAGCAGTGTGGGACAGACATCCGGCAAAAGCTAAAGGAGACTATACCTGCGCTAAATGCCATACTCCATCAGATCATGATGTAATGAGCGGTAAAAGCAAACTTGCAGATAATGAGATACAACGTACAGAACCTATCTCTTGTCAACAGTGTCATAAAATAGAGAGTGTTGAAAAACATACAAAAGCAAATAAAAACATCCTCACAACAAAACCAAAGACTTTTTTCTCAGCTGACAAAGCTTTGAAAGGTACAAAAGTTGAATTTAAAGAAGAGAGCAGCTTTTTTGGTATGCTTACAACTAAGACCGGTTCACCATACCATGACATAGACTATAGTAATGAAGGCTATTATAATGGTGACTCTTGTATGGGTTGTCACTCTCACAAACAAAATAGTAAAGGCTTTGTAGTTTGTGATCTTGAAGTAAAACAGGGAGATTCTAAAGAGAGTTGTGTCTCTTGTCACTTACCTCAAGTTCAAGGTTCTCTTGCCAATCAAAAAGAGAGTGCGACACACGCTTTCCATGGTCAGAGCATACATAACAATACACCAGCATTGCTTTCAAAGTACATCAAACTCTCTTTGGACAAAAGTGCCAATGGATTTAATGTAAGTATCAAAAATGAAGCAACACATACACTTTTCCCTCAACCTCTAAGACTTAACCAATTAAGAGTAAGTATAGAGAGAGATGGTAAGATTATAGAACTTAAAACAGAATCTTTTGCAAGAGTAATTGGAACAGACGGGAAAGCATCTATGCCATGGTTAGCAGATGCTATCATCTCTGATACCTCTATCAAAGCACTTGAGACACGTACTGTAAACTATGCTGATGTACTCAAAGAAGGTGATACAGTGGTTGTGAAATTCGGATACTATGTTGTAAACCCAGAAGCAGCTAAGGAGCTTGAGATCACAGATAAGAGTGTGACTGAATTTGTTGTACTGACTAAGAAGAGATTCTCAATTTAATCTCCATACATCATCCTCGTACTTGATACGAGGATGATAGTATATGATCTACTCTATGTTTTATTTAATCTCATACTCCACTAACTCCCCCTCAAGTGTTTTCAAAAATGCTACCACATCATCTATCTGTTCAGGGGTAAACTCATTACCAAGCTGATACTTACTCATGATCCTTACAGCCTCTTCAAGTTTTTCTGTAGAACCATTATGAAAATAAGGGGATGTTTTGGTTATATTACGCAAAATAGGTACTCTAAATCTTAACTGCTCATCTTTTCCTAAAAACCCTCCAACATTTGCAAATGGGAAGGGACTCTCTTTAAGGGTAATATCTGGAGAATATAATAGACCAACATAGTCCGCGAAGTAACTTCTCAATGGAAACCTTTGTATGCTCTGTCCTCCTACGCTCATACCGGCATGGCAACCCTTACAACCCTGTGTAAGAAAAAGTGTCATCCCTCTTTTGGCTTGTGGACTCATGGCATCATTATCACCCTCTAAAAATCTGTCATAAGCTCCTCTGGTAAGCAGTGTTCTCTCATACGCACCAATAGCCTTTCGTACATTTTCAAAAGTGATCTTCTCTTCTGGGAACAGTGCTTTAAACTTTGTAACATACTTACTATCTTCATTGAGTCTCTGTTCAACTTCTTGTGGTGTCATATGCATTTCAAAAGGTGCCTGTATCGGCCCACCTGCCTGCTCTTCTACATCTTTGGCTCTTCCGTCCCAGAATTGAGACTTTGCCAAAGCGGCATTAAGTACGGTAGGAGAATTGAGATGAGAAGGATTGGCTTGCCCCTTGTGACCTATAGCAGTAGCGATACCATCATCTCCACCCGCTTCCAACTTGTGACATGAGGCACAGCTTATGGTTTTATCTTGTGATAAAAGTGTATCAAAAAACAGCTCTTTCCCCAGTGCTATCTTTTCTTTACTCATAGGGTTATCCGGATTATCAACAACTTCCAATAATGCTTCATAGGTTTTGGGAACCGGTAACAAATTTGTCGATAAGGCTCGTTCTCTTAGCATTACATCATCTAACTCAGGTATATTTTTATGCAAAATAGCCGGTAACGATAATATTATCACGATCACAACTGTAACAATACCTAATACTTTTATCAATGTATTCATCATAACTCCTTCAAAATATTTTCTATGGTATTAGCATTTATACCCTTACCATATAAAGGGTTAGATAAAAAAGTCTCTGTTTTACTACTTACAAAAAAGAGTGTTGGAAAGATAGTTGAATAAAACATCTCTATAGGATAACTTTCCTTCCCCTCATACATCACTATGACAGAAACAAACTTTTGATTCAAATATTTAATATATGCCTGTTCCATAAAAAAGTCTTTGATCACATCATTGCAAGGGGGACACTCTTTTTTAACCAAAAGTACCATAAGTGGTTTATGCTCTTTTTGTGCTTTTTGCAAAGCTTTATCATAGTTTCCAAGCCAATGGATATGATCGGCATTTATAAATAAAGTGAAAAATAATAGAGCAAATAAAATTTTCATCATAGTTGATTATAATAAAAATATATGACTATAGAATTGATAAGTATCAAAAACAACATACTTTTTTAAATAAGAGTATTTTTGTCTTATTATTGATTTAAATCAATAATTGTGTCATGTGATTAAGCTATATTTCGTTCAGAACTAATTAGGAGTAAATTTATCCTAATTAAAAAAATATATATAGGGAATATACTTATGAAACAACTAACACTTTTACTGGCATTTTTAACAGGAACAAATTTACTGGCAGATATAGAAAATGGAAAAGCTGTTTTTGCTGCAAACTGTGCCATATGTCATACGGTTAATGGAGGCAGTGCAATGGGACCCGATATGAATATAGTCTCTTACACAAGAAAGAAAGAAGATATAGAGACATACGCAAAAGACCCTTACTCTTTATATGAAAAATTTGGATACAGTGCAAATGCAATGCCAACACTCCCTTTGGAAGATCAAGAGTTTAAAGATGTGGCTGATTATATTGACTCACTACAAACGTTTAAGAAGTGGATGAAAAAGAAGAAAAGTTAAGGCTCTAGGAAACTTTTATCTACACTCTCCAAACAACTTCCAACTCATTAGAAAGCCGTGATGTATCAAAAGGGTTTTTTTCTTCTTTAACCCTTCCAATTGTATTTTCTGTAAAGACAAAAGGTTGCAGATAATACGTACCACTGTATCCTCTTTTAATCAGGTCTTTAATGATCCTGTTGATCTCTTCTACTCTTAACAGATCACTATGAACCGTTGTTCTCACCTCAAAAGGAAACTGTTTTTGTATTAAAAAATTAAGTGTCTTAGAGAAACTGTCAAAATGTTTATCTTTTGTTATCTCAAAATATTTCTCTTTAGGTGCTTTGTAATCAAGGGCAATATAATCAACCAATCCATTTTCTACCAACATTTGAACTATTTGGGGTTTTAATCCATTGGTATCCAGCTTGATCTTAAAGTTTAACTGCTTGATCTTTTTACAGAACTCTACTAGATCACTGTAGAGTGTAGCTTCTCCACCAGATAAAACCACCGCTTCAAGAAGCCCTATTCTGCTTTTCAGGAATGCTATAGCTTCCTCTTCAGTAGTATTTCCTTCTCCAAAGACAATATCTCTGTTGTAGCAATATATACAACGCATATTACACTTGGCGAACCAAAAAATGGTCGCCAGATGATCGGGGTAATCCAAGGCTGTAAAGGGTGTTATGTCATAAAGAGGTTTATGCAGCATGGTGCTGTGATGCTTTTTCAAGAAAAAACTTTCTCTCTTGATGTTCACCTTTTTTACCGATATTAAAACTCTCAACCGGTCTATGGTAACCCATTACTCTTGTGTAGACAATGCATTTTGTTCTTTTCTCTTTTGACTTTTCTAGTATTTCATTTTGATTCATTTTTTATCCTTTTGTTGAATTGATATATTATCCACAAGTCTGTTGTGAAAACTGCAAGGTTGTCTCTATCATTTTTAAAGTAAATTCCTCATCCATACCCTTTTGTCTGTTTTGATAGTTTTCATAGGCAGCTAAAAATGCCACTAAGATCATTGTTGTGCACTCTTCACAATTATCTTTTGCCATGATCTCATCAAAAGAGGCTTGTGTCATATCAAATGCCTCTTTTAAAGGAAGTCCTTTTATATCTTCTGTAAATATGGAGGCAGAAAAAGAGATGGTGGGGCAGCCGTTAAATTCATATCCCACATTTTCTATCTCCCCATTATCATTTACCAGGAGATACATATCGACCTGTCCGTAATTATCCGGGTTTCTACCTATGCCTCTGGCATTGTACTCTTTCAATGCCCAACGGTTTTTTGGATCATGATAATGATCATTCAACGCTTTTGCCTGTTCACTGGTCACGTCATAACCATGTGCCTTAAAATCAGCTTCTTCTACCATCTGTTTCCTTTAAAAAAGTATTTACACACACTTGTGTATTGTCAACTAAAATATCGATATCTTCTTTGCTGGCATCATCTATGTGGATACCACAAATGACTAAGAGGTCTTTTCCTATTGTATCATAAATGATGGTTGCCATTTTCTCTGAGACGATATGATCTTTATGTCCTTTTTTGATCATGGTTTGCAAATGACCTTTCTCTTCTATCAATGTTGCTGAACCGATATGCTCTTCCTCTCCACCTGTGATGATAATAAGCATATCGTTGCCTACAGTATAAGACTCTAATCTAACGGTATATCGTCCTTCACCTGCACTGATCATTATTACTCCCCCTTCTGCAAAATCTCTTCATCACATTTAGGACAATATTCATACTCCCCTGAGAGGTAACCATGTTTTTCACAGATAGAAAATGTCGGTGTCACAGTAATATAAGGCAGTCTGAAATTACTGATGACATTTCTCACCAGTTTTCTGGCTGCTTCTGCAGAACTGATCTTCTCTCGCATATACAAATGCAATACAGTTCCTCCTGTATATTTGCACTGCAGATCATCTTGCAGCGTTAATGCCTCAAAAGGATCATCCGTATAAAATACAGGGATCTGGGAAGAGTTGGTATAGTAATTGTTCTCCTTCGTTCCTGCCTGGATAATGTCATCATACCTTTTTACATCTTCTTTGGCAAACCTGTAGGTTGTTCCCTCTGCAGGTGTGGCTTCCAGATTATAGAGGTTTCCTGATCTCTCTTGAAACTCTTTAAGCTGATCTCTCATAAAGTCCAAGATCCTCATAGCCATCTCTTCTCCAAATGCATCAGCTATATTATGCTTATCATTAGAGAAATTTCGTATCATCTCATTCATCCCATTGACACCAATGGTAGAGAAGTGGTTGTTAAACCCAGGGAGATACCTTGCTGTATAAGGGAAAAGTCCTCTATCGTACATCTCCTGGATAAATATCCTTTTTTTCTCAAGTGTTGCATAGGCATACTCCATGAGTTTGGTAAGCTTTGCAAAGAGCTTCTCCTCTTCTCCTGCATAGAGATATCCCAATCTTGCCATATTGATCGTCACAACACCGATACTTCCCGTCATTTCAGCACTTCCAAACAGACCTCCACCCCTCTTGAGAAGTTCACGAAGATCCAATTGTAGCCTACAGCACATACTTCGTACATGTCCAGGCTTATACGCCTCTTCATTGGGTACCAATACTCCATTTTCATCTCTTATATACTGACTGCCTATAAAGTTTTGAAAATAAGAAGATCCTATCTTTGCTGTATTTTCAAAAAGGATATCTGTATTTTCTCCATACCAGTCAAAATCTTCTGTGATATTTACCGTGGGGATAGGAAAAGTAAAGGGCTGTCCACTCTTGTCACCTTCTGTCATCACCTCATAATATGCTCTGTTAATGAGATTCATCTCAGGTTGAAAATAGTGATAGGTCATACTCTCCAGAGAGCTGATACCTTCACCTCTCTCTTTAGCACTCTCCAATAAAGCTTCATCATCCAACCCAGAAAACAGATGTTGTTGATTTCTTGTCGGTATTTGATCTTTCAGATCACCAGGAACCGTCCAATCAATGGTAATATTGGTAAAAGGGCTTTGTCCCCATCGTGCCGGGACATTGAGGTTGTATACAAAACTTCTTATCGCCTTTTTGATCTCATCAAACGAAAGTCTGTCTTTAAATACATAGGGTGCCAGATAGGTATCAAATGAAGAAAATGCCTGTGCACCTGCCCATTCACTCTGCAAAATACCCAGAAAATTTGCCATCTGTCCCAATGCTTCTCTAAAGTGGGCGGGAGCTCTACTCTCTACCCTGCCTCTGACACCATTAAACCCTTCATCCAAAAGAACTCTAAGACTCCATCCTGCACAATATCCGGTCAAACAATCCAGATCATGTATATGATAATCTCCATCTCTGTGTGCATATCCCTCTTCTTTAGAGTAGATCGTGTCCAGCCAAAAGTTGGCGATCACCTTACCTGCCGTGTTATTGACGAGTCCGGCATTGGAGTAGCCTGTATTAGAATTGGCATTGATCCTCCAATCCTCTTTATCGATATACTCTTTGATGGTCTGTGTCGAGTTGATATAGGTTGTGTCTTCATCCAGTCCCAAGATCTGCTCTCTTTGGATCTTGTGCATATGACGATAGAGCATAAATGATTTCATCACTTCAAAATGTTGATGGGCATAAAGTACTTTTTCTATAATATCCTGAACCTCTTCAACACTGATCTCATCTCTGTTTTTGATCGTATCCATTAACTCTGCGAAGACACCTTTATCATAGACTTTCACTTCACTTTCAAATGCTTTCTTAATAACATCCTCAATCTTAAACGGTACAAACTTCTGAGAACTTCCATCTCTTTTTATAATTGTTTTTATCATAACTATTTCTCCCATACTTTTATAAGGAAACCATTATAATAGAAGCTGTTTCCAAATGGTTTGACAACTGTCAATAAATTAAAAATCTTTCATTGAAGTATTTTATTTAAATCATTTTTTGATTGAGGTCAATTAATTTATTTTAATATTATGCTATGACTTTTGCCATATCGACTAATCTTTTAGCATAGCCATATTCATTATCCTGCCATGCTGAGACTCTAAGCAGGTTTCCTCCCACAAGACTGGTAAAAGGAAGATTGATCACGGCACTGTGAGGGTTTTGTATATAGTCGTTGGATTCATTGGGTGTATTTGTAGTATCAAGTATATTCTTATACAAAGATTTTACCTCTACTTCAAGTCGTTGATTGACCTCTTCTCTTGTATAACTCCCATTAAGTTTGATACTCAAATCATACAACGTGGTACTAGGAATGGGTACTCTAATACTTTTAGCATAAAGCTTCTCTTTAAGGTGTGGAAAAAAATAGGCCGTTGCCTCAGCAGCACTGCTCATAAGAGGAATGATATTTTGCGTTGCAGAGCGTGTTCTTCTTATATCTTTTGAGTAGTGTTTTCCATCAAGCAGGTTCTGGTAACTCGTATAACTATGATACATACTCATCATAGCACCCTCTATGCCAAAATGCTTATCTATGATCTGAAATATAGGCACTATTGCATTGGCTGAACAACTGGAGTTCGAGATAATAGTCTCTTGCTTATACTCCTTATGATTTACACCAAGGATATACGTTGGGGTATCATCTATTACAGGTGTAGATATGATCACTCTCTTTGCACCATTCTCGATTAAAGGGAGATTAGACTCAGTAGTTAAAAATATACCGCTACACTGTAAAACAACATCTACATTTAAAGATTTTATATCCATATTTCCAGGATCAGGTTCAGTAAAAAGTTTTACTATTTGATCATCAATGAGAAGTCTCTCTTCTTTAAGACTTATATCATGATCAAGTGTGCCATAGATAGAATCATATTTTAAAAGATACGCCATTTGTTTATAGCTATAGAGGTCATTGATACCCACCAACTCAAAACTACCATCTTCAAGTATGATACGTGCAGCACTTCTGCCTATACGCCCAAAACCGTTGATGAAAATGCGTATCTTTTTAGAACTCATAGACGATGAAACCATGCTGATCTACATATCTGACCGTGGTTCTCTCCATACTATTACTTATTACTGCAATAAGGATAACTTTTTGATGATTTTGCATAGTACGCATTATAATGAAAACCCATAGTCATAGTATTGATAAGTATCAAACTTGACACTTATCAACAGATTTAGATGATCAAAAAGATAAAATGATATACTAATTTGATAATAACACAGGAGAAATTTATGGATGTAAAACATTATTATAACCCCCACGGCGAAGAGATACTCGATGAAAAAATATATGGCGGCTCCCCTACGGGATTTGTAGACTTCAACCGATCCAAATATAGATGGGATACCAACATCTATGATTTGATGAATGCCAATACCTGGTTCCCTTCTGAAGTCAATACAAGTACAGAAAAAAAGAATTTTGACAAACTTTCTCCAAATGAGCAATCGATCTATAAAATGACTTTTGCACAATTAAGTTTTAATGACTCTGCTCAAGAAGAGTATCTTGCTGATTTTAGAAGTCTTGCCAGTAATCGTTTAGTTAAATCAGCTATTACTTTACAGATGATGCAAGAAGTGAACCATTCTAAGAGCTATGCAGTTTTACTTGATGCTTGTGGTAACTCTGATGAAGTCTTTAACCTCTACAAGTATGATGATATGCTTAACCAAAAAAATCAAAAAATAGCAGAACAGTTTGCACGCTATATAGATGGTGGATCAGTAGATAAAATGCTGCTAAGTGCCATGGCAAGTGTCAACTTGGAAGGTATCTACTTCCTCTTAGGTTTTTCTTATATCTATCTGCTTGGAGACAAAGTACCCGGTGCCAGAGATATGATCAAGTTCATTGCCAGAGATGAGCTCAATACGCATTTACCACTCTTTGCAAATATATTTAAAACGATTCAAAAAGAGAACAAGATACAAACAAGCACCATAGACTCTGCATATACAATGATAGAAGATGCTGTAAATATAGAATTAGAGTATGGTAAGTATCTTTTACAACAGTTTCCGATCATGGGAACCACTGAAGAATTAATGGAGCAGACTGTATATAATTATGCAAATGACAGACTCAAAAAGATAGGTCTTGATCCTATTTTTAAACAAAGCGAAACAACATATCTACAGAAACTCGTTACAAAACACCAAGAAATGAATGAAGTGAAGAGTAACTTCTTTGAAAGTAACGTTTCAAACTATGCAAAATCAAGTATTGATCTGAATGATTTTTAAATGATGACCACAGAAGAGTTTCTACCTTATCTCAAAACTGTTGGCACCGGCCCAAAGAGAAACAGAGATCTAACAAAAGATGAGATGAAAATTATCATGCGTGCCTTTTTAAAACAAGAGGTACTTCCTGAACAAGTCAGTGCTTTTTTATTAGGTTGGCGTGTGAAAGGTGAAAGTTTAGATGAGTTTGCAGCTTCTATAGAAGTGTTTGACGAATTTGTTCAGCAGGAACCTCTTGAAAACTCAATTGAGTTTGGATATCCCTATGACGGGAAAGTAAAAAACCCTTATATATTTCCACTTATAGCAAAATATCTGCAAAAGTTTAACATTAACCTGTCACTTCATGGTGGACTGCTGCAACCTGCAAAAGGCGGAACAACATTAAAAGAGATCTGTAATAATACACCTCTCACCGATAATACTTACTATTTTGATCGATCAGAGTACTTTCCTGAACTTTATGAGTTTAGTGCTATACGAGCGAAACTTGGGTTACGTTCATCATTTAACACCATCGAAAAACTACTGAACATCACACAGAGTAACACTGCTATCATCGGGGCATTTCATAAACCTTTTGTAGAAAAGTACATTGCTCTTTTTAAAGATCGTTATAAAAAACTGGTCATTATCAAAGGTAACGAAGGAACTCCTGAGATCTTTTCAAAATGTGCTATCACTATCGTAGAAAACGGTGAAGTCGAAGAGATAAAAGTTGATCCTAAAGATTTTGGGATCATGTATTCAAAATCAGCAGAGCGTATATCACTGGAGACTTCATTGGAACTTGTTAAAAACCCAAGTGATGAACTGTTAAAGTTAGCTAAACTTAATGCTGCGGTAATTTTATTTTTGACTGATAAGGCTGAAAGTATTGAAGAGGGGTTTGAACTTATAGGTTAACAGTGATGAGAAAAATTTCCCATCACCCTACACTTTATTATTTCTTTTCATCTGCCAATTGATAGATAAAGATACCGGAAGGATGTTTGAGCTGATAGATCTCACGCTCTAAGAACCACTCTTTTGTATTGATCACATTTACTTTATTATCATCACGCTCCTCACTATTACCATTGACTGAGACATAAAGATAATCATCTATATTTGACCAGCGTACATGAAGTACTTTTGCCGTAAAAGTAAACGTCTTAATAATCTCTAATGTTTTCGTATCTACGATCTGAATTGTAGGAAAATCTTTCCCTGAAAAAGTGACTGCCAAATATTTTTTATCTGGACTCAACGCTGTAAATACAGGTAAGCCTTTCATCTGAATATTTTTAATAAAGTTAAATTCAGTGTCATATACCATGACTGCACTATCACCTACTGCAGGGATAAAAGTTTTATCATCACTAAGAGACCAAAAACCAAAGTGTGGTACTTTAAGTACAGGCTTATTATCTTTAGCTGTAACTTTGATCTCAGAGAACTCCATTTTATCTAAGTCAATGACCCCAAAAGATTTACTAAGGAAAAAACCTACGATATAGGTATTGTCTTTGATCATCGCATCAAAAGGCATCTCTCCTACTTTGAACTCTTTGAATGTCTTGAATTTTGGTAAACCTTCACCGGTATTCTCATTTTTAAGTACAGTTACTTTGTCACTGTCCATTTGAGCAAAGATGATCATATCTTTGTAAATTTTGATCCCTACATTTTTAGAACCGGTTACTATCTTATCGATAGGTTTAAGATCACGTGTAAGAATGTCTACAGATTTATCATCATAGTTTGCCACAGCTACATAGTTTTTACCTATCACAAATCCGATGGCAGACTTAGATGTTTTATACTCGTTGAGTATTTTTTCACTCACAGGGTCAAAACGTACTACATATCCATCACGGCTTATAAGGTAACCATCTGCACCATCAAACTTGATGATACCGTGATTCATGTTGTGCACATTTTTCATATGCGACTTAACTAGGCCTTTGTTAATAACTGCAATAGATTCACTCTCACGCTCCACTACAAAAAGCTTCTCACTCGCACTGGGTGTAGCAGCAAATAGTACACTGCTCAACAACAATATAGACAATATTGATCTCATTAAAATCCTTTTAAAATAATTGTCTCTATTGTACTGAAAACTCTTTAATAACTACGTTGACATATGTCAATTTTGAATGAAGATAACCTCTTTCATTAAAGAGGATTCTGTTAAGTTACTATCTTCCAACGAAATAACCTTGGCACAATCACTTTTTGCCAACTGCACATAAAGAGCCACTGATACTTTATCACCTTTTTGAAGTGCAGGTACATCATAGCCCAATATTTTACATGACTTTGCATTCACATTGTTTACTGTACTTCCGGTTGAATGGGCAGGTATAATGACTTTTTTATCCTCTTGTGTAAAACTATAGGCAAAATACCCTTGCTTATCTTCACTAGGCTCTTTCTCATAATTTTTCCAGATCACTTTTCCGGCTCTGCTTATCTCTATCTTTAAAAACTTTGCACGTGCAGGTTGAACGATGAGAGGATGTGTCATTTTATTTTTAAGTGTTACCGTAAGTTTTTTATCTGCAGTTGTGATGTTAATATCCATCCCAGTTTTTCTAAACTCTTTATCGTGGATACCTAAAAACTTATGACTGGCATGATGCCCTCTAGCTCTTTTATCCATCTTCTCTGCACCACCGGCTATCTCCGGCATATGACAATTGATACAACTTATACTGTCTTGCTCCTCACCCATGGCTCTAAAGATAGTGGTGTTGTTATCATTAAGTTTGTGTGAATGACAGCCCATACAGACTTTTTTACCATAGACAGGATTTGAAACAGAAGAGTGTTTGTCACTGTCATCCGGGTTATCCAGTCTTCCGTAGAGTGTAGGTTTATACCCTTTAGCTTGTCGTGCCTTGATGTTAATGTTGAACTTATGTGCTGTTCTAACATAGGCTATTGTATGACAGAAGAAACAGGAGACGCCATCAGTATGGGTTTTATTACTTTTATTTGGTCTAGCTTCACCCGAGAGTAACTCTTTCATATTATCAGCCATCGGCATATGACAAGTGGCACAAGAGTACTTCTCTTTACTGACAGAGTCAGCTATCTTCTGATGTAAGGTATTGGTGAAATAACTGTGTGAGTGAGAAGAAGTTTGAAACTCTTCATAGATCTTTTCATGACACTCATTACAGGAGTGATTATCTAAATATTTATCTTTAGCCTGAAGCGATGAAGATAAAACAACACAAAATAGAAGTGAAAAAGTTAAAAACATATGACGCATATAAAATCCTTTGCAAATACCAAAATAGCTTCTACATTATTAGACAAATAATAATTATAATTTATTATTATAGTCTTATTTATATTTAACTTACTTGATATAGATTAAGATTTATAGATATATTTAAACGATTTTAATTCGTTGAAAAATGAAAGTAGCGATAAAAGGGAGTAACGTAAGATTAGATTATTTTCAGTAATTTATTGAAATGATAAAAAATCACTTCAATAAATCACCCCCTCCAAAAGGAGAGAGTAAAAGTATCAATTAAGCACCAGGAATATGTTGTCTGTGCTCAACAGAGTATGTAAATGTAGGTGTTGTCAAGTTATTGATATACTTAACGAACTTACCTGTTTTAGACTCATAGATACCAATTCTACCAGTTGTCCACTCAGAGATCATTGTCCACTCACCATGATTCGCAGGCTCTGCATGAAGAAGTCTAGGTTGTACCGGCTCTTTCACTGCTGGTCCTAACTTATCTGTATGTGGTACAATTTTTTCTTGTCCGAATTTTTCTTCTTTTTGTGCTGCTACAACAGTTTGAGTTGCATCCCACTCTTGAAGTACTTTTTTCGTTTTCGCATCGATCAATTGACCTTTAGTTTTACCAACTTTAATGATTCTGTCAGTCTCTAGAGTATCTTTGTTGATCAAGTGAACTTCATTGTACTTATCTGGCTTACCAAGTACACAGTCAGCCCATAGGTATGGAGTATCGTGTGCTGTACCGATGAATAGTCCACCACCAGCAGTTTCAACTTTTTTAACCACTTTCCAGCTAGAATCCCAAATTACAACAGAACCAATGTTCATACTAACAGTAGCGTGAAGTTGTTTCTTTTGTCCTTTTGAGTACCAAGAAGAACCTTGACCTGGGTGTGGCTTAGATTTTTTACCTGTATGCACTTTTGCAGCAAGGTTTTTCTCTTTAAAGTCAACGATACCAACAACATCAGATCCTTGAGAAGCGATCATAAAGTATCTACCGAAATCTTCACCTTCATCTTCGTTCAAGAATGCATCGTGGAGGATCTTACCAATGTTTGGAATATCACCAACGATCGGGAAACCTTCTTTAGAATAATCGATGATATATGTATGTCCACCATCTTTAAGTGCCATTGCAAAATATGGTCCATAAGGAGTATCTGCTAGAGATGCAACTCTTGATGGTCCAATTTGTCCATCAGGATCAATTACACGGCTTGTATCAAACGCTTTAAGTGGTTCTAGTGTATGTGCATCACAAAGTACTGCACCACCCGGGTTATAGTTACCAGCGATTACATATTTACCATCCGGAGATACTGCAAGACCTCTAGACTCTTGACCTACTTGAACTGTTGCCAGTGTCGGTTGACCAGGAGCACCGATGTCAAACATACTTAATTTACCTGAACGAGAGATAGAATAAGCATATCTTGGATTAGCTTTATTTGTTACTGTTACGTGTACCGCAAATCCTGCTTTATGACGAGAAAGTACTTTACCATTTGTTGAATCAATAAAGTCAACCAAAGAAGCATCCCTTTCTGTTGCAAAAGTGATATCTTTAACATTCTTTACATCACCACCTTTGATAGCACCATCTTTAGCCACAGGATACTTTTTAGCCAATGCATCAACATCTGCTAATTTTACCCACGTTTTTTTAACTTCATCAAGGTCAAGTGTTAACTCAACAGTACTTTTCCAGTCCATCAACCAGTCGATCATACCAGAAGCATCATCTGCCGAGAATGAAGTATTCCATGCTGGCATTGCCGTATTAGGTACACCTTCCATGATCGCTTCAGTTAAGAACTCTCTTGTTTTCTTTTTCATAGCTGCTGGTCTAAGGTCTGATCCAACACCACCCTGGTGGATTGGTCCGTGACACCCTTGACACTCTTTTTCATACTTCGCAGCGAAATCCATCGTTGATGTACCCGCCATAGCCATTGTAGCTGCAAAACTAGTTGCTGCTGCTAAACCTAAAAGTTTGTTCAATTTCATTTATTCTCCTTTATATTATCAAATTGAAAGTTTAGAAAAAAAATTTATCTTTCTTCTAAGTTTCTTTCGATAAAATCACGAGTCTTTTTAAAAGACAACTCACACACATTTTGAGGACTCTACCTAGTCCTCATTCCTCACTTGCAATTACTATAAATCACAAATAAGTATATCACGAATTAACTTAAGTAAAATATATAACTATCATCAAATTTACTGATAATTATTGTTCTTCTTGTAATCTCTTTTTTTCCTGCTTATAAATCCAAAACATAGGTAAGATAATTACCGTATGTAAGAAGATAGTCAGGGTCAATGGTCCTTGATTTAACATAGCAAAAAAACTTGGTACTATGTCAGTGATCGGTGAAATTAACATCTTTTCTCCTTTAAATTAAGATGGAGGGAAATAATCCCTCCATAGTTTCTAGGCTTCTGCCTGCTGCTGAGCTTTCTTACCGATAGTAAGAAGATCTAGAACTAGATAGATAAACCCTACGAATGTAACAACACCCATAATCGTTCTCCACATCTGTGCCTGAATATACCAAGGTAACTCTTGTGCTACAAAGAATGCATTCCAAGTCGCACCAAGTTCAGCTCTTTCAACAAGCACTTGCTCATACCCTGCGATAGTTAATGCAACAGTCATACCCATTACACCCATACCGATAAGAGTAATTCCCATTTTAGAGTTAAATGTAGCTTTCATACGTTTCACACCGTAAGCACCTTGTATACCGATATACATAAACCCTATAAGGATCGTTGCATACGCTCCAAAGAATGCCAAGTGACCGTGAGCCGCTGTAAACTGCGTTCCGTGTGTATAGATATTTACTTGTGGCAGAGTATGGAAGAATCCCCAGATACCTGCACCCAAGAAGTTACCAAACGCATTCATTACGATCCATGCCATAGCCGGACCATTTGCAATAACCGAACCTGCTTCGCCTCTCTCTTTAGCAGCACCTTGCTGTTTACCCCAGTCATAAAGAACGTGAACAAACATAGCAACCAATGGCACTGGTTCTAGTGCTGAGAATAGTGCACCAATTTCCCACCAGTACTCAGGTGTACCGATCCAGAAGTAGTGGTGACCCATACCAAGGATACCTGAACCAAAGAGCATAAGAACTTCGATCCATAGCCACATTTCAACGATCTCACGTTTAGCACCGATAAGTCTGATAAGTGCATATGCTGCAAGAACACCTACAAATACTTCCCAAGTTGCTTCAACCCAAAGGTGTATAACCCACCACCACCAGAATTGATCCATTGAGATATTATCTGTAAAGAACATACCAGTTAAGTAAAGACCTGCAAGTGCAAGTAAGTCAGCTACCATTACTGTCATGATCCCTGTCTGTCTACCTTTCATATATGTTGCAAAAACATTCCAGTAGAAGATAAGAACAACAACAACGATACCGATATCAGCCCATCTTGGTGCTTCGATATACTCACGACCTTCATGGATCAACCAGATAGACGCTTCTGTACCAGAACCTACTTGAACAAAGATGTATACAAGTACAACGACTGTAACAGCTGCTGTAAGTACCCAGAAAGCCAGCTTACCTAGACCCAGGTGAACACCTTCATGTTCAGTCTCATCTGTCAGCATATAATAAGTGGCACCTATCATTGCATAAAGCATCCAAACTACTAGTGCATTAATGTGCACCATTCTTGCTACTGAAAAGTCAAGTATTTCAAATAGGAAACCCGGAGCCAGAAATTGGATCGCAGCGACAAGTCCGAAAAGAAGTTGTGCACCAAAGAGTATAATTGCTACTCTGAAATACATCATTCCCAGTTTTTGACCTTCATTTTGTAATTTATGTGTTTTAATACTAGCGAGCATGAGAACCTCCTGCTTTAAATGTGTCAACAGTTTTCGAGAAGTTTCTAGGGAAACCGTTAGTATCTATAGAACTCATATGTTTCATGAATGCTACCAAGCCTTTTGCTTCATCTGCTGTAATACCAAGATTTGGCATCATACGTGAATGTGTAGGATACTGTGATGGATTTATTAAGAATTCAGCCATCGCCTCTTCAACTGTATTTTTTCCAGTCATACCTTGTAGTGGACCACCATCTTGCCATGCTGGATCTAACCAAGCTTTTGTAAGATCCGGTGCAAAATATGCTCCATTTCCTAAAAGTGTATGACAATTCATACAGTTTTTTGCTTGAGATGTAAGTTTTCCAAGGTGTAAAAGTTCTCTTGCCTCTTCTTCACTATAGTCATCTCTACCAAAGAATTTCTGCTTCTCACCAATTACTGGTACCTCAGATCCTCTTTTTGTACTGAACTTGTAATCAATATGATAATTGATAACCGTTGGTCCAGGTACTCTTTTAGTTACCCCTGCTTTAAGGTCTGCATCTGTACCCATACTGATCTGTCCAAGCGTATCAAAACTAAGCCAGATAAGCAAAATAGTTGCAAATCCAGTTACCCATGCCGCTGAACGACGCCAGAATGGAATACTACTCCAAACCGAAACATTTTTGTTAGCCATTATATGTCTCCTCCTTTTTTGTTATAGAACGTTTTTTGGGCAAAGCCCAACAAAGCTACGCTGACGCTGAGTCTGCTTCAGCAGCAGGCTCATACGACTAGTCGTATTTTGCTGAGTTTTACCTAATTTTGCGTTCAATTATTGTTTTCTTGCACAACTTCATCTGTATCTGCATACCGTTTTTCCGACTCATCTATAAGACGAAAATAGAGATGAGGGACGAACAGATACGCTACCATAGTTACCATCAATACTTTAAGTGTAAAAGGGTTACTTTGGATAAGAACAGCGCCGTCGTACAAGCAGTAAGTCTGCAATGCCCAAAATAGATACCCAACAGGCATCCACTTTTTGGAAAAATACCCCATTTTAGAGAGAGTAATGACTGCTGCATATACTACTCCAAAAACTAGTACAAGCGATAATTCTACAAAGATAGTAAGAAATTGATCTGCTGCTATTGCTGGCCTTATTGCGAATGATTCCATAAATATGGCTCCTTTTGAATATCTATTTACTAAAGAACACTTCATGATTCTAGAGCATGTGAGTATTATGACAGTTTAAAACTGAGAAGAGATTGACATATATCAAGAAAATGAAAGATAATCATAAATTTTACTACTTAATTAAGTAATAATTATGCTAATGTTTTAGAAGAAAAAGTTATAAATAAAGATTTTACTTGTATTGTAGTTTTATAGGTAAGTATGAAGCACCCTTGGGGTGCCTACGCTATTTGAATTTAATATTATTTAACAATACATCTTGCAGAAAAGAAAGGTCTTGTATAGTTAGGAGAGACAAAATTATCACCCTCTAAGGACCACTCGTTTGATTTTTGTATAATAACACTCTGTGCTACTTTTCGTTGCATACGACTTTCACATAATATAACTAAGTCTTTTTCAAAAGCACTTTTTACCTCAGCCATTCTATTTGTAGTTACAGTATAATGTGCTCCTATAGCTATAGCAAGCACCAACGATACCCACATAAGTCCTCTTTTTGCAGCACCTTTAGACATAAATGGTCTGGTACCCACAAACAGTGTAATAAGCAGTATGATGGCTCCAAGTATAAGATATGCACCCTCTAAAACGAAAAAGTTTTTCATTGTTTAACACCTATAATTTTTATTTTGATAATGGTAACACAGTTTAATAGTATCTATGTTGATATTCATCAAGTGATTTTTAGTGAAAAGGCTCTATACTTACCTAAAATTATTACGGGGTAACCTATGGAATCACTCAAAAAATATCTTCCTTTAGCACTACTGTTAGGCTTTCTTGCACTAGGCATCTCAGCATTTATGCAAAGTAAGCCAAGTCAAAAAAATGAACGCGTATATAAAATAGTAAAACAGTATAGTCCTTACTATACAGACCAACGTTTTGGTGGTATACAGATCATGAGTAAAGAAGATCCTGAATTTATAGAGAAACCTGACAACATGGTTCTCTTTAAACGTCTTGATGAACTCGAAAAGGCTTGGGCACAAAAGCATCTTAAGCTTGAAAATAATGTACTCATTATCTTAGATAATAATGGTACGCAGCAGGCAACTCTCCCTCTAAACACACAAGAGGAAATCAACTTTACACATACATTTTACGGGATATAAATCATGCTTAATATTGTTCTCACCCTTGTCTTTTCTGTTGTTATGCTTGTATTTATGGCTTTCCCGGCTATGAAGATCGTAGAGTTGGTAGAAACCAAAATAACTGTACCGGAAAAATGGCACAATGCATTTCTTATATCTACAACTGTATTTCTTTCACTATGCATAGGACTCTTCCTTCGGTTTGCATAACCGACTATTAACAACAATTTAGCTAAAATAATCCATTAATTTTGACGTGCCTATAGGCATGTCCTGGAGTAACTAAATGAATAAATCAAAATATATCTGGATGGATGGCGAATTCACCCCTTGGGATGATGCTAAAGTACACGTACTTACACATACATTACACTATGGTAATGGTGCCATAGAAGGAACGAAGGCCTACAAAACTGTAGATGGTAGATGTGCCATTTTTAAACTAAAAGAGCATACACAAAGACTTCTTAATTCATCTAAAATGACACTGATGAATGTACCATACACAGCAGAAGAGCTTAATGATGCACAAGTAAAACTCTTACAAGAGAATGAACTTTTTGATGGTGCCTACATCAGACCACTTGTTTACCTTGGTTATGGTGTTATGGGTCTATATCATAAGGACTGTCCTGTACACGTCTCTATCTCTGCATGGGAATGGGGTGCGTATCTTGGTGAAGAGGGTCTTAAAAAAGGGGTTCGTGTAAAGATCACTTCTGTCACAAGAACACCTAACACTTCCGGTATGGGTAAAGCCAAAGCCGTAGCAAACTACCTGAACTCTCAAATGGCAAAATTTGAAGCCGTAGATGCAGGTTATGATGAAGCATTGCTTAGAGATGACCATGGGTATATCGCAGAAGCATCCGGTGCAGCTTTCTTCATGGTCAGAGATGGTGTACTCATCTCTCCTCCTAGTGACAATACACTAGAGTCCATCACGCAAAAAACCATTATAGACTTGGCAAAGGACATGGGCATCGAAGTAGAAAGAAAACGCATTACTCGTGAAGAGGTCTACATCGCAGATGAAGCATTCTTTACAGGAACAGCAGCTGAAGTCACACCTATCCGTGAAGTAGATGCACGTATAATCGGTGCAGGTTCTCGTGGTCCTATGACTGAAAAACTTCAAGCAGCTTATTTTGATGTAGTTGCAGGTAAAAACCCTGACTACATTAAATACTTAACATATATTAACTAAGGAAAAAACATGCCAGCAGACATGAACGACTATTTTAAAAAGAAAAAATCGAGTTCAAATATGAACAAAAACAGTGGTGGAGGTAGCAACTTTGAAAGCCCTCTAGGAAATATGGGTAAAGGTGCACCATGGATATTGGTAGCTTTAGCCATCGGCTTTGCACTTTTTGTGCTTAAGCCCTTTGCCATCATCAACTCAGGTGAAGTAGGTATCAAAGTAACGACAGGTAAATTTGAACAAGAGCCACTTGAAGCTGGTCTTCACTTTTATATCCCTATGTTTCAAAAAATCATCCCTGTAAACACACGTATCAGACTCATTACATACTCTAACGTCACTACTGCTGCGCTGGGTGATTCGTATAGAGGTTTTGAAGGCGGTTTGCGCAGAAACCCTGCCATCTCAGTATTGGATAAAAGAGGACTAACGGTCAATATCGACCTCGCAGTCCAATATCGTTTGAAAGCAGAATCAGCACCAGCTACCATTGAAAAATGGGGAAGTGGCTGGGAAGAAAAGATCATCAACTCTAAAGTAAGAGAAGTGGTACGTGATGTTGTTGGACAATATACAGCAGAGCAACTTCCTGAAATGCGTAATCAAATTGCTTCAGCTATAGAAACAAAAGTAAAAGAGAGTGTTGATTCACTTCCAAGCCAACCTGTTATACTTACTTCTGTTGAACTTAGAACCATTAACCTTCCTACAAAGATCAAAGATCAGATAGAAAGAGTACAGATAGCAAAACAAGATGTTACCATAGCAGAACAAGAGAAAGAAAAAGCAAAACAACAAGCACAAAAAGCAGCAGAAGTAGCTCGTGGTGAAGCAGAAAGAAACCGTATTGAAGCACAAGGTGAGGCTGACAAGATCCGTATCGAAGCAGAAGAGCAAGCGAAAGCAAACACATTGATCTCTAGATCACTTACTGCTGAACTTCTCCAACTAGAGCAGATCAAAACGCAAGCGAAATTCAATGAAGCACTTAGAGTCAACAAAGATGCACAGATCTTCCTTACACCTGGTGGTGCAGTACCTAACATTTGGGTAGATGCAAAAGGCAAGCAAGAACGTCTGATGGGACAACAGTAACAACATTCCCCCCCTCGTTCCACCTCTCCCGAGGTGTAACGCATATACAAGTTTAATTTGTAACTAAAATTTATATACTAATTAGATTTATATATGTATTCCATCTCAGGAGAGATGGAACGAGATTTATACTCATAGGAGACACCATGCAAATCGATTGGAACAAAAATCCCCTCATCCCAGCCATCGCACAAGACAATGAAACTTCTCAAGTACTCATGCTTGCCTATATGAATGAAGAAGCTTACAACCTTACGCTTAGTACAGGATATGCACACTATTTTAGCCGTAGTAAACAACGTATCTGGAAAAAGGGCGAAAGCTCTAACCATACTCAAGAGGTAAAAGATGTACTTCTTGACTGTGATGCAGATACAGTGGTATTGAAAATAAAACAAAATGGTGTGGCTTGTCATACAGGACGTAAAAGTTGTTTCTTTACTTCAGTGATCCAAGATAAAGTTATCTTGGAGCAAGAGGTAGATACAGATGCCATCTATGGCGTAGTCGATACCCTTTACCATACCATTTTAGAGCGTAAAAATGCTTCTGCGGAAGCTAAATCTTGGACCAAAAAACTTTTAGATGATAAAGAACTCATGCTCAGCAAGATCCGTGAAGAAGCAGATGAAGTATGTGTTGCCATAAACGAAGAGAGTGATGAACAAGTCATCTATGAAAGTGCTGATCTTCTCTATCACACTCTAGTAGGACTAGGACACAGAGAGATCTCTCCAGATAGAGTAAAACAAGAGTTAGCAAGAAGATTTGGAATGTCTGGAATTACAGAAAAAAAAAGCCGTTCTAAATAACATTATTAATCACACGAAGTGTGCATCTACCATAGCGAACACCCAATGCACCCCACTTACGCTTTAGCGACGGAGGGTATCGTCATTTAGTGACAGAAAAGCGAAGCGATTCGAGAACAGAGACGATTTTTTGCTTCGTTTTTTTAAAAAAATGAAGAGAGAAACACTGCGTCAACATATATAAAGGGTAATTAACTAAACGTTAAAAACCAAAAAATCAATTTAACAATCTGAACACCCAGGACTTTCCGCATTACCACCAGCAAAATAGTTCCCATCAAAACTCACAAGTGAATACGTTCTTTCACTACCGAGTGACTCTTTAAGTCCTTCAATAGAAAGGAAACCAAGAGAATCAGCTCCCATATTTTTTGCTATCTCTTCAGGAGTATATTTGGTAGAGATAAGTTCTTCTTTGGTTGGGGTATCTATACCATAACGACAGGGATACTTTATCTCAGGTGCCGCTATACGCATATGTACCTCTTTGGCACCTGCTTCTTTAAGCATACGTACTATCTGTTTAGAGGTTGTACCACGTACAAGTGAATCATCAATGATGGCTACTCTTTTACCAGCGATAAGATGTTTTACCGGAGAGAGTTTGAGTTTTACTTTAAGATCACGGATCTCTTGAGTTGGTTCAATGAAAGTTCTTCCTACATAGTGATTACGCACGATCCCCATCTCAAATGGTACTCCAAGTCCATCCGCATATCCTTTAGCTGCTGCTACACCACTATCTGGTACAGGCAACACCAAATCTATCTCTGCTGGAGTTTCTTTTGCCAATCTTTTTCCCATTTTTAAACGCATCTCATAAACATTTTTACCATCAATGATGGAATCTGGTCTTGCAAAATAGATATATTCAAAAGCACAAGGATGATAATCTGGTTCAAATATCTGTTCACTCACAGGCTCTTTGCCCTCTTCAAAAGTAAGCATTTCACCTGGCTCTACATCACGTACAAACTCAGCACCCACAAGATCAAAAGCACAAGTTTCACTTGCTACGATCCAACCACCATCTTTGAGTTTTCCAAGACTAAGCGGACGTATACCAAAACGGTCACGCATAACAAACATTTTAGAACGGCTTTGTATCGCTAGACAATATGCACCCTCTATCTTCGTCAACATATCTTTAATACGATCAACCAAAGAATCCTTTTGAGACTTTGCTATAAGATGTATAATATTTTCTGTATCCATATCAGTTTGAAAAATAGCACCTTTATCTATAAGCTCATTTCTAACTTCATGCTTATTAATAAGATTACCATTATGAACTACTGATATTTCACCCAACTTGTATTTTGCAAATACAGGTTGTGAATCACCGGCAGATTCACTACCTGCTGTGGAGTAACGGTTATGCCCTACAGCACAACACCCCTTCATACTATCTAGTGTCTCTTGTGAAAAAACATCTGCAACCATCCCACGTTTTTTATAGATCGAAATACGCTCACCATTTCCTACTGAAATACCTGTAGACTCCTGCCCACGATGTTGCATTGAAAATAGAGAATAATACGCTACCGTAGAAGCTTTTTTTGCACCAAATACACCTACAATTGCACACATATTAAATTCCTAAACAATCATTAATTGAGTAAAGACCACTCTCTTGATCTACAAGCCATGTCGCTGCACGAATGGCACCTTTTGAAAATGTCTCTCTGCTGGTAGCTGTATGATTGAGTTCTATAAACTCACCATCATTATAAAAACCAACTGTATGACGACCTACTATGTCACCACCACGAAGAGCCATAACAGCTATCTCATCTTTGGTTCTTGCACCTATTTGCCCATCTCTTCCACTTACGCGTACCGCATCCAAGTCCAATCCACGACCTTTTGCTGCAAACTCACCCAATGTTAAAGCTGTTCCAGATGGTGCATCTACTTTATGTCTATGGTGCTGTTCTACGATCTCGATATCAAAATCTGTAAGTGTTGCTGCTACTTTTTCGACCAACTGCTTAAGCAATGCAATACCTGCTGACATATTTGAAGAGTAAAGTACTGGCATCTCTTTAGAAGCCTCTGTTAAAAGATTTTGCTGATGTGCTGTAAACCCTGTAGTTGCGATAACAAGTGCCGTAGGATTTTTCAAAGCTTCTTCACAAAGTTCCTGTGTTGCAACAGGTGCAGAGAAGTCTATCACTACATCACATACTTCAAGAACTGCTTTCATACTGTTTGTTACCAACACATCTGATGGTACATCTACTTTTAATTCATCAAATACATGCAGGGCACTAAGTGTTAATGCTTCATTTTCCAACACATTTTTAATAAGGTGTTCACCCATTCTACCTGTACTGCCTACAATACCAACTTTTGCCATTTATGTTTCCTTATTATGCTTGTTCTTGAATATATGAAATTACTTGAAGTGCTGCTATAGAGCCATCACCTGCTGCTGATACAACCTGTTTAGGTGCTTCTATACGCATATCACCTGCTGCAAAAAGTCCGGGTACTGATGTTTTCATACTCAAGTCTACAATAACCTGACCCCAGTCATTCATTTTACAGATAAACTCACCATTTTCATCTTTCAGCACTGAGTTACTTACATTGTGGCCTACAAAAACAAAAAGACCTGTATTGTCCATATGTGTGATCGTACCATCATTATTTTTGATGTCTACACCTGTAAGTCCCATAGCATTACCTACTGCTTCTTCTATCACAGAATTGGTAACAAGATGTATATTATCTTTTCTCATAACTCTATCTAGTGTTGGTGGTGCTGCTCTAAACTCATCACGTCTATGTACAACATACACATCTGAACAGATGTTTGAAAGATAAAATGCTTCTTCTAGGGCTGTATCTCCACCACCTAAAACTGTAACAGGTTTGTTTTTATAAAAAAAGCCATCACAAGTAGCACAAGTACTCACACCTTTTCCAAAGTATTCATCTTCACCCTTAAAGCCAGCTCTTTTAGGAATAGATCCTGTACATACGATGACTGTCAACGCTTCTACAGTCTCTCCACCTTCAAGTGTTACAGTAAAATGTTTACCTGTTTTAGCCACACCTTCTACTTTTTTCATCTCATGTTTAAGTCCAAAAGCAAAACACTGTTTTTGCCAGGTATCCATAAAATCCATACCTGTTTTATCGTGCTCGAAAAATCCTGGATAGTTCTCTATCTCAGAACTCTGTGTGATCTGCCCGCCTGGCATACCCATCTCAAACATTGTCACATTTTTAAGTCCACCACGCGTTGTATAAAGCCCCGCAGTAAGTCCCGCTGGTCCACCACCGATGATTGCACAATCTAACATTTGATTCCTTCATAAAATATTTAAACAAATGATTACTATTATACTCTGTAAATACTTGGTTAAAAATTTTAGAAGATTCTATCTAAATGTAGATATAAAAGAAGTGTTTAAAAGAGGGAGTTTATCCCTCTTAATGCATAACTTACAGTTGTGCGTTTATTTTTTCTGCAAATGCATCTTTAGAGGCTGCACCTACCATTTGGTCTACCACTTCACCATCTTTGAAGAAAAGGATCGCTGGAATTGATCTGATACCATATTTTACAGCTAAGTCTTGTTGCTCATCTGTATTTACTTTAGCGATAGTTGCTTTTCCATCAAAATCTTCAGCAAGTTCTTCTACTACCGGAGCGATCATTCTACAAGGTCCACACCATGGAGCCCAAAAGTCTACCATTGTTACACCTTCAGCTACAGTTGCTTCAAAGTTGTCGTTTGTTAATTCTACATATTTTGCCATATTTATTCCTTTAAAAGTTTATTTAAAAATTATACAATAATTTCGTTAATGCAACATTGTTATAACTTATATTTTTTATTTTGTCAACAATAATGGGTTAAATAGGAGTAAAAAACTCCTATTTAACCCAAAAAAGCCTAAAGATTATCCAATTTAATCTCAGGATACTCTGCAGAACGTGTCCCTTCTAGCACTTTTGTGGATAATCCCTTAACCGTATAGACAAATGATATTTTAGGTTTATCTGTGTCATTTTTATTGGCTCTGTGTAATAAAAGGGAATGAAAAAGTACTACATCTCCTTTTTCCAATGTAGTTGATACTTTTTTCTCTATAATAGTAATATTTTGATCCAATTCTTCCAAAAAGTAATCTTTTTCATCGAACTGATCAGGCCCAAATTTCATACGATGACTTCCCGGTATAAACTCAAGCACACCATTTTCACTATATTCATCATCCAATGCTAACCAGATACTGACAAGATTATCATCTGAGTAACGCCAATATCGTCTGTCTTGATGCCATCTGGTTTGGGTACTTTGATGTGGCATTTTTGTCATGATCGAGTTGTGGTGTGCTGTGGTGATGACGACTTGATCATTTAAAACCTGCTGTAAAACAGGTCGTATCTTTTCATCTTCCATCCACTCTTTAAAAAGAATATCCCGATTATACACCTGCCGCAAGCGTCTAACAGTTGTACCTGCTTCTTCACTGCTATAGTTGGCCACATCCGTACGATACTCCTTGGATTTCTCATCATACCCTACTTCAGTCTCTATAGGCTCTATCTTATGCTTCAAATGTACCTTTGCTACGTCCAAAATGGCTTCACACTTTTCTTTGTCAGCAAAATCTCTCAAAATTAAAAAACCATCTTGATTAAATTGTTGGAGTTGTTCATTTGAGAGTATCATAAGTGTACCTTTAGAGTATCATTGAAGAAGATTATAGCATTATAACGTGACATTCTCTATAAACTCTACCTCATCATGACGGATGATCAGTGCATCGATACTGAATGCGACATCTAAATTTTTTGTTTTCATATAGTAGTATGCAGAATTTATGACTTTACGTAGTTTAGATGGCGTAACATTATAAATAGGGTCAAAATCTGCTTTACCACTTTTTACTTCGATAAAATGTAAAATATCATCTCTTTGTGCGATGATGTCTATTTCTCCTAATTTACGAGCAAAATAGTTACGCTCGAGAATAATAAAACCCTCTTGTTCCAAAAAAGCTGTTGCCAAATCTTCACTTTGGTCACCATACTTTTTAGGAAGTTCTCTCATTTAGCTACACGCTACCTCTGAACCTACAGGTATGATATCTACTTTGACAGATTTAAATCGTGCAGTGAGTATAAGCTCATCACTCTCATCTCCAAAGATTGCATTGATACGACTCTTTGCATGATGGAAAGTACAAAAAAGTGTCTTTGGTTTGACTTTATCAGTATATCTGACACTAAGTGCTTCTGTTTCACCATATTCACTTTTGAGTATTACTTTATCTCCAAATTTACCTTCATTTTCAACTGAAGCTAACAATACATCTTCACTATGTTTATTATAAAGTGTCTCTGTATGTTTTGTCTGTGCTGCATTGTTATAGTGAGGTAGTGCACGCCCTGTTGTAAGATAGAAACCTTCTAAAGAATCATCATAAAACTTTTTATCAAGTATCTCTTGAATCATACCTCGTGGCTCATACTGTTTATAGACATACTTACCCAAACCATCATCTGTACGGAAATCAAGTAGGTGAAGTATAGGTGTATCTTCATGATAAATAGGCCACTGCATACCACGCTTTCTATGACGCTCCAGTCGGTAATATGCAGCACCGGAGAAACGTCTAGGTGCAACTACACGTACTTCATTCCAAACATCTTCACTTGTTTTAAAGTTAAAGTTTTCAGTATCACCAAGTTTTTGTGCCATTTGTGTTAAAATTTCCCAATCATCTGGTAGATCAGACTTCACAAGAGGCTGAGAAAGGTGTAGTCTTCTCATCGCATTCACATAAACACCTGTCTTCTCATATGCAGACTTGACACCGATGATGATATCTGCTTTCTTAGTCACATCTGTCATAAACAATTCTTGAACCATAGTAAATTCCAGGTTATCCATAGCCTTGTCTATCTTCTCTATATTTGGGTGTATATGCGTGATATCTTCCCCCATATTAAGTAGTGCTTTGATACGCCCTTCATTCATAGCATCCATAAGCTGTGGTGTCATGAGCCCAACAGTTGGTGCATCTTGATAATCTGGTAGATAGTAAGGAAGACAGCCCATATCACAAGCACCCTGTACATTATTTTGTCCACGTAGTGGCATAAGTCCTGCACCGGTCTTACCTATATTCCCAGTCATGAGTGCTAAGTGTGTGATAGCCATAACTGCATAAGAACCATCTAAATGCTCAGTAATCCCAAGACCCCAAAAGATCATTGATTTTTTTACTGCATACTCTCTAGCAATATTTGGAATCATCTTTGCAAGATACTCATACCCTTCTATATCTTTTACAAATGCCGGATTGGCATAAGGGTCATTCAGTATCTTCTCTTTAAAGGTATCAAAATCTTTTGTACGGTTATCAATAAAACTCTGATCATACAGCTCTTCATCTATAATCACATATGCCATCATATTAAGTATGAGTAGATTTGCTTCAAAAGGGATGATACAATTATATTTAGCAAGTTTTGCCAGCTTTGTCTCACGCACATCAATAACTGCCAGGTTATTATTTTGTTTCGCTACGGAGATTATACGGTTGGCTATGATAGGATGCGCTTCCATAGTATTGGAACCGATCACCACCATAAATTCAGTTTCATAGATATCATTATACGGGTTTGTCGCAGCACCCTCCCCTATGGTAGTCTTCATGCCTTTGAGACTAGGAGAGTGACATACTCTTGCACAGTTATCAACGTGAGGTGATTCCATCGTCTCACGACAAAACTTCTGGAATGCATAGGCCGATTCACACGATGTTCTCGCCCCTCCTATCGCACAAAAGCTATCTCCACCATACTTCTTTTTTATCTCACTTAGCTTCATACTTGCTATAGATGTAGCTACATCTAGCTCACAAGTCATAAATTCACTATCAAACTCTGTAAGTTTAGCTCCAAAAGCATCTTGGATATGTGGATTTTTAGATAAAAATATTTTACGTATACGTGGCTCTCTGATACGATCTTTAGCATCCACAAAATCATACCCATACTTCCCCTTGATACAAAGCTTCCCTTCAGAAACTACACCATCTTTTTGTGCATAGATTTTTACAATTTTATTATTTTCCACTACTCCAGTAATATCACAGCCTACACCACAGTACGTACAAACGCTTTCTATCTCTTCTCTATCATATTTTTTTGTCATATTTTGCCCTTAAATGATTAAATCGGATAAAATTTATCCTAATTAGGCTTAAACTAAAGATTGTTTAAGCAATACTCGTTAATATCTAGAGAAATTATAACAAAAGGATTTACAATGTTTACTATTAATATAGATAAAGAGTGCGGATGTTTCAAAAGAAGTATGTATGAGAACAATCAAAGTTTTCATTCAAAAGACAGTGCACTGATAGAAGCACAGAGTATGGTACGGACAATGAACGAAGATTTTTGTCAGAAACACGAATTTACACTCAGTGAAAACGGAGACAACTTCAGCATCGCAATGAGTGCAAGACCTCAAACAGGAGCAGCAAGTTCAGGCGGATGTTGTGGTGGCGGACACTGCGGGTAAAACACACTTTGTGTGCGCGTTCAGCGTTAAGTATGTAGCGTTCAGAAAGGGTACCGAAAAGAAAGAGGTTCATGGAACTTCTTCCCCGTCAATCACGCAAAGCGTGCTCTGTCTCCGCGAACGACCTTGAAAGCAAAGCGATTCGAGAGTGGAGACGATTTTTTGCTTCGTTTTTTTAAAAAAATGAAGAGAGCAACAACACCACGATTAAAATAATAGGAAATTTGAAAAACATATTGAAGTATGTATTCCCACCCGCAGCATGGGAAAAAGTAGAGCAGTTGGAAGTTATTTAAAATTCCCAAACACCAACGGTGCTTTCAGATCCAAACTCTTCACTTCAGCCATCACTGCCTGAAGATCATCTATCTTCTTCCCAGACACACGCACTTCATCACCCTGTATAGAAGGAGTCACTTTTATCTTCATCGCTTTGATCACTTTAACGATCTGCTTAGCTTCATCTTTATCAATAGTATCTACGATACGGTAGATCACTTTTGTGTTACCCCCGGAAATTCCTTCAGTTTTCACCTCTTCAAGTGCCTTTCCTGCAATCCCTCTTTTAATAAGTTTAGAGATAAGTATATCTTTCAGTGCATCTATCTTACTGTCTGTAGAAGAACTAAGGCTCAAAGTTTTTGCTGCTTCATTCAAATTAAATTCAGCCACCAACCCCTTAAAGTCAAAACGAGTAGCTACTTCCTTCTCAGCCATTACAAGTGCATTCTTAAGTTCCATCATATCCAACTTCGCCGTTATATCAAAATAGTGATCTTTTGCCATATTGTTCTCCTCTTACTTCTCTATCCTCATCATAGCGATCTCGCCATGAACCACATCAAGTTTACTCAATGCTGCCATAGCATCTTGCATTTTACTCTCTTTACAATGGTGTGTTGTAAAAAGAAGTTTTGCTATCTCTTCATTTTTAGTTGGTTTTTGCAGCATTGCTTCTATAGAGATACCAAACTCTCCAAGTGTAGATGTAATCACTGCCAATACACCACTTTTGTCATCTACTTGTAGTCTGAGGTAGTACTGCGTGATGATATCATTTGGGCTAAGAAGCTTCAGTCCACTCTCTAAACCTTTTTTATACCCAAGCATAGGTCCTTGGTTCCCACGTACGATATCTACGATATCTGCAATGACTGCTGAAGCAGTAGCATCACCACCTGCCCCTGGTCCGTAGTACATTGTCTCACCTACACGGTCTCCTATTATGGTAACCGCATTCATCACACCATCTACTTTGGCTATCATGCTCTCCTGAGGTATCATAGTAGCGTGAACACGTAACTCCACGCCTTCCCCTACTTTTTTGGCAATACCAAGAAGTTTGATCTCATAACCAAACTCTTTAGCAAAAGCTACGTCTGTTTGGGTAATGTTTTCTATACCTTCTATAAGTATATCTTCAGGCTTTGCATCTATACCATACGCGATACTTGCCAAGATGAGCAACTTGTGAGAAGCATCAAAACCACCTACATCAAACGTAGGATCTGCTTCTGCATAGCCTAGTTCTTGTGACTCTTTAAGTATGTCATCATACTGTGCACCTTCATTGATCATCTTAGTAAGCATATAGTTACATGTACCGTTCATGATCCCCTGAATGGACTCTATATGGTTAGCAGAGAGTCCATTACGCAACGCACCAATAACAGGTATCCCGCCTGCTGTACTTGCTTCGTACATCAAAGGAATATCACCTGCTATCTCTTGAAGTTCGTAACGATGGTACGCGAGCAGTGCCTTGTTTGCAGTGACCACTGATTTACCATTCTCAAGTGCTTTTTTGACAAGAGCATAAGGCTCTTCTACTCCACCCATCAACTCTACTACGATGTCTATCTCAGGATCATTGACTACATCAAGAGGATTATCGCTCAACACAATAGAAACACCACGATCCTTAGAAAGATTTTTTACTACACCGGATTTTACAACGATCTTCTTCCCGGCTCTAGCTTCGATAATATCGCCGTTTTCCTCAAGGATCTTTGCAACACTTGCGCCAACTGTTCCTACACCCAATATACCAATTTTGACCATACTATTTCTTCTCCGCTTCCAGTTCTTTAAGAAACTTTTTAATATTTTTCGCTGCTTGACGGATACGCTTTTCATTTTCTATAAGGGCAATACGCACATACTCATCACCATATTTACCAAATCCTATACCGGGACTTACGGCTACACCTGCATGGAGTAGAAGCTGTTTTGAAAACTCTAAAGAACCCATATCTCTTGCTACTTCAGGGATCTTTCCCCATATAAACATAGAAGCATTTGGTTTTGCCAAATGCCAACCTGCTTTACCAAAAGCATCTATCATCACATCACGTCTTTTTTTATAACGTGGAATAATCTGTTCATCCGGTACATAACCATGTTCATCAAGTGCTACTGTAGCAGCCACTTGAATAGGGGTAAACATACCATAATCAAGCCAGGACTTAATGCTTTGCAGTGCACCTATAAGCTTTTTATTACCAACAATGAATCCAACTCTCCAGCCAGCCATATTGTAAGATTTTGAAAGAGTATATGCTTCTACTGCCACATCTTTAGCCCCCTCTACTTCCATGATAGAAGGTGTTTTGTATCCGTCAAAGGTAATATCTGCATAAGCGATATCTGAAATGATATAAAAACGTTTCTCTTTTGCAAGTGCTACCAGTCTTTCATAAAACTGAGGTGTCACAGTTGCTGTACTTGGATTATGAGGAAAATTCACTACCAGAAATTTTGCCTGAGGTACAGAGTTATCTAAAGCTTCCTCTACATCTGCTAAAAAACGATCTTCATCTACTTCAAAAGTATCTTCATCAAAAACAAGTTTCATTTTTTCAACATTTGCACCTGCCAAAATAAATGCCTGAGAGTGGATAGGGTATGTCGGGTCCGGAACGATAGCTACATCTCCAGGATTTGAGATAGCTTGTACCAAGTGAACATATCCCTCTTTACTTCCCATTGTAGCTACGATCTCAGTATCCGGATCCAAGTCAACATTATACTTACGCTTATACCACTTACTCATTGCCAAACGAAGTTTATATATCCCTTTACTTGCACTGTAACCATGTGTTTTTGGTTTCATTGCTGTTTCACATAATTTATCTATGATAGGTTGTGGAGTAGCAGCATCAGGGTTTCCCATAGAGAAATCTATAATATCTTCCCCTTTTCTCCTTAATTCCATTTTTAGCTCATTGATCTCTGCAAAAAGATACTTCGGTAATCGATTTATCTTTTCAAATTGTATTTCATCAAACATTTTTTCTCTCTTTTTCGCTTATATATAATGATCTTATGATCTATTCCTATCTTCATTAATACTATTATCTTGCACTTATATCCCACTATCTGTTGCAGGAGAGGCATCTGTTGCAGGAGAGGCATCTGTTTGAGCAGGTGCTATCACATTTTCTATGCTTAATTCTGCATTATTATTTGCTTCTTTGGGCATGATGATCTGGCTTGTTTTTGCTTCTCCAAATGGAAGTAGATCACTTAGCTGTTTTTTATCAAATTGTGTAAAAAAATACCAAGAGGCATATCCCAAAAGGATTAAAATAAAGAGCTGGAACACTTTAGATTTACCTTTTTTCTCTTCTATGACAGGAACTCCAAGTGTAATACTCTGAGTATCGTTATATTGTGCATAATGAGAAAGAGCCTGCTCTTTTAAAGGACCTAGATCTGCTTTATACTCACGTTCAATGATAGAGATAAACCCTAATGTTTTCACTTTTTTTAACTTATCAAAGTCACCTGCTAACAATAACTCAATATTATCTTCAGCAATATTGGTTCTTTTACTGATCGCTTTTACACTGTTTTCTTCAAGTATCTCATTTAACTGCATAACCCATCCTATGTATTAAAATCGCTGCTGCTGCACTGACATTCAGAGAGTCAAATGCATGCTTCATCTCTATGGAAACCATATGATCGACCTTTCCTGTTACTTTTTTAGAAATCCCTTTGCCTTCACTTCCCAGTACTAAAACACGTTTAGTATCGAAGGACATAGACTGCACATTTTCACCATCCATAGATGCACCATACACAGAAAAACCAAGTTGTCCCAACTCGTTAAATGTATCTAAAATATTTGGTGCTATCATAAAAGGCATATCAAGTAAAGCACCCGAACTTGTACGTGCTATGGCTGCAAGGTTAAGCTGCTTGACACCTGCAGCGATGATGGCATCTGCACCCAACGCATAGGCAGAACGAACAATCGCTCCAATATTCCCCACATCAGTCAATCCATCAAGCACTACAATGAAGTCATTTTTCTTTATCTGTAAAAATGAAGCTTCTTCAAACTCAGTCATTTCAACAAGTAAACCTTGGTGATTACCGCCTTTACTCATAGACTGTGCCCACTTCTCTTCTAAAAATTTAATTTTATCGTGGTATTTGTGAAAGAGTGCTTTAGGAAGTGCCCCTTTACTCGTAGCGCCTTTTTGCGCAACATATACTGTTTTTATTTTCTCTGAATGATGCTCTAGAGCATGTAAACAGACTTGTTTTCCATATATAATCATAAGATAGATTTTATCTAATTTTTACTTTTAAGGGGTTAAGAATTAGAGCGCTCACTATTTAATGAGTTCGTTATACCACTCTTTGACACTCTTGTCACTGAGCTGAGCTAAGAGTTTTGCCTTAGATTTAGGAGGTAGATCTAAGCTTAAAACCTCAGTAAAACTAAGGCTTTTTTCTGTACTTTCTTTGGCTCGTATGACCACTACCCACTCTCCACGTATAGTCAATTCTTTAAACACTTCGTTAAGTGATGCGGCAGTACCACGATAGTATCTTTGATATTTTTTACTGATCTCTTTAGCCAAAAAAAGCTCTCTGTTTTCATCAAGTGCGAGTATCTCGCTTAAAAGCTTTTCTAAACGGTGTGGTGACTCATAAAGCACTGTATTGTAACCATTACCCATAGCTTTAGAGAGTGCAGAACTTCTCTCTTTCCCTTTGTGTGGCAAGAAAGCATAAAAAAGAAACTTTCCTTCCTCAAAACCACTTGCTGCATACGCCGTAGTAACAGCACTTGCCCCCGGAAGTACATCATAAGTAATATTATTTTCTTGACAATACGCTACAAGTATCTGCCCTGGATCAGAGATAACAGGCATCCCTGCATCACTGACATAGACTACCTCTTGTGTACCCAAAATAGCACCAAATTGCTCCAGACGTTCTTCTCCATTATGTTCATTAAAGGAGTAAAACTCTGCATCAGGGTACGCCATATCAAACCGCTCTTCTAAAAGTCGTAAAAGCCGTTTGGTCTGACGTGTATCTTCACATAAAAATAGCTCTGCTTTTTCAAAAAGCTTCATAGCTCTAATAGTAATGTCTTGAGGGTTTCCAATAGGAGTGGGAATAAATGTCAACATGATAAGTACTTTGGTATTTAAAGAAGATAAGCGACTAGTCGCGTGAGCTTTCTGCTGAAGAAAACTTAGCGTTAGCGTAAGTATAGAGAGCTTTGCTCTCTATACGGTCAAACTGATGGTGATTAAGAAAGTTTATATTTATTTTTAAACTTCTCAACTCTACCGGCAGCATCAAGAATTTTCTCAGAACCTGTAAAGAATGGGTGACATTCATTACAAATATCTACTGACATTTCAGCTTTGTTTGTTCTGATTTCAAACTCGTTTCCACAAGCACATTTAACTTTACACTCAACGTAATCCGGGTGAATTTCTTTTCTCATTTTGAGACCTTTTAGTTTAATTTGGTGACAGGTAACTAACCTACTCTAGCATCTTGCTCTTCCATATTTACAAGTAAATCGGGTTGTTGCAACACTCTTAGGTGAGACAACTTAGGGCGTGATTATATCGAAATTTATTTAAAACATTATAAAAGAAGTTTAGAAGCCACCGCACATACAGCACTTTCACTCTTTAAAACCAAAGGTGTATCAAACCCTATAATCTTGTCTGCTTCAAAAAGTGCAACTTCATCTTCATGAAAACCACCTTCACAACCTATAACAATCGTATCTGTATTACCTTGTGATCCTATCTTATTGTCAGAAAAATTCAGCATCATGCTTTGTGGATTTTGTGTTAAAAAACTTTTCAGATCTTCAGCCATCTCCAGCTTCATCATCTCAGATCTGCCAGATTGCTGAGAAGAGTTAAGCAGTATCTTCTCCAAACGTTTAAAATCTATTTTAAAACTTTTTTGAGAACGTTTACAGTAAATAAAAGTGATCTTCTCTACACCCATTTCATTGAGAGAAGTGATCACTTTTTCTATACTTTTAGGATCTATTATACACCAGCCGATATGTAAAGATTTTTTTGCTTTCACCTCTAACACTTGACTCTCTTGCAGCTCAAGCATGACACTGCGTTTATCTATAGCAATAATCATATAACGATGAAGCAATCCATCTTCTAAATTACGTAAGTAAAGGTTATCATCTACCTTATGTCTGCGTACTTTAAAGATGTAACGATGTTCATCTCCTGTAAGGGTGAGTTGAGGCTTACTCGCCTCTTTATGATATAGATATAGCACCTTTTACTTCCATTACTTTTAGTACGACCATCACAGCTACAAGCAAAATTTGTACTGCAGAGATCTTGATAAATGCTCCTTTGAGGAGTTTATGTGTTTCTGGATTTTCTATTTTAGCTATTTTGATCAATTTATATTTTTTGATCTCTATGTACATAAGTGCTGCCCAGATAACGATCATTATAATAGTACTGAGTGTAAATCCAAGTTCACCTGTCACCATTGCGATAAGTCCGCTAAATGCTACCATCGTAACAATCGCTTGGAAGATCATCGTATAGATAAAACTTGCTTTTCTAAAACCCAATGGTTTTTTTGCTGTCATCATGGGGATCAAAAGCCCCCCAACTAAAAAAACTAAAAAAACTTTTACTAAAATACTATGTGATACTATCATTTCATCTAACATAATCTCTCTATCCTCTTGAATAATATCTCGAATTATACTCTATTTTGTTATAATCCTTATAATTCAATTAAAAAGGCTTATAATGGCTATCTCTATCACTGAAGCATTGGATATTATTTATAACAATGTATTGCCTCTTACAACAGAGATCATTCCTATCGAGATGGCAGTAGGTCGTGTGATGGCTGAAGATTCTATTGCTACATTTGACTTACCTAGATTTGACAACTCTGCAATGGATGGGTATGCAGTAAAGTGTGTAGATGCTGACAGTACTGTCAGTAGTGATGAAGTCATCTATGCCGGAGACAATCCTCAAATGACACTTGTAGCCAAAAAAGCCATTAGGATCATGACTGGTGCTCCTATCCCTGAAGGGTGTGAGGCGATCATCCCCATAGAGAATGTAAGTGTAGAAGGAGATCAAGTCACTCTTCCTTCTTCCATAGAGAAAGATGCTCATATCAGACGGTCAGGCGAGGATGTAAAAAGTGGGGAAGTCTATCTGAAAAAAGGTGAGAGTGTCACTGCCTACAGCATTGCCTTGCTGGCTAGTCAAGGCGTAACACATCTCACAGTATATCATAAGATAAAAGTAGCTGTTTTTGGTACAGGGGATGAACTGCGACCACACTTTGAAAAGATAGAGTTACATCAACTCTATAACTCTAACACTCCTATGTTCCTTGCCCGTGCAAAAGAACTTGGTTGCGAGGTGCGTTATGTTCCAAGTAGTGGTGATACCATAGAGTCTTTAGAGAGATCTATCAGATCAGCACTGGATGCAGATATTATTATCACTTCAGGTGGAGTGAGCGTGGGAGATAAAGACTTTACCAAAGAGGCTTTTACTAATCTAGGTATGAAACTCTATTTTGATAAAGTTGACATCAAACCAGGCAAACCCACTGCTTTTGGAAAGATAGGTGAAACAGTCATTATCAATCTACCCGGTAACCCTTTAGCCTCTATGGTGAATTATGAGATCTTTATCCGTGCAGTCATTCATAAAATGTCTGGTGCAAATGCTTATTTTCATGCTGCTATAGAGACAGAGATGAGAGAGGACTTTACACTAAGAAAAGGAAAATATACAGTTCGTCTTGGGACTTATAATGGTAAAACATTCATGCCTCTAAAACAACAACTACCGGGGATGGTTTCACCTATGCAAAAAGCGGATGGGATGATCATTACCACACCTGATGTCGGGCTACTTCAAAAAGGGATGAAAGTAAAAATGATTCCCATCATCTGGGAGTTAAACGGGTGTGAAAAAGAGGACTTTTTCACGAATTAAATTAAACGTTTTTAGGGTTTTTTATTAAAGTATGAGTTAAAAGCTTATCCCAAAGTTTAGCATCACTCCATTCACTTTGCACTTGCTTGGAGAATACAATATCTTCTAATGCTATTTTACCCATAAATTCACTATGTGCATCTTCTTTAAAGCCCTGTGCATACCCTGTCTCTGTTTCATGTACGATAATACTATGCAGCTTCACTTCTCTCTCGCCGTTGATCATCTCTGTACAGGATAACACACGTTCAACCAAAAGATAGATAACACGTGAAAACTGTTCTGCTGAAGGTGAGACAGGAAGTTCTACCCACCTATTGCTATGTGCTTTCATATCAGAAATATATTTTTTATCATCTTTGGACCATAAAGTGATGGCATGATCAAATGAGTCGATCAGTTCTTTAATGTAGAGTTTTGTCAAACCAAAATCATAAACCATCTGCCCATCATCAAGATAGTTTGATTCCAGTAATACCTCTACCTTGTAAGAGTGTCCATGAATATTTTCACTGCATCGTCTTGTAGAACAATCACGAACGATATGTGCATTTTCAAATTTAAAAAGTTTTCTGATCAACATTTTATATCCTTAATTAGGAGTTTATTAGTCTGATTTTAACCAAGCTAACTAAAAATAAGGTTAGACTACTTTCAAGGTTCATGAAATTGAAGAGATTAATCAGAGTGCATTAATTTTTCAAAATCAAAATTGAGTAATAGCCGTAGCTATTGCGATGTTTTTATTTTTAAAAAGTGATGTGCTATGGTTAATATATTCTTTTCAATGAGCCTTGAAAGTAGTCTATAGTCTATACACCCTGAGTTGTGTCAAAAACACGTATATGTAGTCTATCACTGTAACGGAAATTATGTTTCATACAAAATTCAAATACGGCTCTGTCATTTTTCCAGATAGTATCTCTGCTTTCACCTACAGGCATACAGAATACTTCAAGTTCTGGTAAGATATCTCTTATCTGGTTTATTTCATCTATGGCTGTTGTTTCTACAAGCTCTTTATCTATGGTGAATTTTAAAAATGATTCTTTCGCATAAGTCTGTATGTTTTTTAATGCTTGAGGAATAATACGTTTTTGTTCAGGTTCACCAGAGTTAGCCAACTTTAATGAGAGTGCAAAGATGCAGGACTTATAGGCAGGATAGGTTTCAAAATCTATCTCAATAGTACCATTGGTCTCAAAGGTGATTTGCACATCCTCTTCTACCAACCATTTAACTACTGCATAAAAGACCTTATCACTATAATACATCAAAGGTTCACCGCCTGTGATGACCATATGAGGTTTATAGCCTATCTTGTCAAATTCATCTTTAAGCGTTCGTATAAGTATTTCACTATCTTCTACTTTTATCCATGATTTGGCATAAGCACTGTCAACAGCAAAATAAGTATCACAGCCATAACGCAGCTCTCCATCTACTTCGTACGTTGCACCAAAACCAGGGCATGCAAGATTACATCCACCCGTTCTCAAAAAATAAGAGGGGACACCTGCATATTTTCCCTCACCCTGGATGGAAAAAAACTGTTCAGTAAGGTAAAACATCAGCCACCGGTCTCATAAAAAGCTCTTGTTGAAATATCTTCTTCATTGGGATTATCTTCACTCCAACGATTTTCTTTAGGTTTATCTTTCAATACTTGTGCCAAGACATCAGCGGCACCTTGGATATCACCTTTTTTAACTGACTCTGCGATACTCATCGCTTCATCAAAGTAAAGACACGGGATAAGGTTACCCTCTGCAGTAAGACGTATACGATTACAGTTTTCACAGAAGTCATGTTTATGCGGGTCTATGAGTCCAAACTCGTAGCCATCATCTAAAATGTAGTTAAACGACGGACTAGCACCCTCACGGCCTAGCGCTTTTATAGTGTGCCGCTCTTTTACTTTTTCCAATATCTCTCGACCATGCATTCCCTCAATAGCTTTACTTGCATGTGCATTTTCCATATATTCTATAAAACGTACTTTGATATTACGCTCTTTACAATAGTCTATAATATCTAAGATCTCGTCATCATTGATACCTTTGAGCGGTACCATATTGATCTTCACACCTAAACCCACTTCAAGTGCTTTGTCAATACCTTTTAACACCTGTTCCAAAACATCTTTTTGTGCTATCTGTTGTGCCACTTCAGGCTTGAGTGAATCCAAAGATATATTCAGTCTCTTAAGTCCTGCATCTTTAAGTTTTTGTGCTGTTTGAGGCAAAAGATAGGCATTGGTTGTCAGTGCCAGATCGATATCAGGTTTATAATCATGGATCATTTTGATAAACGTATCCAATCCTTCTCTGAGCAGTGGTTCACCACCCGTAATACGAATCTTATTCACACCTTCATCTATTGCTACTTTCATAAATAAGAATAGTTCTTCAAAAGAGAGTAGATTCTCTTTAGGTACCCATGAGAAAGGTTTTTCTGGCATGCAGTATTGGCATCTGAAGTTACAACGTTCTGTGACAGAAACCCTTAAGTAGTCGACTGTTCGACCATGTCCATCTATAAGCATAATAATCCATATAATAAATTTTTCTAAGAGTATCGAAATGTAGATAAAAGAGGGATGATTTATATCAAGAAATAGAAATTCATAATAAATTTATATATTGTTATTTTGTTGTGATTTATTGTAAATATAGAGGTTGTTATAAAGAGGCATTGTAGGGTGCTAAGCCCCCACAATAGCAAATCAAAATTAAAATACTAAAGGTGTTGTGAGACACAACACCCTACAGATATTTTAGTGACCTTTCCACATTGATTTCTTCCATAAGAACGCTAAGAATGTAAATATAACGAAGAAAAGTAATACTTTTGGTCCAAGCTCTTCTCTAGCTGGTTTGCTAGGATCACCTATCTCTTCCATATATTTTTCTACTTTAGCATATCCTGCTTTAGATAGACCAACTCTAGGCATAGAAGTACCTGCTAGTTGTGATTGTGGATTTTCCACAAATGTCTCCATAAAGTGATGAGATCTTGCTCTATTGATCATAGAAAGATCTGGCGGCAATTTACCCATATATGCTTTTACAAGATCTTGCTCTTCAAGTATTTTTACTTTATACGATAAAGTATCTTTTTCATACTTGAATTTTGGGATATCCCCAAGCTGTGAAGTTTTAGCATAACGCATCGCGTGACATCTACCACATGCTTCTGCAAATGCTTCTTTTGTCGTTACTTCACCTGCTTTTTTAGCCATCATATAAGCAACTACATCAGCAATTTGCTGATCATCAGCCATCATCATTTTGATACTACCCATTGGGTGTGTTGATGTATCTTCATACTTATGATCTACATTTGATGCCATTGCTGGATCTTTAATAAGAGCAATAAGATAGTTTTTATCATAAATTGCACCTGCATGATCAAGAGCTGGAGCAATGACTCCACCCATATTGATAGGCATACCGGTGTGACAACCCATACATGTTGCAAAACCAGTTTCACCGGCTGCAACATCACCTTTCATTTTACCAACTTTAGCTACATCAGCCCAAAATGCTTTTTTAGCAGTAACTACGTCTTTTTTCTCTGCTTTTGTTGCTTCCGCAATATCAGCTGTTCCGTCATAAACAAAGTCATGACCCTCTACATGCGCATGCATTTGAGAGTGAGCAAATGGCTCAACTCCCCAGTATAGTAGGAGTGTAAAGGCTGTTACAACTCCGAATATTTTTAATTCTTTCATCCTCTACTCCTTATAGTTTTTTTTCTAGTTTAGTAATGATTGGCAATGCGATCCACAATACGAAGAATGTGAGTGCAGCAACAAGACCGATAACATTCCAGATACCTTCCGGTGGAAGTTTACCCATAAATGTCAAGACGATCAAATCTACAACCATTAACCAGAACCAAAACTTAAAGAGTCCTCTTCTGCTTGCCGGTGCAACATTTGGACTTCTATCCAAGAATGGAAGCATAAAGAAGATTACTTGTGATATCCCAAACAAGACTAAACCAAGGTCTTTAGAGAATGGTCTTAAGATCTCATAACTCCACAAGAAATACCACTCAGGGTAAATGTGTGCTGGTGTTTTAAGTCCATCTGCCGGGTCAAAGTTCACTGGATCCATCGCAAAGTTAAATTGATAGAATACCAAGTAGAAGAACAAGATAAAATATACACCCATTACAAAGACATCTTTACTTAAAAAGACTGGAGAGAATGGAATCACTTTAGACTCTTTTACTTTTCCTGCTTTATAAAGCTCTGCATGCTCACCATAGTCAAACTCTTCACCTTCTTGGTTGTTAACATGTGGAATTCTCAATGAACCAAAGTGAAGTACAATAAGACCAATAATTACCAATGGAAGCAAGAATACGTGCAACATAAAGAATCTAGTCAAATACGCATCTCCGGGAACATAATCCCCTCTGATCCACTCAACAAGACCATAAGCTTCAAGTGAACCACCAGAGAATAGGTTAGTAATAACCATACCAGCCCAGTAACTCATTTGTCCCCATGGAAGCATATATCCAGAGAAAGCTTCTGCTGAGAATGCAACAAAAAGTCCCATACCAGATAACCAGATAAGCTCTCTACCTTTTTTATATGAACCGTAGTAGATACCAGTCAACATGTGAATATAGATGATCAAGAATACCAATGATGCACCTATACCATGAATATGTCTCCATAACCAACCATAACCTACTTCAGTCATGATAGTATAGTTTACACTATCAAATGCTGTTGCTGTATCTGGCTTGTAGTACATTAACAAGAATATACCACTTATAGTAAGTATTCCAAATGTTGCTGCCAACACCATACCCATTGCCCATAAGAAGTTGATATCTTTTGGAATCCAATATTCTGTATTCATCACTTTTTTTAGCGTATTTACCGCTAAACGTTGATCCATCCATTCATTGAGGTTTTTTGCTTTTTCAAATTTTGCCATGCTCTCCCCCTTATACCGTTAGACCAGCGTCTAGCATTTTTTTGTACTCAGGACCAGCTTCGCCTAGTACAAGCTTTTGTCCATCCACTTTAAATGGTGGAACTTCCAGTGGGCTTGGCGGTGGACCAAAGGTCTCGTGTCCACTTGCATCAAACTCTCCACCGTGACAAGCACATAAGAATATATGTTTTTCTGGCTTATATGCGGGGATACACCCTAAGTGCGTACAAAGACCGATAGATACATGATATCTGTCAGAACCTACAATTACATCTCTATCATCAGCTTTCATATCTTTTGTTTTCTTCAAAACAAAGATAGGTTTACCTCTCCACTTCTCTACATTTAGCACATTTTCTTTTGCACCACTCAAATCAACTGTTGTAAAACCAGCTGCTTTTACACTTGGCAATGGATCCCAGCTACGCTTCATTGCATATAAAGCGCCAATACCACCTAATGCGGTAAAACCACCGAGAGCCATACCCATAAAGTCTCTACGACCTTTTACGTCTTTTCCCATACCTATTTCCTTCCTTAATAATAGTTTTAGTCTCTTAATTATAGGGTATTTGTGTTTAAATAGGATTGACTTAAATCAAAAATCACTGTCTATTGATTTGATTGTTACGGTAAGTGAATTAGGAGAAAAATTGTCTTAATTCACTACATCACTTTTATTTATAAGGTTGATATAATTTTTTGCTCATCAAAGCATTTTAGGGTTTTGGAGGGAATTTGTGCTTCTTCTTTTAGATATTTCACTACATCTTCGGCATCAAAACCATTTACAATATCTATACCATATGTTTTTAAGAGTTCCACAGGATAAAGATCATTGTTTGACAACTGAAGATAAATAACTTTTGCACCACTCACTTTAGCCTCTAAAGCCGTTTGTGCAGAGGCAGTCACGATATGACTGCTACTTTTAATAAGATCCATATACTCTTCAGGTTCATGCAGTGTAGAAAAAAGTTTTGCCAGATCATCTTCATACTTCACAAAGAAATAATTTCCAAGAAGCAGTTCCATATTAAGTGTTTTAAAAAATACTTCATTGCTTAAAATGATTTTGTCATAATCTGCATCACTTAAAAAGAAAAGAGTACGTTCTTCTTTTGCTGTTTCTTCAAAATAGTCATCATCTATAATTACGGCATCTTCACAACTCTCATCCTTACACTCTACCTTAAACAACGTTTCACCATGTACTGATACATCATCATTACCCACTTCAAAACGCCAAACATTTTTAAAGTCTTCACAATACTTCACCAAACGTCCATGGTCATCTTCAGGTGAATCTATGATAATACTATCTCCAAATTGAGCGATAGCATCTATATCTTGTACCGTCTCAACAGTTACATACTCTTTCACTCCTAACTCTTTAGCCACGAGCCCCGCACGAAAGTCATTAACCAAAAGTTGTGTTTCAATACCTTTACTTGCTAGTCTTTTCAATAAAGCCGCCCCTCGTCTAAGTCTCTCAAGTCCTATTTTGTGTCCTGTATTGGTATAATAAAATAACATTAATTTTGTCCTTTAGGTTTTTTTCCTCTTTGTGCCATCTTAATATGCACATGAATGATCTCCAATGCAGCAGGTGTCACACCAGATATCTGTGACGCAGTAAACAATGTAGGCGGTGTAGCTCTTTCCAATTTTTCAACTATCTCATTACTCAAACCTGAAATATTCTTATACACAAAACCTTGCGGTATTTTGATCTTAAGCATATCATCCATCTTAAGTATCTGCTGTTGTTGCTTCTCTATATAACGACTATACTTAGCCTCTACAAGTATCTGCTCCATCACTTCATCATCGTATTTATCAAATTCAGGCAGGAGGGTAACTAACTTTTCTCTGTTAAAGTCTCCACGTCCTATAACATCCATCCAATAGGTTCTGTCATTGATCTTCACTGCACCTATAGATTCTAATTTAGCTAAAAATTCTTTAGTTGGGGTTACATGATTTACCCTTAAGTAGTCTAATGCCTCATCCAAGTTTGCTTTTTTAACTTCGAACCGTTCCATATAATCAGCATCCAAAAGTCCCAACTCTTTACCATAATGTGAAAGTCTCATATCTGCATTGTCTTCACGGAGAAGTAGTCTATACTCCGCACGAGAAGTAAACATACGATATGGCTCTTTTGTTCCTTTGGTTACCAAGTCATCTATAAGTACACCTATATAGGCTTCGTCACGTCTAAGAATAAATGGCTCTTTTTCTTGAATACTCAATGCAGCATTGATCCCAGCCATAAGCCCTTGTGCTGCGGCCTCTTCATAACCGGTAGTACCATTTATCTGCCCTGCACAGTAAAGACCTTTAACCTTTTTAGTCTCTAGCGTATGTTTCAGATCCGTAGGCTGTACATAATCATACTCTATAGCATAGCCATAACGAACGATCTTTGCATTTTCCATCCCCTCTACAGAACGAACCATTTCAAGTTGAACATCTGTAGGTAAAGAGGTACTCATACCGTTGATGTAGTACTCTGTCTCATCTATCGTTTGAGGCTCTACAAATATCTGGTGTCTTGGTCTATCTCGAAATCGGCTGATCTTATCTTCGATACTTGGACAGTAACGAGGTCCTACACCCTCTATCTGTCCGGAAAAAAGAGGTGCTCTGTCAAAATTATTTTCTATAATTTGATGTGTCTCCTCATTTGTATACGTAACATAGCAAGGAAGCTGTTTAGGATTAAATGTTTTTTTATCCGTTCTAAAAGAAAAAGGTGGTGGAGGTGTATCTCCAGGTTGTACTTCCATTACAGAGATATCAACAGATTTTGCATCAATTCTTGCACAGGTACCTGTTTTTAAACGACCAATATTTAGTCCAAGTTCTTTCAAATATTCAGCCAACTCAATAGAAGCAAATTCCCCTTGTCTTCCTGCAGTTTGCTGTTTATCTCCAATGTGGATAAGACCATTGAGAAATGTTCCTGCCGTGATGATCACTTTAGGTGCCACATATCTGTTACCAAGTTGTGTTGTCACCCCTTTTACTTCACCTTCCTCTACGATGAGTCCATCAGCTATCTCTTGCTTAACATCTAAGTTAGGCGTATTTAGCACTACATTACGCATATAGATACGATATGCATCCATATCTATCTGTGCACGTGTTCCTCTTACTGCCGGTCCTTTAGAAGCGTTCAGTGTACGAAACTGTATCCCAGTTTTGTCAGTACACAAACCCATCTCACCACCAAGAGCATCTACTTCCCGTACCAAGTGACCTTTTGCCAGTCCACCTATGGCAGGGTTACAGCTTGATGCCCCTATCTGTTCTGCTAAAATTGTTATCATCAATGTCTTTACGCCCATACGGGCAGAGCTCAAAGATGCCTCTATACCTGCATGACCACCACCGATAACTATGACTTCATAATTCATAAAAAACCTTATTACTCATTCACAAGCTGAAGCAAGGAACAAGAAAATATATATATTTTGCTATAATAATCGAATTATATCCAAATAAATTGAGGTCATATGTTCACAGGTCTAATCCGAGAAATTGCAACAGTAAAAAGCTATCAAAACAACATCCTCACCATCAAGTCTAAACACAAAGCAAAACTGGGTGACTCTATCGCTATCAATGGTGTTTGCCTTACTGTGATCAAAGTACACTCTGATGGCTTTGACTTGGAACTGGCAGATGAAACCCGTTCTATCATAGATGAAAGTAAGATCTCAGGTGCTGTGCATATGGAACCAGCCATGATGATGAATGACAGATTTGAAGGGCATATCGTACAGGGGCATGTAGATTGTGTCGGTACAGTTTCACAGATCACCCCTAGAGAAAACGCTACAGACTTCATTATCAAGGTAGATCCCAAGTACATTGCACACATCATCCCCAAAGGTTCTATTACTATAGATGGCATATCACTTACAGTTAATGATGTAGGCGATGACAATTTCAGACTCACCATCATCCCTCACACACTCAAAGAAACACTGATGAAAAACTATAAAATAGGGACAAAACTCAACATAGAGACTGATGTTTTTGCCAGATACATAGACCACATACTCGCACACAGAAGTCAAAAAAAGAGTATGGGTTGGGATGATGTCGATAGTTTACAGATGAGCTACTAATGAACCTCTACAACTTCACTGTTCCTAAAAATGGTGAAGATTTCACTACCCTACTCAAACATAAGAACATCAAAATAAACCGTATTGTAAGTTCAGCTGATGTTGAACCTGTTGAATATATACAAGATGAAGATGAGTGGGTTGTCGTTATAGAGGGTGAAGCCACACTGCTTTTAGACAATGAAGAAAAAGTCCTTAAAAAAGGTGATACTTTTTTCATTCCAGCTAAAACACCTCATAAAGTTTTAAAAACCTCTCATGGCACTATTTGGTTGGCAGTTCATATTTATTGATGATCCCTATCCTTCATACTTCTAGCTTCACTATTGCGTACCTTTTTCAATTCCATATCTATATATTCCACATCTTCAAGCATTTTCAAACTTGCTACTGTTGAATATCGCATCATTTCTGCTCTATGTACAAAGATGTAAAATCCATTTTCATAAAGTCCTAAACGTATAGCTGCCGCTGTGGAGTAAGTAGTCAGTATGGCATCCTCTTTACAGATAGCTCTAACATCTCTAAAATATTCTGTTGTCCAAAGTAGGGGGTTATGTGAAGGGCTGAAAGCATCTTGATAGACGATGTCTATCTTCTCTTTTATTTGAGGGATGCTTTTCCTTGCATCACCAAGCAATATCTCTATCTTGAACTGTTCATCTTCATAGTACAGATCTTGATTTATGGCTTTTATAATGTATTTGATATTCTCAAATTCTGGAGGATAATCAAATGTACCCAGTGAGCGTACAAGCCCTTCATCAAACTCTGGAGAAATAATATGTATTTTAGTAGTAAGTTTCTGTTGTTTTATATAGTAAAGTGTTGCAAAAGTGTTATAGCCTAAACCAAAACAGATATCTAAAATGGTGAGTTGTTCATTTTCTTTTTTAAGAGTCAAAGAGGGCTTCACATGTTTTTCTAAACTTTCATGTAAAGCACCGTCTTTTGTGGAGTGGTAGGGCTCATCAAACTCTTTTGAGTAGAGTGTATTCGTACCATCTTCACATAGTACTATCTCTTTTTGAGATCTTAGGGTTTCATCGTACAATAAACTAAAAACCTATCTCATCTAACTCTTTAAAGGCAAATGCAGATACCACTTCTTCTACAGTCTCTTCTTCTCGTTTAACAAGACACATCATACCTTCACCCATAAAGTCCATATAATTTTCAAATTTATTGTCCAAGACAACAAAATCTACCCACTCTATACCAAAGGCTGTTCTGTCTTCAGAAAATTGTACCGTTTTAGCTTTTCCATCTTCAAATTCAACAAGTGCCCATGTTTTCATATCGATCAGTGTTGTAATTTTACTGTCTAGTCCATTGTCACTATCTACAGGGATTAAAATAAACATGTTAAAGTCCTTTGAGTATTTTTTTACTGAGTTTCAACTCTTCATTACTCATAATACCAATATCTCTGTCTAGTACAGTTTGTGCAATTTCTTTTGCCTCTTTTAACGAATGCATTTTATAAGTTCCACATTGATAAAGGTTAAGTTCTGGAATATCACTTTGTTTTTTAACCTTGAGCACATCTTTCATAGATTCTTTCCAAGCTTTAGATACTTTTTTCGCAGAAGGAGTACCAAGTAGAGACATATAAAATCCTGTGCGACAACCCATAGGTGAGATATCGATGATCTCTACTTTTTTAGAGTTAAGATGATCTCTCATAAAGCCTGCAAAAAGATGTTCAAAAGTATGAATACCTTTTTCTGTTAAGATCTCTTTGTTTGGTACACAAAAACGAAGATCAAACACAGTAATATCATCTCCACTAGGTGAACTCATAGTCTTAGCAACTCTCACTGCCGGTGCTATCATTTTTGTATGGTCTACTGTAAAACTGTCTAATAATGGCATAGTCATTTCCTTGTAAGTTTTTTTTGATTATATCGAGATTAATGTAAATAAAAATAAGAATCTAAAGATTTTATTTAACTAAGAATATAAAAGTTCAGATTTGGTGCATATTTATTTGAACTGAATTTTTGGAGAAAGGGAGCATACGTCGGTATGTGACCGAACGGAAAAAGTTCCGTTCGGACGAAGATGTGCCAAAGCTGGACTTTTAGATACGTGCTTCTTCACGTCTTTGTAGCATATCCCAGTTTTTATCAATATCACTCTGGATCTGATCAATAACATGTCTATACTCTGGTTTAAACAAGTGCTTATAACGCCCTTGAGCACCAAGATAGTCTTCTACTTTAAGAAGATTTTTTGGTCTATAAAGAATGTTAAGCTCGTGAGAGTCAATAATCTCATAGATCGGGAACATCAATGTATCTGTTGCTAAGTCTGTAATGTTGATCGTATCTTTTGGATCGAATCTCCACTCTGTACAACATGGTGAAACCGTGTTAATGAAACAAGGACCTTCGATCTCTAATGCTTTTTGGAAACCTTTTGCCATTGACTTCCATTTATTTGGAGCCAACTGTGCAACATAAGGTGAACCATGTGCAGCCATGATAGAGATGATATCTTTCTTCTTCTCTTTCTTACCGTAAGAGTGTGTACCTGCCTGAGCAGTTGAAGTCGTAGCACCGATAGGTGTTGCTGATGATCTTTGTCCACCTGTATTTGCATAGTTTTCGTTATCTAAACAAATATATGTGAAGTCGTGACCTCTTTCCATAGCACCTGAGAGCCATTGGAAACCGATATCAAAAGTAGAACCGTCACCACCAAATGCAACGAATTTAACTGGAGCATCGTTGTCTTTTAGTGTGCCTTTTTTCTTTCTTACTTTGTGCATTACTTCTGCACCAGTAACCGCTGTTGCTGCATTTTCAAACCCAATATGGATCCAAGATGTATCCCATGAAGTAAACGGATAAACCGCTGTTGATACTTCTAGACAACCTGTGTTTGCAGAGATAACAAGGTTATCATCTGTACAGTTCATAAGCTCTCTAACGATCATAGAGTGCGCACAACCAGGACAGAGAGTGTGTGCACCCTCAAATCTGTCATTGTTCGTTGAAAATTCTTTTAAGTTTTTTATTGATGTAATTGCCATAATTAACCTCTTTTCGTTTGGAAATATCCAAGGTAAGGACCTCTAAGTCCTGAGAACTGTTGGATATCTGTTGTAATATGTCCAGCATCAGCGTGTGCTTGCTGCTCTGTAAAGATTCTTTTTGCTTCATCAATAGAGAAGTCACGTCCACCAAGACCATAAATAAAGTTCGTTACAAGTGGTCTATTTGCTGTAGTATATAGTGCAGCAGATACTTCGTTATAGAATGCACCCATAGCTCCACCAGGACTTGAACGATCTGTTACAGCAACACATTTTACATTTTCCAATGCATTTCTTACTTCATCAAAAGGGAAAGGTCTGAAACATCTGATTGCAACAACACCTGCTTTGATACCCTCTTCTTTTCTAAGTTGTTCCGCTGCTACTCTTGCAGTCTCAACAGTTGTACCAAGTGCTACGATAGCTACATCGGCATCTTCCATTAAGTAAGATTCTACTCTGTTGTATTTTCTACCTGTAAGCTTTTCAAACTCTTCATATACTTTATCAATGATAGGACGAGAATCCATCAATGCCTTATGCTGTTTTGCTTTATGCTCAAAGTGCCAGTCTTCTTCTGTCTGCGCACCATATGTTACAGGTCTAGAGAAGTCAAGCATATCATCTACAGGTACGATGTCACCTATAAAGTTGTATGCTGCTTCATCTGTTAAAGGGTAAACATTCTGTGCTGTGTGTGAAGTAATGAAACCATCTTGGTGTACCATTACCGGAAGTCTTACATCATGATTTTCAGCTACTTTAAATGCACATAGTGCAAGGTCATAGGCTTCTTGTGCATTAAATGCACCCATTTGGATCCAACCTGAGTCACGCCCTAGGTACATATCTGCATGGTCACCACGTACATTCAGTGGAGAAGCCAATGCTCTGTTTACTACGTTAAGTACGATAGGAAGTCTCATACCAGATGCCTGGTAAAGTACCTCAGCCATCAATGCAAAACCTTGTGAAGATGTTGCTGTAGATACACGTCCACCTGATGCAGAAGCACCGATACATCCTGACATTGCAGCATGCTCAGACTCAACCATTACAAACTCGCCATCTATGTAGCCATTTGCAACGTATGATCCGTAGTTTTCAACGATTGGTGTAGAAGGTGTAATAGGATACGCTACAACAACATCAACCTGTGCTTGTCTTAGTGCTTGAGATGCGGCAAAGTTACCGTCCCAAACTTCTCTTTCATTTAAATCATATTTTACTGCCATAATGGTCCCTTACTTCGTTTCTTTTTTCTTTTTTTCTGGCCATTGAGACAATGCTGTCTCTATGTCATCATTCTCGCCAAACATCAAAAGTGATTTCGGATTTGTAGGACATACTTCCACACAAACCTCACACCCTTTACAGTGGTCATAATCAATTCCTAACATTTGCTTATCTCTTGAGATAATTGAAGAGTCCGGACACCAAACCCAACAGTTTTGACAATCAATACATACATCAATGTTAAAAACTGGTTTTTTTACTCTCCAAGACGCAACAGTAGCTGTATATGAGTTATAGTGAGAATATGCTCTCTCTTCTGCTTTTAAGTTAACGATATCTGTTGCATCACCTTCAAATGAAGAAAGAACAGATCCTTGTGTTACTTCATCCCAGCCCAGTAGATCAAAACCGGCCTCAAGCTGATAAAGACCTCTACTGTCAGTTGCTTTTAATTTTAAATCTTGCATTCTACTTCCTCTCTACTTAACTTCGTTATATGCTCTGGTAATAGCATCCATATTTGCATCAATAATTTTTTGTGGGAATTTACTGAGTACTCTTTTCATATTTTCCAAGAAATAATCCAATTCGAACATACCTGAAATCTTAACAAATGCTCCAAGCATAGGTGAATTTGGCATTGATCTTCCGATAGTATCTAAAGAGATCTCTATACAATCAACTACAAATACTCTATCTTCTTTCCCTTTAAGTGCCGGTATACCTGCGATAAGCTCTTCTTTAGAAAGATGCGTAGTAATAATATATTTGGTTTCATCTTTTTCATTTACTTCAATATTATCTGTAAATGCCAATGCCGGGTCGATCACCAAAACGAAGTCTGGGTGCATAAATTTTGCATGGTTAAAAATTTGCTCATCTGAAATTCTATTATATGCTCGAAGTGCTGCCCCTCTTTTTGCAGAACCGTATAGTGCAAAGGCCTGTACCTCTTTCCCTGTTGTCGCAACAACATCGCCCAAGCCTTTGGCACCACTTACAGCACCTTGACCAGCACGACTGTGCCATCTAATTTCTACCATAATTTCTCCTATCGAATATATTGTATTACGCTTATTGTAATGCTAGCACTCTTAAAGGGTGCTTGGAATTACAATTTTTTTAATCTGACGTTATAAAAGTGATTGCTTCTAACGCATTTTTATGAACATTTTCTGTACATTGACCCAATACTTCTTTAGTACCGTATCCACAGGTTACTGCGATCGACTCTATTCCGGCAGCTTTAGCTGCATGCATATCCATACAGGTATCACCCACCATCCAACACTTAGTTGTATCACTTTGTAACTTTGACAAAGCTTTATATACTGGCTCTGGATGCGGCTTAGGATTTTCTACATCTTCTCTACCCACAAGCACATCAAAATAACGCATTAATCCCATATGCTCCAAAAGTTCTATGGAGTACTTTGCTGTTTTTGTTGTAACCACACCTAATGTTGCATGTTTACTTGCAAGCTCTACAGCTTCTCTTGCCTGTGGCAAGAGTACAGTTTTAGCACAACTTATTTTTCTGTAATGCATCTTATAGGCATATACATAATCCCATACCTTACCTTCTTTCACACCAAGTGTTTGAAACATGGCATCCAGAGGATGTCCTATCTCTGCTTTGATCAATGTATCAGCCGGTACCTCTTCTTCAAAGGTTTTATATGCAACACTGAAGCTTTCAAGTATAGCCTCTGTTGAGTCTATGAGTGTTCCGTCTAAGTCAAATAGTATTATCATTTTCATCTCTTTATTTTGGTAACTTTGGTGCAGATTTTAACAATTTCTGTGTATATTCATGTTTAGGACACTCCATCACATTTTCTATGGTTCCCTGTTCAACTATTTTCCCCTCTTTCATCACAGCTACCTCATCTGCGATAATAGGAACGATAGACAGATCATGCGTGATAAAGAGATATGATACTCCCGACTCCTGTTGTAGTTTTTTAAGCAGTTTAAGTACTTGCGAACGTACCGTGACGTCAAGTGCCGAGGTAGGCTCATCACAGATAATAAGTTCAGGTTCTACAGCCAATGCTCGTGCAATACCTATACGCTGTCGCTGCCCTCCTGAAAACTCATGGGGATAACGATGGACATGTTCTGCTTCCAAGTCAACTTTTAAAAGAAGTTCTCTTATATGTTCATCCTGTGAAGCTTTATCTTTTGAACCCACATCCAAACTTACCATACCCTCACGGATAATATCACCAATGGTCATACGAGGGTTAAGTGCAGAGAATGGATCTTGAAAAATAATCTGTATCTTGCGACGATAGGGTTTTAACTCTGTCTGACTTAATCTACCAAGATCCTGGTTCTCAAACTTTACTGTTCCCTCAGTGATTGGCACCAAAGAGAGTATCGCTTGACCTATGGTACTTTTTCCAGACCCTGACTCACCAACCAAAGCAAGTGTTTTACCTCTTGGAATGGAGAGAGTCACAGCATCGACCGCTTTCACATAACCAACAGTACGTTGGAAAAAACCTTTCTTGATAGGAAAATAGACTTTTAGATCCTCTACTTCAAGTAGCCTATCTTGCTCTTGCCCGGTCTCTCGCTCTTCTTTTGTTCCCATAGCATCCTTGAGTAGACTTTTAGTGTATGGGTGCTGAGGATCATTAAAAAACGTTTTACAATCCGCCTGTTCTAAAATCTCTCCTTGTCGCATTACCGCCACTCTATCTGCCATCTGGGAAACTACCGCCATATCATGAGTTATAAAAAGTATAGAAAGGTTCCTCTCATCCCTTATCTTTTTGAGCAGCGTTAAAACTTGTGCCTGTATGGTTACATCCAGTGCAGTTGTCGGCTCATCTGCGATCAACAGATCAGGTTCACATGCCAGTGCTATGGCGATCATCACTCTCTGCTTCTGTCCACCTGAGAGTTGATGAGGATACCAGTTATATCTCTCTTCTGGATCTTTCAGTGCAACTTCTTCAAAAAGTGAAATAACCTTCTTTTTAATCTCATCTTTCTTTAACCCCAAGTGTAGCTTAATCACCTCTGCCACCTGCTCACCCACGGTCATAACAGGGTTTAAGGCACTCATTGGCTCTTGAAAGATCATAGCGATCTGCTTACCACGGATCTTCTGCATTTGTGATTCGGGCAGTGAAAACAGAGACCTATTTTTTAGTTTAATATCTCCGGAACTCACCGATATAACATCGGGAAGCAGTCGCATAATAGCCAAAGAAGTCAAAGACTTTCCACTTCCGGACTCACCCACAAGAGCAAATATCTCACCTCTTTTGATCTCAAAACTTATAGAATTTAGAAGCTTCTCTCTTTCTATGCTTAGACTCAAATCTTTTACACTTAAGATACTGCTCATGATTTGTTCCTCGGATCCAAAACCGTCTGAATACGATCAGATAAGAGGTTTGCAGCCAACACCAAAATAAACATAAAGACAAATGCAGAGAACAGTGACCACCAGACCATCGGCTCTCTTGCCATCTCCAACCTGGCCTGGTTTATCATATTTCCCCAGCTGTGCATGGTCGGGTCAACCCCTACCCCCACATAAGAGAGAACTGCCTCCGCAAGTACAAGACCGGAAAAATCCAGCACCACTGAGATAAGAATAATATGCATAAGATTTGGAATGATATGGCGGCGGATAATCGTTAACTTACCTACACCAAACGCTTTAGCCGCTGTGACAAACTCTATTTGAGATATTTTCAAGGTCTCGGCACGAAGCAGACGACAAAGCCCGGTCCAAGAGGTGATCCCCAGGATCATTATCAGAAACAATAGGCGTAGATCAGATCGTTCCAGTGTGGTTTCAAACCAGCCGGGATTATTATCCATCATCACTTGCATTACCAATACCCCTGCTGCGATGAGTAAGACCCCGGGAATCGAACTGAGTGTAGTATAGAGATATTGGATCACATCATCTACCCAACCACCGAACAGCCCGGCACTAACCCCCAAGATAATAGCTACAGGCAACATGATCAAAGTGGTAAGTATCCCGATAAGCACCCCTGTACGGATACTCTTCAGACTCTGATAAAGTACATCTCCACCCACTTTATCAGTGCCCAGAACATGATAGTGGTAACTAAGCATATAGAACCATGTGAATGTCACTACCAAAGAGAGTAGTGTCAAGTAAGCAGTTCGCCAAGGCAACTCACTTTTAAACCCTCTCTTTTTACGCCAAACTATATGTACAAAAATAAGCGATCCACCAATAATCAGCCCTATAAAAATAGCAAAAATAGATTTATCAACAATATCATCTCCATTTCCCACATGCTTTAAAGGCAGATACTCCTGCTTGGTCACACCATTCTCATCAACCACTATAGACGTGGCATATTCATGTGTAGAAAAAGGTGCAGAATAGGTCCGTTCTGTACTTTCTATATTATGAGCAAACAGTAGATCTAGAAGACTTACTATATCTCCCTGGTATAGTACTTTTTCACTTTTTGTCTCTGTTGGCGTGGTAGAAAAACGAAGATGTACGGAATCAAGCAGCGTAAACAATAGATAAAAGAGCAGAATAATAGCCGAAGCCATAGCGATGCTTGACTTAAAAATAGTATGCCACTGCTTTTTGACCTGAGGAGAACGAGAAATAACCCGACTCCAGACCAGTAGTGAAATGACCAAAAACCAGACCATGATATCTGTCCAAAGTAAAGCAAGTTTCATGATAATTTTACCCTTGGATCAAACAGAGTATAGGAAATATCGGTAAGTATTAACCCAATAATATAAAGGACTGAACCTAAAAACACCATTGCTTTTACGATAGCAAAATCCTGCGAATTGATCGCATCAATGGTGTAAGACCCAAGTCCGGGAATCCCAAAAAATGACTCCATGATCAGACTTCCCATGAACAGAGTAGGGATCACAACCACCACACCTGTCAAGATCGGCAACATTCCGTTTCGCAACACATGCCCAAAGAGTACTCTAAGTTCTGACAATCCTTTGGCTCTGGCTGTACGCACATAGTCCTGGTTTATCTGTTCTAAAAAGATACTGCGATACCACCTGACCCCTGAACCTATCCCTGCAAAGACACCTATCATTACAGGCAGAATAATAAATTTAATACCGCCCCATCCACTCTCATACCCAGAGATGGGAACCCAGTGCCAGATCTTGGAAAAGAGTACTTGCCCTGCGATAATATAAAAAAGTCCGGAGACCGACATGATCATCACGGCAATGATCATCATACTGGTATCAAGAGCAGAGCCACGGAAAAGAACCAGCAGCAGTGCCAGTGAGATGTTGGTGATCAGGGCGATCATAAATGTAGGTAAAGCAATAGCCAGACTTGGTACCATTCTCTCTTTGATATCAGAACCAATATCACGGTTGGCATCTGAAAATCCAAAATTAAAAGAGAATAGTTTGAGTGATTCCTGAACAAAAAGGGTATTAGTTACGGTACTGACCCCTCCCGCTTCACTATTGATAAAAAGTGGTTTATCGTAACCTTTATCCTCTTTCCATGATTGGATAAGCTCTGGGGTCACCTGTTTTGCACCCAGTTGAGCTCTCGCCATATCATCAGGACTGTTTACCATAAAAAACAGTATAAAAGTAATGAGGTTTACACCTATTAAAATCGGGATAGCATAAAGTACTCTTCGGATAATATAAGCAAACATTTAATTGTCTCCCTTAATGACAGCTCTTTGTCTAGACTGATAAGCACGATAGAGTGGATAGCTCATAGAAATTATAAAAAGCACCAATAAGACCAAAGGCCATATAACCGGCTGATTCCACTCTTGTTGCTTCTGGGCTCTCAACTTGGCATCGATCCGTTTATATTTTAGTGTATTGTTTGCCATAGCATGAGGTAAAACATTGGTATACCACTTATGCGAAAGGGCAAGCGATTTAGGATGGATACCCCAGATCCAAGGGGTATCTTCTCTTGCTATCTCTACCATCTCTTTTATCTTTTTCATTCTAAGGGGAGAGTTTTTCATGGTTTTTATCTCATCAAAAAGTCTATCAAACTCCGGATTTTGGTAGTTCGAAGAGTTAATACCTGCTCCGTTTGTATTGACTGCTGCGTTACCGCCATAGAGCAAAAACAGAAAGTTTTCAGGGTCCGGATAATCTGCATTCCAACCCCATGAGAAGAGTTGTGCTTTTCCTTTTCTTACTTTATCCTGGAAGCGATTGTAGTCTGTTGCTCTGATAACCAACTGAATACCCAACTTATCAAACTGCTTTCGTCTCCAATCCATCAAAGACCTATCATCAGGACCTGTGGCTGTAGTATCATAATATAATTTTAAAGGATTCCCTGTTTTTTCAGAGACTCCATTGGGATAACCTGCTTCTACCAATAGTTTTTTGGCAACTGCTAACGATTTTCTAACCCGTTTACCTTCTACCCAATCATATATGACATTATCTGTGCCTTCCTCTCCCTCTTCATGACCGAAAATTCCCGGAGGGATAGGTCCTTGCGCTGCGATACCTCGCTCATTGGTAAAGATAGAGATATACTCCTCCTGGTTTTGAACGATACTTATGGCTTGACGCAGTTTTTTAGCTGACTCGGAGTAGCCACCTACCACTGGATCAACCATATTGAATGCCAGATAGAAGCTAGAAGGTTGCACTGAACCTTTTAACTCAATTCCCTTCTCTTTCATCTCATCACTTAGACCCATATTGCCTGTTGATGTGATCTGTACTGCCTGGTCAAAAGCTTCAGAACTTATTCCTGATGCGTCATAGTAGCCTTGGAGAAATTTATTCCATAGTGGGATATTCTCTTTTTCTAAGGAGTAGATTATCTCTTTGATGAATGGGAGTTTCTTCCCTGCATCTTTGAGTAACTCTTTTGGGACATTCGACTTTTCACTCTCTTCTTTACTTAGTGTTGGATAGTTCTCACTGTGATAGTTAGGGTTTACAACCAGTCTCATCTGTTTATTTGGGTTGTTTTCGGCTAGATAGTAAGCTCCGGTTCCTACAGGAAACCAATTGAGTGTTAGATTTTTTGCTATGAGACCACGCTGCTGATAAAATAGATCAGCCTCCCAAGGGATAGGGGCAAAGAAATTCATACTGAGCCAGTAGAGAAATTGGGGATATCGACCTTTTATCTTGATAGTCAGGGTATAGTCATCTATCACTTTAACTCCTGAAATAGAGTAAGGACGTAGATCTAAAATTTGATCACTCTTTTTTTTCTCTTTTGCTATGCGGCTGATCTCTTTGGAGAAATCCTCTAAACCAACAATATACTCTTGCATACTGTCCAAAATAGGTGAATGGTTTTGTCTTACTGCCATTCGTTTGATAGCATACTCATAATCTGAGGCTACCAGTAAACGTGTTGCAGTTTTTTTAAGATCATCAAGTGAGTGAATCATCTCCAATTCGTCTTCATTCAATGCACCATAAACCAACCTGCCCTCTGCATCTTTTACAAAGGATGGATGATCTTGGTATTTAACATCTTTTCTCAGATCTAAACGATATTCAGAAAACACCACTTCTGCTGAACTTTCATCTACCCTGTTCCCCTCTTTGTCTAAGTAAGAGATAGTTGGCATTTTAGTTAAAGTAAGTGGCTCCAGTTCATAAGGTCGTTTAAGGTAATTATATTGCAAAGGCGGCTCATAGATCTGACCAATAATAGCCCATTCATTGGCACTGTATGATACAACAGGATCGAGTCGTTTAGGAGGTAAAGAAAATGATGAAAAGAGTGTCTCTGTTTTTACTTTTTTCTTATTATGAGGACTATTCCAAACAGTTGAATAAGCACTAACAGTTAGAAATAGTAATAAAAGAATTTTAACAAATAATCTGTTCATTGATTTTTAGAGTTACCTTTCTTTATGATTTATTCTTCTAAATACCTATTTTTTAGTGTTAAAAATAGATTTTATCATAATTCGGGTTCAACTATGAGACAGCCTATTAACTCATACAAAATTACTCCTAATTTCATCAATTTTATTTACCTAAATTATCTTACATATTCATTCCAATCTTATATAAATAGTTTCACGTAATTTATTAGATAAGTATAAATAATGTAAAAGATTAAATTATAAGAATTAATTTAGATTTAAATGATGTTATCCTAGAATTGATACGAACAATATTTTAACATGGAGGAAAGCTATGGCACGATTGATAATTATGGGTGGTGGGGTCTCTGGACACACTGCTGCATCATTTGCAAGAAAATGGCTGGGGAACGAGCACGAAGTAGTGGTTGTTACGCCAAATGCATTATGGAACTGGATTCCATCTAACATCTGGGTAGGTGTAGGTGAAATGTCAAAAGAAGAGGTTACTTTCCCTCTTGCTCCAGTATATGAAAAAGCTGGGATTGACTTTAGACAGGCAAAAGCTGTTTCTATTCATCCGGAAGGAAATGCTGACAGTGATAACGCTTATATCACTATGGAATATACAGGTCAAGGAAAAGAGGGTCAAACTGAAGAGATTACATATGATTACCTCATCAATGCAACAGGACCAAAACTAAACTTCGGTGCAACTCCAGGACTTAGTGACGGGAAAGGCGGACTTGGGGAGCATACTGTTTCTGTATGTACAGCAGACCACGCTATCCATGCTGCTCTTGAGCTTGATGCATGTGTTGAAAAGATGAAAAAAGGCGAAAGACAAGCATTCCTTATCGGTACAGGTCACGGTATGTGTACGTGTCAAGGTGCTGCATTTGAATATATCTTCAACATCGAACATACACTGAAAGAAAAAGGTGTAAGAGATATGGCTGATATCACTTTCATCACGAATGAATCTTTCCTAGGTGACTTCGGTATGGGTGGTATCCACTTCAGTATGGGTGGCTATGCAACTTCAAGTAAAGTATTTGCTGAGTCACTTTATGCTGAAAGAGGTATGGACTGGATCTTGGGTGCTCACGTAAACAACGTTGAAGCAGGTAAAGTAACCTATGAATCACTTGACGGTGAGATGGATGAGCAAGAGTTTGATTTTGCAATGCTTATTCCTCCATTTGCCGGTGTAGGTCTTAAAGCTTTCGCTAAAGATGGTGCTGATATCACAGATACTATCTTCGCACCAAACGGATTTATGAAAGTGGATGCAAAATATGATGCTGGTGCTTATGAGAACTGGAAGGCATCTGACTGGCCAAGAACGCTTCAAAACCCAACATATAATAATATGTTTGCGGTAGGTATTGCTTTTGCACCACCACATACGATCTCTAAACCTATGAGCTCACCAAACGGAACACCGATCAACCCTACACCTCCAAGAACAGGTATGCCTTCAGCAATGATGGGTAAAGCTGTTGCCCAAAGTGTTGTAGATATGATGGCAAATGGTGCTACAGAACCAACACATACCGCGTGTATGGCGGAAATGGGAGCAGCATGTGTTGCTTCAGCTGGTAAAGGTCTTTTTACAGGAACAGCAGCAGCAATGACTGTTTACCCGATCGTTCCTGACTTTGAAAAATATCCAGGTGTAGGTAGAGATATGAACGGAACTACAGGTGAGCTAGGTTTAGCAGCACACTGGGTTAAACATATCCTTCACCATGTCTTTATTTGGAAAGCAAAACTTAAGCCAGGTTGGACTTTAATTCCAGAGTAGATGAGAAGCGTAATGAAAAAGCAAACTGCTTTGCTTTTTTAGCTTCGGAACCATAACGGTTATAGTGAAAGCGAAGCCGTGAAGGCAAAACATAGTAAAATATAATAAAAAAGGAAATTAATATGTCAAAACATTTAAATCATATCGAACCATATAGCCCACAATTTGGTACAATGATGCCAATGGGATTTCAAAAATTCATGAGAACATGCGTACTCTGGCAAATTGTTAGATTTATCGCTATCAACTTTAGAATGACTATGTTGATCATAAAGAGTCACCACTAAGATATCCTTCCCAAGCTCCTGCTTGGGAATACATACAAAAGTTTAATTTTGCAATAACCTTTTCTATATATTCCCTACTTTAGAACAAAACTTCCAATACATAAAGGCACCACATGGTTAAAGAACTCATTCTCTATCCTGATGAACGGATCAACATTGCTTCAGCAGATGTACGACATTTTGATGATGAACTTTTCACACTTATAGATGATATGAAAGATACGATAGAATCTCACAATGCAGAGGGGTTAGCTGCCATACAAATAGCAGTTCCCCGTTCTGTTGTTGTCGTTAAAGATCCCCAAGGAAATTGGCAAGAGTTTATCAATCCACGTGTACTCAAGGTCAAAGGGAAAACCACCTCCCTTGAAACTTCTCTCTATTTACCTAACATAGAAGAAGAGATACCTCGCCACGAAAAGATAAGTTTTGTCTATCAGGATAGAACTGGTGCACAACACTCCATGAGTGCTGAAGGCAAATATGGTTTTTTACTGCAAAGAAAATTTGATTATACTTTTGGTGGCACTTTTGCAAATAAATTAGATAAAAAAAATAGAAAACGTGTTGAGAAAAACCTCTCTATTTCCGGAGCAGCAGGTGAATTTAATGCCAACTCAACTATCTCTAAAAGAGAGTATTTCAAAAGTATGATGTCAAAACTTCTCTTTTTTGAAGGACTGACACTTTTTTCACCACTTTTTGATTTTACTAAAGAGACACTAAGTTCTATGTATAAATATGATATTTTTGCTACGATCGCATCACTGGTTTTAGTTGTTGCCTATTTTGCTTATGCAAAATATGAAGCGAGCAGAGTCATCTCATGTACAGGATGCCAAGTAGTCAGCTTTACGGCTGTTGCTGTAAAATATCTTCTGATTATTGTTATTTTGTTTATAGGGAGTTATTATTTGGTAAATCCAAATATAGGATAGATAAGGTTTTGCAAGAGTAAACTCTTGCAAAAAGGTACCAAGGAAACCTTGGAAAAAAGAAGTCGAAAAGTACCGACTATCTTTTTGAAAACTGCGGAGATCTTCTCGCTTTTTTCTTACCTGGTTTCTTACGCTCAACAACTCTACTATCTCTAGTAAGAAGACCCATTGGCTTAAGAATTGCTCTAAACGATGGTTCAAACTCAACCAACGCTTTAGTGATACCATGCTTAAGAGCATCTGCTTGAGCAGAATAACCACCACCAAGTGTAGTTGCTTTAATATTCATAGAATCTAATTGCTTAGTAAGCTCTAATGGAAGTCTCACTTTCATTTTAAGTGTTTCGTGTCCACCTAACCATTGATCAAGTGTTTTACCGTTGATCAGCATTTCACCGTTACCTGGAGTCATCCAAACTTTAGCGATAGCCGCTTTTCTTTTTCCTGTTGCATAAATAGTTGCCATGCTTACGCTCCCTTATTGATTTGTGCAGTATGTGGGTGTTCAGCACCAGCATATACTTTAAGTTTTTTAAGCATGTGTCTACCAAGAGTAGTCTTTGGAAGCATACCTCTAACAGCCAATCTGAAAAGTTTTTCAGTATGGTTTTCTAACATATCACCAAGTTTTTTACTTTTAGTTGAACCAAAGTAACCTGAGTGAGTGAAATACTCTTTATCTTCAAGTTTAGCACCTGAGAATTTCGCTTTTTCTGCATTGATGATAACTACGTAATCACCACAATCTACATTTGGTGTAAATGATGGTTTATGTTTACCTCTAAGAAGTGTTGCTACTTCAGTTAAGATACGACCAAAAGTTTTACCTTCTGCATCGATCAAAACCCAGTCACGTTGTACGTCAGCAGGTTTAAGAACTGATGTTAATTTCATGTTGAATCCTTGTTAAAATGAGAGCCTTAGCTCTTTTGTGGACGAATAATACCCACTTAACCTTAAAATTTATTTAAATTAAAGTTAATTTAAGGTTAAGAGTTCTATTCCTTCTTCTAAAAGATAAATGATCATCCCTTCCGTTCTTTTTCCTGTGATATTGACTATGGCTTTTTTATAATACCCTACTTGATTTTGATGTTTCAACGCATACTTTTTTGAACTCTTATAATCGACAACTAAACAATGATCATCATACTCTAAAAGTAAATCTATCTGCTTCAACTCTCCTTCAAAACTAAGTGACTGCTCTTTACTTACTTTTGCTCCATTAAGTATTTTCTGAAAATCTTTATTTTTTATCAAATTTTCTATACGCTGTTCTATTTGGTTTATACTATCAACATCCAATTGTTGTCCATAACGATTCTGTAATGAGATCATCGCTGAACGTAAATTCACTTCATCAAAACTACCCAACATCTCTAAAGCATAATGCAAAGCCGTACCAAATAAGATAGCCTCATAGTCTTTCTCTTCATCATCTTCATGGGTTGATACTTCCTGTGTTCCATAGTTAGAAATAACCACAGATGAAGTTTGCTCATGCTCTTCCTGAACGCTCAACGCTGAACACTCAACGCTTAATGAGCCTACGCTCATTGCTCCTATATTTATCTCATCAAAAATAGAATCTTTAGGCTTCTTGATCACTATAAGCCCTTCCACTGCACGCGTCAACGCCACATAAAGTACATTTTTTCTATCTTTAAGCGCTGAAGCCTTTCGCTCCTCCATAATGGAAGCATACTCTGCATCAAAGTTTTCTCTGCCTTTAGTACGATAAAGTATTTTATCTATATACAAATTATCATTATAGTGGTAAATCAGTGCGGCCTTATCACTATTTGGACGCGTGAGCTTATCCAATAAAATGACATACTTAAATTCCAATCCTTTAGAACCATGTATTGTCATGATCTTTGCTCCATGTACAGAGTTGGCTGCCACAGAGATGGACGAACTTTGGAACTCTTCTATAAATGTAGGAATATCAGAAAAACTTGATGCAAACTCTAAAAGTTTCAATATGTTCAAGTCATTATCAAAATATCCAAATTCTCGGACAAGCCTATCAACTACTTGTAGAGGGGACATAAAAGCAGAAAACCAAGTTGTATCTACTTCATACAAAGACCTACCCACTTTTAAAAGTAATGCCTGTGCATCTATCTTCTCACCATAAAAGAGGTAAGATACCATCGCAACCAGTGCTGCAATATGCGGTATATTTTTCAAAGAACTGGAAGTTTTTAGCAGTGTGTGTATCTTCTCAGATTGACAACCTTCCTGTAATGTCTGTCCATCTTTGTTTGTACTAACCAAAAAAGCGATATCATCTACGTTCACACCCAATTCTAAAAGCTTTTTGGCTTGCTGCACTGCATCATCTATAAGCTCTTCTGATTCTAAGACCTCTACATACCCCTCAGCTGCTCCTACTTTACTCTTCTGAGGAACATACCCTTCCATAATAGGCTCAAACCATCGATTGACTTGCTCTACTACATTTTTAGAACTTCTGTAGTTGGTATCCATTTGTTCAATGTTCACAGCATAATTTTCTGCTACTTTATCAAATAGCTCTTCTACCCCACCACGGAAGCGGTAAAGTGACTGCTTGGTGTCACCTACATAAAAGAAAGACTTAAACTCACTCTGTCCATGTCCAGCAAATATCTCATCTATAAGTGGCTTAAGAAGTAAAAACTGCAACGTTGAAGTATCTTGAAACTCATCAAGCAGTATATGTTTGAACTTAGAGTCTATTTTAAAATACAAAAACTCTTTAGAGATACTCTCATGCAAAAGCCTATAAGTAAAATAAGTCAAGTCATCAAAACTAAGTACACCTGAGGTTTTAGCATTGGTGATATTTGCATTTCTGTAATAATCATAGATTTTAAAAAGATTATGCAAAACAATGGACTCTTTTGCTTTTGTCCAAAGTAACAACTCCTTCTTGAGAAATGCATAAAGTCCTTCTATTTCATCATTGGCTACTTTTTTAAACCAAGCATGCTCTCCCAGTGTTTCCTTTTCAAAAAGCCCTTTAGCAAATAACACATTGATACTCTTTGTATCAAACTGCTTCATACAGCGTTCTGCCGCTCCTGCATCACTAAGTGCTTTGATCATCTTTAGTCGTAAGACTTCACAAGCTTCTTCTTGCTTCTCTAAAGAGAATGACAGTTCCTCTTGCTTTGGCAAAAGTGGATCTACTTTGTAAAAGTTCTGCATGAGATCAAAGATCTTTCCAAAACGTTTATCTTCTATATCCATTGCAAGTTTTACAAGAGAAGAGAGTAAACCCTCAGCCTGCACCTCTTCAAGAAAATGTTTCTCCAACTCATCTTCACCTTGCTCTTTAGTCACAAAGTCCGGTTCAAGCCCCAACTCCAAAGAGGCAGAACGCAAAATAGAAGAGAAAAAGCTGTCAAGTGTCACAATGTAAGAACTACTGGCCAAAAACCTGGTCAACACTTCTGGTTGCTTTACCAATAGTTCATTTCGAGAAAGTTCAGTCTCTACACAGATAGCATCTGTAAACGCTCTATTCTCCTCATTCGCCAACCCACGCAAAGAGTCCACTACTCTCTGACGCATTTCAGCTGCTGCCTTATTGGTAAATGTTGCTGCCAATATGCTACTAGGCGATTCACCCATAAAAAGTAAAGAGATATACCGTACAGAAAGTGCAAAGGTTTTACCTGAACCTGCAGAGGCGGAATAGGCTAGAAATGGTTTGAAACTCATAAGTACTCCCCTCTTTCACACATCAAAGTAAACTCACAATATTTACATTTTTGCAGATCCTCACATTTACTTGCTACAAAACTTTTAGTCTGTTTGAGTTCTATAATATGTTCAAACAGCAATTCATTTTTTTCTTCCAATACGGTGATTTCTTCAACCTCTCCATTTTCAAATATCTTTAAAAAAGCAAGGTTGATATTTTGATATTTAGATTTGAGCATTTGCTGGTAAATACTCATTTGAAAGTCTGTCAGTTTCTCTAGATTCTTCGTTTTATTGGCTTCTTTGGTTTGTCCACTTTTATAGTCAAGCACAAGTGTATCTGTAGCATTCTGATCTATGCGATCTATGCGTCCTTTGAAACGTAGTCCTCCTATGTCCCCTTGAAACTCTTTTTCTCTTTCTACTACTTTCCAGTCTGCATTGAAATGTTCTATTTGTGAAGAGACAAAACCTTTTAATTTCTCTTTCCATAGTAATTTTTGGTAGACTATTTTAGCATCATCAAAAGGTAATAATTTATCTAAAAGAATATCTATACCTTTTTTCATCTCTTCTTTGCTGTCATAAGAGTCTTTTTCTCTATGCAAATGGTCTAAGAGACTATGTAAAAATGCACCTTCATTAAGTTCATCATCTGGTTTTGCTTGTATCTTTTGAATGTATCGGTAATAATACTTACGTTTACACTCCAAATACGTTTTGAGTTTTGATGCTGACCATACGATATCATGTGCATTAAACTGTTCAACTACAGGGTCTTTTTCTTCTGTAAGTTGTAAGGGTTGATTATAGAGTAGATTTAATTGTGCTTGGGTTACCACTGTAGTTTCTAACCCTAATTCATAGAGAAACTTTGAGGGTAGTTTGTTGTCAGAGGTACTATAAAGAATAACTGCTTTTTGCGCTTGTTCCAATAGACGTTTATAGTACTGCTTTTGTAAAGCTTCTCTATCATTTTTTGTAGGTAGATTTGCAAAGGCACGTACTGAAGAGTTTAGAAACTGGTCTTTACTTGAAGTTGCAGGAACAATGCCTTCGTTAAAATCTACGATGACCACACCTTCAAAACTTACACCTCTGGTTTCAAGTACACCCATTACGGTAATCATACCGCCTCTGACATCATCTATAGTGATTTTAGAGAGTGCTTTGAGCCATAAGAAGAGCCACTCTTTTTGGCTTAATGCTTGCGTGTCAAATATTTTCAAGAAGTGCAAGTATTTTTCTTGCACATGTGCACTGTATTTCTCTTTTTTCTCTCCACCCTTCAAAGGAGTATCCAACAATTTCAATCTATCAATAAGTGAGAAAAACACTTCTACACTACATTGTTTTGTGGGTGTTAATTTTTCTACCTCTTCAAGATTAAATCCATACCGTTCTAACAAGTATTTACTGTCACTGTCAAAGTTTTGCCAATGTCCATAAAGTGCTTCAAGAGATTTATAGATACGTCCTTTACTATAGTCATAGCCCATTGCAAAGTTTAGATTATTGTGTGTATCGAAAAGGGTAAAGTGTTCTTTAAAACTCTCATCTGGTAAGATAAGGACTATCTCTTCAGGAGCTATACCATCATTTACTATATGCTCTATCTGTGTGAAGGCAAGAGCTATCTGTTCTTCTTTTTCTTCAACTGAATATACCTTAGCATTGATCTTTATATCATTATTCACTGCACTAATCACTTTTTTATCTGTCATAGAAAAACTAACGTGTTTATGATTAGGTAAAACAATTCCCATAGATTCAAACCGTTCTTGCATCTTCATATTAAATTTAGAAGTTGTATAGTGTATAGTCAACTGTGTCTGCTGTGCAACATTTTCTAAAAGTTCTAACTCAAAATGACTCAAATACCCTTCTAAATGTATCTCTATTGTGTCATAAATTTCTAAAAAACCCTCATTAAGTCTGTATGAACTTGGAATAAAAGCTTTATCGGTAAACCCTTGTGCATCAAGAAGGTTTCTATAGTTCTCTAAAAGTCTTTCCAATATTGCCAGATGTGTTTCAAACTCTGCATAGGCATCTGCCTGTGCTAAAATCTCAAAGCTTATCTGCTCTCCTGCCAACTCTTCAAAAAATTTAAATAAGGCATCACTTTTTGTAAAAAAACGTACCAGTTCAAGGTTGAGTTTCAGATCTTCAAGTGCTTGAAAACTTGCTGCTTCTCTTAACAGTAAAATACGCTGTAGGGGGTCTATTTGTATTTTGTTCTCTATAAGTATTGCACGATGCTCAAACTCATCCATACGCATGAGTGCAGGAAGAAATCCATCTTGCTCTTTATGCTGTGAACTTACTGTTCTTAAGGCTCTTGATGTAGGGTATATATGGAGTTGATTCATGGGGGATAGTATAGCATATTATAACCGTAGGTCGGGGTGAGGACACCCTGCCCTACAAATACTTTACTATGGTTTCAAATATGCAGCTGTTTCAGAATAACCTATGGTTTCTCCTACTTTTGCTCTTAACTGTAATGTATATCTACCTGGTTTACTGATGTTAATATCACTAACATGAAATTTACCATTAACAAATGGAATATTTTCAACCAATTTATCTTCTTTCACACTATGTGGTTGTGTCAATAAAAAAGTCACATTAGCATCTTTAATACTAGTACCATCTTTTGCTTCTATAGTATAATTGAATACATTAAGTCCTTGCACCAGTTTTACATTATCCACTTCTTTACGCTTGCTATGAATGTTGTCTTTCATTTCCATAGTCTCTACGTCTTTTATATTGATAGTATAGTGTTTATCAAATGCCTGTTTTCTTTCTATAATTTCATTGATATTCATATCTGCTACCTGATATTTCAACATAAAGTTATTGGACTCTTGCACAGGCATAGAGGAAGCAGACTTCACTGTCCAGTAACTCAATGTAATACCCAAAGCAAGAAAGCCCAATATCATGTGTGGCCAATATGTTTTCTCTTTATTGTTTGCCATTTTTTATCCTCATATATATCGGTCTGAATATAAACATCCAGAATACCAATGCTGCTCCGATCAGAACAATGACTTCCAAAATACCCACAATTAGTCGTGTTTCATTTGGAAGAGTTGTTGTCATCTCAATATCTTTTGATGCAGCTATCTGATCTGCTAGTTCAGAGAACCCCTGTAATACTCCGATATTATGTTTATCTTCTATAGTATTTTTATCTTTAACTGCTATCACATCTATCGTTGCATCCATGACATCACTTTTATCATAAAGTGTTGCTATCTCTTTTGAAGAAGGTATGAGTGCAACTCTCCCTTTTTCACCAGATTTAGTCGTAATCACTGCATTAGGTGCAAATATCAACATTACGTATGGCTTGCTTAGTTTTTCTTCATACTTCTTACTATAAGTCACCAAATTAAACCTCTCAGGGAAATTTTCATTGGTTGCAATAACATATCCGTTTATCCCAGTTTTTGAGAGTAACTCATCTGCCATCTCTTCAATCAGTTTTGAAGCTTCAGGTTTTAAAATGTCATCTTTGAGAATATGTGTTGCATTCAGTAGAAATGGAAGTAACAAAGCAAGCAAGGCGAACCTTACTTTTGCTTTGAACATAAATTATCCTATGAAAAGGTGGTTAGGTGTAAGTACTGCCCATAGTGTATAAGCAGCAAAAATAACCAAAGTCAAGCCTAATACTTTATCCATAATTTTAATCATTATTTATCCTTTATGAATTATTTAGCATCTTGAAATGCAAAATTTGCATTGTCTTTACTATTCGCTTTTACATTATCCAAACTACCTGTAATAGGTGTTGGGTCATAAAAATGAGTTGCTGATTTTTGTTGTACACCAAGACCCCATATAGTCAAAACTACAAGGATGCTTAACAAAAGTACAGTTGCTATCAACATACCTGTTACACCGTGGAGGCCAAAAACGCCTCTGTTTGTATTTTCTGCCATTCTAAGCTCCTTAGTTTACTAATGACTGAATATAAACAGTCAATGCTTTTTCTTGTACTGGTGTGATCATAGTCTTGAATGAAGGCATGGTACCCAATGCACCCTTCTTACCGTTTTGCAATGTATTATGTACTAGTGTAGCATCATATTCTGCAAGATTTGGTGACATTCCAGCCATGCCTTTACCATCTGCACCATGACAACTTGCACATGCAGCAAATGATGCAGGTTGTTCACCCTTCATTCCGCCAGCGATATATGTTGCAATAGCTTCAGCATCTGCACCTTGCGCCATCATAGGTGGCATAGCACCCATTGGGTAACCAAGTTGGTTTGAACCATTCTTGATCACATCTAAGATCTGTGCTTTACCCATTCTACTTGTAAAGTCATGTGCTTTACCTGAAAGACCATCACCTGTAGCACCGTGACATGGTGCACACTGCACTAAGAAGATAGACTCACCCATTTGTTGAAGTGTTGCTGCATCTGCATTTTTATGTACCGCTTCAAACTTTGCATTGTATGCTTTTACTTCCTCATTGTATTGACCGATCTGGCTAAACGCATTTACAGGATATCCTGAGATCATATACCACATCGCCCAAATCGCCGTTCCTAACCATGAGTATGCCCATCCGCTAGGAAGTTCATTTTTATACTCACCGATACCATCCCAGTTCTCATCAGCAAGTTCACCACTTGCCGTATCTGTTTTCATCTGGTTGATATATTTGATAGCTACAGATACTGTAATTACTGCAATAGCTACAGCACCGATCATCGTAATCATATTGATAGGGTCACTCAAATCAATGTTCATCGACTCCACTACATAAATCGTAGCACCGATAAGGATCGCTGCAAAGAGAAGTCCTTTTATCATTAACGCATTCATTTATCTTGCTCCTTTTTTTCACTTGGGGTTACAGAACTAGTATCTATAGGCTTGCTGTCGATCTCATCATCTAAAGCAATATTTCCTAACTTTTCATAGTCCTTTTCACCTTTTTTTTCACTTCTGTAGAGGTATATGATATACCAATACAAAATCACCACTAGAAAAATGGTCATAAAGAAACTTGCATAGCCTTGAAGTTCTCTAATATCCATCTCTTCTCACTACTTCAATCTATTTAAATATGCAATAAGTGCAACTACTTCAGGAATGTTTCCTGCTGCAACTGCTTCTTTAACATCTTTATTTTTCATATCTGCAGTGATAGCTTTTGCATCTGCCAATACTTTAGGCTTATGCGCTTCCCAAGCCGCTTTTGTAGCTTGGAATTCATCACCATATGGTGTTGCAAATACATTTTTTACTGTAACCGCTTCAGCATATGCTGTTTCGATATCAGCAAGATTTGTAAAGTGATGCTTATATGCCGGCATAATTGAACCAGGAACTACATCTGTAGGCTCCCACATGTGGTTTTCATGCCAGTCTGTTGTTCTGTAGTTACCTACACGGTGAAGATCCGGGCCTGTTCTTTTTGAACCCCAAAGGAATGGTCTGTCATAGGCATACTCACCAGAAAGTGAATACTGACCATATCTGTCAGTCTCCGCTTTAAATGGACGGATAAGTTGTGAATGACAAGACAAACAGTTGTCTTTTTTATAGACTTCTTTACCTGCAAGCTCAAGTACAGTATAAGGCTTAAGCCCTACTACCGGTCTTGATGCTTCAGCAAAGTTAGGCAGGATCTCGATAAGACCTGCAAACGCGATAACTATAAATACTCCTACAGAGAAGAAGAATGGATTTTTTTCTAACCAATGAAACATAACCTACCTCCTTATGCCATAGGTGATCTAAACTGTGGTTCTTCAGAAAGCTCTCTAGAAGAAGTCATAGTTTTATACATATTGTAAGCGAACATCAAGAAACCAATAAGGTATAACACTCCTGAAAGTGCTCTGATCGCATAGTAAGGGTGAAGTACTGTAACCGTATCGATGAAACTATACATCAAGTTACCATACTCATCAACTGCTCTCCACATCATACCTTGTGTGATACCTGCGATCCACATAGAAGTAAAGTAAAGAACAACTGCTACTGTCTGAAGCCAGAATTGTGCTTCTAACATTTTTTTAGAATAGATTTCTCTTTTGAACATTCTTGGAGCCATATGGAAAAGTGCAGCCATGATCATAAATACAACCCAACCAAGTACACCATCATGAACGTGTCCAGGGATCCAGTCTGTAAAGTGCGCAATTGCATTTACTGATTTGATCGCTTGAATAGGACCTTCAAGTGTTGAAAGCATATAGAATGTAGATGCAAGTACCATAAATTTGATCAATGGGTTTTCAGTTAACTGGTTCCACTCACCTTTCATAGTAAGGAGCATGTTGATCGCTGAACCCCAAGATGGAAGAATAAGTACTATTGAGAATACTGATCCCATAGTCTGCATCCAATCTGGAACTGTTGACCATAGAAGGTGGTGTGAACCAGCCCAAAGGTAAACGAACATCAATCCCCAGAAAGAGAGAAGTGATAGTTTATAAGAGTAGATCGCTTGACCAGACTCTTTTGGAAGGAAGTAATAGATCATTGCAACGATAGGCACAGTAAATCCAAATGCAACTGCATTGTGGCCATACCACCATTGTACGAGTGCATCATTTGTACCTGAGTACATAGAAACTGAGTGCATGATATTACCAAGTCCGCCAGAAGCGAAGTATGTAGGTACTGACATGTTGTTGAAAAGGTAAAGCATAGCTATACCGAGGAAACATGCGATGTAGTACCACATAGAGATATAAAGTGCTTTTTCTCTTCTAATACCGATAAGACCGAACATTGCTACACCCCAAAGAACCCAAACGATAACAATTACGATATCTATTGGCCATTCGAACTGTGCATACTCTTTCGCTTGAGAATAACCTAACAAAAGTGTTACAACCGCGATAAGTGCTCCTACGAAATAGAGCCAAAAGTGAAATTTAGCAATAAACATGATAAATTTAGACTCTGCCATAGAGACTTTAAGTACTCTTTGTGCTACATAATAGAATGTTGCAAAAACCCCACTCAATGTAAATCCAAATATTACTATATTTGTGTGAAGTGGTCTTAACCTTGAGAATGTTCCATACTCACCAAGTAAGTAGTTCAAGTCTGGAAATGCTAGTTGTGCCGCGATAAGCGTACCGATAATCATACCTAATATACCAAATAAAATTGTTGTAAAAGTAAACAATTTTGCTACGGTATAGTCGTATTCTAATGCTGCGTTTGATTGCATGCATACCCCCTTATAAAAATTCTATGTTGTTGAAAAATGACAAACTTTGACATTATTTGACAACATTCGACTTTTATTATAGGTTTTTTTTTCACATATAGAGCTTAAAATTCTTGGTCTAAAAAAGATTTGTTAACTGAATGTTAATAAAATGAGAGGAATTGTAGCTAATCACCTACTGAACGATAGGTTTAGAGGTTTAAGTAAGAGTTATTTACTCCTAATTAAACCTTTATAAAAGAGGTTTTATGCTTTCCCTTTTGCACTTTGGATAGAGTGAATATATTGGTAATCCACACTTATATTTTGTTCTTTTGGCAAATACTTAGTGAGCCTGGAAATCATCCCTTCAAAATCTGGAAATAAATAATTTGCCATAGATCCGGGGATAGGATTTATCTCATTTAAAAGCACTTCACCCTCAACAACAAAAAAGTCACAACGAATAATGCTTCCCTTGAAAAGTGAGTCATAGATCTTTTTAAAACTCTCTTGTATCTTTACTTTCAGGTCATCAGAGATATCGGCTGCAAGCACTTGTGAATCACGTGAAAAGTCCATATATTTTTTATCAAAGTCCAAAAACTCCTCTTTGTGTGGCTCTTCTACGATAGAAAGTTCCCATTCATTTGTATAAGATCCGGCTTGATTATACTCTTTTACACCCTCAAGGAAAGGCTCAATAATTACATCTGTATCAAATTCAAATGCAACATCAAGTGCATAATCAAGTTCCACTTCATTTTTAACGATACTTACACCAATACTACTACCTAGACGTACTGGTTTAATAATAACCGGGTATGCCATAGTGATCTTTCGCTCATCACTCTTTGAGATGTATTCATAAGCTACTGTCTTTACACCTAAACTCTCTGCAAGGAATTTAGTATAGAGTTTGTTGTAAGAGAGTGCTGAAGCTTCCATACGCGGAGAGATAAAAGGAAGATTAAAAAACTCCATCATAGAAGCTATTTTGCCATCTTCACCGTCTCTACCGTGTATTAGGTTAAGTACTACATCAAGATCTACTGCTTTACTTCCGAACATGCCATCTATGAAGAAACCACCTTTTTTCAGTGTGAGTTGTTTAGATTTTTTATATTCACCCGAAGAGAAAAGTTTAGAATTGATTTTATCTGTATCAATGAGATAGAATTCTCTATCTGGACTTACAAAAATGTATGTTAAAGTACTTTTTTTAAGTACTTTTTTCATGGTAATAGCAGAGACGATACTTATCTCATGTTCAAAGCTTGATCCACCAAATAAAATAGCTATATTCATTAAATTTCCTTGTTATTCATTCAAATATTTTAGATTGCAAATATCATAATCAATATCTGAACGCTGAACGCTCAACGCTCAACGCTTATTTAAAGCATCTTCGCAAATTCGCCAAAGATATATGCACTTTCATGTGGTCCAGGACTAGCTTCCGGGTGATGTTGTACTGACATAGTTGGAGAGTCATTATATTTAAGTCCCTCAATGGTATTATCAAACAGATTTGTGTGCGTCACTGTAGCCACTTCTGTAATGTTGTCTGGAACATTATAGTTATGATTTTGTGCCGTGATCTCCACAGTATTTGTCATGGCATTCATCACTGGATGATTTCCACCGTGGTGACCAAACTGAAGTTTGTATGTGTCATATCCATGAGCGATGGAAAGTAACTGATGTCCAAGACAGATGCCAAAGAGTGGTACTTTACGAGCAATAAGTTTTTTGATCTTCTCTTGCTCATCTTTTAAAATAAGTGGATCACCAGGTCCATTTGAAAGGAATACTCCATCAATCTCTTTAGCATCAATTTTAGAGATGATATCTTCAGCAGACATAGAGTTAGGTACAACTGTTACTTCCATTCCTGCATGTGTAAGTTCATTTAAAATATTTCTTTTAATACCAAAATCAAGTGCAATGATCTTCTTTCTCGTTTGAGGCGTCTCATAGGTAAAAGTATCTGTACTGTAACGTGCTTCAGCATGGACATAAGACTCTTTAGTACTCACTTCTTCAATATAGTTTACTTCTTCGATACGTGGTGATGTTTCCAACACTTCTTTAAGTGCCTCTTTATCGTGTACTTCAGTAGAAGCTACCATCATCATAGCACCCTCTTCTCTAAGCATCTTCGTGATAAACCTAGTATCAATCTCTGTGATACCAAGAACATTATTTTTCTTCAACAATGCATCTAGTGTCTCTTCAGATCTAAAGCTAGAAGGTCTATCTTGGTAAGAACGTACAATGATCCCTTTACAGTGGGCACCTTTACTTTCCATATCTTGTGCATTGCAACCTACATTACCAATCTCAGGCATGGTGAATGTTACAAACTGTCCAGCATATGAAGGATCTGTAACGATCTCCTGATACCCTGTAAGAGAAGTGTTAAAAACGATCTCTCCGACTGATGTTCCCTCTGCACCAAAGCTTTTGGCTTCAAGCATCAATCCATTTTCAAAATATAAAGAAACCTTGTTCATTACAACATACCTCTCTTAGAAAGTTCTTCTTGATAAAATCTTTCGTAAAGAAGTTCATAATCCTGAGATCCAGGTATAACTTCTTTTTGCATACCTTTAATTTTATCATACACAATATCATCTATTTCATCATACGCATCTGCAAATGCTTTAAACGCTTTAAAAATAACATTTTTGACTTGGTTTTCATTAACATCATATTCAGCTAAATAGTTTTCATACAACTCATCTAAAATAAGGTGTGCCAAGTCATTATAACGGTCATCATAATTCATAATGACACCATGTTCTGCAGCCATTTTCTTTTTGATCATAAAGAAAAGTTGTCTCTCATCTGCATGTTGAAACTCTATCTCATCATAATTTTCATCAAGGATCTTTTTTACTTTTTCATCTAAAGCATGCTCTTTAGCAAGATTTTCATCAATGATCTTCTTACACGCTACAACTACTGCTTCTTTACCTTTAGGCATAGTGATAAAAGGTGCATTGGCTAGATCGATCCCGATCTTCGCTGCTACATATCCTGTCTGTTGTGGTTTTAATCTCATTACTACCCCTTATTTTATCTAATTAAACGCCATCTAGGCAAAGCCCGGATGACTGTCAAGGCTTCCAAAGGTGCAATAATGCACTTTTTGAAGTCTTGATTGCTAACGCTAAGTTTTCTTCAGCAGAAAGCTCATAGCACTAGTGCTATTTATCTTATTATTGTATCTAATCTTTCTGGACTGGTTGAGATAATTCCCATTCTAGTCCCTATCATCTCTTCTAGTGCCGAGATATATGACTTTGCAGTCTCCGGTAACTTGTCAAATTCTCTTACACCTTCTGTTTTATCCCAACCTGGAAAACTTTTATAAACTGGTGTTGCATCTTCAAGGTCATAAGGTACATAGTCAACTTCTTTACCATCTACTTCATAAGCTACACATACTTTAACTTCATCAAAACCGTCAAGCACATCTAGTTTCATTAGTGCTACCTGGTCAACACCATTAACACGAACAGCATGACGCATAGCTACAGCATCGAACCAACCACATCTTCTTGGTCTTCCTGTCGTTGTACCGAACTCATGTCCATTTTCACGAAGTCTGTCACCCTCTGCTCCAAAGTCTTCACTTGGGAAAGGACCATTTCCTACCCTTGTACAGTATGCTTTAGCGATACCCGTCACTTTTCCCAGATCTTTAGGATTGATCCCAAGACCAGTACATGCACCGGCACTTACAGTTGATGAAGATGTTACATAAGGATATGTTCCATGATCAATGTCCAACATCGTACCCTGTGCTCCCTCAAGAAGGATCTTCTTATCCTCATCCATGATCTTCCACATAAGTTGTGTCGTATCTGTGATAAAGTTACCAAGTACTGCCTTGTAGCCTTCCAGTTCTGCTAAAAGCTCTGCCTCTGTTGGTAATTCAACACCCATAGCATCAAAGACAGGTCTGTTCATCTCAAAATAAGCAACGATCTTCGCAGTAAGCTTTTCAGGCTGAAGTAACTCACCCAATCTATGTCCCACTCTTGCAATTTTATCACCATAGGCAGGTCCAATTCCTTTACCTGTGGTACCGATAGCTTTATCGCCCTTCATACGCTCTTTGGCTTGGTCAATGAGTGCATGGTAAGGTAAAAGTACATGTGCTTTATCTGAAAGGAAAAGTCTTCCTTCAAGGTTATCAAACTGCTCCATCTCTTTGATGAAATCTTTAGGAGAAAGCACAACACCGTTTCCTACGATATTTTTAGCACTAGGGTTAAGTACACCAGAAGGAATAAGATGAAGCGCATACTTTTTATCGCCGATAACGATGGTATGTCCTGCATTGTGTCCACCGGCAAAACGACATACATAGTCATGTGTTTGTGCCATATGGTCAACGATCTTTCCTTTTCCTTCATCTCCCCACTGGAGACCTACAATCAAATCTGCTTTACTCATCTATTTTTCCCTCTTCATTTTATTACTAATACACTCATCTGTATAGAGTGCAAATCCTGCTGCTTCTACACCGTCTATAGTGTAGATCCCACCCATAGCTAAAAGACTATTATCTTCAAACATTCTAAATGTCAAAGAGTCATAATACCTCATCTTTGCATAGAAGAGTGGAGAGATAACCATCTTGTTATACTCTATTTTTTCTGTAGCCTCTTTTATCTTTTCAAGTTCTTCTTTGATGTCATCAGGGAATGCACTGAGATCATTCAGATCATTCACAGAGTTAAGTCGTACAAGTTGCTCGATCCAAGGTAAGTCTGCATTCATGATCTGCTCAACATGCATTGACTTCAATACTTCAAGGGAAACACCATATTTTTCATTTAAAAGATGTGGTATTCGGATATTTGCTATCTGCATCACTGGCTCGACACCGATCTGTTTTAAAAGTGAAACTGTTGTTTCTGCCATCTTCTCAAAATTTCCACCTATCACTTCAGCACCTATTTGATACTGCTCTTTAGTTGGAAATGTAACCGTTGGTTGGATGTAGAACCACTTCTTAGACTCTGTACTTCTACCAAGTCTTTTGGTAACGATACGTACAACATCTGCTGTAGAGTCTGCACGCAGAGTCACTTCATAGTTCTCTTCATCATTGAGTCGTACCAGTGGCTTTTTGTCATCAAAAGACTCATGCTGATGGTATGAAAAAAGTGGTGTAACTATCTCTTCAAATCCAAGTCCGTCAAGTGTTTGGCTTGCCACATACTCTATCTCTCTTTTTAGCTTGGCACTTTCACCAAAGTAAAGGCGGCTCCCACTTGGGATTTCATGTTCAAATATCATTTTTCTTCTTTGTTCAACATTGTTTTAAAATAGGTCTCATGATAAACACGACTTGCTGTACCGTCAAAATTTCTACGGACAAGCTCTGAAACTGTCGTAGATTCTGGGGTAAAAAACAGCATAAATATCCTCTTTTGTGTTTACATAATTACGTGGATTATATCTAAAAGGAGGTTAGAGGTCGGTAAATTTGATCTTTTCAAACACATATCAAATTTACTTTTAAACACAAAAAAGGGGTATAATTAGAAATAGACTTAAAAAAAAAGGGTCAATAATGAAAAATTTAAAACAAAAACTTTTTTTAACGATAGACGAGATCAATGACAGGATCATCACTATTCGTCGTGATCTTCATGCACATCCTGAACTGTCCGGGCAGGAAGAACATACCAAATATCTGGTAAAAGGTATACTTGAAGCCAGTGGATACAAGATCAAAGAGAGTGATAAACATTTTGGATTGATCGCAGATCTGACAGTAGATGAAAATGCTAAAACTGTAGCCATACGTGCAGATATGGATGCCCTGCCTATTCAGGAACAGACAGGCAAACCGTATGCTTCCAGAGAAAAAGGGATCATGCATGCCTGTGGACATGACAGTCATACCGCGATCGCTTTGGGAACAGCCATTGCCATCGCAGTACACAAAGAAGAGTTGCCAGGCAATATAAGATTTATCTTTCAGCCCTCCGAAGAGAGCAAGGAGGGAGGGAGTGTCGAGATGATCGAAGAGGGAGCACTTGAAGGAGTAGATGGCATCTTTGGATTGCATGCCTACCCTTACCTCAATAGTGGAGAGATAGGCTATAAGTACGGTGTTATGATGGCTTCTGCTGATGTCTTTACCATCGAAATTTTTGGTAAATCAGCCCATGGTGCCAGACCTCATGAGGGCGTAGATGCGATCCTTGTAACTTCTATGATCGTAAACTCACTGAACCATATCGTCTCAAGAATGATCGATCCTCTACACCCTGCAGTTATCTCACTAGGAACTATTGAAGGAGGTAAGGCTTCCAATATTATCTGTGATCATGTTCTGCTGAAAGGAACTGTCAGAACCATTAATGAAGAGATACGTAACAATATCCCTCAAATGATGGAATCTTCTATCGAAGGTATATCTAAATCCATGGGTGCTAAGTATAAATTTGACTACGAATTTGGACAACCTGAATTGATCAACCATGAAGAAATGGTAGATATCATCGTAGAAGAAGCAGAAAACATCATTGGAAAAGAAAAGTGTATAGACCTTATAGACCCTGTAATGGGAGGAGAAGATTTTTCTGAGTATCTGAAGATCGTTCCGGGAGCCTTCTTCAGACTGGGAACCTGTGATGAAGAGAAAAAAACCTGTGTTTCGCAGCATAACAGCCGGTTTGATGTGGATGATGATGCTTTAGAGGTCGGAATGAAGATCATGGGTGCTTCTGCCTTACAGTTTCTTACATAAAAAGGATCGTGATGCATGAGAGTATCGTACTAAAAATACCCAGTAATATCCAATGTATGGAAATAGTAAAGGATGTGATCAAAAATACCTGTAAAACACTGCCTTTGACACAAGATGATATACAAGCTCTTCTTTACAGTACAGAAGAGTTGATCCATAATGCGGTTACCCATGCCTATAAAGATGAACGGGGATACATCGAGATGACACTGCATCCTTTTAAAACAGGACTGCGTATTGATGTGCATGACTGGGGTATTCCTATGTCTCACAAAAAACATAAAAGCGTACCTATAGACAAAGAAGCTTCTGCCGGGTTTAACCGTATCTATAACCTGGTAGATACCTTTGAATACCACAACCTTGGGAAAGAGGGTAAGAAGTTTGTTATCATTAAATATGCTTCATATCCTTTGCATGCACAAAAAAACCTCACCACACAGACTTCTGTCAGTTCTGAGAAAGAGGAAAAAGAAGTTTCGGATCCAAATATACCTATAACGATAAGAGAATTTAGAGAAGGAGATGAAGAGGGGGTTGCTTATCTTATTTACAAAAACTATGGCCATAGCTATATCAAAGATCTCTTCTATTATCCTCAAAAGATATTGGAATATCATGGCAAAGAATTCTATTCAGTTGTTGCAGAAAGTGATGGTAGGATCATAGGACATTTTGCATTTATTCTTATACCCGAATCTACTATAGCAGAGATCGGTATAGTGGTTGTTGATCCTCTGTTTAAAGGTAGAGGAATCATGAACCGCATGCTTGAACTGGTTCTTAAAAAAGCAAAAGAGATCGGTCTGGATGCCGTATTTGGTGAAGCGATCATGTATCATACCTATAGCCAAAAAAGCAACCTCCGTCATGGTTTTGGAGAGAGTGCCATGATGCTTGGTAAAACCCTTGCAGATGTTACCTTGGAAAACATTGAACTAACAAAAAAGTATGAGCGGGGTTCTGTATTGGTTGGATATCGTTTTTTTCACAAAATCACCAAATCACTCTATCTGCCTAAAGTATATAAAGATCAGATCAAACTGACCTATTTGAATGCGGAGGTCTCTTTTGTTGAAAAAAAGAACAAAGAGAAGAACAAAGTCCCAGAACATGTTTTTCTAACATATCAATTTGACCCTCCATCCAACATTGCCATGATCAGAGTCGATTATTATGCAAAAGATTTTAAACAGAAATTTCTACGACTGGTGTCTCAACTTCGAGCAAAACATTGCGATATGATCTATGCTGATGTTTCTCTGGAAAAAATCCCACAGATCAACAAAGTGATCAAGATCATGAACAAAAGAGGATTTTTCTACAGTGGAGTGATGTTCTTCTACCACGAAAAAGAAGATTATCTGAGACTGCAACTCAAGCATAGTGACAAGATCGGTAGCAAAAACTATGTTTGCTACTCTGATTTTTGTAAAAGACTCTCCAAATACATTCTAAAAGATGAGAAGAGGATCAAAAAATAGTTAGTTTAGTATCACTGTCTGCTGTCCAATCTCTTTATAGCGTGCATAATAGTGTTCTACAAATGACTTTATCTCTTCTTTCACCGGCAGATATACACCATCAATTTTACTTGCATACTCACTCAAATACACATTTGCATCGACTTTAGTCAGGTAGTTTTCCGCCAACTTTTTATACGCATCCTGATAGGTTCTTTTCATCACATCATATTGACTGTAATCTATCTTGATCTGCTCATCATAACTAATGACTCCTGAGGTAAAAAGAATATCAAGATGGATCAATCCTTCACAATAATACGGCAACACTTCACCCACTTCACGCCAAGCCATCAGTCCCACTGCACGAGAAACCAGATCATCTACAATGTGTGTTTTAAGCGCTTCACGTTCATTATGGAAAAATGCCATAAGTCCCCCAGATGTGGCTTTAAACTCTTCTATGTTTTTAAACTGTCCTGAACCGTTCATCTTGGTTTCTGTATCGGAGTCTATCCAGAGTATATGTCCATACTCATGTCCTACGGTAGAGATATCGTAGATCTCTTGCCAGAGTTTAGGCTCATTTTCCACCAAAGCTTTTTGTTTTTTAACAAATGCCTCACCCATGGTCTCCACAGAGAGTTTCATAATAGGTTTAGACTTCTTAGACTCCATTACAAAGTCTGCATAAGCAAAAATCTTCTTGCCTAATTCTACTGAGACTTGTTCGTCATTTGGTACTACCTGTGCTGAAAAAAGTCCGTTGAACTCTGCCGCATAGTAAAGGATGGGTTGTCCAATATACAGCTGCGTCTCATCTACCTGTAAAAGATTCTTACTCATTGTATGTAAGGCTTCTTCACCAAAGTCTTTCGCCATTTCATAGGCAAAAAGTTTAATATTGTTACGCGTACTTGATTCCTCTTGTAATTTAGGATTGACGATACGCAGATCCCACTCTAGCGCTACGGCTTTTCTATAATGATCTTCATAATACTCTAACGGATGTCCTACCTGTAATGGTGTCGTCACAGCCATCCAACGTCTATCTACCTCTGCCCATTTACCTATGAGTTCATTGGTTTGTGTATGTAAAAAAGCTTCTTTTATCGCAGTAAAATAGGCTATCCATTCGGATTTTTGATCAAAGACTTCATCTTCATGCTGACTTAACAGTGCAATGAGTTGCTCTAAAGCTGTTATAACCTGTTTTACTTCATTAGGGAAAGCCTCTGCATATGCAATACTCTTAAAGCTATCTCCTTCTTTTTTCAGTACAGAATAACATCTGTCCCCAACACATCCACTCTCATCAGCATCAAGTAACGATTCACCTTGAAGCATCTCAAAAACTTTGGCATCATCACCATTAAACATTTCAGAGAGTTCAAGATTAACACTATGGAGAATATGATGTGTCCAATGGCTCTGCCATACGCTCATCGCAACCCCTACAAAATGTACCCCTAAAATAAGTGAACGATAAAAGGGTGTAAGCAGTTGATTATCCTCTACCCATGTAATGAAACTTTCATGACGTGTGATGTGCATCGTACTCGTAAATCCATACGCCAACTCTTTTTTCATAGCTATCTCTTCTTTAGAACAACCATTCTTCTCCAACACTTGTTCTAATGCATCTTCACGTAGATTTACAAAACGCGTAAGCGCTGCCATTTCTGAGTCTTTATTTCTAGGTATATCAATAAGTGATAAAAATGCACCTACAACTTTATTGGCTCTATCATGTCCTTTTTCTTTATCTAATAGTTCATAGTATTTGTTGAGACTTGCTTGTCTAAACTGTAATTCGTCGTAGATAATTTGTAAATCTTCCATAAAATTTTGTTTGTTCATTTTCGCTCTTCTCCATTAAATAATGTCACGGCGAACGCCCTTGAAAGCAAAGCGATTCGAGAGCCGTGACGATTTTTGTTTACTTTTTTTAAAAAAGTAAATAAAATATCTAAACTTTTATACATATCTAATATACACAATAAAGGATAATACTATTTATTCTTCAACATCCAAATTATCGGCTTAGCCAATTCAAGTGCCTTTCCACGATGAGAGATTTTTGATTTTATATCATCATCTAACTCACCTAATGTTAACTCCATCCCGGCAGGAATAAACATCGGGTCATATCCAAACCCTTTATCTCCTCTGGCTTCATCTATCACATCACCGTGCATCCACCCGTGCACCACATACTCCCCATACTTAGAGACGATAGCAATAGCTGCTGTATAATACGCAGGAGTAGATTTCAGACCTTTCTCTTTCACAGCATCAATAAGTTTATAAAGATTGTCTTTATCTGTAACACCAACTCCAGCATAACGTGCAGAGTAGATACCCGGTGCACCATCTAAAACAGGAAGTGAAATACCACTGTCATCAGAGATAACCAGATATTCCTCTCCCAATTTCTCATAGATAGTACGAGCTTTAATGAGTGCATTGGCTGCAAATGTATCACCATCTTCTACGATATCAAACTCACCCAACAGATCAGAAAAAGCCACCACTTCATCTTGACACATCTGTTTAAATTCGCGTAGTTTGCCTTTATTTCCTGTTGCTAAAACAATTTTCATAACTCTTTAACCTTTAATTTACTTTTTAGGAATATAATAAGACAAATTTTATCGTATTAAAGGTATTACCATGATTAAACAGATCATGCCACTTAGCCTTATTGTGGCTCTTAGATTTTTCGGACTCTTCATCGTCCTTCCTGTACTCTCCATTTATGCACTTGAGATGGAAGGTGCTACACCATTCCTTGCAGGTCTTGTTGTCGGTGGATATGCACTGACACAAGCTGCATTTCAAGTCCCATTTGGACTCATGAGTGATAAAGTAGGTCGTAAAAAAACACTGCTTTTTGGACTTCTTATCTTTATAGTGGGTTCCGTTATCGCAGCGATGAGCGATAATATCTATATGTTACTTGTGGGTCGATTCTTGCAAGGTGCAGGAGCGATTGGTTCTGTGGTCTCTGCGATGATCGCTGACCTCGTAAAAGAGGAACAAAGAGCTCATGCCATGGCTATTATGGGTGGGACGATTGCACTTAGTTTTGCTGCGGCAATGATCATTGCTCCTATCGTAGGAGGTCTCTGGGGGATTGACAAACTCTTCTGGCTTACAGCCATACTTTCTGTCATGGCGATAGGTATCCTCTTTACTGCTGTACCTAAACCACCAAAGATCGTTCACAGCTACGCAGAAGAAGAGTCCAAGATGATGGAGGTCTTTAAAGACAAGTCACTGACTCGTATGTATATCACTTTCCTTTTCCACTCTTCTATTATGACAATGGCATTTTTCATCATCCCTATGGTTATGACTCAGGGAGCTACAGAAGGTGGTTTTGGATGGGAGAAAGCTGAACTTTGGAAAGTCTATCTGCCTGCTATGGTATTTGGACTTCTTTCCATGGGTCCTGCTGCTGTTTTTGGAGAAAAATACGGTAAAGGGAGAGAAGTATTTATGATCTCTGTTGCCGTTATCTTCCTCGGGTTCATCGCCATGGGCTTTGCCACTACACCATGGGTATTCATTACCGGTGTTGTACTTTTCTTTATAGGGTTCAATATGTTTGAACCACTTTTACAAAGTTTTGTGGCCAAGTTCGCCAAAGTACACCAAAAAGGTGCAGCTCTTGGAGTAGCCAATACTTTTGCCTATGTGGGTATCTTCTTTGGAGGGCTACTTGCAGGTTGGCTCATGCAACACTATGACAGAGGTACCCTTGCTATGGTTGTAGCCGTTATTTCCATCTTATGGTTCATCTGGGTAGCTACCATGCCAAACCCGAACAACAGAGGAAATGTTTACTTACCACTTGATATCTTCGATAGAGAGCGTGTAGCAGGACTTACAAGCCATGAAGCCATTGTAGAGAGTTATGTCAATGAGACAGAAAACATTGCTGTTGTGAAGTATGAAAAAGAGATGATAGATGAAGATGAGATCAGAGGGATGTTGAGTTAAACTCACTTAGCCCACCCTCGTTACGTCTCTGTGAGGCGTAATGCATACTTCAATTTAATCTATTTTTCTATATTTGTCCATCACTAGATGGTTTGTAAATTTTAATATGCTTGATTTCCATCTAACGATGGATTTGAAGTTAATTTGTGATTTGTAGTGATATATGCGTTACACCTTACAAAGGTGTAACGAGAAAAAAGAGGAGTGCTTAAAGTTCACACTCTCCTAAGTCTACCTCTTTATATTCCACATCCATAAGAGCACATGCACGTTTCATGATACCTTCTTTAGTAAATCCAAACTTCTCAAAAAGTAAATCTGCCGGTGCTGAAGCTCCGAAACTTTCCATGCCTAGTACATCATCTGCATATCTGTAGAATTCTGTTGCTGTTGCTGCTTCCACTGCCAATACTTTTGTATTTGGGTCAACAACTGTTGCTTTGTACTGGGCATCTTGCTCATTGAAGAGGTCAAGACATGGAACAGAAACAACATTCGCAATGATACCTAGAGGAGCGAGGTAGCATGCCGCTTTCAGACAAGGCATAAGCTCTGAACCTGAAGCCATTAGTGTAAAGTTTGCATCTTTTCTTTTTTTGACGATGTATGCACCTTTGCTTACTTCACCAAAATCTCTTTTTGGTTTGAGTGTTTTAAGTTTTTGACGTGAAAGCACGAAACCATGTGGTGCTTGCATAGTAAGTGCCGTTTTCCATGCTTCTACATTTTCAGTTGCATCTGCCGGTCTCCATACGTAGAAGTTCGGAAGTGCTCTGAACTGGCTTATATGCTCTATTGGCTCATGTGTAGGTCCATCTTCACCTACACCGATACTATCGTGTGTCCATACAAAGAAGTTTTGGATGTTTGTAAGTGCTGCGATACGTGCTGCAGGCTTAAGATAGTCAGAAAATACAAAGAACGTTGCATTGAACGGGATCGTTGTACCATAAAGTGCCATTGCATTGGTCATTGCAGCCATAGAGTGCTCACGGATACCAAAATGCATATTTTTACCCTTAGGGAAATCACCCATATCTTTAAGCTCTGTCTTGTTCGATGGTGCAAGGTCTGCTGAACCGCCAAGGAAAGAAGGGATAGCCAATGCTATAGCATTAAGGATCTTACCATTTGAATCTCTTGTTGCTACGGCCGGATCATTGGAGAAGTCCGGGTATTCGATCGCTGAGAAATCAGGGTTAAGCAATCTTGCTAACGCTTCATTTTGCTCTATAAGCGGTGCTTCTTTTTGTCTGTGGATCCACTCTTTTTCTGCAAGTTCACCCTCTTCAAGTGCACATCTGAATCTCAGCAATACATCTTCAGGGATCTGGAATGTTTCATCTGGGTTGAAACCTTCTTTAGCTTTAGATTCAGCAATGATCTTGTCACCCAGTGGTGAACCATGTGTATGGTGTGATCCTTCTAACTCACCTGCACCTTTACCGATGATCGTATTGGCTATGATGATAGTCGGTTTTGTAGCTGTTTTTACATCTTCTAACGCTTTGTCGATCTCTTCATAACAGTGACCGTTGATCTTCACTACGTTCCAATTCTGCGCTTCAAAACGTTTCGCTACATCTTCAGACCAAGCAATGCTTGTATCTCCCTCGATGGTAATGCAGTTGCTATCGTAAATAAGTACCATATCTTTAAGCCCCAAGTGTCCAGCCAATGCACATGCTTCGTAAGAGATACCCTCTTGCAAGTCACCATCACCACAAAGACAATAGACTTTATGGTCGATGAGTTCACATGTCTCAGAGTTTACCTGATTTGCAGTATAGGCTTCAGCCATTGCAAAACCAACAGCATTTGCGATACCCTGCCCCAGTGGTCCAGTCGTGATCTCTATACCATCTGTATGACCATACTCAGGGTGACCCGGAGTTTTAGAGTCTAATTGACGGAAATCTTTCAGATCATCAAGACTGACATCATATCCCCAAAGGTGTAAAAGTGAATAAATAAGTGCAGAAGCATGCCCGCCTGAAAAAACCAAACGGTCTCGGTTGAGCCATTTTGTATTTTTAGGGTTGTGGCTAAGTTTTTCACCGAGCACTACTGCTATATCTGCAAGACCCATCGGTGCACCCGGGTGTCCTGAGTTTGCTTTTTGTACCATATCAGCAGCTAAAAACCTGATAGTGTTCGCCATCTTCTTACGCATAGTGTTTTGCTCTGTCATTGCCATTATTGTTTCCTTTAGTTGTGTCTATGTAAGTATTTATTCATTAAGGGTTGTAAAGCTGTTTGTAACTTCTCATCAAAGTCTTCAAATCGTCTTTGTAAATCTTTTGCAAGTGCATCTGCCTGAGCGACAGTTTCATCTAGTCCTAAAAGATTGACAAAGCTATTTTTATCTGCATCAATTCCAGTGGTTTTACCCGCTTCTTCTTCACTCTGTGTTTCATCTATGATATCATCTTGTATCTGAAAAAGTAACCCAAGATCTATACCAAAAGCATACAGTTCATCTTGAATTTTTTTCTCAAGCCCTACGATCACTGCACCCATCTGCAAAGATACCGCGATAAGCTTGGCTGTTTTATTCGTATGCAGTGTTTTTATCTGTTCAAGGTCAAGTGGCTTGTTTTCAAAGTAACAATCAATAGCCTGCCCAAGTACCATACCACGACTGCCACCATCACGCGCAAGGAGTTCAACCAATTTTATCTTCACATCTTCACGCAGTGGTGCTTTGGCGATGAGATAAAAAGCTTCAGTGTTCAGTGCATCACCGGCCAGTATGGCCGTTACTTCATCATAGCGTTTATGCAGTGTGGGGTGTCCACGGCGTAGGTCTGCATTATCCATCGCAGGTAGATCATCATGAATAAGAGAATAGGTATGAAGCATTTCTATGGCTAATGCCACAGGCAAAGAAGAGTTATAAAGCATAGGTTCATACGCATCTACGATACTGAGAAGTAACATAGGACGAAAACGTTTACCACCCGCCTCAAGCATCACGCCTAAAGCATCTTCATAAATAGGGTGAAAACTTGGTACTTTTGGTAAGTTCTCTGTGAGATATGTTTCAAATCTTTGCATTTAGTCTCTTGGATGAACCATACGAGCAACCCTTGGTACTCATAACATCTCTAGCTTTCGCCTAGGGTTGTTCGTATGGTTTAAAAAATTTATTGGTAGAATTATATCGAATTAGGATAAAATAAGCGTATGGAAAAAGAAACAATATTTACACTTATCACTTGGACAAAACGACTTCTTGGTCTTATCGCTGTATTACTTTGGATGTATGTCATTTTTACCATCTCACAATCACCCGCTCCTTTTATGGAGCAGGCACCTTACTGTATGGCAAGTACCATGTTGATATTTGGGATTTTAACCGCTCTGCATAAAGGGTTGGATTATTGGCAAATGAAAAGCGTTAAGCGTTAAGCGTTAAGCGTTAAGCGTTAAGCGTATAAACGCTATCTTATTCGATCTTAAATGAAAATAAAATTTTCATTTTCTTAACGCTACACACTGAGCGCTGAACACTAAACCTTACACTTCTTTGCTATTTCACTAATCACATCATCAAGACTTTTATCTTCAACATTTACGATAACGTCAGCCACAGACCTATAGGCTTTTTCACGTTCATTGTAGAGTTTCTTAGCCTCTTTTTCTTGAGAAAAGAGAGGTCTCTTCGCCAGTTTGGATTCAGAATTTTTAGCACTCTTGAGACGATCATGTATCCACTCAAAAGATGCATCAAGCAGGACAACCGTTCCAAGCTTTTTGAGATTATTTACTTTATAAAAGCCACCACCACAAGATATAAACGTACCTCGGATACATTTTTCTATCCAGTCTGCAGTTACTTGTTCCTGCTCTCTAAAATACGCTTCACCTTTTTTCGCAAAGATCTTTTTAACTTCCCTATTCTCTTTTGATTCTATAAGGTCATCCGTATCAATGATATAGGTTCCATGCTTCTGCGAAAAAGCGCGTGCTGTTGTACCCTTACCTATACCCATGAATCCAATAAGGATGATATTTTTTTTCAAGGTTCAAACCATGTTGTAACGGTCAATGATTCTTTTAAGGCGTTTACGTAGGTTCTTCAATGCTTCTTCTGCTGTTTCACCCTCAGCAATAAGTGAATCAAATTCATCAAACTGAACCTTTGCTACCCAACCGATCTTTGTATGCTTTTTAATTCCTGTAAAACGTACTTCACCAAAGTGCTCTTTTGCCATTCTATAAATACGTTCAATTCTTTCATCTAATGTTTTTACTTCTTTATTGCTCATCATTATCCTTTTTTTACTTAATGTAGTTTCTCGTAAAAGCTTCCGCTTTGGTGAGATTTTTACTTTGGTATAATTATAGCATAGCAAAAGGACAAAAGGATTACATCATGCAAAATATACTTATAACAGGTATTGGTTCAGGCTTAGGTGAAGCATTGGCCAGAGAGTATCTTGCTAATGGTGACACTGTCTATGCCATTGGCAGAACATTTCCAAAAGTCCTTGATCAGCACCCACATTTTTTCTTTTTCCCTTATGATCTAAGTCAGACTTTTATGCTCAAGTCTGAAATCAAAGCATTTATACAAAACCGTTCATTTGATGTTGTTATTCTAAACGCAGGAGTTCTCGGTGAGATACAAATGTTAAGTCAAACTGATCTTGAAAATATCAAAGAGGTCATGGAACTCAATGTCTGGGCAAACAAAGAGCTCATTGATACATTGAGTGAATATGCCCATGTCAAACAAGTGGTGGGCATCAGTTCAGGTGCTGCGGTCAATGGCTCTAAAGGCTGGGGAGCCTACTCGCTTTCCAAAGCAGGACTCAACATGCTGCTCTCTGTCTATGCAAAAGAGCTGCCAGAGATCCACTTCACTGCTCTGGCTCCAGGTATCATAGATACACCTATGGTACGACATATCATCCACAAAGTAGATGATCATACCTTTCCATCAGCAAAAAAACTCAAAGAGAGCCATATCCAAACTCCTACAGAAGCAGCAAAACTCCTCATATCTACCTTCGATAGACTTTTAGAGTATGAGAGTGGAAGTTTTTTAGATGTAAGGACGATGGAATAGTCTTATATTTAGAATTTATGGAAATGCTTTAGTGTGCATTAGATTTTGTCAGTAATTCTTGCAGGACTAGTGTGCTAGTTCAAAAGGGTTACTGATGAAATATGATGTGCAATAAAACATTTACACCTTTATCTTTTGCCATTCGCCTTTATTGAAAGTAATCCAAAGCCATATTGCTTTCACAAAAGTATCGGAGATCATTGCAAAATAGACCCACATGATGTTTTCAAAATACCACGAGAGTAAAAATGCAGGGATGATACGTACGAACCAGAGTGAGGTAAGATTTATTTTAAGTGTTTTCTTACTATCCCCTGCACCACGAAGAGCACCTGAAAGTACAAAGTTAAAGGCAAGAGGTATCTGAGAAAGTCCTACGATACGCAAGTACAAACTGGCTTCTTCTATAGTCTGTGCATCATCTGTAAAGAACCATACGATCTTCTCCGGCATAAATATCATAAAAAAGGAGAGGAAGAACATAAATCCTGCTGTGTATTTGAGTACCAAAAGCACATCTTCTCTGGCTTGTTCGGGTTTGTTTGCACCTAAACCCTGCCCCATGAGTGCCATCGCTGCGATGGTAAACCCGATCCCAGGCATAAATGCCAAACCTTCTACACGCAAACCTATCTGATACCCTGCCAACGCTTCTGTACCATACTGGGCAATGATGACAGTAAAGAGCATAAGACTCCCAAACGTCAGTGCACGCTCAAATGATGCAGGTATCCCTACCTTAAGTGCGCGTGAGAGTAGAGATCTGGAGTAGTGCCATAAAGGAATGTAAGGTGTTTTATGTCTGAGATACAAGATCACATAAATAACAAACTCCAGCATGTTGACTATGACTGTCCCTACCGCTGCACCCAACACACCAAGTTCAGGGAAACCAAAATGTCCAAAGATGAGAAGATAATTGAGGATAACATTAAGGATGATAGAGCCTATCTTCACTTTCATAGGTGTTTTGGTGTCTCCTGCTGCATTCAGTGCTGAAACAAACACCAGTTTCATAAAGACAAAAGGCAGCATCCATGTAAGCATCTGCACATAGTCTGCTCCAAGTGCTATCACTTCAGGTGCTGTGCCAAACCAGACATAAATGTTTGATGCAAGGTAATACCATGCTGCCATCACAGGCAAACTCAATAGTAAAGCAAACCTAAGCAGTGTAGAGAGTCCCATGGAAGCCCGCTTTATCTTCCCCGCACCTATAAAACGTGAGAGCAACGCCGAGGTACCGACATGAAGCAGGGTCAAGACAGCAAAGACAAACATAAGTGACTGCAACCCAAGCCCCACCGCTGCCACAGCAAACGCAGAGATACGCCCTACCATGATAAGGTCAGTGATCACCTGCAGCATATCCATCAGTGAGTTTAGTGCTGCGGGGATGGAGATCTTCAGTATCTTTTGATGTTTGGCAGGGAAAAATCGTATCAACAGGTCTCTTTTAACCCAAAATATACAATAGAGATCATAGTCCTATTACACAATTGCGGTTTATTTTTTATGAATTATACACCTATTAACTGAGAGAGATGTGTATAAAGCAACACAATGATCAGTGACGCCCATCCCAGCATCCAACCTACAGCACGTAACATCTTGCCCTGTTGAAACATTTTTCTTGTCTTGTAAAGTACAACGGGGTATGCGACCAAGGCTAAAACTTCAGGGAGATACGCCATAAAAGTCAAATTGTATTTCGCAGCAGCAAGCTTCACTGCCACAAAAGAGGTATAGACAAAGCCATACACAATGAGCAGCATAAACATCTGTACGATATAAAAGAATACCTGACCTGCTTTTTTATTTTGTTCGTCGTTGTAGTATGACATTCGCTATTTACTGTCCTTCAACACTTGGCCACTCACCTGCAGGCCATGGTCTCTCATTCATGTTGAAACATATATAAGAGACCAGTTGTTTTGAGTATTCTGCCAAACCACTTGTAAAATGTAAAAGCTTATCATTAGGCTCACCGATCAGCCAACTATAGATAAATTGACTCACAGTAATAACAAAAAGTAACATAGAGATAAATCTACCTATGATCAGATACAAGATCGTATAAAGCACTCTTGCCAAATCTGCTTTTGGCTGTTGATTTGTTTCTATTTCTTCCATAATTACGCTCTCCTTTTTGTTTGATTATATCAAAATTATGTCATGGACTCTTTTTACTTAATAAACCCCATTATCTTCTCATCTGCTTTTTTCCTTTCTTCTACCAAGCCATCTAAGATATTAAATACTTCTTTAATCTGTTTGTCATTTTTTCTTTCCCCAACCTACATATACAACTCTCCAAATACCTCTCTATACGTCAAGTACAGTCTCAAATCGAATTCAAGTTGATGGTATGCTGGTTCTATGTGTGTACATAGTTTATAAAATGCTTTATTGTGTTCTTTTACTTTGAGGTGTGCGAGTTCATGTGTGACGATCATCCGTAGAAATGCTTCAGGTACATTTTTAAACACATGAGAGATGCGTATCTCATTTTTAGCTTTGAGCTTTCCCCCTTGTACTCTGGAGACAAAAGTATGTGTACCCAGTGCAGCACGAACGTCACGTATTTTAGTGTCATACATTACTTTAGCTATGGGTGATGAGCTTTTCATATGTTCATTTTTAAGTGCCATCACGTAAGTGTAGAGACTTTTGTCAGAAGTGTAGCTGTGTGTATCTTTGTACCGAGAGAGTAAGTACTCTCCTAACTTATCTTGCTCTATGAGCGCTTGTATCTGAGCTTGGAGTTTGGCATCATAACCGTTGAGATATTTTAGCATTTGAGATTATAGCTGGTTTATATAATAGATATTAGTTTTTTCTTACAATATAAAATAGCCCTTGTGGGTCTGGGCTGACAGATAAGTATCCAGATATGTTTGAGAGATTGGGTGCGGTTTAGAATCTTTTACAAATCCCTCAACCTCTCCAAAACCCTAACCATAGCCAACGTATCTAATTCACAATACTTCAACAGTGCCTTACGCATCGCTGTTTTTTCTGCTTCATTCATAGAACCCATCTGAGCAAAAGCATTCATGGCTTCTCCTCCGTTGTGTATGAGGTTTAGATTTGTGTAGGCATCGGACATTTCCGGTACGAGTGCGGGCAGTACGTACTTGATGGAGTAGCTCCCCTGCATGGATGGTGTGACGCAGTAGCCTTTTTGAAAGGGGAGCATAAGGTCTTTAATATTGTCGTGTATCGCCATGAGGTGTGCTTGGTATTTGGGGAATTGGTCTGCCAGATTTTTGAGTACCCCTTTCTCGAAGCTCATGTTGTAAGCCAGGACAGTTACATCGGTGGGGATGTCAGCTACGAGTCTCTCTGCCAGTGCTTCACGTGGGTCTGTTCCCTCTTTTGCCAGGAACTCAATGTGTTCTGGGCTTCCATCTTCTTGTTCGATGTGTAGCGAATACTGAAATGGTATCTGCATATAGGGGCTGATGCCTTGCCATTGTGGGATGGCTTGCTGAAAGGTCTCGAAGTCGAGGTGATAGAGTGGGTATGTGAGGCTTTGTAGAAACTCATCTATCTTTGCTTGGTCTATGTGGGTCTTTTGGGCTTTGTGGTTATCTACTTTGGCTTTTTGCTTCTTAGTCATCTCGAAATCATCCGGGATGTCTTCTATCTTGACGATGCCTTGTTCGTAAAGTTCTACCTGTTTTTTGCTTCCAAGGTTGAAGATGTTAAAAACGGAGTACTCAGGTATGCCCCTCTGCACCTTCCAACAATACTCCTTAGCAGCACACTCATAAGGCTTTTTACAATGTAAACCTATGTCTATGTCGGGTTCTTGCTCTCTGTCTGCCAGACAACCTCTAAACGCTTCTATATTGACCCATATCTCTTCTGTCGAGAACTCGAATCCCTCACTGACATCCACACTCACAAAAAGCTTCTCGAGCTCCAGCTCCTCTCCCCGTACATAGGTGCTGTCGAGATGAATGACTGAGCAACGCTTCACAACATACCCGGCAGACTCCACCACATACTTCTGAAAAGCCACGTCATGATAGTAGATATCTTTCATCTCTGTAGAGCTCTTGACTTCGACTATCTCTACTCCATCCTCATAGACTTTGAGGATATCCACCATCACCAAAAGGTCATCCACCATAAAGGTCGCTTCGTAGATGGTCTTCACACCCTCATCTATCCACTCTTTCGTTACTGTAGCCATACCATTCATGCTACTTGCATCATACGATACTTTACGCCCATCAGGAAAAAGCTCACACGCCAATGCTCCTACAGCTTTACCGTTTTCTTGTCTTGCTATGGTGCTTGCATCAGTTGGAGTTAGAACTTGTTTTTTGTAGTGGTGAAGCCATAATGCTTTTGGGCATTGGATGGCTTTGGTGTAGTTGGATTTTGAGAGGATCATAATTGTTTTTATTCCTTAAATTATTTTACTAATTTATATCAGCCAAACATCCCTTTGCTAGCTAATAATGTTACTAATCCTATTATCATCATAGTTCCAAAAAATTTCGTATAGAATTTATTATTTATCATAGTGGAAATGATGGTACCTATCAGTAAAGAAACAGCCAAAAGGCCATAAAGAATAAACATCAGTCCAATGACATCTTCTGGTAACTCTATAGGCTTTTCATCTGGCAGTACAAAAGTCTGTAAGCCTACAGTGACGATCCAAATATAAAGCAGTACCGAAAAAAAAGCTGTCCAAAACAGGAACTGTATTTTAGCACTTCGTATTAACATAGTTTTTCCCTTTAATACTTTTTATTGGTATACACTAACAAGTCATCTTTATTCAAATTATCTAGTAACGAAGATAGATGACTATGAGATAAAAGTGTTATTTCTACATCTTTCATCTGCTCAACTTCAGAAGAAAATCCATTTTTAGAAAAGAGTACATAATCAGCTATGTTTAGTTCTGATTTTTGGCACTTCTCTTTAAGGGAATTAAGCATGTTTATTTTTGCTTCATCTTTAGAGTATTTACACTCACCTGCTAACATCTTTCCAGATTTTCTTTTAGCCAGTATCTCTATTTGTACATGTTTGTCATAGTATGAACCTATAGAAACTATGGGGTCATCTGCAAATTTTGTGGCAACACTTTGCTTTACGAGTTCTAACACTAACTGGTTGCTCAGTAAAATAGAAAAATTGTCTCTAAGTTTATGCCACTTTTGCTCAAATTCACTAAAGTCACCCTTGGAAATACTCTTATAATTAGGAGAGATCACAGCAAACCAAAAACGCATAAAAGGCAACTCAAATAACAATCTGTCTGATTTTCCATCAGAACTTTTTAAAGGTTTTTCTACTGAGGTGTCAAACTTTAACAGACTTTTCATCTCCAAATAGTCCATAGCCTCTTCGCCTTTGTCTCTCCCTACTCTACCTTTTTTAAACACAGCATCTTCATGGCTCTCACCCAAAGCTATAATAGACAACAACATGTGATATAAAGCATTACCATGTGTAAAGCGTGTAATGCCGTTGTGGATAGGTTCATAGTTACGCAGTACTTTTTCTTTTATGAGTTCATCTAAACTTTTAGAAGTATCTACATCCCACCCCGTACCACCAAATACTGCAAAGTATTCTAAAGCCTTATCAATATCTCTGATATCGTTCTGATAAGCAAAAGAGCGAAAATGTTGTAAAAGTGTTGGACGTTTTGACATGGGTTAGCCTTGTTTTAGATATATGAATTATAGCCAATATTTATAGTGTGTCTTTTTCTTTTTTAACTTTGTTTTTGCGGTGTCGAGGTTTCTTTGTTCTGTCTTTTTTTGTCTTTTCTGTATGAGTTGGTGTTGCTGAAGCAACAAAACCTTCTAAGACTTTTTCTTCGATTTCTTTTTTCATATTATATTCGATGTCACTAAGTAACGGTTCATCTTCAGGGCTTACAAGAGCCATACCAACACCCAACTCTTTCATAAAGGCTAAACGATTATAATAATCTTCTACCATATCTGGTAAATCATAAGAAAGAACTAGTTTAATATTTTCTAACTCTAATGTTTTCAAAATCATATCTGTAGTGATGATAATATTTAGAGCACCTAGATTAAATTTTGTTGCAGCAACTTGCTGCTGTTCTTGTCTATGGTTTCCATGAACAGCAGTAACATTAAACTCTTTTGACATTAAAAACGCACTCAGTGCATCTGCTTTTTTCTTACTTCTAACGACAATAACCACTTGCATTTTTTTATAGTCATTTAGAAGTAACCCAAGCATAGATACTTTGTCATGTTCTTTTACAAAATAAATACTCTGAGTAGTTCGTAAAGCTACACTTCTTTGATCATAATATTTTGGGGTATCAGTTTGTTCAGACATTAGATGCTTTCCTTGATATAGTTTCGAGATTATATCTGATTACTTTGTAAGCCTCCCCAAAAACCGTACCACCTAAAACAGAATAATTCTGATAAAATAAATCAGGAGAGTTCATGCGAAAGAGTAAGTTCACAGAGAGACAGATTGTTGGTATCCTAAAAGATATAGAAGACGGGGCACCCGTAGTTGAAACACTAAGAGAAAAAGGTGTAAGTAAAGACACTTATTACAAATGGAAGCGTAAATATAGTGGTCTAGAGAGTGGTGATGTCAAAAAGCTCCGTGATCTGGAAAAAGAGAATGCCAAGCTCAAAAAGATGTATGCAGAGATGGCACTGATGAATGAAGCTCTCAAGGATGTGATTGAAAAAAAGCTCTAAAGCCTGATGAGAAGCGAGATACAGTAAAGCATATCGTAATGCATTTTTCATTAAGTATCAATCAGGCTTGTACGATGTTGGAAATTAGCAAGTCAACTTATTATTATGTGAAGAAGCCTAAAGATGATAGCAAAGTAATTGAAGCTCTCAACAGCTTGGTAGATAAATACCCTAGAAACGGCTTCTGGCTACTTTTTAATAGACTTCGTAAGCAAGGCTATGTATGGAATCATAAACGTGTATATCGTGTTTATAAGGCTATGGGACTTAATATCCAGCGTCGTACAAAGAAACGATTACCTAAGCGTATTAAAAATCCTTTACAGGATCTCTATCATCCAAATGAACAATGGAGTATGGATTTTATGTCAGATACGCTCTTTGGAGGCAGAAGATACCGTATCCTCAATATCATGGATGAATTTAACCGTGAACTCATAGAGTTTGAAGTTGACACTTCATTGCCTTCAGCAAAGGTGATTGAAGCACTACGAAGAGCTGTAGATTTTAGAGGTAAGCCAAAGTCCATACGTGTAGACAATGGTCCAGAATTTATCTCTCACAAACTAGAGATATGGTGCTATATCCATTCTATAGAGTTAAAGTTTATACAGCCAGGCTGTCCTACGCAAAATTCAAGAGTTGAACGTTTTAACGGTTCTATGAGACGAGAGTTTTTTCATGCTTATCTATTTGATACATTGGATGAAGTAAGAGTAGCAGCCAAAGAGTGGATTGATGATTATAACTACAATAGACCACACAAGTTTTTAGGAAAGTTAAGTCCTGTTGAATATTTAGAAAAGTACAATTTAGAACAGAGTTATTCTGCTTAGACTGGTTTGATTTAAGGGGAGGCTTACACATTTTAATCAAAAAAGTTATTATTCTCCATCTGAAGAAAAAGAAATTAAAGGAAATAAGTATAAAGTTCCTTTTATTAAAAATAGAGAAAAAGTAGATATATATAAATGGAAAAATACAGTATTCAGTATATTTAATTGTTATGAACTTAGTAATATTAAATCCAGAAGTGAGTTAGTTGGTGAAAATGATTTCACAATTGCAATAGAATATAATCAAGATACAAATTATTTTTCAAATATTATTGGAAGTATTGCAAGAGATAACCACTCTTATATTGTGCAAGTAAATAGTTCTCAATATGGTGATAGTAGAATAACGCAACCGACGAAGACGGTAGAAATGGATATTGTTAAAATAAAAGGTGGGAAAGATACGTCCTTAATTATTGGAGAAATAGATATTAGAAAAATTAGAGATTTTCAATCAAAAACATTTTCACTTCAAAGTGAAGATAATAATTTTAAATTAACACCTCCAAATTTTAAGATTTCCAATTATCGTAAATAAATATTTTGTTTTTTAAAAAAAACCCAAATAAAGCTATAAAATACCAACAGCCCTAAAACGGGTAAAAGGTATCTTCTGAATAAAGGGGTCAGACTAGACTATTTAACTACGAGATAATCCCTTAACCATCCAAAAAGAAGGTACAAACAGACCCTTATTATACCAACCATTTCTCCCCATCAAAAACAACATCATCATCTATGCTAAACGAGTTTGCAGTTAAGGGGTCAGGTGATAGTGATAGTACACTACTCTCTTCCTTCTTAATCTGATATTGATTTGGAATATTATAGCAAGAGCATTATTCATCTTCACCCTCGATCTCCTCAGGCAACTCCAAAGCATCAATATGCACAATAGCCGAAGACCCTGCTATCCCTTGCAATGCACCATACATCTCAGTCGTGTTCATAAGCACACCATCTATGGTCTTTTCTCGTCGTTTCCATGATGCCATGAGGGAGCGTTTTTCTTTTTCTAGTTCTTCTTGCATCTTCATGAAGCCGTCTACTATGGCTTTCATCTGCATGGAGAACTCGTTTCCTGTCATGTAGTTGTAGAGCAAGGTCATTTTGTCACTTTTGTTCTCTTCTCTTTGTACAGTTTTGTGTACGCGTATGAGACTTTCACGAAGCAGTGAGACTGAACCTTTGAACTCATCTAAACTACATACCCAGATTCCATCTACGAAGCCCATACGTTCCATACCGTTTGGCAGTACAGACGTAACCAATACTCCTAAGTCTGCATTTACTTTGAGCATGTCTTGTTTGAGTTTTGTTATCCAGCCGTCTGACCATGATTTGGTGTTCTTAGACTCATAACAGATCACCCCGCAGTTTTGTAACTCTCTAGTGTGGATGGTCTGTACACAGTCCGCACCAAAGGCACCTTTTTTTACTTCATCTACCGTGTCAAACGGGAACTGAGTACTGAGCCAAGACTCAATGGCAAGTTCGAGAGCCTCGCCCTGAATTTGCATAGACCCCTGCTCGGCTTTTCTTTTGGCACTTTCAATGTCTCTTTTCATCTGCGTTATCTGTTCATCTTTGGCTTTGAGTTTGAGTTCATTGGCCTCCAAAACTTGCTTGATCAGTAGCTCTTTATCTTCATGGGCTTGCTTTACAAGTTTTTCTTTTTCCAATCTCAACTCTTCACTCAACGCCTTCTGAGCTTCCACCTTCGCTGCAGATGACACCTCATCTTTTTCTCTTTTGAGTTTTTCTATCATCGCTTTGGAAGCATTAAGCTCTTGGACTTGCTTGGACTTCTCTTCCAACTCTTTTTGAAGCAGGGACAGAGACTCACTCTGCTCCTCAACCAACTCCTTTTTAAGCTCATCATGAAGCTTCTGCCTTTCAAGCTTCAACTGTTCCTTGGTTGCCCTCTTCAGCTCCTCATCAAACTTCTCTTTTTGCTCTTGCATAGAGAGTTCTTTAGCCTTCAAGTCATCAAAAGCCTGCTTATACTCCTTACGTTTACTCTCCACCTCATCACGAAGCTTTTTTTGTTCTGCTAAATTCTTCTGCTTATATTTCTCTTCGATCTGATGATAGAATATCTCATCGATATCTATTTCTGTACCACAGTTGGGGCATTTTATGGTTGTATTGCTCATTATATTCTTTCCATTTATAAAGTTATTCATTCTAGTTTGATTATATCAAAACTTATTATCTAAATGTAATTTTGCCATACAAAAAGATAAAAGTAAAAAAATATGCGCTCTGACTGCAAGGAGGAAGTGCCCTTGGGGTACAATAATGTCATATATACATAAAAAAAGGCTTATCATGAGACTCTTCATCGCTTCCCCTATAAAACTTGATGACTATGCATCCATACAAGAAGATTTCAAAGATATCATAGAAGGCAAATGGGTAAAAGAAGAGAACTTGCATCTGACTTGGGTTTTTCTGGGTGATGTGAAAAATGAAAAAACCACCATCGAAAAGATGCAAAGTATTTCAGCACTTGAAAGTGAAGTAAGCATCGCTGAGATGGGGTATTTTGGTCGACCTCCAAGAGTCCTTTTTGCCAATGCAGAGGAGAAGATACTCTACCACAAAGCAAGAGAGTTCAAAGAAGCAGGGTTTGACCTCTATCGTTTCAAACCTCACATCACACTGTGTCGTATCAAAACCATACACGACTACAAAGCTTACAAAGAGAAGCTCAAAACCTATCGTGAAAAAATACTAGGGTTGATACTGCCAGAGATCAACCTCTATGAAAGTACGCTGACATCTAAAGGTGCAGAATATGCGTGTAGATATAAAATTGAACCCTCTGAATAACCTAGGCACTCATAGGGTTCAATTAAAAACTTAACGTAAAATTTTTCTTATCGCTTCCACTAGTGCATCTTTTTCGATGCTTCGTACTTTTTCATCATAGGCTTCAAAATTCAAACCTTCTTTGGAAACTTCTTTTTGCAAGATCACCTCACCGCCATCAAGTTCGGAACTTACATAATGTATAGAAACACCACCATAAGAATGTTCATCTTCATAACTCTTTTCTATGGCTTTGAGGCCTTTATGTCTAGGGAGTAACGAGGGATGCAGGTTGATACTTATTATCTGTTCTGTAAACACCGGTGTCAAGATACGCATGAACCCTGCAAGCACTGTCAAGTCTGGTTTATATGCTTGCAGTCGTTCTACCACTACAGCATCAAAAGCTTCTCTGCTCTCATACGTTTTTGCGTCTATGACTTCAAGAGGTATGGACGCTGCATTTGCAACTTCTATCCCCTCTGCATTTGCGTTGTTTGTCAAGGCAACGACAACTTCAAACTCTTGTGCATGTAAATGCTTGACAATATGGGCAAAGTTAGATCCTTTACCACTAAAAAGAACTGCTATTTTTTTACGATTCGCCATTTAGTGGCTCACTGCATTGTATTTTAATACTTATCATGGCGGAATACTACCAAAACTATTTACTATTCACTATTAATTATTTACTTCAAGCAGAGATATCTGTTCGATAAGATCCGTAGACAACATCGCATATGAAGATCCTCTGTAATGATTGGCAGCGATCACCAAAGCCAAAGAACCCTGGATAGCTGCATCAATGGCAGTGTAACCTTGTGCAAGCAATGAGACGATGAGACCGGAAAGGACATCACCACTTCCACCCTTGCTTAGCTTGGAACAGCCTAGAGGGTTAATATAGAGTCTTTCTTCCTGCATGATGAGTGTGTTGGCACCTTTGAGCAGCAGGGTCACATGCGGATACTTGGCATTGAACTTACGTACCATTTCAAAACGTTTGGCTTGTACCTGTGTCACAGTGAGCTGTTCACCTGTAAGTATCTTCCACATGACTACAAACTCTTTAGGATGTGGGGTAATGACGATCTCTCTGTCTTTTTGTTCTAGAACAGATAAGATCTCTTCACTGTGAAAACTGTCAGCATCAAGGACTATGGGCAAGTGGCTTTTTACCACATACTTCTGCAAAAATTCACTCTCAAAATGACACCCAAGTCCCATCCCTATGGCTAGAGCCGAAGCATTACCCGGTACGACCGTTGCGTGCATCAGATATGCTGGAGGAGAGATCTTGTCATGGACTACCAGTGTGGTAAGCCCTGCTCCAAATGTAGCTGCAGCCATCCCGGCAATGATACCTGCCCCCTCCTTCTCTCCACAAAACACAGCTGCATGTCCGAAGCTTCCTTTATGCGTGGATTGCTCTGTTCTGGAAGGAAGTTTTAGATCAGATGCTTCAAGCAGACAGGTCTGACTCTCACCTTCATAAAAGAGTGAACTCAACCCTAAGTCTACTCGTACTACTTCACCCACCACATCTTTACAAGCATCAAGATAAAGTGCCTCTTTATAGGCACCCATTGTCAATGTGACATCTGCTTGAAATGCCAGTGGTAATAAAAGTCCCTCATCACTCACGCCTGTTGGTACATCACAAGCAATTTTATGGGCTTTAAGTGCACCCAGTTGATGGATGATATGCTGTGTCTCTTCATTTAAAGGTTTATTGAGTCCTGCTCCAAACAAAGCATCTACGACGACTTCAGCTTCACTCACCACATCTACACGCTTAACTCCAAGTTTCATAGCCCGTTCCAACTGAAGCTTTGCCATAACAGAGCGTACCTCAAACGGCACATAAAGTTTGACATCATAGTCACCGTGTAACTGTCTTGCAAGGACTATGCCATCTGCGCCATTATTTCCTACACCTGCTGTGATAAATACCGAAGTGCCTTGTCTGAAATGTTTACGTATATAATCTGCTATGCCGGAAGCGGCATGTTCCATGAGTATATCTTCTGTCAGTCCATACTGCTCATAACATTTTTTGTCTAAGGCATAACAACTTTCAAATACTTTTTGCATAGAGAACCTCCATCTGATGTTTATATTTTATCACAATTTAATCCTAACTCGATATAATCCCACACTTTGTTTGTAACTCCAATAGATTGATTGGAGAAATTTTAAACAGGAAGGGGGTGCTTTTCGATGCCAGGAATAATTTTAAATTCACGTGATTCATTTGATGACGCTTATAGAAAATTCAAAAGACAATGTGACAGAAACCTTATCGTAACTGAAGCGAGAGCTAGACAACACTACGAAACTAAGACTGAAGCGAGAAAAAAAGAGAAAATTGCAACACGCAAGAAGATCCTTAAGAAACTCTTCATGCTTAGAAGATACGAGTCTAGACTGTAAGTTTTACAGCAGTGGGGCATCTTGCCCTGCTACTCAATCCACTTTTTAACCTAAACTACAACATATCAATTTTAATCAAAATATTTACTTACTATCATACTGTTTATCATACAATGCAACTCCCCTGTGTTTTAACCTATATGCTTTAGGACTCATCCCTTCATGTCGTTTGAAAAAGCGCCCCAACTGTGAAACTGTCTCAAAGTGAAGTGCATAAGAGATCTGCTTGATGGACATACCGCCAAAACAGAGTAAATACTGTATCTCTTTGATAATACGCACATGTATATAGGAGAGTGCAGTATGATGAAGTGTAGCTTTAACCGTCTCACTCAAATGTTTAGGTGTGATGCCTAATAGCGAAGCATACTCTTTCACACTTTTTTTCTGCCAGTAATGCTCTTCGATCAGAACAAGAAACTCTGAACAGATCTGCTCAGCTCTTGTATGGTTTTGTTTCAATCCAAAATGTAATTTCTCACGTTTGAGTAAAACAAGCAATTGATTGATCAACATTTTTACCACTATTTTATAATCATCATTTTTAGCTCTTAATTCAGAGCTTAACTGCTCGTATATAGAGACAGCATGTGCAAATTGTGTCGTATCTAAAACAATATCTTGCTGACACTTGCGATGGAAGTCCAATAAAGCATCTTGTATCTCCACAGTTAAACTATCTTCTTCTATAAACGCTTTATTAAAAAGTAAAACATAGGTTCTTGAAGCATTAGTGGTATCTTTAAATGAATATATCGATCCTGGGTTTACTAGCTGAAGAGATTGTGGTTTGATTAAATAATTAAATTGATTGATCGTTCTTTTCGTTTCTCCATGTATACGTAAAAACAGAGCATAATAATTGAAATGAATGGGTATACCTTGACTACCTGCTTTAGTATCATCAAGCAGTACTATATCTTTAGCCTCAAAATCATCTGCAAAAAAATCCATGCCGAACATGGGATTAGGTTCAAATAAATATTTATAGGTATTGATAGTCTGTTCTATCGTAAAAAGAGGTAGTGTTTTCATAATATAAAACCTTTTTGAACACAATATTACATATATTAACACACATATAATATATAATCCGACAAAATGTACATTTTTACGAAATTTTGCTCTTTATTATAAAATAATTTAATGTTATGCTTACTTATGATGTTTGATTATCAACATTAGACGTAAAGAAGTTAAAAAAGTACATAACAGCAAAGGAGAAAAGTACTATGGAAAATACACTTTATGAAAGAATGGGTGGAGAAAATGTAATTAGAAGTTTAGCTAATGATATCGCAGATAATCATTTAGCTAACCCTCTGATAAAAACAAGATTTGAGATCGTAGAAGATATGGATAAGGTTAAACAAATCGTTTTTGAATTTATCTGTGCTGGTACGGGTGGTCCTCAGACCTACACTGGTAAAGGTATGCTGGGAGCACACAAAGGAATGAATATTTCCGAACAGGAATTCATAGCAGTGGTAGATGATATCCTTTTGGCAATGGATCAAAATAATATTGGTGAAACTGAAAAAAAGGATATGCTGGCGATCGCCTATTCACTCAAAGATGAAATAATACATGTATAAACAAAATATAAAGAATGTAAAATTTCTCATCTCAAAGGTAAAACTTAGGGACGAGAAACATTTTACTTTGCTACTCAATCCACTTTTCTATCTAAACTGTAGATAAAATTTTCTCAACTCATTACACATTATCTAACTTTTCGCTAAAATCATAGTAATATTTTCATTATATATCTAAAGGTTTCTCCATGACATTTACTACTACTCTACAAAAAGACGCTATCAAGATCATGCTCCTAGGTTCAGGTGAACTTGGTAAAGAAGTTGCCATTGAGGCTCAGAGACTTGGTGTTGAAGTGATCGCTGTTGATAAATACGAGAATGCACCTGCACACCTTGTAGCAAACCGTTCATATGCTATAGATATGCAAGACAAAGAAGCTGTACTTGCACTTATAGAAAAAGAGCAACCAACTTACATTTTACCAGAGGTTGAGGCTATCAGCATCGCTGCACTTTTTGAAGCTGAGGCTAGAGGTTTTCATGTTATCCCAAATGCTGAAGCGGTAAACAAAACGATGAACCGTAAAAACATTCGTGTTTTTGCAGCCGAAGAGCTGGGACTTAAGACAAGTGGCTATGAATTCATCACTACTTTGGATGGACTCAAAGCATCTGGTGAGCGCATGGGCTTCCCATGTGTCATCAAACCGGTGATGAGTTCTTCCGGTCATGGTCAGAGCATCGCAAAAACTGCAGATGATATAGAAAAATCATGGGAGATCGCTAAAGAGGCAAGAGGTGATGCGAGTGAGCTCATCGTTGAAGAGTTCGTCACTTTTGACTATGAGATCACCCTCTTGACAGTACGGAATGAAACAGGTACTACTTTTTGTGAAGCCATCGGACATATACAAAAAGATGGAGACTTCATCCTTTCTTGGCAACCAATGCCAATGAGTGAAGAAACACTGCAAAAAGCGAAAGACATCGCCAAAGCAGTCACAGATGGTCTTGGTGGCCGTGGTATCTTTGGTGTGGAATTCTTCGTCAAAGACGGTGAAGTGTACTTCTCTGAACTTAGCCCACGTCCACACGACACAGGTATGGTGACACTTATCACACAGAGCCAAAGCCAGTTTGCTTTACATGTACGAGCTGTACTTGGTCTGCCACTTGACTTTACTTTCTATGGTTCAGGTGCATGTGGTGCGTACAAAGCAAAAAATGAAAGTCATAATCCGATTCTTGAAATACCAGACAATGCCTTTACTAAAGACAGTTTTGTAAGAGTCTTTGGAAAACCAGAATCTCATGTAGGTCGTCGTATGGCTGTCAGTCTTGTACTGGATGAAGTTGAAACAGCAAAAGAGCGTGCACTTAAGATCGCAGCAAGCATAAGTGACTCTTAAATGAGATCCATTTCACTCAAAGGTAGAACCTACCCTACAGATTTAAATCCAGGTGGTACTGCCTTTGGTGGTTGGGTCATGGCAAAAATGGATAAAGCTGCAAGTATCGCAGTGGATGATATTATTAAATCTCCAGCCGTTACTGTAACTGTTTCAAGGATCAACTTCTTAAAACCTATTCACAATGGTGACATATTTACAATATATACCGAGATCACAGCTATTGGTACCTCATCCATGACTATCTATGTATCGGTAGAAGTTAAAGATCTGGATACCAATGAAGAATTTGAAGTAACAAGTGCTGAGTTTAAATTTGTTGCTCTTGATAAAAATGGAAAACCGGTAAACGTGCGCTCTGTACTTAGAGATGATATCAGTGAACATATAGAAACGCTTCTAGAAAGAACAGAGTAAGGATAAATATGAATATTGTAATACTTGATGCAAAGACACTTGGTGATGACTTGGATATCAGTGCATTAAATACGTTCGGTGAAGTAACAACCTACCAGACAACAACTTCCGAAGAGACACTTGACCGCATCAAAACCGCTGAGATCATCATTACAAACAAAGTAGTCATTACTGCACAGATGATGGAAGAAGCACCGCAGCTAAAACTCATATGTATCGCTGCCACAGGGATGAACAATGTTGATCTTGATGCAGCAAAAACCATGAGGATAGAGGTCAAAAATGTTGCAGGTTACTCTACACAGTCTGTAGTACAACATACTTTTTCTATGGCACTCTACCTTATTGGGGAAATGGCCTATTATGATAATGTAGTTAAAAGTGGATCATGGAGCAGATCTGAACTCTTTACAGATGTCAGCCGTCCATTTTTCGAGATAGCAGGGAAAAGATGGGGGATCATCGGGCTTGGCAGCATCGGTAAAGAAGTAGCCAGAGTTGCGACTGCTTTTGGTGCAAAGGTATGTTACCATTCAACTTCCGGTGAGAACTATGGACAAAAATACCCTCATATGGCACTGGATGAACTACTTCAAGAATGTGACATCATTTCTATCCACTGCCCTCTTAATGAGAAAACACAAAACCTCCTTAATACTTCAAATTTAGGGCTTCTCAAAGATGGAGCGATACTTCTCAACCTTGGGAGAGGAAGCATCATCAATGAGGCTGACTTGGCAGGAGAGCTAGATAAAAAAGATATCTACGCAGGATTGGATGTACTTACCCCTGAACCTATAGCAGAAGATAATCCACTCATGCATGTTCAAAATAAAGATAGACTCCTCATCACACCACATATGGCTTGGGCAAGTATCGAAGCAAGAAAAAAGCTTCTTGAAGGTATTGTGGAAAATATTAAAATATTTATGGAGAAATAACATATGATCGATGTTCTCATCATAGGCTCAGGTGGAGCAGGTTTAACTGCTGCACTTTCTGCTAAAGAAGCTGGTGCTTCTGTTCTTGTAGTGGGTAAAGCTTACCCTACAAATTCACAAACTTCTATGGCTCAGGGAGGCATCAATGCTGCTCTTGGTAATGTAGGTGAAGACCATATAAGCTCTCACATTGCAGATACGGTCAAGTCTGCACATGGACTTTGTGATGAAGATATGGTACGCAAGATGTGTGCAGATGCACCCAGGACGATAGAGTGGTTAGAGAGTTTGGGTGTACCTTTTTCACGCTTGGACAATGGTAAAAGTGGTAAAGATACAGTAGCCCAACATCAAATGGGTGGTGCTTCTGCAAAACGTGCCTGTTATGCCCAGGACTATACAGGACTCAAAATACTTCATACTCTTTATGACACTTGTTTGAAAGAGAATATAGACTTTTTAGATGAACATTATCTGCTAAACCTCATCACCAAAGATGATACGGTTAAAGGAGCAACTTTTTTAGACATCTGCACAGGTGAAGTAAAACAAATAAATGCAAAATCTGTCGTAATGGCAACAGGTGGGTATGCTTCACTCTATCATGGATTTACGACCAATGCTTACGGCTCTACCGGTGATGGTGTCGCAGCAACACTTCGTGCAGGAGGAGCTGTCTCAGATATGGAGTTTATACAGTTTCACCCAACTGCATTGAAACACTCTGCTATTCTTATCAGCGAAAGTGCCAGAGGGGAAGGTGGTTACCTATTGAACTCCGATGGTGAACGATTTGTTGATGAACTCAAACCCCGAGATGAAGTAGCACGTGCCATCTTCTCTCAACTACAAAACAATCAAGAGGTTTTTTTAGATCTCAGACATTTAGGAGAAGAGAAGCTCATGGCGATCCTTCCTCAAGAAGTAGCACTTTGTAAATTGCATGAACATATAGACCCCTCTTCAGAACTCATCCCTATTAAACCAGTAGCACACTACTCCATGGGTGGGATAGATGTGGATTATGCCCTAGAAGTCACAGGTATCAAAGGGTGTTTTGCCGTAGGTGAATGCTCCAATGCCAAAGTGCATGGAGCCAACCGTCTTGGCGGGAACTCACTGCTTGAGATCACAGCATTTGGAAAATTTGCAGGAGAAAATGCCTATAAACATTCTATTTATGCAAGTAGTAAACCAGCAGATGACAAACAACTCCAAATTGATACAGCACATATAGAAGAGTTATTTAAAAGAGAGGTGAAACTCAACTTCTATGAGCAAAGAGAAGCATTGGGAAAACTTTTCTACTCTCATGTGGGTATTGTGAGAGAAAACAACAAACTAAATGAGGCACTTGAAAAAGTCATCACCATGCAAGTGACTCTCCCTCAAATGGGCATAGCCGACAAAGCCAAAGAGAACAACCAAAACCTAGTAGAGTTTTTAGAATTCTCTAATGCCTTATTACTTGCTCCTACCACCATCTCTGCAGCTATCGCAAGAGATGAGAGTCGAGGTGCACACTATAAACTGGGTTTTGAAAAAGAAGATGATGAAAACTTTGCCAAACATATGGTTTTGCAGTGGAAGAAGGAGCCTCTATGATAAATGCTCTTCCTTCATCAATCACGCAAAGCGTGCCTGTCTCTGTGAACGACCTTGAAAGCAAAGCGATTCGAGAACAGAGACGCTTTTTGCTTCCTTTTTCTAAAAAAGGAAGAGGGAAACAAAGCTACAGTTTAACATTAAAAGAGAGTATGGAGACCAAAATATGAAAATTTCTATTCAAAGAGAAAAAAGTATAGAATCCTTTGAAGTCTCAACAGGTATCACTCTCCTTGCTGCCCTCTATGAGATAAAAGAACACAAAGATGCTTCACTAACATTCTCAGCAGGCTGTCGTGCTTCAGTGTGTGGAACTTGTGCTGTCCGTGTGAACGGAAGAGAAGAACTCTCTTGTGCCTACAAAGTAAAAGAGGGTGACCTTGTTGAACCACTACAATACCACCCAATCCTACGTGATCTCAAAGTAAACAAACACAAAGCCAAAGAGACACTTGTAAAAAGTACGGCATGGTTACATGAAATGCAAGAAGCAGCACTGACACACAGTGATGAGAAACTAACCGAAACACAAACAGACTGTATACTCTGTGATTCATGCTATTCTGCCTGCCCTGTCTATGCAGTAAATCCTGACTTTTTAGGACCTTTTGCTCTCACTCGTGCTTACCGTTACAGTTCAGACAAACGTGAAGGTGATGCAAAAAATATTATAAATAATATTCAGACCAATGGTGTATGGGATTGTACTTTATGTGGAGAATGTACAGCTGTATGTCCAAAAGGCATAGACCCAAAAATGGATATCACCATGCTAAGGGGTACATCACTTCAATTTGGACACTCTGACCCTTCGTTTGCTACGCAGAGTTTTGGAACACCTGATTTTGGCGCGGGTGGAGGATTTGGGTTTTAAGGTGAATTGAGCTTAGCTCAAGAGAGTATGCCCTGGGGTAGACCCTAATGCCGGGTTCTAAACCCATCAATAATATCCTGTGGGATCTTCATAGGTCTCATCTTCTTACTATCAACAAAAACCCACTCCGTTTTCCCTTCGCAGATAAGTGCACCATCAGTCGGACGTGTCAATTCGTATCTACGTGTTGAGAGGATCTTCCCTATATCTTCTATCCATGTTTTCATTTGCAGTTCATCATTTTCAAAAGCAGGTTTTTTATATTCAATTGTGTGAGATTTTGCAACCCAAGTACCACCAAGTTCTAAACATTTTTCATAGCTAGAACCTACTGATTCAGAGTGTTTTGTTGCAGCAGATATCATCCAGCTAAGATAGGTAACGTTATTGACATGACCATTAAAATCAATGGCATCTTTTGTTACCGTGAAGCTGTAGATAAAAGGTGTCAATTAAATATCTCTAGGATCTACGATCTTTCCTGCAATTGCACTAGCCGCAGCAACAGCAGAGTTAGCCAAGTAAATTTCAGATGTTCTTGCACCCATACGGCCTACAAAGTTACGGTTGGTTGTAGCAACACATCTTTCACCGTCACCAAGTATCCCCATGTAACCACCCAAACATGCCCCACATGTTGGGTTAGAGACCACCGCACCTGCATTGATGAGAATATCCATCAAGCCCTCGTGTTGTGCCTGCAACAAGATCTTTTGTGTCGCAGGAGTGACGATCATGCGTGTATGACGTGCCACTCTTTTACCCTTCATGATCTCCGCTGCGATACGCAAATCTTCGATACGACCATTCGTACAAGAACCTATCATCACTTGGTCTATCTTAAGGTCATCAGCCACTGCCTGTTCTACAGGTTTACCATTTGATGGTAAGAAAGGATAGGCGATCACTGGTGAAAGTGCTGCTGTATCTATAACGATAGTCTGACAATATGTTGCATCTGCATCAGAAGTGTGGATTTTAGGTTCAGCTCTTAAACCATCATTGGCTTCTTTTCTTTCGTCAAGATACGCAAGAGTGATATCATCTACTGCGAAGATACCATTCTTAGCACCTGCTTCGATAACCATGTTCGCGATGGAAAATCTATCTGCCATACCAAGGTATTGGATAGCTTCACCTGTAAATTCGATGGCTTTATATAACGCACCATCTACCCCTATCTGACGAATAAGTTCTAAGATGATATCTTTACCATAAATGTGCTCACCCGGTTTACCGGTCAACTCTACCTTGATGGTCTCAGGTACTTTAAACCAGTTACCACCAGTGATCATAGCAAAGGCAAGGTCTGTACTTCCCATACCTGTTGAGAACGCACCCAATGCACCATGGGTACAAGTGTGAGAGTCTGCACCAATGATGACATCACCAGGAAGCACAAGCCCTTTTTCCGGAAGTAAGGCATGCTCGATACCCATATCTTTTTCATCAAAGAAGTATTTGAGGTCATGTTTATAGGCAAACTCTCTAGAGATCTTTGCCTGATTCGCTGAAGCGATATCTTTAGCAGGGATGTAGTGATCCATCACGATGCTGAAGTTATCCGGTTTAGCCAATTTCTCTGCCCCACTCTCTTCAAATGCACGAATGGAAATAGGTGTTGTAATATCATTACCGATGATCATATCGATATCTACTCTAACAATCTCTCCTGCATGTACTTCTTTGCCTGCATGTTCTGAGAAAATTTTTTCTGTCATGGTTTGTGCCATTTTATGTCCTTCGTTCTACATAATGTATATAATAATTACGCGAATTATAGCGAAAAGTTTTTTAATGCGTATTTTTGGTAAAATACGATTCATAATATATCCTCGTTACCATGGTCTCCGTGGTAATGCATACAGATATTTTTAATGCTTTAAAGCTTTTTATTTTCATCAACTGAAGTATGCATTCCCACACACAGCATGGGAACGAGAGCTAAAAGGCTCAATCTTGAAACTCTACGAACTTAAAGCCATTGCAAAACGTCTAAACAACTTTACATTCATCAGCCGTGCAAGACGCATAGAAGACAACACTCTAGAGATTATGTTTGACAAGTCTGAGAGCTATTTCTTTAATCTGACCAGAGGGCATAGTTTTATCTATAAAGCCCCATCACAAAGACCTCTGCAAGGCTACAATGCTCCCTTTGACACACTGTTACACTCTCTGATGAGTGGAGGCAAGCTCATCTCCGTAGAGGTACCAAATGATGACCGAATTTTACGTTTTACCATCGCCCCAAAAAGTTCTTATAAAGATAAGATCATCTACTTACAGTTAGAATTTACAGGTAAAAACACCAATGCCATTCTCATCGATGACAATGAAGTCATCATTGAGGCACTCAGACACATTGATGCTGACAGCTCTTTCCGTGTGATCCGTCCAGGGATGGAACTGCTTGCCATTCCTCCTTTTGAACGTAATGAAGAAAAACAAGACATAGGAGATGTAGACCGTTATTTAGAAGAGAAATTTACACAAATAGAAGCTAAAAAACTTTTAGAGATGAAAAAACAAAAGCTCTCTACTGTGGCAAAAAAAGTAAAAAAGTTTGAACAACTTTTAAACAAACTTCCCAATGAAGAAAAACTTCTGCAAACAGCACTTGAACATAAGAACTACGGTAACCTCATCTTGGCAAATCTGTACCAGATAAAGCCTTATGATACCAAGCTGAAAACGTTTGATTTTGAGGGCAATGAAGTGAGTATAGCTCTTCCAAAAGATGTAAAAGTAAACCGTATGTCTGACTACTATTTCAACCTTTCAAAACGTGCCAAGAGCAAGGCTAAAAACGTACATATAGAACAAGAGAACTTGAGCTCTAAAAAAGCGTTTTATGAAAATATTTACTATGCACTTGAACAGGCAAACACACCTTACGAACTGGAACTTCTCGTACCAAAACGTGCCAAGTCATTACGTAAAAAAGAGAAGCTTAGAGAGGGAGAACTTTTTTGGATAGAAGGCTACAAAGTACTTGTAGGACGCAATAGCAACGAAAATCAAAAACTCCTTGAGATCGCTAAAGCCAATGATCTTTGGATGCACATACGTAATGTGCCTTCAAGCCATGTTATCATCAAAACAGACAAACAAAACCTTCCAGACTCTGTCATTCAGGCTGCAGCAAAACTCTGTGTTGATTTCTCTGTTAAAAATCCAGGAGATTATGAGGTAGATTATACCAAACGTAAATTTGTCAAAGTTCAAGAGGGTTCCAATGTATTTTATAACAAATATGACACGATAAGAGTAACTAAAGAGGGTGTAGAAATACGAATTTAGGTGTCATTTCTATCTTCAAACGAGTCATCATTCTCCACGCAGAACATCACTGTAAGTCGCTTGCGTTTTTTTATTTTATGTATGCCACAGGCGCTTTTTTGGTTACTTTTTTCTCTTTTGTCGCAGTACAAAAAAGAAAAAAGTAACAAGGAGAAACCAGAGTATAACGCAAAGCGTGATATAATCATATCTATATAAAAATCAGGAAATGATTATGATGAAAAACTTAAGCTCACTTCAACAACGTATATTAACCGGTATTGCTCTACTTGCACTTGTAGGCTTCATAGGCTGGATAGACAACTTTTTTATCATGTGGGCTTTTTTAGGTGTTATCTATATGTTTGCTTTTTATGAAGCAATGAAACTCTTTAAACTGGTTGCACCCCCTGCCTATTTTTGGGCTGCGCTTTTATGGATAGTTGCCTATTTTTATCCTAACCCTGATGATCTCTTCTTTTTCATTGCCATCATTTTTGCTTCATCACTTGCTTATATGCATAACTTTGACAAAAGACTGCTCCTTCCGTTTCTCTACCCTGTAAGCGGGATACTTTTTTTCCTTATCCTCTATCAAGATTTCGGGATCGCGTCAATGTTCTGGCTCCTTGTTACGGTTGCTCTCACAGATATAGGTGCCTTCTTTACAGGTAAAGCCATAGGTAAAACCAAATTCTCGGACACTTCGCCAAACAAAACACTTGAAGGTGTTTTTGGCGGCATCATCCTTGCTACCATTGCAGGGTCTTTCGCAGGACTCTATGTGGTTGATTTTTGGATCGCTTTTATCGTAACATTTGTAACGGCGATCGCTTCAGTCTTTGGAGACCTTTTTGAAAGCTACCTCAAACGTGAAGCAGGAGTGAAAGATTCGGGAGATCTACTCCCCGGACATGGTGGGATACTTGACAGAATAGACGGTTATCTCTTTGGTGCGATAATGATGGTTATTGCACTTAGATCACTCATATAACTCATGTCAAGCATCGTTTTACTAGGCTCCACAGGCTCCATAGGGGTCAATACCCTCATCATCGCCAAACGCTACAACATCACCATAGAAGCGCTTGTAGCAGGCAATAATATTGATCTGCTCAATAAGCAGATCAAAGAGCATCAACCCAAAATAGTTGCTATCGCCAATGAAGCTGACAGAGTAAAAGTAAATCACCCCAATGTACTCTGTGGTACTGATGGTATTTTACATCTCATAGAAACATGTGAAAGTGATACTGTCGTCAATGCTCTTGTAGGCTATGCCGGTCTTGCTCCTACCCTTAAAGCTACAAGCCTTGGTAAAAGAGTCGCACTGGCAAACAAAGAGTCTTTAGTGGTCGCTGGTGAGTTCATAAATATGTCTCTTATCACACCTATAGACTCTGAGCATTTTGGACTTTGGTACCTGATGAATGAACGTCCTGTTTCTAAGCTTTATATCACCGCAAGTGGTGGTGCCTTTAGAGACTGGAAGTTGAATAAAATGAAAGATGCTACTTTTTCAGATGCACTCAAGCACCCCAACTGGTCTATGGGAAACAAGATCACCATAGATTCAGCCACGATGACCAACAAACTCTTTGAACTCCTGGAAGCTAAATGGCTTTTTAATACCAGCAACATCGATGCGCTCATAGAGAAAAAGTCTATCATCCACGCTCTTGCAGAATTTAAAGACGGCTCTACCACTGCACACTTTGCAGGAGTAGACATGAAGTTGCCTATTGCTTTTGCATTGAGAGGCGAAGTGGAAGAAGCTATCTTACCGTCTACCGATCTGCTTGCTATGGGAGCTATAGAATTTTTACCCATTGAAGCAGAACGCTACCCTATTTGGAATATCAAGGAACACATCTTAAATAATCCTCATCTAGGTGTAGTAGTCAATGCAGCTAACGAAGAAGCTATTAAAGCGTTTCAAGCAGAGCAGTGTTCATTTTTTGGGATGAGTGAGATAATCTTAAATGCCTATAAAAAGTTTGAAAACTTCAAGGCAAACAATATCGATGAGATAATCCAAATAGATAAAGAAGTAAGAGCGTATGTCACACAACAATAAAATACTAATTTTACACGGTTGGGGAGGCAGTGATGCACCTCACTGGCAGGCAGAACTTGCTGCTGAAATAGCCAAAAATTACGGTACAGTTTCTTTTCCTTTGCTTGACAATTGCCATTTTCCAAGCAAAAACAGATGGGTAAAACAAGTTAAACAGATACTCGAAGAATTTAAACCAGACACTGTAGTCTGCCACTCTTTAGCAAACACCCTCTGGTTTTGGCTCTGCCAGGAAGAGATGCCTCAAGTGAAACGACTTTTCATGGTTTCGCCTCCAAGCATCACCACAAAAGAAGCTACGATCAAAACTTTTTTCCCTTGTGAGATGCCAGAGGAACTTTATGCCAAAGAGATACAAATGATAGTCTCAGACAATGACCCTTACATCGGAGTAGCCGAAGCAGAAACAATGGCGAGGCATTATAATATCCCTTTGACTATTATCAAAAATGCAGGTCATATCAATGCCGATAGCGGTTATGGGAAATGGGATTTTATAGAAAAACGTGTGATGGAGCAAAAATGATAATGTATTGTAGGGTGTTGTGTCCTCACAACACCAAATTTAATTTTAATACACACATAACGGTGTTGTCAGGAGACAACACCCTACAGGATCACCTATGATTTTAAGCATAGAAAGCTCTTGTGATGACAGTGCCATTGCTATTACAGAAATAGCCACAAAAAAAGTGCTTTACCATAAAAAGATCTCCCAAGAAGAAGAACACTCCTGTTATGGTGGAGTCGTACCGGAACTTGCATCACGTCTTCATGCAGTAACCCTTCCAAAATTACTGGAAGAGACTAAACCCTACTTTGACAAACTCAAAGCTGTCGCTGTCACCAATCAACCGGGATTAGGTGTAACGCTCCTTGAAGGTATCGCTATGGCAAAAACTTTGGCTACCTTACAAGATATCCCTCTTATATCGGTACATCACCTTAAAGGGCATATTTACTCTCTCTTCATTGAAAAAGAAACCCTATTCCCACTTTTGGTACTTCTTATCTCCGGAGGGCACACACAAGTGATACGTGTAGAGAGTTTTGAGCATATGGAGATACTTGCCACAAGTATAGATGACTCTGTAGGTGAAAGTTTTGACAAGTGTGCCAAGATGATGGGACTGGGTTACCCAGGTGGACCACTCATAGAAGCACTTGCACGCAAAGGAGATGAAAATAGATTTGATCTTCCCGTACCATTACGCAACTCTCCTCTCATAGCCTTTTCACTCTCTGGCCTGAAAAATGCCGTGCGACTAAAAGTCGAGGCATTAGGCGGAAGCGATAAAATGAGCGAACAAGACAGAGCTGATCTCTCTGCATCATTTCAAAAAGCAGTGAAGCTTCACCTGCTTCAAAAAAGCAAAAAGATCTTTGCAAAAGAAGAGATTAAAGATTTTGCCATTGTAGGTGGTGCCTCTGCTAACAAATACATACGAAATGCTTATGAAAAACTCTGTAGTGAATTTGGCAAAACACTTCATGTTGCTCCTCTGGAATACTGCTCAGACAATGCTGCTATGATAGGTCGTTATGCCATCGAAGCATATGAAAAACAACAATTTATAGACCCAAATGAGATAGACATTGCAAGTACCAAAAAACAACAAAGCGGTATGTTACTTTAATCACCCTATTACTAAGCGAAATTTAGCTAAAATATATATACTTATCAAGTATTTAAAAGCGACTAGTCGCGTGAGCTTTCTGCTGAAGAAAACTAAGCGTTAGCGTAATAAAATGGACTTTGTTCATTTTATGTTATTAATAAAAATATGGAGTCTCAACATGGCAGAATATGGTGCTAGTAATATTAAAGTCCTTAAAGGACTGGAAGCGGTAAGAAAAAGACCAGGTATGTACATCGGTGACACCTCAACAAGAGGACTTCACCATCTTGTCTATGAAGTTGTAGATAACTCTATCGATGAAGCAATGGCAGGCTTTTGTGATACGATAAAAGTCACACTTACCAAAGCAGGTTCAGCTATTATCGAAGATAATGGTCGTGGTATTCCTGTTGCAGAGCACCCTACTGAGAAGATATCAGCTGCTACTGTTGTACTTACTGTCCTCCATGCCGGTGGTAAATTTGACAAAGACACCTATAAAGTCTCCGGTGGTCTTCATGGGGTTGGTGTTTCTGTTGTAAATGCACTCTCTAAAGATCTGCACCTTACTGTCAATCGTGATGGTCACACATACGAACAAGATTTTAAAGAAGGTATCCCGCAAGAAGCCTTAGCCGAGACAGGCACATCTCGTAAAAAAGGTACCAAGATAGAGTTCTGGGCTGATGACACTATCTTTACGGAGGGTACCACTTTCCAAAAAGAGATCTTGATGAAAAGGTTTAAGGAGTTGGCTTACCTCAACCCTAAGATCACCATTGATTTCAAAGATGAGAGAGACGGGACAAAAGAACTTTTCCATTTTGAGGGAGGGATCAAACAGTTTGTTGAAGATATGAATACAAAAGATGTTATCTCCAACGCACAGTTTTTCCAAGGTAAAGCGGACGATATTGAGATAGATATCGCTTTGATGTACTGTGATGCAGACTCTGAAAAATCACTCTCGTTTGTAAATAACATCAAAACAGCTGATGGTGGTACACATGAAGCAGGTTTTAGAGCAGGACTGACACGCTCTATGGCAAGCTACATCTCTAAAAATGCAAATGCAAAAGAGAAAGGTACCAAAATTACTGGGGATGACTGTAAAGAAGGCCTTATAGCCATTGTCTCTGTACGTGTGCCTGAACCACAGTTTGAAGGACAGACCAAAGGAAAACTCGGTTCTTCTTATGTACGTCCTTTGGTGCAAAAGTTCTTCTCTGAAAACTTTAACAAATACCTTGAAGAGAACCCTATAGAAGCCAAAGCTATCATGGCACAAGTATTGCTTGCAGCCAGAGGTAGAGATGCAGCAAAAAGAGCAAAAGATCTAGTAAAACGTAAAGACTCCATGAGTATCGGAACACTGCCCGGTAAACTTGCAGACTGCCAAAGTAAAGACCCAGAAATTTCAGAGATCTATCTGGTGGAAGGGGATTCTGCCGGCGGTTCAGCAAAACAAGGCCGTGATAGAGTATTCCAGGCGATCTTACCACTCAAAGGTAAGATCCTTAACGTTGAAAAAGCACGTTTAGAGAAGATCCTCAAATCTGACGAGATCAAAAACATGATCACTGCTCTTGGTTGTGGTATCGGTGAAGAGTTTAATGAAGAGAAACTCAGATACCACAAGATCATTATCATGACCGATGCCGATGTTGATGGGTCCCACATTCAAACACTTTTAATGACATTCTTCTTTAGATTTTTACAGCCTGTCATTGAAAAAGGATATCTATACCTTGCTCAGCCACCGCTCTACCGCTACAAAAAAGGGAAAAATGAGACCTATCTTAAAGATGATAAATCACTTAATGATTTCCTTATTGAAAATGGTATCTCTGTGATAGAAAGTACAACTATGGGAGAAAACGATCTTATTGACCTGTTCAAACTTGTAGCCTATTATAAAATGACACTCAGAGAGATAGAGAAACGTTTTGCACTCCCTGAAGCACTGCGTTATATGATAGAAAACCCTGATATTATTGGTACTTCAAATAAAGAATTAGCTAAAACCATTGAAAAGTATATTGATGTACTTGGATACAATATCCTCAATAAAACAATTACAGAGGACAAACTGCACTACTTTGTGCAAACAAACGATGGTCTTGAAGAGCTTATCATTGATGAAGTACTCTTCACAAACCCTCATTATAATGAAGCGATCCATATCCACCAAAAGATTCAAGATCACATTACGGATGAGTTTAAAGATCAAGATCTTCTTGCACTCTTTGACGAAGTTGAGAGTGCAGCTAAAAAAGGTGCCTATATCCAACGCTACAAAGGTCTTGGGGAAATGAACCCTGAACAACTTTGGGAAACAACTATGACACCGGAAAACAGAAGACTTCTACAAGTTAAGATAGATGATATCGAAGAAGCTAGTGATACCTTTACCCTCTTTATGGGTGACGAAGTTGAACCTAGAAGAAACTACATCGAAAGCCATGCTAAAGATGTCAAGCACTTGGATGTGTAACATAAATGCTATTATCAGAACTGGAAGAGAGAGAACGTCACTTTAAACTTGCCCTTAGGGCAGGTATTCCAGTACTCATTCTTATTTTTTTAGTTTTTTTTACTACCATATCTACTAACGATACTTTCAATTTCAGTATCCAAAATATCTTTCTTATCACCTCTATTACATTTATCACCATCTATTTTATCTATTTCCTGATGAATGTAAGCGTAAAAGAAACCCTTATAGACCAGACAACCCAAGGCTTTAATCAAAAAGCCTTTGTCAAAAGACTACAGGACTCTAAACCTAAAACACTTGCTTTGATCATCATAAAAAACCTCTCAACGATCAGTCAAAACTATGGTGATGGGGAAGTGGATGCAGTTCTCTATACTATCATTCAAAAGTTAAACCTAAAGTTCCAACAAAAAGGTTTGGACAAAGCCCTTATCGGAAGACGTTATGGCGCCGAATTTCTTATTGCATTAGATGAAAAGCATGCAGATCTAGAAAAAACCCTAGAAGAATTCACCCAAGAAAACACAATCATCAACAACATTGAAGTAGATTATACGTTTGCTATTGTGACCAATACAGGTAAAGATTTTCAACAAATTATTTTTCAACTTAAAGATATTATTGCAACACAGTTTGAAAAGAATACTAAAGAAAAAAACATTCCTGTCACTAAGGATGCAGCTGAAGTTTCGGATATGGAAAAAACAATTATTGCCTCGATCAAAGATAATAATCTTCTTCTTAGCTTCAGGCCCCTGCTCAATACTAAAAGTAACATCATAGATATTTATGAGATTGCAGTGAAGCTCAATTCAGACAAATCAGGAAATATCTTACCTAGGGTTTATCTTCCCGTCATTAATCGTTTAGGACTAGGCAGAGAGTATGACTTTACACTACTCAAACATATTGTAGACCTCTTACCTTTGGTAGATGAAAGTATCTCTTTGACTTTCAACCTCTCCCCTTTTTCACTGAGAGACCCATCATTTCAAGAGAAATTTTTTAACTATCTAGATCAAAAAAAGATTGATCCTGCCCGCCTGATCATACAACTGTATGAACGAAAGACCCACCATAATATTGGCGGATATCTTAAAACACTCAATAAATTCAGGGCAAAAGGTGTACGTATCTGTATCGATAATTTTGGCTCATCTAATGCATCTATGGAATACATGAAACATTTTAAGTTTGATATGGTGCAATTTGATAGAGACTATGTGACCAACCTGCATGATGAAACAAGTTATGCAATGTTGGAGTCCTTATCCAGAATGTCCAAAGACCTTCACATTATAACAGTGGCAAAATGGGTAGATAAAGATACACAAAAAGAAAAGCTTAAAGCACTTGGTATAAATTACCTTCAAGGCTTTGGTATAAGCAAACCTATCACAGAAACAGAACTTATTAACAGATACAATTAAAGGAGAACCATGAAATACGGCGAAAAAGAGATACAGGAATTTGATATTAATGCAGAAGAGAACTTCTGGCCAAATGAACATGAAAAAAACTATACAATAAACATAGAACTACCAGAATTCATGTGCCTGTGTCCACGTTCAGGATACCCAGATTTTGCTACACTGAAACTCTCGTATGTACCAGATCAAAAAGTCATAGAGCTAAAAGCACTAAAACTATATATTAACTCATTTATGTATCGACATATCTCTCATGAAAACTCTGCAAATGAGATTTACGATGCACTCTACACTAAACTAGCACCCAAAGCTATGAAACTCATAGCAGATTACAATCCTAGAGGAAATGTACATACAGTTATAGAAATTGACAGTACTAAAAACTAAAAATCTGTCCATTGTGCAAGTGTATATATTGCATATTTCTTAGCCAAGGGCTAAAAAGCATGACAATATGACATACATTTAAACTTTTTTCTAAAAATCTATTATGATATCTTTATATGAATACTAAGGATATCCATGATAGATTTTCATGCAGTCATGCAACGTGTAAAACAGATACTCTCCCTGCATTATAAGAAAGAAAAAATACTAGATCGAGATATAGCAGATGCGCTTGAACTTGATCCACAATACTTTGCTGTCATAAAAAGAAGAAGAAAAATCCCCTACGAAGCTATTGCCTATTTTTGTAAACGATACAACATAAGTATGAATTGGGTACTTTTAGAACAAAACAGCCCAAATTTGACCTAAATTTGATTTATAGCTATAATGAAATGTTAAAAATTTTACCAAAGGAAGAAGAATGAGTAAAAAAGTTGAAAAAATAGCACTCTATTCTGCATCGGCAAAAGAGCTTAAATTGGACCTGTCAGATGACCTTATCATAAAGGTGACTACTGGGTTAGGACCTTCCATTTACAAAAAAGATGCTGAAACTGTTTCCTGTTCAGACAGTTCAGAACTTGACACAGTAAAAAAGAACTTCTTGCAAAAAAAACTTGGACTAACTGCAAGTGATGCTGAACTTGATGCTGCTATCAAGAAAGCATGTGAAGCCATGGGTTCTTCAAACAAACATAAATACAGAGCACTCTTTTATGCTCTTCTGGCGAAAGAGTTTGGTAAAGAGTCAGTTTACGCATAAACACCCTCCGTCATCCTCGTACTTGCACCCCAAGGGTATTTCCGTTGGGCATACGGGGATCCAAAATTATATCTTGATAAACAAGATATATTTCTTCTCCTCTTCATTTTTTCCAAATCCAACCACCTCTACATTAGAGTATTGTACATTCACATCCATTCTAAGCTCATACATCATGGCATCCATATCAAGTATCAACAAAGGCGGGATAAGTGCTCCTATAGTCACTCTCATATCACTATCATCTATTTTAAAGTTAAGTTGTTTACTCTCATCATCTAAGACAGCTAGATTCAAAGGTGCTTCACCTGCATAGATAAGTTTTGTACTATCATTTGCATCTTCTTTAAGGAGTCCAGCAGTCACTACATACTCTTCATGATTTCCTATCTGTTCCCGTACATCTTCTATGAGGTCTATGATAAATTTCATCTTCTTCCTTTAACGTTTTGTTTTGTTTTTTAAAATTTCCTCTTGTATTACTTGAGGTATTGTTTCTCTCGTCATTTTTTTAGAAAAAACGAAGCAAAAAATCGTCGTTGTTCTCAAATCGCTTTGCTTTCAAGGGTGTTCACAACGACAACGCACACTATCGTGTGATTTGATGAAGAGAATATTTATATACTTAGCGTAATTGTTAATTTCGGAGTTAATTTGCTGTAGATTTGGTTTGATGGGGTTTTCGTAATGAGAGAGCTTACATTTAGTAAGTGACCGAATGGAGAAAACTCCATCCGACCGAATATGTAGTAAAGAAACCCGTCTTAGCTGTTACGCTTTTCGATGATTTCTTTTGCTACGTTCTGTGGAACTTCCTCATAGTGATCAAATTCCATAGCATACGTTGCACGACCTTGACTCATTGAACGTAGATCTGTTGAATATCCGAACATTTCAGAAAGAGGAACAAACGCGTTAATGATTTTAGATCCAGCTCTGTCATCCATACCCGATACTTGACCACGTCTTTTAGCGATATCACCAATAACGTCACCCATGTAATCTTCTGGAGTTTCAACTTCAACTTTCATCATAGGCTCAAGAATAACCGGTCTAGCTTTTCTACAACCCTCTCTTAAACCCATTGATGCAGCAAGTTTAAACGCCATTTCAGATGAATCGACATCATGGTAAGAACCATCATATACAGTAACCTTCAAGTCTTCTACAGGATAACCTGCCTGAATACCTCTAGCCATTGCTTCTTGAATACCTTTATCAATTGGTTTGATAAATTCTTTTGGAATTACCCCACCTTTAACAGCGTCAACAAACTCATAACCAAATCCTGGTTCTTGTGGCTCAATTTTAAGATAAACGTGACCAAATTGCCCACGACCACCTGATTGTTTAGCATATTTGTACTCTTGATCAACAGCATCTTTAATAGTCTCACGGTAAGAAACTTGTGGAGCACCAACTTCAGCTTCAACGCTGAATTCTCTTTTCATTCTATCTACAAGAATTTCAAGGTGAAGTTCACCCATCCCTGAAATAATAGTCTGACCAGTCTCTTCATCTGAAGAAACACGGAAAGATGGATCTTCTGCAGCAAGTTTAGAAAGTGCAACTCCCATTTTCTCTTGATCCGCTTTTGTTTTAGGTTCAACCGCAACAGAAATAACCGGATCCGGGAAATCCATTCTTTCAAGTACAACTTTATCTGAAGCATCACAGAGTGTGTCACCAGTAGTTGTAGATTTAAGTCCAACAACCGCACCGATCTCACCAGCGTAAATTTCAGAAACTTCTTCTCTTTTGATCGCGTGCATTTTCATGATACGACCGATTCTTTCTTTTTTGTCTTTTGTTGAGTTATGTACGTAAGAACCTGACTCTAAAGAACCACGGTATACACGGATAAATGTCAACTGTCCAACAAATGGATCTGTCATAATCTTAAATGCCAATGATGCAAATGGACCATCATCAGTAGATTCAACAACAACTTCCTGATCTTCATTCTCCATCATCGTACCTTTGATGGCAGCTGATTCAACTGGAGATGGAAGGTAAGCAACAACAGCGTCAAGTAGAGTTTGAACACCTTTGTTTTTAAATGCTGTACCAACAGTCATTGGAACGATATGCATACCAATAGTTGCTGCTTTAATTCCAGCTTTGATCTCTTCTTCAGAAATCTCTTCACCTTCTAGGAATTTTTCCATAAGTTCTTCTTGACCATCAACTTCAGCGATACTCTCAATTAACTTTTCACGGTACTCTTCAGCCAATTCCATCATCTCTTCTGAAATCTCTTCTACATGGTAGTTAGAACCCATTTCAGCATCTTTATCCCAAACGATCGCTTTCATTTTTACAAGGTCAACAACACCTTGGAAATTTTCTTCTGCACCGATTGGTAGTTGGATTGGAACTGGATTACCTTTAAGTCTCTCACGAATTTGTCTCTCAACTTCGTAAAAGTCAGAACCTACTCTATCGTACTTGTTAACAAATACAATTGAAGGTACACCATAACGGTTTCTTTGTCTCCATACAGTCTCTGATTGTGGTTGAACCCCACCAACTGCACAGAATACTGAAACAGCACCATCAAGTACTCTCATAGAACGTTCAACTTCAATAGTAAAGTCAACGTGTCCCGGAGTATCTATAATGTTAATTTGCTTCTTATTCCACTCACAAGTAGTAGCAGCAGAAGTAATTGTAATACCTCTTTCCTGCTCTTGCTCCATCCAGTCCATAGTTGCAGCACCATCGTGAACTTCACCGATCTTGTGTTCAACACCTGTATAGAAAAGGATTCTTTCAGTTGTTGTTGTCTTACCTGCATCAATGTGAGCAGCAATACCGATGTTTCTTACGTCTTCAAGTTTATGCGTTCTTGCCATAACTTTACTTCCTTACCATCTATAGTGAGCAAATGCTTTGTTAGCTTCTGCCATTTTATATGTATCTTCTTTCTTTTTGAAAGCAGAACCTTTTTCAGTAGCAGCATCCATAAGCTCGTTGCTTAAACGCTCCATCATAGTTCTTTCATTTCTTTTTCTAGCAGCGTCTACAATCCATCTAATACCTAAAGATTGTTGTCTTACAGGTCTTACTTCGATTGGCACTTGGTAAGTTGCCCCACCTACTCTTCTAGATTTTACTTCCATTACAGGTTTGATGTTTTCCATTGCTTTGTTGAAAACTTCAATACCTTTTTCACCAGATTTTGATTCAATTCTTTCTAACGCAGAATACATAACTTTTTGCGCTGTGCTTTTTTTACCACCAAGCATGATAGCATTGATGAATTTTGTTAATACTTTAGAACCGTGTACTGGATCTGGCAATACCGGTCTAACGGGAGCTTTTCTTCTTCTCATAGAGATTCCTTCAATTTATTAAAATTTACTCAAGTCTTGTCCCCTAAGGCAAGTCTAACAAATAGACTAAATGACAATACCTGCTTGAAGCCTGTTCCCAGACTAAACTATTACTTTATAACTCTTTTAAATAATTGTTAAATTATTTAGGCTTTTTTGTACCGTATTTAGATCTTGCAACTCTTCTGTTTGCAACACCTGAAGCATCGAGTGCACCACGAACAATGTGGTACTTAACACCAGGTAAATCTTTAATTCTTCCGCCTCTTACAAGTACGATAGAGTGCTCTTGAAGGTTGTGACCTTCACCACCAATGTATGAGATAACTTCAAAACCACTTGTCAATCTTACTTTAGCAACTTTTCTAAGTGCTGAGTTAGGTTTCTTTGGAGTTGTTGTATAAACTCTAGTACATACGCCTCTTCTTTGAGGACATTTTACAAGTGCAGGTGATTTTGATTTTTTCACTTGCTTCTTACGTTCTTTACGAATCAATTGGTTAATTGTAGGCAAATCGTTTCCTTTCTTTTGTTAGTTTGAATTGAGATCAATGTCTCTTGAATCTGGGTTCTTACACCACATAAAAACACTCATATTGAGTACTCTTATCTGATTTAATCACACAGATTTTTGGAGGCATATTATATCGAAAAATTCTTCGATTTTTCTTATGTTTTGATTTTGGGGTTGGGGCGATTATACATGCGTATATGAATTGGTGTTATCAGGAGACAACACCCTACGGTAAAATATTACCATTAATAATTGATATATGTAGGGTGTTGTGCCCCCACAACACCATTATACTACATAAATTGTAACTACTCAGCAGTAGTCAATTTGATATCATCATTGTCTATCATACCAGTACCAACTGGGATAAGACGACCGATAACAACATTCTCTTTAAGATCTTCAAGCATATCTACCGTACCAGCAATAGACGCAGAAGTAAGTACTTTTGTTGTATCTTGGAATGATGCTGCAGAGATGATACTGTCTGCACCAACCGCTGCACGAGTAATACCTACAAGCATTGGCTCAGCAATTGAAGGTTCACCACCAAGTTTAATGACTGATTCATTCTCTTCTTGGAACTTACGACGAGACACGATGTCTCCTGCTATAAATTTAGAATCACCACTATCAACCACTTTTACCTGTCTCATCATTTGAGAAGTAACGATCTCAATGTGTTTATCTGAGATATTAACCCCTTGTCTACGGTAAACCATTTGTACTTCAGAGACAATGTACTCATACAATGCTTTTTCACCAAGTGCTGCAAGAATGTCATGACTTGAGATAATACCATCAGTCAATTTCTCACCGGCATGCACATACTCTCCAGTGTGTACAAGTGCTACTTTGTTTTTATCGATGAACTGCTCTGTCACTTGATTATTATCACCAGAAACGATCAATCTCTCTTTACCACGTAATGGTTTACCAAAGCTTACCACACCATCGATCTGCGCAATAAGTGCAATATCTTTTGGACGTCTCGCTTCAAAGAGTTCAGATACTCTTGGAAGACCCCCGGTAATATCTTTTGATTTGATCGCTGCTTTTGGTGTTTTTGCCAAGATATCTGCGATACTTACTTCATCACCATCTTTAACAAACAAGATCGTCTTAGGATCCAACTGATAACGGATCAACTCATCAGACTCTGTTGCAAGAATAATTGCCGGCTTATATGCCGCAGGGATATATTCGTTAAGCTCTAGTCTTGTATCTCCTGTTACTTCATCAAATTGTTCAACTACTGTTACTCCAGGAATGATATCTTCAAACTTCAATGTACCTTTTTGCTCAGCAATAATAGGCTCAGAGTATGGATCCCACTCAGCGATAACGACTTGAGTAGAAGTCTCTGGTGCAGAAAGAGTATCACCTCTTTCTACAGTTGCATCGTTATCCACTTTAACAACTGAACCTCTTGAGATATAGTGTCTTGCTGCTTCTCTGTTGTTTTCATCAACGATCACAGCAAAGAGACCTTTCTCCTCTACTTTTTCACCTACTTTAGCACCATTATGTGCTTCAAGGTAATCCCCTTTGAGCAAGAAGAACTTCACTTTACCTTTTGATTCTGCGACCACTTCTTGTGTAACAGGTGCACCATCTTCTACTTTCAATTCAGAGGCAAAAGGGATGCGGCTTGGAACAGACCAACCTTCATTGATCACTTCAACAATAGAGTCACCCTCTTCTACTTTATCACCATCATTCAGTGGTAAGAAGAGTTTACCTTCAACTTTACCTGCAACACCTGCAAGCTCATTTGATTTGGCAACGTCAGATTTTCTGAGGTTATATTTAACTTCATCTTGACCTTTTGCTTGTACAGAAATAACCACTTCATCATGTGTTACAACTACTGAAACTGTACCTGAAGTCACAGCTTTGATTTTTGGCTCAACAAGTAAAACACCTGCATTTCTTCTGTTTGCAACGATAAGGTTACCATCTCTGTTACGGAATACTGAAAGGTTGTAATATCTTACAAAACCTTCTTTAGTCGCAACAACAGATCTCTCTTCTTTACCCGCAGTTGCCGTACCACCTGTGTGGAATGTACGTAGTGTAAGCTGTGTTCCCGGTTCACCGATAGATTGTGCTGCAATAACTCCTACAGCTTCTCCTCGTTTAACCATTTTATTATCAGCCATATTCAAACCATAACATTTTGCACAAATACCTTTAGGTGCTTTACAAGACGATGGTGCTCTCATCACTACAGATCTCACACCTGCATCTTGTACTCTTGAAGCAGTCTCTTCATCGATCATCGTACCTTCAGATACAAGCACTTCTGATGTAATAGGGTCGATGATATCTTCAGCCAATACTCTACCATAGATACGATCTGCCAATGGTTCGATCATCTCATTACCAACAACAATATCAGAGACTTCAACACCTTCATGTGTACCACAATCAATCATAGCGATCTTCACATTTTGTGCAACATCAATGAGTTTTCTTGTCAAGTAACCCGCATTCGCTGTTTTTAGTGCTGTATCGGCAAGACCTTTTCTTACACCGTGTGTTGAAATAAAGTACTCAAGTACATTCAGACCTTCACGGAAGTTTGATGTAATAGGTGTCTCAATAATAGTCCCATCTGATTTCGCCATAAGACCCCTCATACCTGAAAGTTGTCTAATTTGAGCCGCTGAACCTCTCGCCCCGGAGTCTGCCATCATGTGAACCGAGTTAAACCCGTCTTTATCTTTTCTGATCAGACCCATAAGACCTTCTGCAATACCATTGTTCGCATCTGTCCAGATATCAATAATCTTATTATAACGCTCTTGATCAGTCAAAAGACCAGAACCAAATTGTCTTTGGATCTCTTTCACTTCTTCTTTAGCAGCAATAACACTAGCCTCTTTAAGTTCAGGGATCTTAATATCATCAATAGAGATAGAAACACCTACTTTAGTCGCATATTTGAAACCCATATCCTTAAGATCATCAAGGAAACCAGCAGTCTCAGACACACCACCGATTTTGTAAATGTAGTCAACCAATGCACCGATATCTTTTTTCTTCAAGATCTTGTTCCAGTATTTTTCCGGTACATAATCAGGGATGATTGATTTCAAGATCAATCTACCTGCTGTAGAAGTAGCAATTTTCCCCTCAACAACAGTTCTGATACGTGCATTCAGATCAAGTGCATTTTGTTCAAATGCGATCTCAACTTCTTCCACGCTTGCAAATAGTTTATGTTCACCTTTTACATCATTCTTCTCAAGCGTTAGGTAGTAAAGACCTAAAATCATATCCTGAGAAGGTACCGCAATTGCTTTACCTGATGCAGGAAGCAAAATATTCATAGATGCAAGCATCAATACTTTTGCTTCAGCAATAGCCTCATCTGAAAGTGGCACGTGTACCGCCATCTGATCCCCATCGAAGTCGGCGTTGAACGCAGAACATACAAGTGGGTGCAATTGGATCGCTTTACCCTCGATAAGTCTTGGGTGGAACGCTTGAATAGAAAGTTTGTGAAGCGTTGGTGCACGGTTCAGTAAAACAGGATAGTTTTCAACTACCTCTTCTAAACACTCCCATACTTCATTCTCTTTTTTCTCGATCATCTTTTTAGCTTGCTTAAGTGTCGTTGCATACCCTTTTTCTTCAAGCTTAGCCATCAAGTGTGGCTTAAAGAGTTCAATTGCCATTACCTTAGGAAGACCACATTGATCCATACGTAAGTCTGGTCCAACAACGATAACAGAACGTCCAGAGAAGTCAACACGTTTACCAAGAAGGTTTTGACGGAAACGACCTTGTTTACCTTTAATTACCTCTGAAAGTGATTTCAATGGTCTTTTGTTCGCACCTTTAACTGCATTTCCTCTTCTACCATTGTCAAATAAAGCATCAACTGCTTCTTGAAGCATACGTTTTTCATTTCTAACGATGATTTCCGGTGCATCAAGTTCCACAAGTCTTTTCAAACGTTGGTTACGGTTAATTACTCTTCTGTAAAGGTCATTTACATCAGAAACTGCGAATTTACCACCATCAAGACTTACAAGAGGTCTTAGATCTGGTGGAAGAACAGGAAGTTGTGTCAACATCATCCACTCTGGTCTGTTACCTGAGTGTAAGAATGCTTCAATAACTTTAAGGCGTTTAACAATTGTTTTTCTTTTAGCTTCAGATTTTGTTGCCTGAATATCTTCTTTAAGTTGAGAAAACATATCTACAAGATCAAGATCTGCAAGAAGTTCCTGAACGATCTCACCACCCATTCTTGCATCTAACTCTGTGTCACCAAAACGCTGCATGATTTGCTGATATTGCTCTTCATTAAGAACATCATATTTAGCAAGTGGGTTAGTTCCCGCAGAATCATAAGAAGCTTCACCTGGTGTTTTAACGATATATGCTTCATAGTAAAGTACTCTTTCCAAGTCTTTCATCTTTACACCCAAAAGTGTACCGATACGTGATGGAAGTGAAGATACATACCAAATATGTGCAACAGGTGCGATAAGGTCGATGTGACCCATACGGTTTCTTCTTACTTTAGAAGAGGTTACTTCAACCCCACATTTTTCACAAACTACACCTTTATAACGCATCTTTTTGTACTTACCGCATAGACACTCATAGTCTCTGATAGGTCCAAAGATCTTTGCACAGAAAAGACCGTCTCTCTCTGGCTTAAGGGTTCTATAGTTAATTGTTTCCGGCTTTTTTACTTCACCAAAACTCCAAGAGAGTACTTTTTCAGGACTTGCAACTCTAAGCTGTAGTGCTGCTATATCCTTTGGTCTCTCTTCACTGTTAAGATCTATTGGTGTTAAATTCTCTAAAAACTTACTCATTTTCACCCTCCACTTCTTTTTTACTCTCATATAACTCTGTATCTAATCCAAGTGCCTGAAGCTCTTTGGTCAATACGAACATCGTCTCTGGTACACCTGACTCTGGTACAGGCTCACCTTTAGTGATGGCTCTGTATGCTCTTGCTCTACCTTCAACATCATCTGACTTGATCGTCAACATCTCTTTAAGTATGTGAGATGCACCATAGGCTTCAAGAGCCCAGACTTCCATCTCTCCAAATCTTTGTCCACCAAAGAGTGCTTTACCACCAACTGGTTGCTGTGTTACAAGGGAGTATGGTCCAGTTGAACGTGCATGCACTTTCTCATCAACCAAGTGGTGAAGTTTAAGCATATACATATACCCAACATTCACTCTCTCTATCATCTCTTCACCCGTCTTACCATCAAAGAGTTTCATTTTACCATCACTGTCGATCTTCGCCATCTCGAAAAGTTTGTCAAACTCAGCTTGGTCCGTTCCTTCAAATACAGGTGCAGCAAACTTAACACCTGTTGACCAGTCTCTACCATATGTCAGCAGCTCTTCATCACTCATGTTTCCAAGAAGTTCTTTAGCATTCATCAGTTTTGCAACATCTGCAATAGTGATCATCTTCGCTCTAAGCTCTTGTACAAAGTTTTCTTGTTTAGCATTAAACATATCCTGGATCTGCTCACCCAATCTCTTACCAACTAAACCAAGGTGTACTTCAAGAATTTGTCCAATGTTCATACGTGAAGGTACCCCTAGTGGGTTCAGGATGATCTCAACAGGTCTTCCGTCTTCCATATACGGCATATCGATCTCTGGAACAATATTGGAAACAATACCTTTGTTTCCGTGACGTCCAGCCATTTTATCACCCACTTTGAGCTTTCTTTTTGTAGCGATATAAATTTTAACTAACTTCGTTACACCAGAAGGAAGAATATCATCTTTTTCAAGTACAGCCAATTTCTCTTCATGATCATTTTTAAGTCTCTTTTTCTGCTTCAAGAAGTAGTTTTTAAGTGACTCATACTCATTTTGTACATCATCAGAGTAAGACTGAACTGCACCTCTAAGTGCAAATCTGTTCACCTCTTTGATCGTTGCTTCAGGAATTTTCGTACCTGATTTAAACTCAACTTCACCTATAGTAACATCTTTAGCCAATTCTTGATTTGAAAGATAGTTCGCGATACGTAAGATCTCTTCTCTGTCTATCATGAGGAGTTGATCATGGTGATCACCATCCAAGATGGCTTTTTCCTCTTCATAGGCTTGGATAGCTCTTGCATCTTTCTCATAGCCTTTTTTCGTAAAGACTTTGATATCTACAACAACACCTTCCATAGAGGCTGGGCAGTAAAGTGATTTATTTACCACATGTCCTGCTTTTTCTCCAAAGATCGCTCTAAGTAGTCTCTCTTCAGGTGTAGGTTTGATCTCACCTTTAGGACTTACTTTACCTACAAGGATCATTCCTGGCTTCACATACGTACCCATCTGAACAATACCACTCTCATCAAGGTGAAGCAGTTCATCTTCACGGATATTTGGAATATCACGTGTGATCTCTTCTGTACCATGTTTAAGTTCTCTGGCTTCTACCTCTTTTTCATAGGTATGCACAGACGTAAAAGTATCTTCACGGATGACCTTCTCAGAGATAATGATCGCATCCTCATAGTTATATCCGTACCATGGCATAAATGCAACCATAATATTTTTACCAATTGCAAGTTCACCCTGATCCATGTTCGCACCATCAGCAACCACTTGTTTTGCCTCTACTTTATCACCCAATTTTACAATTGGTGTCTGTGTAAAGGTAGTATTTTGGTTGGTTCTCATATTTTTTTCAAGTGGATAGTGGTCTATAAATACACCGCTCTCATCTTCACCCATCACATAAATATTTTTACCGTCTACTTTTTCAACCGTACCTGCTCTCTTAGCCTTTACACACTCCCATGCATCACGACTTACGATCGCTTCCATCCCTGTACCGACAACCGGTGCATCTGTTTTAAGAAGTGGCACTGCTTGACGTTGCATGTTTGAACCCATAAGCGCACGGTTGGCATCATCGTGCTCCAAGAATGGGATCAACGCTGCCGCAGAACCAGAGATCATCAATGGAGAGATATCGATCAAGTCAACCCTTTTAGCATCATTAAGTTCAATGTTACCATTAAGTCTGGTCTCGATCAGATCTTCAACAATACGCCCATCTTCACTTACCACAGTTGATGCAGGAGCAATACACTTATCTTCTTCCTGTGTTGCAGTAATATAAACGATCTCATCTGTAACCTGACAATCTTTTACCACTTTATATGGTGCTTCGATAAAGCCATGCTCATTTACTTTTGAGTATGTAGCCAGTGTATTGATAAGACCAATATTCTGACCTTCCGGCGTTTCAATAGGACAAATACGACCATAGTGTGTAGGGTGTACATCCCTTACTTCAAATCCAGCTCTCTCTTTAACAAGACCACCTTCACCAAGTGCTGAGAGTCTTCTTTTGTGTGTCACTTCTGAGAGTGGGTTGGTTTGATCCATAAACTGTGAAAGTTGACCCGATGAGAAAAATTCTAAAATGGTATTTGTGATCATTTTAGAGTTTACCAAGTCATGTGGCATCAACTCATCCAATGCACCGGAAACTGTTGTCATTTTGTCTCTGATCGCTTTTTGCATTTTCACAAGACCATTGTGAAGTTCATTACCAAGAAGCTCACCAATTGCTCTAATTCTTCTGTTTCCAAGGTGATCTCTATCATCGATGTGACCTTGACCATTCTTGACTTTAATAAGATATTTCACTGTATTGATAAGATCTTCTGCTGTAAGTACAGTAGCATACTCAGGAATATCCAATCCAAGTTTATGATTCATCTTCATACGACCTACTTTTGTAAGATCATATCTTTCAGGATCAAAGAAAAGTTGTCTTAAAAATGATTTTGCTGCTTCAGGTGTAACCGGCTCACCTGGTCTCATTACTTTATAAATACGGATAGCAGAAAGTACATTTTCATCATCTATCTCTTCTGTTTGCTTTAAGAGTCTTAAACTCTCAGAGTCAGCAATGAATGCATTAATGATAGAATTATCAGCACCTTCTGCAAGGTCATTAATGATATCGATCGTATCGATACCCTGTTCGATCATTTTTTTGAGCTTCGTTTCATCTAAAGGTGTTACAGTATCATACAGTACTTCCCCACTCTCTTGATCAATGACCGGTGAAGCCAAATGTCTTTCCATAAGTACTTCAAGTGGATATTCAACCCATTCAAGTCCCTCTTCGATCAGTTTTTGCGCTTTTTTCTTAGTCAGTCTTTTACCGGCATTAACAACGGTATTACCATCCATATCTTTAACATCATAATCTGCTCTACCGCCAAAATCTTCAGCATCGAACTTCACAAGGAATCTGTTATCTTTAATAGAAATCTCTTTTGTAGAGTAGAAAAGTTTAACAATATCATCTTTAGAGTAATCCAGTGCTCTAAAAAGAATAGTAACCGGGATTTTTCTTCTTTTGTTAATACGTGCATAAAGAATATCTTTAGAGTCATATTCAAAATACAACCAAGAACCACGATCCGGGATAATTTGTGCTGAATAAAGAAGTTTTGCAGCAACTGTTGTTCCCTCTTCTTCTTTAAAGATAACCCCTGGAGATCTGTGAAGTTGGTTTACAATAACTCTCTCAACACCATTGACAACAAAAGATGTTCTCTCTGTCATTAAAGGGATGTCACGTACGAAAACAGCTTGCTCTTTTATCTCTTTTGGATCAAGTTTCTCACCTGTTTTCTCATCTCTGTTCCAGATAGTAAGTGCAATGTTCATCTTGAGTGAAACTGAGTATGTTAATCCTCTTTCCATACACTCTCTCACTGTGTATTTTGGTTTAACGATCTCAGAGTTTTTATACGTTAATGTCACTCTGTTTTGTTGATCATGGATAGGGAAAGCAGATCTGAATACTCTTTCTAAAGTAGAGTTTTTTCTGTCTTTTTCACCTAACATTAAAAAGTCTTCATAACTTTTTTGTTGAAGCTGGAGCAAGTTTGGAATTTCTATTTCTCTTGGTGTTTTTGAAAAATCAACACGAAGTCTGTTACCAGAATGCAAAGAATTTAACATGGTTATCCTTAGTATGGTTGGTTAGTATGGTTTGTAATTAATTTAGTTTATTAATATCGTTTGTTTAGAGTAATTTCTAAATATTTAGATACACAAAGAAACTATTAGAGGAGGGTATGAAATGTCTCCGAATAGCTTTTAACTGTATCTGGTAGATTGGGTGAGTTTAGGCAACAAGCCTAAACTCTCTTAAATAAAATGAATTATTTAAGTTCACAAGAAGCACCAGCTTCTTCAATTTGTTTTTTAAGCTCTTCAGCTTCTTCTTTAGATACACCCTCTTTAAGTACAGTTGGAGTTTCTTCAACAGCAGCTTTTGCTTCTTTAAGTCCAAGACCAGTAATTGCTCTTACTACTTTAATAGCATTGATTTTTTTATCGCCAGCACCTGTAAGTACTACATCAAATTCTGTTTGCTCTTCAGCAGCTTCACCACCGGCAGCAGCACCACCAGCTACTACTGTAGCTTGCGCAGATACGCCAAATTTCTCTTCAAATTCTTTTACAAGCTCAGAAAGCTCAAGTACTGACATGTTTGAGATAAACTCAAGAACATCTTCTTTAGTTGTTGCCATAATTAATTCCTTAAATATATGTTATAAAATGCCATTGCATTTTTAAATTAAAAGAGCCTAGAGGCTCTCACCACTCTATGCTTCTTCTTCTAATTTAGTAGCCAATGCATTCATACCAATTGTAAAGTTTTGAACCGGTGCATTCCAAACATTAAGGAGCATACCAATAAGCTCATCTCTAGTAGGAAGTTTAGCCATTGCATTAATGGTTTCCATACTAGCAACTTCACCCTGGATCAAACCAGTTTTGATTGTAAAACTGTCTGTAAATTGAGTTGCGGCTTTATCAGCGATCTTACAAGGTAAAACTTGTGTATCACCCCAGATTACAAGGTTTGTATCTGTAAATTCAACTGCTTCACAACCTGCATTTTTCAATGCGATCATTGCCAGTTTATTTTTAACAACTTGTACTTTAGTATCTTCATCTTTCGCAAGATTTCTTACGATCTCAAGATTTTCAACAGTCATACCTTTGTAATCACAAACGATGATGGCACCAGCGTCTTTAAACTCTGCTGTCATTTCTGCAACTAATTCTTCTTTTCTAGTTCTAGTCATATATTCTCCTTTCGACCTACAAAAGGGTGTGGATAACCACCTATACATCTCTTCAAATGTACTAATTAAGCTTTCGCCCCTATTGTCTTTGACCTAAAATAATTGAGATTATTCTCAAAAGAAAATTAATTTTAATGCTCTTTTGAAAATAGCTTGTAAGTTGGAAAAACCAACTTACAAAATAATGATTTGATTATTTAATATCCATCACTTCTGATGTATCAAGAGTCACTGAAGGACTCATAGTTAATGATACAGCAGCATTAGTAATAAATCTACCTTTTGCAGATGCTGGTTTTGCTCTGTTAACAGTTTCAAGAAGTGTTACAAAGTTTTCTTTGATTTTTTCAGCACCAAAACTTACTTTACCAATACCTGCATGGATGTTACCTTTTTTATCTACTCTAAAGTTAACTTTTCCACCTTTAGCTTCTGTAACTGCTTTAGCTACATCCATAGTAACTGTACCAGTCTTAGGATTTGGCATAAGACCTTTTGGTCCAAGTACTCTTGCTACTTTACCAAGAACACCCATCATATCAGGTGTTGAGATCACTGTATCAAAGTTAATGTTACCAGCCTGGATCTCTTCGATCAAGTCTGCAGCACCAACGATATCAGCACCTGCTGCTTTAGCTTCGTCTGCTTTTGCATCTTTAGCAAATACAGCTACTCTTACTACTTTACCTGTACCATGTGGAAGAACTACTGAACCTCTTACCATTTGGTCTGCATGTCTTGGGTCAACATTTAAGTTAAGTGCAACTTCTACAGTTTCATCAAACTTTGCTGATTTAAGATCTACCAATGTTGCGATCGCTTCATCAACACTATACTCTTTAGTAGCATCTACTTTTTTAAGTAGTGCTTCTCTTCTTTTACTTGGTTTTTTTGCCATTTTATTTCTCCGCTTTATATGCTCCCACATTTTTTAAATCATGTGGTATAAGATTGTCTGTTAAGACTAGTCTACGATTTCAACACCCATACTTCTACAAGAACCAGCGATAATATTTGCCGCCATTTCTCTATCGTTAGTGTTAAGGTCTGCTATTTTTTGATCGATAATTTCGTCAAGTTTAGCTTTAGTGATAGAACCAACTTTATTAAGAATTGGATTATCTGTACCTTTTTTAAGACCTGCTGCTTTTAAGATAAGGTCACTTGCAGGTGGTTGTTTTGTTTCAAATGTAAAACTTCTATCTGCATACACTGTAACAACTACAGGTATCTTGAACCCCATTTTATCTTTTGTTTTTTCATTAAAAGCTTTACAAAACTCCATAATGTTAACACCACGTTGTCCAAGTGCCGGACCTACTGGTGGTGATGGATTTGCTGATCCAGCCGGGATCATCATTTTGAACTTTTCAGTTATTTTTTTTGCCATCTGTTCTTCCTTTGTTTGATTTAACCCTTATCAGGTTATATTATTTTTTCGACTTGTGTATAGAGTATTTCTACTGGTGTGTTTCTACCAAAGATCGAAACATTTAACTTCAACGTACCATGGTTAAGATCATACTCTTCAACCATTCCTGTAAAGTTTGCAAATGGACCATCTACGATACGTACCATTTCTCCTGTTTCAAAATCTACTTTAGGACGAGGTGCAGCTTTTTGCTCCATCTTGTCTAAAATATTTTTAACGTCTGCCTCTGTAAGTGCAGTAGGTGTCTTTTGTTCACCGATAAATCTAGATACTCTTGGTAAAGACTGAATCTTATGCCAAAGATCAGTATCCAGGTCTATATGTGCGAAAGCATACCCAGAATACAATGTTCTCTCTGTGATCTTTTTCTCACCATTCTTCACTTCAATCACTTCTTCTGTAGGAACAACAATACGTTCAACTTTGTCTTCGATACCATGATCGATCACAAGTTGTTCAATTGCTCTTTTTACAGAGAGTTCAGATCCTGAATATGTTTGTATTGCATACCACTGATAAGCCATCTTCTATCCTATAAAACTGATGATACGATTGATGACATTAAAAGGTCAACCAACGCTAAAAATATTGATATTACAGTTACTACGAGGATAACTGCTAAAAATGCTTGTCTTACTTGTACTTTTGTTGGAAATATTACTTTATGGATCTCCGCTTTCGCGTGTGCAATAAATGTTGAAATTTTTCCCATGTTTGCTACCTTTAATTATGGCAGGCCAAGAGGGACTCGAACCCCCGGCACCTGGTTTTGGAGACCAGTGCTCTACCAACTGAGCTATTGGCCTAAATATTATTTAGGTTGTCATTTAAACAAAAGTTTAAATGACGGTATTGCTAAAATAAAACTTTTTACAGTTTCATCTCTTTATGAACAGTATGTTCTTTACACCATTTACAATATTTCTTAAGTGCAAGTTTCTCTGTTGTTGTTTTTTTATTCTTAGTTGTGTGATAGTTACGTCTTGTACATTTCTCACAACCTAAGTGAACTGTTTCTCTCATTGTTATCTCCTATGATAAGTGTGCAAGAGGCAAGCCTCTTACACTGGTGTTACTAAGCAATAATCTTAGAAATAACACCAGCACCAACTGTTCTACCACCTTCACGGATAGCGAACTTAGTACCTTGCTCAAGAGCAACTGGAGCGATAAGTGCAACATTTACTTTAACATTATCACCTGGCATAACCATTTCAGTACCTTCTTGAAGTTGAACTGAACCAGTTACGTCTGTTGTACGTACGTAAAACTGTGGTCTATAGTTGTTAAAGAATGGAGTGTGTCTACCACCTTCTTCTTTAGTAAGAACATAGATCTCAGCTTCAAATTCTGTGTGAGGAGTAATAGAACCTGGCTTACAAAGAACCATACCTCTTTGTACAGCGTCTTTGTCAATACCACGGATAAGAACACCACAGTTATCTCCAGCAAGACCACAATCCATCTCTTTACGGAACATTTCAACACCAGTTACAGTTGTTTTCTGAGTATCTTTAAGACCAACGATCTCAACTTCATCAGCAACACATACTTTACCTTGGTCAACTTTACCAGTTACAACTGTACCACGACCTTGGATAGTAAAGATATCTTCGATTGCCATTAGGAAATCTTTATCAGTTTCTCTTTTTGGCTCAGGGATATAAGAATCTACTGCAGCCATAAGCTCTTCGATTTTTGCTGACCACTCACCAAGAGTACCAGATTTAGCTTCTTCAAGTGCTTGGAATGCTGAACCAGCGATAATTGGAGTATCATCACCTGGGAAATCATACTCTTCAAGAAGTTCACGAACTTCCATCTCTACAAGCTCTAACATCTCTTCTTTATCTTCATCATCAAGTTGATCTTCTTTGTTCAAAAATACAACGATATATGGAACACCTACTTGCTTAGAAAGAAGGATGTGCTCTCTAGTTTGTGCCATTGGACCATCAGTAGCAGCAATAACAAGAATAGCACCATCCATTTGAGCAGCACCTGTGATCATATTTTTAACGTAATCAGCGTGACCTGGACAATCTACGTGAGCGTAGTGTCTGTTTTCAGTTTCATACTCAACGTGAGAAGTAGCAATTGTAATTCCTCTTTCTCTCTCTTCTGGTGCATTATCGATTGCATCGTAATCCATAAGTTCAGTATCACCTTTAACAGCAAGTACTGCTGTAATTGCAGCTGTCAGTGTAGTTTTTCCGTGGTCAACGTGACCAATAGTACCGATGTTAACATGCGGTTTCGTTCGTTCAAATTTTTCTTTAGCCATGCTTTTCTCCTAGCGTAAATGTTTTATAAAGGCAGTATTATACCCAAATCTTCTTAACCTATTATTACCTATATGGACAGAACTATTACAAAGATGTAATACTTTTGTCCATACCTGGTACTGGAGCCCATAGTGAGACTTGAACTCACGACCTCTTCCTTACCAAGGAAGTGCTCTACCCCTGAGCCATATGGGCGTTGTACATATAAAAATATATACTCTATAATGAATGTTTTTTGTTAAAGTCATAAATGAATAAATTAGGAAAGCTTTAATATGTGAAGTAATTTCTGTTAAGTACATAATTCACACAGCTCCCAGTTTATGGAGCGGGCGAAGAGATTCGAACTCTCGACAGCCTGCTTGGAAGGCAGGAACTCTAGCCACTGAGCTACGCCCGCGTCATTTATGCGACTTAACAATTTATGGTGGTGAGTGAAGGATTCGAACCTTCGAAGACATAGTCAGCAGATTTACAGTCTGCCCTCGTTGGCCACTTGAGTAACTCACCACTTATTTTGTTTGTCATACTTACTGGTACAAACACTGATAATTATATTTCTATGGAGCTGGTGAAGGGACTCGAACCCCCGACCTGCTGATTACAAATCAGCTGCTCTAGCCAGCTGAGCTACACCAGCACCATCATTAAAAGTTATTACACTTAAAATGGACGGGAATTATAGACAAAAACATTTTAAATGTCAAGGGTTATAGTAAAATTCTTTAAAATTCTTTTTATTTTAGTATTTTTTACTAAAATACATTCATTATATAAGGAAAACATATGAAAATACTATTGGCACCCAGTGAAACAAAGAGATCAGGAGGATCTGTGTCTTTTAATTTAAGCACACTCTTGTTTGAATCACTTTTACCCCACCGTACCAAGCTTTTACATACCTACATCAATATTTTACAAAAAGGTGACATGCAGGTACTCTCTAAAATGTTTGGACTTAAAAAAGAGTCTGACATACTCAAATACAAAGAAGATATTATACATGAACTTACCATGAAAGCTATAGAACGCTATACGGGTGTAGCATTTGACTATCTTGGGTATGAGAAATTAGATGCAAACACGCAACACTATATAGACAGCCATGTCATACTCTTCTCAAACCTCTTTGGTCCCATCCGTGCTTCAGACCTCATCCCTGAGTACAAACTCAAACAAGGTGAAGCCGTAGGGGACATCAAGACTGAAAAGTTCTATAATGAACATTCTGCAGCACTTATGGAAGCATACTTGGCAGACGATGAGATACTTGACCTGCGTGCAGGCTTCTATGATAAATTTTACAAGCCTCAGAAGAACTATACAACACTAAAATTCATCAAGGATGGTAAAGTAATCTCTCACTGGGCAAAAGCCTACAGAGGCATCGTCTTACGTGAGATAGCTAAAGCAGGGGTAGAGACTCTTGAGGAGTTCATGAAACTTCCTATAGAGGGACTAAGCATCCAAGAGATACAAACAAAGAAAAATAAAACTGAAATTATTTATGAGATAGGCTAAAACATGAAACTACCAAGTGATGATGCACTCTATAAAATATTTATTTTCCTTCTTGTACTTATGGTGCTCCTTGGTATACTTTTTGATACAAATTACAACTAAGGAAATATCTTGAAGAAAAATCTATTTGAAATGGGTGCAGACTTTGGTGACGAGTGGAGTTCAGACAATAAGAGCAAACCTTCTAAGAAAGTTTCTACTGAGGTTAAAACACCAGAAAAACACCATCTTCACTTTGCTAAAGAGAAACGTAGAGGTAAGGTTGTCACCATAGTGAAACCTTTCTACTTAGACAAAGCAGCACTACAAGTTTTACTTAAAACACTCAAAAAGAAGTTAGGGACTGGTGGTACAGTAAAAGAAGATAGTTTGGAGTTTCAAGGAGACATCCCTGAGTTGTTATGTAAACACTTAGAAGCGTTAGGGTATAGATTTAAAAAATAATCTGTCCCCATTGCATTTATTTACCTATTGCCAAAGCATACAATACCATCTCATCATTTTCCACAAATGCATTGACCTCATCATCATAATACGCACCGATACCAGAGCACCCTATTCCAAGATAAAGTGAAGCAATATAAAGTCGATGTCCTATGATCCCTGCTTTTTGATAGAGTGCCTGATAGTTTTTGGCTTTTGATGTGAGAAAAAATACTACGGCACCTTGTGCAGAGAGGCTGTACTGTTCCAAAGAAAGATACCCTGCATGATGTCCAAAATCTCCATATTTAAGATACTCTCCATTTTTATAGAGTCCTAAGGGCATATCGAGTACACGATTTAAAACAACATACACAGAGACCTCTTCATCACAATCACTGAGTATCGGCTGATGTATGGCTTCCATAATGTAGTTAAACTGTCCTTTGGTGATGGCTCCTTCCTGAAATCCTCGTTGTGATCTACGTGTAAAGATCGTCTCTTGAAGCTTTTCAGTGCTGTAAGTAAACTTTGGTGCTTTGACTTCTCGTTTACATGACTTAAACTGTATTATTTTCATCGTTTCATGATATGCTTCTTCGATGAGAGGATTTTTTTCAAAGGTTCTACTTCCATCTATATAAGGGAGCTCAAACTCTATAGCAGATACTTCTTGTCCCCTCACAGGTACAGCCATAGAACATCCTGCTAAAAACCATTCACGTTCTTCAAAACCAAACATACGGTTAAGCTTTTCCCTGTCTATATTGTAAACTATCTGTAGAGCATGTGGTTTGAGTAACGCGCTGGCTTCTATGCTTCCTAAAAGATGTCCTGCATCCAACAGACAGTAACGAAAGGCACGGTTTTTGTATTTCCATGAAGACCTATAATAAATAGCTGACACAAGAAACAGATACCCTTTCATCGCACTCTTATAACCCAGGTAAGGTTCTAACCCTTCACTATCACTGATACTTTGAAGAAGTGTTAAAGAAGAAGAACTCACTTCATAATGATACACTCCATCATCTATACCCTCAACTCCACGTACTTGGAAATAGAGTTCATTGGGATACAGGGCACCGGCAGAAGGATTGATACGTAGATAATACTCTCCACTCGGATAACTCTTTTTAGCCGTTAGTCCAGCGATATGATAAAGAAAATTATCTTCCGTTTTATCCATATCCAGTTTATATTTTTTGTAGCTGTCCGGATAATTTTTATAGGTACTGGGCTGATCTTCCCATGAAAGTTGATTTGAGTTTGTTCGTACAGAATTGTACGAATGTTTTGTCATGTTATGGTACCAAAACATCAAAAACCTCTTTATGCTGTATCTTTAACTGTTCTATCTTTTTACATGCTGTAGTAAAAAGTTGTGCATGTTCTATCTCATCTGTGCATAACTGTTTATGTCGATCAAAAGAAGCGATGACCTTACGTGCTTTGTCATGTGCATTTTGTCTATCACGTTTTAAATGTTCAAAAGCGATAGCCCCGTTGATAAGCCCTTTGGCTAAATTTCTCAAGGGATGTTTATTTAAACGTAAAGGATGCCACGCTTCTTCCAGTACTTCATGTGCTTCAAAATATTCTTCTTCATTCATTAGTCGAAGATACTCTTTTAGAGCACCTTCTAAATCATTATTCATCGTGAGCATTATTTATGTACTACCTCTTTTATTTTATTTATCAAAACTGTAATATTTGTATCGTAAGAAAAACAACTGTTGACTCTGCAAGCAAGATACTTATCACTCTCTTCGGGTTTGCTTAAAACAAAAGGATACTTCATCGCTTCTATTTGCTTTCTACTTTTTTGCAACTTTTTGGCATTAGCTTTGATGATCACATCCCCCATCTTGAGACGTAAAAAAGTACGTAGTAGTTTAGGTGCTTTGGCAGGATTGGTTTCCAAGACCGCTCCACTCGCTTTGATAGTCTCTTTGACTATTTCATTGTAGTCCAGTTCCTCAGTTAAAGAGGCAAGTCTTACTAAATTTTCAAGCATGACACTTAGTGCAGAAGTATAATACCTGTCATCAAAGTCTGCCTCTGCCTGTATACCATCATCACTCAGGTACCATTGTCTGTTTTTATAAAACTTATGTATTGCCTCTTTTGCCAATGCTTCCAGTTGGATTAAGTATGTTTTATCATATGTTCTGAGATACCCTTCTATCATTGCATCCATTAAAAAGGCATAATCTTCAAGCAACCCTTCCTGTTTTGCAACTTTGCCTAAAAGCGTCTGATGATACAGCACATCCCCTTTTCGCATCAATTTTAAAAGTGCTTCCAGTCGCTGATTAGCTAATGAAAGATATTTACTATCAAGCTTTGAAGCAGAAAAAAGTGCTTTGATCATCATCGCATTCCAGGCAGTAATGATCTTGGTATCGATAAAAGGAAATGTTCTCTTAGCGCTTAATGCTCTTAAATACGCTTTGACTTCACACAATTTGGCTGCTACTTTGGTACTGGTAATATGCGTATGTGAAAACTCAATATCTATATTTCCATCTTCTTCAATACCTAAATACGCAAGTGCTTCTTCTACATCCTTACTTTTCAATCCCTGGGCAAGAAGAGCCTCTTTCACTTCTTCATAGCTATAGATAAAATATCCACCCTCTTCGCCATCACTGTCTGCATCACTGGCTGAAAGATACAAACCCTCTTTCATAAAATGTAATTCCATTTGTTCGATAGTCTCATCTACTACTTTTTTATAAAGAGGATTGGCTGTAAGTTCATACATACTCACATAAACAGGGATGAGTTCAGCATTGGTGTAGAGCATCTTTTCAAAATGAGGTATTTGCCAGGCTATATCGGTCGTGTATCTAAAAAATCCTCCTCCTATCTGGTCGTAGATGCCCCCTTCTGCCATCTTCTTCAGTGTAGTTTCTGCCATCAAAAGTGCTTTTTGGTTTCCCTTTAGTTTATAGATACTGAGTAAAAGCTCTATTTTAGAGGCTTCAGGAAATTTTGGCCTTGAAGCAAAACCTCCATTTTCTTTATCAAACTCTGCAGAGATCTCATCTAAAACTCTGTCCATCACTTTTAAGGTCAACTTTTCTTTCAAACTCTCTTTTGCATTGCCTTTGAGTGTTGCTTCTTTGTGTTTATCTACAAGTGCTTGCAGTTGCTTGGCATTTTCATGCTGTAGCCTGCTAAAAGAAGGAAGCATGTTCATCATCCCTTTAGAACCATATCCCTCTTCTATAGGAATATACGTAGCCAAGTGAAATACCTCTGCCCTAGGAGACATAAAAATACTCAGAGGCCATCCTCCTCGCTCTCCATGCATAGCCATATAGAGCTGTTGATACTTTTTATCCAGCTGTGGGAGTTCTTCTCTGTCTACCTTGATAGAGATATAATTCTCATTGAGTGACTTTGCCACTGCATCATCAGTAAAACTCTCCTCTTCCATGACATGACACCAGTGACAAGTGCTGTACCCTACGGAGAGAAAAATAAGTTTATTCTCTTTTTCTGCTTTTTCAAATGCCTCTTTTCCCCAAGGATACCAGTTGACAGGATTGTGTGCATGTTGTTGCAGATAGGGTGAGTCTTCTTTGATAAGGGCATTGGTGTAGTTGTGTTCTGCCCAAAGAGCTGTCATTAAAAAATAAAATATGATTAAATACTTCAAAATAATTCCTTTATTCTATTATTCACTAAGCCATATGATTTTAGCTATAATAATTCCAATATAGCATAAAGTAGTACGTAATGACACAAAAAGAAAAAAACAGTATTAAAGAAAAAATAGAAAATAATCTTATCCAACTGGAAGAACAGATCAAGATACTTAAAGAAAAAGTCAAACCCATAGCTCCAGATTGCTCACTGGGAAGACTGACACGCCTGGAAGCCATGGGAGAACAACATGTCAACAACAAAGTCCTAGATGAATCTGAAATACGTCATACAAGACTCAAGAATGCTCTTTTACGTGTCGATAAGCCCATGTTTGGTATTTGCATAGAGTGTGAAGAAGAGATAGGCATAGGACGTATGAGTGTACGTCCTGAGAGTGTGAGATGTGTGGAGTGTGCTAATAATATATAAAGTGCGTTAGCAAACGCACCCTACAAGCTCTCAATATTACCAACTACTTTCCCTACAATGGTTACTTCGTCCGGAGCTAAAACTTCTGGAGAATAAGCTTTATTATCAGAGATCAACTCTACCATCCCATCTGCTCTCTGCCGAATCCGTTTGATGAAAAGTCCAGCTGTAGTAGAAGCAATGAAGATACCATCTTTATTGATATTGGTTTGGGTTCTATCGAGAAAAACGATAGAACCATCTTGTAAAGTAGGCTCCATAGACTCACCATCCACATGAATCGCTTCAAGCTCTGTATTCCCCAACCCTACCATATTATGCATGATCTTCTCATCTAGTGTGATGGTTTCAAAATCTTCATCAAAACCATAAGCACCTCCTCCGGCACTTGCACGAATATCCGCAAAATAACGTACTTGAAAAAATTTGTCTGTTTCTGCTTTGAGCATGTCAACTGCCTGATCAAAAAAAAGCCAGTTCACTGAGATCTTCTTCAATGCACAAAACTCCAATATCTCTTCATAAGGAATAGAGTTTCTTTTTTTCATCGTTGCAAATGTAGCCTGTGGGATATTCAATGCAGTTGCTACATCTTTATCAAAGACCTTAGTTCCTACTTTACTTTCAGAGAGTACATCTTTCAGTTTTTCTATAATTTCACCTAAAATTAACATTTTTACTCCTTCTTTTTATTATATCTTCTTGAAAATTGGCCAAGCCTATCTTTCAATTGCCCGCAGGAAATACCCTTGGGGTGCATCTCACTAAAGCTTTACCTTTGGTAAGAAAAGAGCCAAAACGACTCTTTTTTACATATATATAGGTAATTATATGCTATTTTTCTTAAAAGTATGACAATTTGACATATTTTTAACTTATTTTTTAGTTTTTATGTACAATTTGACAGATATTAAATAAAAAAGGATTTCAAATGGTTTACTCAAAAAATAAAGAATTACTAAGTTATGCGATCAAAATGGGATGTAAAACAGCAGCAGAGTTTGCAATGTTTTTAAGAGCAAGAGAGTCTATTCTCGCTCTTTAGTGGACTAGCCAAAAAGTAAAATGCTTACCTCATCACCGATCTCTTTAGAAGTATCATTTTCTGAAGTGACAAGAAGTGCAACATTGCCAAGCATATTGGTAAGGATGGCACTTGAGCCGACTTTTTTATCTTTAAAGTCAATATAGTACTCTCCTTGTATAAGAGAGATGTTACATGCCGTGAATTCAGCTTTTTTGGCACGTTTAATAAAAGCTTCTTTGAGTATGGCTTTTACTTTACGAAGTGAGCATTTTCCTTGTTGTAACTTTTCAATAAGCGGGACAACATAGAGTAGCGCTGTAACAGTAGAAGAGTAAGCAAACCCAGGTAATCCGATGATAAACTTATCACCTTTTCGTGCCACCATAATATGCTGTCCAGGCTTCACACGTACACCCTTAAACACTACATCACAACCAAGTTCAACAATGACATCTTTAACAAAATCAAAATCACCTACACTCACACCACCCGTAGTCACAACAATATCACTTTTTTCTAAAGCATCAGAGACAGCTTGAGTAATGTTCGCTTTATCATCTTTGATACAACCCAGTTGCATAGGTACACCATCATATTTTTTGACAATAGCCTCTAAGATATAGTTATTTGAAGAGCGTATTTGTGCATCATTTGTTTGTTCTTCACCCAATTCAAGTAACTCAGATCCCGTTGAAAGTATAGCAACGGTAGGTTTTTCATACACAAGCACATTTGCTATATTTAAACTCGCCATTACGCCTATCTGAGGAAAATCTATTTTCGTACCTTTAGGAATGAGAAGCTGCCCTTTGGCATAATTCTCCCCAACTTCACGTACAGAAAAACCTTGAGGTACTTCTTCTTTGATGATGATTTCATCACCATCCACTTTTACATTTTCTATGGGAATGAGCGTATCAGCTCCATGAGGCATAAGAGACCCGGTAAATGTTTTAATACATGTACCTCCTATAACTTCTTCTTTTAGAGCAGAACCCGCAGGGTTTATGCTTCCTACTTTTAATGTACCCAAAGTCATATCTTCATGGATGATCGCATAACCATCCATTGCAGAGGTAGGGAACTCTGGTGAATTATGATCAGCTACAACATCTTCTGCCAATACATACCCTAAGGCATCAACAAGGTAAAGTTTTTTTGTTTTATAATTATTTATCTCAAGATTTTGTATCATCTCTATTGATTCATTAAAATGTATCATGCTAATAATCCTGACCCGTCCATAGGAGTACTTCTGTCTTCTGCATAAATTCGTTTTCCATTTTTCACATCATACTTCCATATAGGAGCATTGGCTTTAAAATCTTCAACAAATTCATCTATGAGTTCTAGCGCTACTCTACGTTTAGGTGAAAAAACAGCTGAAACATACGAAGAGGTATGTACCGGTACATCACCTATAGAGTGAGCCATTTTTACTACTGCACCCAGTGCTTTGGCTTTCTCTTGCCACTCATCAAACCACTTTTGAAGCACAGGCTCATAGATGTCAAAACTTAACGCTTCTATATCATCTTCAGCACGTATAGTCCCTACAAAAGGGATGTAAGCCCCATAATTTGATTCAGCCTGTTCATCAAGCCAACGTCCAAATATCTCTTTGGTATCTAAAGGACCATTATAGAGTTCCATTATTCAGCCACCACACACAGGAGGCAAGATCGAAACTCTATCACCATCTTTGAGTACTGTGCTTAAATCATTTACCATTGTATCATTCAATGCTACAGCACATTTCTCCAACCAAGAGCTAAGTTCGTGCTCCTCTTTGAGTTTAGCAGCTACATCTGCAAGCGTTGCTGCTTCCATCTCCATAGGTGCTTTACCAATGGGACCTAAAAATTCTACTTTTACCATGAGAAAATTCTCCTTCATAATGACGCGATTATAAAAGTTGTTTGCTATAATTACGCTTAAATTGGATTTGAGGAGTATACCATACATGTTATTTGGATCTATCTCATATCTCAACCTACTTCCTTTTCAACTCTTTCTAAAACGTTACATCAAGAACAATGCTGCCAAAATGAGTTTCAGATATAAACGTGCTGTCCCCTCACAGATCAACAAAGCCCTAAAAAGAAGAGAGGTCAATGCTGCATTTATCTCTTCTGTAACCTCAGCTAAGTGTAAATGTACCAATCTAGGCATCGTTGCACATAAAAAAGTCTATAGTGTTTTACTTTTAGAGGGGGAGAGTCAAATTGACCCGGCTTCTGCTACTTCCAATCAACTGGCACGTGTTTTAGACCTTGAAGGAAAAGTGCTTATAGGTGACGCGGCACTTAAATATTATCTTAATGGAGGAGAGGGGATAGACCTGGCTGAAGCCTGGTATGAAAAAACTGGATTACCTTTTGTTTTTGCTAAACTTTGCTACAACAGACACGAAAAAACTATTCAAAAACTGGCAAAAGATTTTTCCCATACCAAAGTTAAGATCCCTCAATATATTTTAAAGCAGGAAGCAAAAAAACGAGGAATTACACCAAAACAACTTACTTGGTATCTTGAACATATTTATTATAAGATGGATGATAAAGCGGAGAAGTCTTTGAAGTTGTTTCTGAAGAAGAGTAAAAAGGTATAACCTTTTACTCTATTGTTGCTATTGCTTTCCCAATACGAGAAACCGTCTCATCTATACCCAAGATAGCCATGATCTCATCAAGCCCTGAGCCTGTCATAGAACCTAAAAGACTTACACGAAGAGGCATACCTATTTTTCCAAAACCTATCTCTTTAGTTTCAACAAGTTTGTCCATTACTTCATGGTAATCACAAGGAAGATGTAATGTTTTATCCCAACTTTGTAACATCTCTGCAAAATCACCTAAAATCGTTTTGGCTTCACCCTTAAAGGCTTTTCTTGAAGATTTTTCATCATATTGGCTTGGTGTAGTAAGAATAAGGTTGATCTGTTCTGCCAACTCGACAAGTGTTTTACCTCTCTCTTTGGTTGCATCAAGAAGCAACTCCAATTTATCATGTCCTTCTATAGAAACACCATACTCTTTAAGCAACACAGCCAATTTCTCATTTGGCATATTTTTGATGTAGTGGGCATTGAGCCATAATAATTTATCCAGGTTATAGTTTGACGAAGATTTGTTGATATTTTTAGGGTCAAAAAGTTCTACCATCTCTTCAAGGCTAAATATCTCCTGGTCACCATAACTCCAACCAAGACGTACCAAGAAGTTCAAAAGTGCTTCTGGCAAATACCCTAAAGTCTTATATTCCATCACATCTGTAGCGCCATCGCGCTTTGAGAGTTTCTTGCCTTGTTCATTATTGATCATTGCAACATGGTAAAAGTTTGGAAGTTTAAATCCAAGAGCATTATAGACTACAATTTGCTTAGGTGTATTGTAGAGGTGGTCATCTCCACGAATGACATCTGAAAGTCCCATAAGTGCATCATCTATGGCAACAACAAAGTTATAAGTCGGAGCCCCATCAGCTCTTGCGATGACAAAATCATCTACTTCAGATACTGCGATATTTATCGCACCTTTGACACCATCCACAAAAAAGATAGTCCCTTCTTGTGGTGCTTTAATACGAATAACCGGTTCAACACCTTCAGGTGGTGTACCTGTAAAATCACGATAGCGTCCATCATAACGCGTACGCTCTTTTTTAGCCATCTGTTCTTCACGTAAAACTGCAAGCTCATCTTTACTCATGTAGCACTTATAGGCTTTACCCTCTTCAAGGAGTTGGTCAATATATTTTTTATAAAGGTCAAAACGTTTAGACTGATATACTACATCACCATCATGACTCATACCTACCCATTCAAATGCTTGAAGGATAGCATCTTTCGCCTCTTCAGAATTCCTGGCTATATCTGTATCTTCTATGCGAAGTAGAAACTCGCCTTTATTATGTTGTGCACAAAGCCAAGAAAAAAGTGCGGTACGAAGCCCACCAATGTGAAGATAACCTGTAGGAGAAGGAGCGAAACGTGTAACTGTCATAAAAATGCCTTAATATTGAGTCTAAAATAAATTAATGAATTGTATCGAAAATGTGGTTAAAAGGGATTATATTGAAGGAGGTATGCAGAAGAACCAAAGCTCTTCTGCATTTTAGTTTTTCTTTTTAGACTTAGCGTCTTTCTCTTTTTTACTTTTTAGTCTTTTTTATTTCAGAGGTTTTCTTCTTAGCTTTTGTTGTTTTCTAGATTCTTTTTTCTTAGTAGTTTTTTTTACTTTTTTTACATCCGCACTGGACTTCACATTATTTCTAACATTTGCAGAAGTCTGTTCACCGATACCTTCAACCCTTTGAAAATCTTCAAATGATTTAAACTTTCCTTTTCTTCTCTCTTTTATGATCGCATCTGCTTTCACTTCACCGATGCCATTAATCTCCATAAGCTCTACTTTAGATGCATTATTGAGTTGATTTAAACTCATACCAAACAGTATCGACGTTGCAAAAACTAAAAACCCTGCAATTATTTTTTTAAACATTCTTTTTCCCTTTGAATAATTTACTAAGACCTCAAGTGAGGCACCTCAAATGTAATGCAAAAAATTATAACATAATACAGATACATAAAGTCTATTGTGATAAACTTTCCTTAAAAAAGGACAAATATGAGTCAACTGGAATGGTCTATTCTTGGGGCATTTATTATTTCGTTTGTTCTACAATTTCTAATGATTCATTTTTCCCATAAACACAGCTTTTTTATTGATTGTCATATGGAAGAAAAGCCTCAAAATTTTCATGATCTCGCTACATCCAGAGCAGGAGGCATCGGTATATTGTTTGGTATGATCTTTCTTCTTTTAACCCCTTTGGGTTGGAAACTTCTGCTTTCCATCTTGCTTGCATTTTTAAGTGGTATCTTTGAAGACTTCCATCGCTCATTAAACGCAAAAACCCGCCTACTCCTGCAATTTATTGCTGCTGCAGGTGCTGTAATGCTGACAGATTCTGTTGTTACTTATCTGGGTCTTGGTCTCTATCTTCCTTATTGGGTGGGTGTAATATTCAGTATCTTTAGTATCGTAGGATTAATGAATGCTGTCAACATCATTGACGGGTTTAATGGGCTTGCTTCAGGTATCGTATTGCTGATCCTGCTTTCATTCAGTATCGTAGCCATACAAGTAGAAAATCATGAGATTCTGCAAATGTCTATGATCGTTGCTTCTGCTGTACTTGCCTTCTTTTTAGTAAATTTCCCCAAAGGGAAGATCTTTCTGGGAGACGGTGGAGCCTATTTACTGGGTTTTATTTCAGCCCTTACAGGAATATTTATGGCAAGTAATTACAATGAAGTCAGTCCATGGTATATACTTGCGGTATTGATCTATCCTGTTTGGGAGGTACTCTTTTCTATTGTCAGAAAAAGAAAAGCCGGGCGATCCCCCATGGAGCCAGATGCCTACCACCTGCATATGCTCATCTTTAGACATATGACACATAACAATCCTTTAACTGCAACCGTCATTGTAATAGGTGTCGCCCCGTTTATTCTTATCCCCACACTCTATGCAAACAATTCAGGAGCAAATCTTCTTACTGTACTTCTTTTCGTCATTTGCTACACGCTATTTTATCGATACCTCTACAAAAAAGAGTCTACTGTATAGAAGTACACTCTACCTTATATTTTAAGTTTATATATTTTACTATAAGGTGATGACACAACCAATTCAAAAAGGTTTTTATCATATTTCTCCAGCATAAACATTTGTACATAAGTTGAATTAAACGTTTCGCCGTCCATCACCACAAAAGTACCATAACTCTTCATATAGACAATGGCATACTCTCCATCAGCATGGTAAAGCTGAGACTGAAGTTGCACCTTACCTTGTTTTGTATTTTGTGTAACAATGAAATTCTTCACTTGCTTTTTCTGCTGACCAAGGGTGATCTCACCTTTATTCGCATCAAAAGTAATACCATTTCCAAAAGCAATAACACCCTCTTTATTACTTATTGCATTGGTAGGATAAAATGAAATTTTTCTCTCTGCTTCTCCTGTGGTTAAGTCTAAATTGCCAAAGACTGCTACTGTAGGGAATATCCTTAACATACGGTAAGGAAGATAAAGATAAATATCTCTTGTCTTCTTGGGAAGTTTATAGGCTCCATCTTCTAGTTCAGATAGAAGTAAATTTGGATCAAGCTGATCTTCTTTTCCATTTTTAAACATAGTATCGGCAACATTAGAATAGTTGGCATCTACATAAGTCTCAACAGCCAAACGACTTAAATTAGCCGCAAACTCAGGTAAGGATGTTTGCATGATCTTGGAGATAATAAAATTATCATTTTGATGCTTTCCTCCATCAATAAGTGTATTTGTATTAGAGTAAAACCAAATAGGATATCCATAATCCCACCATGTAAGGGTATAATCTTTATCATTGGCTATCTTATCAAGCTTTACCAAATCCTGTACTTCAGCTTTATTGAGTACTGTTGGGACCTTGTATCCAATGATATGTGTAATATTTGGGTAGATCATCGCAGCCGTTGCAACTACAACAAAAGCATACTTAAGTCTCTTCTCCTTGAAAAGATCACCTAATACAAAAAAGAGATATACAGCAGATATTGCAGCTACAGGCACAGCGTAAACTGTAAATCTAAGCCCTCCCCATAATGCAAAGGCACCTATACCAATAAGCGGCAATGCCAATATAAAAGCTCTATGTCTCATGACTAAAACAATATATCCAATAAATGAAACGACCACTCCTATCTGTGAACCTGAAATACGATTTGCAAACGTTTCAAAAGGAATCTTCCCTGCTTCTCTAATAGTTTGCCTTACTCCATAAAAATGCAAACCTTCACTTGCGGTACCAGTGGAGATATAACCCATAACCTTGCTTAATATCAATCCAAATACATTTCCAAAATACATAAATAGGAGGAAAAGGATACCTGAAACGATCATCAATTTCTTCTGTTCAATGTTCGATTTCTTCAAAAAAAGATACAACACAGTTAAAACACCTATTTTTACAATGTAATTAACTGGTGCAACCAAAGGAAAATGAACCAGTGCAACAAATACTAAAACCATAGAGATGTAAGTTGTTCTATCATGACGATGGTAGAACATCATATAAAGTGCATAAATGATACCCATTGCGTAAACAATAGATTTCCCAGCATCATACAAAAATGGATAAAGTGCTATCGCAATAGCAGCATACAGGGCAGATCTTGGAGTAAAGTCCATTGTACTTTTCATTAAAAAATAAAGTATAAACATTGGTGCCATAGCAGAGAACATATCCGTATCATAGTACCCTGTCATAGTTCGATTATAATAACTCCAGGCGATAGACCCAAGCAGTGCAGCAAAAAAGCCCCAAAGTGCCTGATTGTACAACCTTGCTATTAAAATAATAGGTATGACCACCAAACTGGATATCACCGTAGGCATATAGAGGATGATTGTTTCTAGGCTAAATGGTGTGATCTTTACAAACAGTACTGTGAAAAATATAATTCCATTAGCCCACATATTACGTATTCCCGGGTTATCTTCATGTAACCCATAAAGAATATTTTGTGCCCCTGCCGCCCAAGTATAACCATCATTGGTATTGATCATTAATTGACCATTCCAAAGAAACTGATCATTCCCTTGAAACTGATACACCCATATCATACGTATTGCAAAACTAAAAATATATGCCAACCCCATGAGAAGTAACAAATACTTAAGGGGGACTTTTTCTTTGATCTCGTGACTATTTTGCATCATTTCCTCTATTGATCTTATTTTTTGTATCTTAAAATACTTTTGTAAGTATACCATCCAAAACAGTAGATAGCTTTATGTAAAGGTAGTTTTTCAACTTCCCGATAAAGTTTCCAATTATATTTACTTGCAAGAATTTTATTGCTAGAAACTGAAGCAGTGCGAACTCTATAATAGGCCAATTGTTCATCCAATCCATATGCATAAGAAATTTTTTTCAGAATTGTCAACCACAAAGCAAAATCCTGACGCTTGAGAATATCAGGCATATACACTTTCCCAAGCTTTTGTGTATCATACATCGCTGTCAAACACCCGATAATGTTTTGTTTCAACAACTCATCATAGTCAACCCTAAAAGGTACATGGAGTTGATCAATAACCATGCCGCTTTGTTCATCAATACGATCATAGCCTGTAAAACTCAAGGGAATATCCTGCTCTTTCATAAAGGACAATTGCTTTGAAAGCTTATCTGGATGCCAAAGATCATCACTATCCAAAAATGCGATATAGCGCCCTTTCGCTTCCCGAATACCTCTGTTTCGTGCAATAGCCGGACCACTGTTATTCTCTAATGAAATCAATTTGATCTTTTTACTTCGTTGCATATAATCTTCAATGATCTTGTTGGAATTATCCGGGGAGCAGTCATCTATAATGATCAATTCCCACTCTGTAAAAGTTTGATTGATCACAGAATCAATCGTTGCAGGTAAAAACTGCTCTGAATTATAAGAGGGCATAATAACCGATACTTCTATATTATCCATGAAGACTCTTTTCAATGAAATGCAAAAATTGTTTCTGTTTTAGATAGTCATGTTTCCGAGCATGCTCATAGAGTGCAAAACCATCAAACAATGTAGTTAGCATTTTTCTTATTTTTTGTGCAATATCTTCAACAGTACCATCACATTGGTAACCTGTCACACCATCTTTGACAGCCTCTGTCATACCTCCGGTATTTCCACTGATTACAGGCAACCCATAAGCATTCGCTTCAATAAAAACGATACCATAACCTTCAATAGAACCATCTGCCTGATCATATACAGAAGGAAGCAAAAAGTAGTCGCTATTTATATAAAGTTCCTCTTTTTGTTTTTCTGATACAGCACCTAAAAGTTGAACTTCCTGGCTTAATGATAATGTCTCAACTAAATTCATAAGTGTTTCTTTCTCTACGCCTTTCCCTGCAATATAATATTGAAATTGTAGCCCCTCACTCTTCAGCTTGTGCAGTGCAAAAAGCACATGATGAATATTTTTACGTTTTACAAGTCGGGAGATTGTCAAAAAAACAGGTATTTTATGGACCTTTGTTTCAGGATATTTCTCCTCTATCTCTAAAAATGGATATTGTATAAGATCGATTTTACGTTTTGTAATTTGATAAAATATTTGTGCAACCGCCTGACTGTTTGCAATAAAATAAATTTGTGGCTGCTTGCATAGATAGTTAAGCCAAAAATTCTGAAACCTATTTAAATTGAGTATATCATTGCCATGTATAAAAATAAAAATTGTTTTCTGCTTTAGAAAGAGGGGAGGAATAATAAATAGTGTCATTTTCCAGGTTGCCAATAAATAGATTTGTGACTGTAACAACTGTTTGAGCTTTCTAAATGGATTATCCTCTTTATACGCATATACATCTATATCAAAATCGTGCAAATCCAGAAGTGTATGAACATAAAACATCCAATTTTGTATACCGCCTTTTTCTCTGCCAAACTCCGAGGTTACGATCAACGCTTTTTTCATCTCTTTTTGACTTTCAACCATAATGCCTTGAAGATACAGTTTGTACAATCAAGATACTTTTCAAATTTTCCGACACAAACACCAAACTCTTGATCAATAGATGCCAATGCTTTTAGCTGAATAATGACATAACGGTGATAAAATCCGCTGGAAAGTACACCATCAAGTGCATAATATGTCCAAAAACCACTATCGAATTTTGGAAGGATCTTCTTGAGATTTTGAATATTTTTTAAATAGATATCCTGAAAGTCACTATCCGTTTGGGATAATTCATATAAAGCTAAAACCGCTGAGATATATCCATTTAGTACCCCGTTCAATTGCTTTCTTGGATACTCTTCGTAGATAAAAACATCATCAAACTCTCTTTTGACACCACCATGACCAACATCTACTTCTAAAAAATCACAAGCTCTCTTGGCACACTTGAAATATTTATCCTCTCCTGTATAACGATATGCCCTGAGCAATGATGAGATTGCAAGTCCCTGAGCCATACCTGATGGCCACGGAGAAGGAAGATCACTGTATTTAGGGTTCTTATGTTCAATCCTCCATGATCCGTCATTTTCTTGATTCTCAACTAACCAATCGCAATGAAGCATAGCTTTGTTTACCCATATATTATCATCTGTTTTTCGCCAAGCTAACCAACAAGCTAAAGAGTACTGAGCCAACTCCAAAGGATGTAGATGGTATTTACCATCATACCCCTCAAAGAGATATATTCCCTCATTCGAAAAATCACCATCATAGTCCAATGCTTTTCGTGAAATATCATAAAAATAGAGATAGTGATCCTGCTCTCTTTTTAGTGGATCTGTCACGGGGTAGAGAATATGCCAATAATCATCAAATTTGCTTGTAAAGTATTGTAAAATGGTTATTGGTTTTCCATGGCTAAAGATATTCATTTTATTCTCATCATTTCCAAATAGATATGTGTCATCATTTCTACTTGTTTCTCAATAGTAAACTTTTCTTTTGCTTTTTCTATATTTTTTATTCGTACCTCTTCTAATTTTTGCTCATCATATGTCAAAACAGTTTTAAAAGCTTCAGCTAAAGCTTTTACATCATTTGGAGGTATGATGATATTTCCATAGCTATCATCTACAATTTCTCTTACACCTCCAACATCTGAAGCAATCAACACTTTGCCTTTTGCCAATCCCTCAAGCAGCACTGTGGGTAAAGAATCAGGTACAATAGATGTTAGGACAACAACATCTAGCTGATCAAGATATATTTTAATATTACTTATAAAACCTTGGAATTGTATATTGTTAAGTCTCTTTTCCATAACATACTGTTTAATAGATATCTCAAAACTTTCTTCAACTTTTGAGGCTTGTCCTACTATATCAAATCTTATATCTTTGTTGTCTAAATATTCAATAGCTTGTATATATAAATCTATACCTTTCGTTTTTGACAATGAGGCTATGTTAGAAAAAATCACTGTTTAATCCATTATAAACTGTCACTATTTTTTCTTTATTGACACCATGAGACATCCAATTATCCTTTACGGTATTTGATACCGTAATGATTTTATGTGAACAAAATCCAATATATCTATGTAAAATACTATAAACTAACCCATCTCTAATCTCATGAGAATGAGCTATAAACTTTATATTAAATATTTTTGCCCAAATTGCAAAATAAATATTAGATGTCAATGAGTTTGAATGAGCAATATCTACTTTATATTTATATTTCAGCTCATACATATATTTTGCAGAAACGATAAAATTTTTTATTGCTTGTATCAATGACATAAAACCTCTTTTTAATTTCATTTGATATTGTGTATTAAATACTACAACTTTGCACTCTCTACAATTTAAAGTATCTACAAATTTTGTATTTTTTGTATAGACAATTATATCAAATAAATTTTTATCCAACCCTCGTATCAACCTTTGCAATACTATTTCACCACCACTATAATTATCCATTACATTTATATAGCATATTGTTATTTTTTTCATTTGTTATTTTTTTCCTACTAATAAACTGGATTCCCATATTTTCTCATATTTAGTGATAAATTGATTTGCAAAACTTTCCCAAGTATAATTTTTCAATATATAATCCCTTGCATTTTTATCTACTTTATTTAAAATAATATTTTTAATCTCATCATAATCATCTATAAGATTTATTGAATGCTTTAAATATTCTATATCCTCTAAGCCATTAATTGCCAAGTTGTTCGCAATAATATTACACTCACAACTCATAGCTTCCAATAGTTTATTTTTAACACCTGTTCCTGTAGTCATTAATATCAAATAATACTCATATTTACTAATCTCTTTAGCTATATTATCTACTTCCCCGACTACGACAACATTATCTAAAAAAGCATAACTTTCACTTTCTCCTCTACCTACGATATATAATTTATATTTACAACCAATATCTTTTAAAACTTTACTCATATAAAATATTGCATCTTTATTTACTTTATAATCCAAGTTACCATGAAATACAAAACTTTTTTTTATTTTACCTACATTATATGATCTATATTTTTCGCTATCTACTCCATTTGTAATAATAAATTTTTTGTCAGTTTTATACCTATCATAATCTCTTTGTGTGACAGTATGTATCCATAAGTCTTTTTTTGACAATACATCCTCAATTTTTTTATAATAAAATTTTCTTAATTTCTCTCTTAGAGTATTTTCACTCATTGCTAAAGATGATGCATCTGTAGCTCCAATAACTATACTACTATGATAAAATGAAATATTCGAAAAAAATAAATGTGCTGTATGTATTACATCGTATTGTTTCATATTATATTTATCATAAAGAATTTTTACTTTATTTTTAGATAATGTAGTAGCATATTCATACTTGATCCTATTGATATTTTTTTCAAATTTTGAAAGTTTTATAGTTTCATAAAATATACTTTTGACATTATAAAAGTTATCTACGTTATCTATTTTATCTTCTAAAACTATCAATAGATCAACATAATTATTTTTTGATATATATTTTATGAGATTATAATATATTTTTGTAAGTCCATCTTTATCTTCACAAAAAGGTTCAAAGTCTAAGACATATAGTATTTTCACTTATCACCTTCTAATAAAGTCTTAACTGTATTCTCAATATTATACTTATCTTTAAAATATTGTCCTTTCTCTCTAAACTCTTGCTTTGTTTTTTCTAAATTAGTAATTAGATATATAAATTTCTCAAGTGCTGATTTTTTTTCGTTTGGAATATATAAGTAATCACTTAATTTATCTTTCATAATTTGTTTTGGACCTCCTATATTTGGAGCTAAACAAACAACTCCATTTGCTAATGATTCTATGACAACCATTCCAAAACTTTCATACTTTGAAGGAATAAAAACAATATCAATTGCATCAAATACTTCATAGTTATTCTTATTGCCTATAAAAAAAATATTACCTAAATCTATATTTTCAACTTTTTTTATAACTTTTTGTTTATACTTTATACTCTCTTGAGTAAATGCAGCATCACCTATAAAAAATAGTTGTAAGTTATTATATTTTATATTGAGTTCTCTAAATATTTCAACAGCGAATAACTGATTTTTTATATCTTGAAATCTACCAATCACACCTATATTAATCATATTAGTTTTATTTTGTTGAACCTTAAATTTATTAAGTTCTATACCTAAATTAATTAATTGTTTATCCTTATAATTGATATTATAAAAGATCTCTTCATTTACACAATATAAATTTGCCTTTTTTAATTTTAGAAAAAATAACTTACTATATTTAGGAATATCCCATAAACCATGACAAATAAATGAATGTTTTTTAATCTTTGCAAAAGGTAAAAATAAAAACTTTTTACCATAATTTATATAGTTATGTATTGCCAAATCAAATTCATGGGTCATGAATATAATTTCATATAAATTTTGTTTTATTTCAATTTTTAAATTATCTGTTTTGTTTATTTTATCAATAAACACTCCATGACTCGGAACAATGATTAATAGTTCATTATCCTTGTTTTTAGAAAGGTGATTTATCAAGTTTAAAAAACTTGTTTCTCCTCCACCTAATTCTGAAGTATAAAAAGCTGTAAATAATATTTTCACTTGTTTACCTTCCTTTTATATACATAAATTATCCACAAATATAATATTGGTTCTTAATATATTTTAACATACAAAATTATATTTTTACAATCAAAACACCTTCATACATTTATTAAAAACATAACTTTGACTATCATATAAACTTCAATACTTTTTTTAGTAACCATTACCCCACGATACTCATTTAATGCACCTATTTTAGTTGCATAATCTATATGCTTGACTTGAGAATGATACATATTTATAATTTCTTTTTTACTTTCGATTATATCACTTATATCTGTATAAAAATTTGGCAGTGGTAATGTTCCCCATATCTCATACATCAAAATATTTATATCTTTTTGTATTCTCTTTTCTTTAAATGCTTTTAGGATATGTTTACTTACTGCTTTATGGTCTGGATGTTGATCTAAACTATTTGGAATACAAATATAATCATATTGATTAAAGTTTATTGTTTTAAATATATCATATCCACTATCTAGTTTTGTATCCTCTATATCTAAAAATTTAAACTTATTTACTTCCAGTTTTTTCATAACAGAAATAACTTCATTCTTTCTTATCTCGATCATTTGTTTAGGCTCAATGTCATTATCTCCATATCTTCCATCTGTTAAAAATATCACATCGCACTGCTTAGCATACTTCAATAACAATCCTCCACATCCAATAGATTCATCATCAGCATGAGGTGCTAAAATAAGAATTTTATCATCTTCTTTTATCTCTAATGGTTCAGGATAGCTTGTCTCTAAATTTTTATAAAAATTAAATACTTTACTTATCACTTTTTTAAATATATTTTGTTTTAATTTTTTCTTTATTTTTTTTATCACTACAAACCACCTTTATACAACAATATATCAATACCAAAATTTACAGCAACAATACCTATAAAAAGTACCAATAAATTTTTCATATAGAGAAACTCTATCTTTTTATATATCAATATAAAACTAACTATCCCCATACTAAGATATGCTAAAATAGAGCCAACCAATGCACCCAATATTCCATACTCTTGAATCAAAATATAATTTAACCCTACATTTAAAATAGCTGAAAATAGTGTAATAAATATAACAGCTTTTACCATCTTATAGGCATGCAAATATCTACTAAAAAGTAAATAAGCAAAATAAAACAGTAAAATATCAGAAGTCAAATACATATATTTTGAAACTACCAAATACTCTTTTGTAGATAATATTAAAATAATATTATCAGAAAAATAGAATAAAAATAATTTATATACAAGTACTGCTAAAAATCCATAAAGCAAATAAGTAAATATATATTGATTTATCTCTTTCATTGATAAATTTTCACTGATCATTTTATTGTAATAGGCACTAAAAGAGTTATTGAAAGCTACAACGATAAACATAACAGTAACGCCTATCATTAAAATACTATAATAAGCTACAAACTCATTATTGGTAAGATTTGCCAACATTATTCTATCACTAGAAGTTATTACCCAAAAAGCAATTTGACTTACCTGTAATCCCCAGCCATAAACCAACGATTCTTTTAACACAGGTTTTATTTCAATAAATTCAGCACTATTAAGTGATGGGTACTTAAAAACATAGGTGTATATCAAATACATAGATAAAATACCTACTACTATTATCTCTATGATTGGTCTAGTGATTGCATACGGATAAATATTGATAAATAAATAGACACCCCCGACAAGAAAGATAGTTTTTATTGTCATAAATACTAAGTTTAAGTATGGTTTATTTTCTATTATCCAAACACTACTCTTAAGGCTATAACTAACCATCATTAAACTAGATATTAAAGTTGCCATAAACAACCAAAAATCAACTTTTAAAAGTTCACCTAAATTATAAAGTTTAGTATGAACAAAAGATAAAAACAATACTACAAAAATTCCTACAAAATTTACAATATAAAATATATACTTTTCATACAACTTTTTATCAAAAGATTCCTGCCACATACTATACCATCTAAACAAAGCACTATGTAAACCATTATAAATAAATAGCATAATCACACCTACATAGCTAACTGCTAACATTAAAGAACCATACTCTTTAGATGTTAAAGCAACAGTTAGCATAGGTATGATTATAAATCCACCTATTTTTTCTATCAATGATGTTGCGGATAAATATCCAGTACTTGAAAGAATTTTTTTTGTCATTATTTATTTTTAATTACATATATTAATAAATGAGATAACTGTCGTCTAATAAAAGAATTATTGGGTTTTCTAAGAAGTTTCCCCCATAGATCTAACCCTTTTTCATTTAAGTTAGTATCTAAATCTTTTACGCTTGTATTTTTACTTCTAAAAAAACTAAATCTTTTTAAAACTAATGGAATATTTTCTGGTACAACTTCACATATTTCAAACTTATCTGAATCAAAATATGATAAGAACTCTTTTTCAGTATAGTTATATTCAAAAAAATTTGATTCTATAGCCCTTTTCCCAAATAAAGTTCTAACTAAATTATTATTTTCTACTTTATTTTTTATAAAATGCATATAGTTGAATATTGTTAGATTAGGTATTGTTATATATGCAACCCCATCTTTTTTTAAAACCCTATGAATCTCTGAAATTGCTTTTTTTAAATTTTTTATATCTTCTAAATGCTCTAATACACCGTAAGATAGATAGACATCAAATGTATTGTCTTCAAAAGGGATATCGGTAACATTTCCATAAACAACATTTAATCTATTATCAAAAACTTTTAATTTTTTAACAGCTACTTCTGAATAATCAATTCCAACAATATCATAATCTTTTTTTTGAAAATAGTTTAACCATTTACCAAGACCGACTCCTGCTTCAAGTAATTTTCCATCTTTAGGTATATATTTATCATATAATTCCCAATACTCAGGATAATCTAGCTTTGATTGATTTCTTTCAATACTATCATCTTCCCAAACTTTATTCCATTGCTCTTTTACCTCTAATCCATAATTTATTTTAACTTTCATATTTAGCCTTTCATTGAACAGATTGGTCTAAGTTTTGCTAACCTACCACCCAGATTCTCTTTTTTCATCATCTCTGTTACTGCAAACACATCTTTAAAAGCATTTGGGTTTTGTTCACTGATATTTCCTTTACCCACTCTATAAAGTTTCATATTTCTTTTTTTAAGTTCTTCTTCCGTATTTTCATTATTAAACTCTTTTTTTGCTACATGCTTATCTAAAAATCTTCCTACTCCGTGGTTTGATGAATAATAAGTACTTTCATTATTTGGATTTGACATTAGATATGATTCTGTTCCTAAAGCCCCTGGAAGTATAAAAGTTTGATCATTTACTATACATTGTACACCATTTCTTTGTACTATTTTTATCTTGTCATTATTTTTTTCTACCATTAAGGAGTCGTGGCTATGACTAGCTATGATATTTATTTTTATATCTCCAAATATATCTTTAGCTATCTTTTCATAATTTTTTAAAATCATATCCCTATTCATATCTCCAAATACTGTACTTAAGAAAAAAGCTTTTACTAGAGTTTTTCCTGTCTTTGTATTTGCATCTATAGTTCTAAAATCATCTTGAGAGTAAAGTAAATTTAATATCTCTTTTGGTTCCTTAAAAAAAAGACCATTTTTTAAAGTGAAGTATTGCATCTGCTTAATTCTATGTAATATTTTTTTCAAATTACCTTTTACTCCAGCAAGATGATCTAATTCACTTAAGTTTGAAAACAACAAATTTATTTTATCTCCCACAGATATAGAATCACTATGAAGTATAAATATAATATCACCCTCTTTGTATTGATCGTCATAACTCTCTTCTACATACTGCAACTCAAAAAAATGATTTCCACCACCTAATGTACCTAGTGTTTTACCTGCTATTTCTATATGCTTATTATTAAATATGTCTTTGACACTATTTTTTAAATCTTCTATTGAGTTAATACCAATAAATTCAAATAATTCTTTATATTTTGTATCTGTATAAAACTTATCTAAATAGTTGTAAAATATTTTATATATCTCATCATTACTGTATACTTCTGTATAATTGTATGCTTTTAGTATCTTTGAATATTCTTTAAATGTTTGTTCTAATTTTGTTCTACTATCAATACTTACATTTTCTATTATCCCAAAAGTAAAACCACAATTTGCTACGCCTAGCATAGCTGGATAGATAGATGTCTCACTAGCTGTTAGCATACCATTTACCACCCTTGCACCTTTTTTATAATGCACATCAGGATAAATTAATAAATCCAATGTTTTATCATCTGTTTTACTGTAAAAATTTTCTATTATTTTTTTTGAACCATCATCTGGTATTAGCTTCTCTTCTACTAAATATTTAATTGACATATTAGCTCCTCAACCGCTTCTTTTATTTTACCTTTTGGAATAAAAAATGAATAACTTCTATAACTACCAATATCTGAACTTTTAGTCAAACTATTCTGATATAAAAAAGGAAGATTAAAAAGATTAGCTTCAAGTATCTCTCCTGCTCCATTATTTATAAGATGCCAGTTTTGAGTTACTATATTTTTATCCAGCTCTTTTATAGCTAAATTTTCACTAATAGATAAAAAATAAACATTATCGACTACCACAGCATTATCTTCTTTAAAATCAAACAAAACTTCTTTTAAGTTATCATCTTCATATATGATATTTTCTTTTGTATCATTTTCTAAATCTAAACGAATTGGCATATTTAAACCTACAAAACTTTTTCCATTCGATAAAACAAAATTATCTGCTAATATTTTATGATCCATTAGTAAGAGTTCATGTGATAAAGAACTTTTACCAACTCCATCAAGTCCGGTCAAAACTATATATTTATCATTAATTTTTATTAAACTTCCATGAACTAAAGAATAACTATCTTGCATAGCATATAAACTAAAAATAGGATATAAAATAGTTTGATAAAACAAAATATGATTTATACTGTATTTTGAACTCAATAAACTTTTCAGATAATACAAACTTTTCTTTTTTAGATCAATATTTAAAGTTAAACTATCATTAAAATTATATTTATAACTTAGAGTTTGTATTTTTGATTTTTTACTTATATTAAGTTTATTATCTTTAAATTTTATCTCTCTGCTTAAAGTAATATCTTCAAAATTTGTATTATTAATACTTGGCACATTTAAAGATACAAAAGATTTTATATTTGGAATTGAAGATTGTGAAATAATATAATTTTTTAATTGTCTTTTTGTAAATTCAAATAAATCGCTACTTTTAATATCAATGGAAATATTACCAATTAATGGAAAAATACATTTAATATTATGCATAAAATATCCTATTTAATTTATTGAAAATCTTATTTGATAAATTTTTAAGCTTTATCAATATATTTGAATTTGAATAAGTTTTGATATGAAACAATATACTACTTTCATTTGAAAACCAGTATTTATATTCCTCCGCACCTCTACCAAAATCAAACACTTTATAATTATTATTCTTACAGTATTCTAGTATTTCAAAGAGTAATACTTTTCCAGGTGAAATATCATTGTATTTATTACTATAAGATGGGATAGCAGAGTTTAAAATACTGTTAGAATCCATATAAGCGAAATGATAAGCTACTGTTTTATTTTTAATATAGAGTTTTGATAAAATCACTAAATCTGTTTGACTAATATCTTTTATAAATAAATCGTAATTCTCTATATCTTGAAAAGGGCCGCCATGCCATCGCTCTTTATGTATTTGTATAAACTCACTTAAAGTATTATCATCTTTTTTAATAGAAAATGTAAAGTCTAATTCTGATTTATAATTTTTAATAGCTCTGTTCTTACACCTTTTAATATCACTATTTTTTTTTGTTTTAATTTTAAATGAATTAAACTCAGTTTTTGGTTTGGTATCTATTATTTTGCTATCATAAGTGATATTATTTTGATAAAGATACTTTATCAATACTTTAGCAATCATACTATCTGCATCTAAATATCTAAAATCTATATTATAATTGTTCTTGAATATAAAGTCATAAAACTGTTTTATATATTTTTCATTTTCGTACAAAAGACCAAAACTATCAAATAGATCTGGATTTGAACCAATTAAATATAAGTTATTTTTGCTTTTGTATAAGGGAACTAAAAAGACTAAATTTTTATCATTCCAAATTGTAAATATAGAAATATCTTGATTTGTTTTTTTAAAATGCTTTAACCATGTATTACACCAAACAAAAGATAAATTATAATTAGCACCTTTATTATATAATTTAATCCAATTTTCTTTTAATATTGAATCATCTAAATTATTATAAATCTCTATATCTATATCTATATCATTGTTATCTACTTTCTTATTTATTTTCTCTATAAGATTATATTTTTGACTATGTAAATCTTTATAATAAAAGTTGTTTTCATATTTAGATATATTTTTTGTAGATGTTGCATAATCATAACTATCAAAACCAATAGGCTGAAAATCTCTAGTAAATTCAAAATCCGTAAGATATAAATCATTTGAAACATTAAATATATTATTTGTAGTAAAGTCACCATGCTCATAAAACACTTTTATAGTCGTGAATTGTCTTAATTCTTTTTCATAGTCTTGAAATTCTTTTTGTCTTTTTATCATACTATGAAATTGATTTGGCCATGCACTTAAAAAGTTAGCTAAAATCTTATCAATATTTTCATCTGTAGTTTCTATCTCTATGCTGTTTTCTTCATAAAACTGTACCAGTTCATCTATTGGCTTGCTATTTGAAAAAAAAGATATATCATCAAAATACTCATATAAAGCATAAGAGAGTTTATTGCCACTTTGAACATATAAAGGCATATTTAATTTAAAATTATGTTTTAATTTACTGAATTTTTCTTGGTGTTCAATAGTTCGTTTAAAATAAAATATTTCTATATTATTTGTAGCAATTTCAAGTAAATATCTCTTATTTTTATTGTCGATCAACATATATTTTATCAAGCTACGAGCTGTGGTCTTTTTATCAAACTTTTTGCTTATTGTTAAATCCATAGCTAAAGTATCATTTATAGTTTCAATTATGTTTTGAATATCAAGTTTAAACACTTTTTATATACTCCACAATTCTCTGACAAGCCTTACCATTACCATGTACCAAAACAATATCTGGGTTAAAATCACTCAACATATCCTTCATACCCAAAAGTACATTTGCAGTTACACATACTTTTGATATTATCGAATTCTTTTTTTCAAAAGCTTTTACAAGAGGTACCATTTTTATAGCTTCTAGTCTTATTCCAAAAACTAATAAAAAAATTTTCATTAACTCTTCTTTGTGTTATAATTTTTAAATATTATACCTAAAAACCCTTACTCACTAAAGTACTTTATTCACACCCCCGGTGCTTTCCACATAGATTGGGTTAGTCCTCTATCCACAAGGCTTAACTGATTGGCATAGACTTGTTGCCATTGTTCTTTTATGGCAGCGTATTTAGCAAAGTGTTCACTGTTTGGCAGATATTCTTTGTCCCATACAACTAACGTTTCTGCTGCTTTGACAATACTCTCATAAATCCCCGCACCAACACCTGCTGCCATCGCTGCCCCAAGTGCAGTGGCTTCTGTTACTTTAGGAACCTTTATCTTGCATCCTGTTACATCTGCCAATATCTGACACCAAAGTGCTCCTTTGCTTGCACCCCCTGCGAAAACTATCTCTTTTATCTCTAGGTTGGCAAAGGCTTTGATCTTCTCTAGATTGATCGCTGAGACGATGCATGCATTCTCTTCTAAGCTTCTGAACATGGAAGCTTTATTGCACACCTTCGGGTCGATGGAAAGGTTTAGGAAAGCAGGTGCTGCATGGTACCATTTGCCGTACTTCATGCTGTCTGAGAATATGGGGAGTATCCCGTATGAACCTACAGGGACCTGTTTGGCTTTCTCTTCTAAGACGGTATATGTATCAATACCTCTCTCTTTGGCTTCTTGCTTTTCCATCTCACAAAAAGCATCTCTAAACCAACGCATAACTAGCCCAGAGAAGAAAGTAATACCCTCTGCCTGAGAAAGACCTTCTACTACATGAGGATTAACACGGATACTCATATCTTTTGGTAGCATAGTATCACTTTGTATATTGACTACTTGTTGCCAGAAAGAACCACCAAGTATGGCAACTTGTCCTTCTTTCACCACACCTAAGCCTGCTGCACCCAACTGAACATCTCCCCCACCCATTACTACTTTGGTAGAAGTGGCTAATCCTGTTTGCTCTGAAGCCTGTGGTGTTACTGTACCCATAACTGTTCCAGATTCTAATGAAGGAGGGAATATATCTGCTTTTATGCTTACTTTTTCTGCCATACTTGGTTCCCAGTCTCTTTTTTCCAAAGAAAAGATACCTGTAGTGCCTCCATTACTTGGATCCGTAGCTATAGTACCACTTAACTTTGCCAAGATCCAATCACCGATCATCGAAATAGCTGTCACTTTTTTATAAAGTTCTGGGTTGTTGTTCTTTAACCATAAAATTCTTGGCAGTGCTCCCAGAGCAAAAGTTTGCCCTGATATTTCATAAAATGCTTCTTCTATGCCTTCATAATGCTCATTTAGGAACCGTACTTCTTTGTCTGCTCTGGCATCTACATTTGCAACACCCCAGAGAGCTTCCCCTTCTTTATCATAAAGGACAATACCCTCACGCATACTAGTGGCACTGACTGCAACAATATCACTACCTTGCAAGTTGGCATTTTTCAGTGCTTCCTGTATACACCAAATAGCTAAATCCCAATTGGTTTTAGTATCAAAACCCATACTATTTGGTACACCTTGCTCTTCAAGATGTACCCACTCTTTTTGTGCAACGGATATTTGATTGCCAATGGTGTCAAAAATGACTGCTCTTACACTACCTGTACCTGCATCGATCGCCATGAGATATTGCATCTGTTATCCTATTTTTTTAATTTGGCTTGTTCTAATTCCCAGTATTCCATATCGAAACTATCACTGAGAGAAATACTCTCATACCCTCCAAGTTTATCTGCCCGTAAAACTGCCATCATAGTGTGTTCTATGACATCACCTAGAACATTGACTTCTTTCTCATTTTTACCAAAAAGAACCACTCCTACATTTTTCACTACAACATAATTAGGTGCAGGGTTCAAACAGATCTCATCGGTTGCAAAGGTTTGGAAGTACTTTTTGTAGTCATTTATATATGCTTCAACTGCAGCATCTATATTTTCATCCTCCAGGATTAACGGTATACGTTTTGTTCGGATAATATGTTCAGGAGTTAAAACACCACGCGTAGCAAAAGTAGCCAGATCATCTTGTGAAGCATAATGTTTGGCCAATGATGACTGATTTACTTTGGTCGTTACCTCATAACCTTTGGCTTTAGAGATGGCTGCCTTCAGTTTTCCTAGATCAACCTTAGTATTTACTTCTTGACTTGCTAAACTGACAGCTGCATTTTCTGCTAAAAAATATTCTGCTAAACTCACAGCATCGATCATCTTATCGTATGATCTTTTAGCATCGTTGTCAAAGGTAAATATGCCGTGATTATGCAAAATGATCCCTTCACAAGCATCCCAATCAAAATTTTGTGTCATCTCATAAATTTTCTGTGCCAGTATAAACCCGGGCATCACATAAGGGATGATGAGAAAATTCGGAAAAAGTTCATTAATTAGTTTTAATCCATTTTTAGAATTAGAGATGGTCACAATAGCATCCGCATGGGTATGATCAACTACTTTAAAAGGAATGATAGCATGCAAGATAGCTTCAACAGAAGGATTTGGTGCACTCTTGTCTATCATTGCTGCTTTTTGCTGGGTTACCATATCACTGTCAGAGAGACTCTTTAATTTTGCCATTTCCAAAAGTGTACTCATCTTTACAGGAGAAAACCCTTCAGCTTTAATGGAGACCAAGTCCCAACCACTCCCTTTCACATACAAGATCTCTTCACCATCAACCATACTTTTGACTGAAGTATTGCCCCCACCATGAAGAACCAACTCATCACTACGGCCAAGTAAATTTGAAGTATAAACCCTTAAGTCCAGATCACTCGTATATTTACTTGCCTCTTTATCATCCCATAAATTTTTCAAACTTTATCCTAATACTTCTAGTTCATCCGAATATTTATCTTCGCAGTACGGTTCATAACTTGATTTATAGACTGCATAATGTGCCGATGCTTTATGTCCGTCAAGGGCTGCTTCATTTTCCCATGTCTCTACTGCCATAAATTTTCTTCGATCATTTTCATACTGAAAGATCTCATAAAACATACATCCTTCTTCTGCCTTGCTTGGTACTACCATCGCAGATAGTAACTCTTTCATCTTTGCTTCACTACCCTCTTTGGCTATGAATGTTACTCGTTTTGTTATTGTCATTTTATTACCTCACTCTTTATTTTATTACTTAATAATTCAGAATCTTTGAGGATGATGCGACAAGCAATGCACTCAATCCACTCAGTGGGCGCTTGCGTTTGCATTGTGCAGGAGTATCATCCTCAAAGATCTCTGCTTTTATTATACTGATTTACGCTTTCTTCTTCGTCTCATAAACCAATAAACAACTCCCCCGCCAAACAACAATCCACCCAATACTTGCACCCATGCACTCATTAAAATACTTTTATTAACGATCATCTTATGCATCTCGTTGTCTATTTTTACACCTGCAAACTTAGCAGTATGCACCATCAGGGAGACAGCAAGATCTTCACTTGGCATCTCTTTGTGACAACTTAGACAGGTACCTCTTCTGTCAAGTTTTGATCTGGTTTCATTGTCAAGGGCCTGTGAGAGTTTCCAGTGGTTACCTACGGTTTGTACTTGCGTACCATTTTCATCGATCATCACTGAGTAGTCATGTTTAAGGTTTGGTATGGCAGGTATCTGTTCATCTACCTGATGCGGTAAGACTTTTTGGTCTGCTGTCATCAGGTCAACAATAGTGGTTTTGCTTTGATCTGCAAAATATTTCCCTCCGTTTATACCGTAACCCATTGCTTTTGCAGAAGTATGACAACTCTCACATGCTCGTGCTTTCTTACTTACTGTATGCGGCTGTACAGGGGACATAGTGATAGAGTTTATACCCTCTTCTCCAGCACCTTCAGCATTTGGAATCTTGAAGATATGGTTTTGAAGAAGGGCTTTCCCTTCTTTTCCTATAACCGTAAGTGTCACTTGACATCCCGGGATAGTAGGAGAAACTCGTCCTTCACCATTTTGACTGAGAGCAGGGTCTTCCCAACGAAGATAAGATCTTGTCTCAGTTACTTTACCATCCACAAGGAAATCCATCAAATTATCCACTTCCCCCGTCTTACCGTTGACATGATGTTTTGAAGCTGCCAAATAGTCAGGATTTTGTTTACCTCCGGAGTAGTCTATCTTGACATGACATCCATAACATTGTGGCGCCCAAGTCGCATGACAGGTATAGCACTCCAGTTTATCTCTATGTGCAGCTATCTGATCCATGGCTATAAGCCCCTCTTGGGAGATCTTCTTCTCTTCTTTGAGTTTTTTAAGTGGAGTCAGCGTAATATCTTTACCCGATGCTAAATGTATGACTACTTTATCACCTTTTTTCACTGCTTTTGTCATCGGATTTCCACGAGCAGAAAGCAAGAATCCATCACCTTTATCTTTAGGGATCGCACCTTGTTTCAAATACTCTGCGAGTGTTTTAGTTGTTCCTCTGGCTTTCCCCTCTTTTGGTTTAGTGGCAAACTCATCACTATAACCAAGTGGCAGTTCCCAAGGGTATTTATCGGTTGTACCGTGACAGTCTTGACACTCTATCTCAACAGCACCAAGGTTTGCACCCCTAAAGAAGCCATCACCATGCATATCATTGGATGTATGACAATCCTGACACAACATCCCTTTAGAGTAATGAATATCCTCTGTAAGGTGCAGATAACGCTTAGTATGAAGTTTAGGCTGCCCATTTCCCTCACTGTCAAAGGTCGCCTGATACTCTGTCTCCATCAGTCCCTGATACGAAACACCTATGCGCTTACCACGGTTATGACAGGTCGTACATGTCTCTACCGGGATACCGGTATAATTGATATCATGGACATTTACATTCACTTTTCGGGAAGACTGAATGGAGTGCACAAGCATATGTCCATCCTCTGTTTTAGAAATACTTTTATCTTTTCCTTCATAAAGTCCTGCATTGGAGTAAGGCACATGGCAAGAAGCACAGCCTATCCCTCTGTAATCCCCTCTTCTCTCTCTTCCTTTCCCTCCAGTATGGCAACGTAAACACTCTTGACGAAGATAGGTATAGACAGAGAGTGACGGATCTTTTTCTATCTCTTCTGCTGTAGGGGCAGGAGGAAGTTCTTTTGTCTCTTTAGGAAACCCCTGTGGTTCAAGAGCAGCAAGTTCATCCATGTACTTTTTATACGTCTCCGTTCCCAAACGTTTATGCGGATCTGGTGATTTACCACCAAAATTGGTATAAGTATGTTTATACCCCTCTTTTGCACCAAATCCCCAAAGTGCACCATGGATCTTCCCTTGCTCTGTAGCCATCAGGTTATTCTCTTGAGCCGCTACCTGGTTAGGGTGACACATACCACAGGTATTTTCATTGATCCAGGGACTCCCCGGATAAGGATAAAATGCTTTAGGTCCCTTATTGGTTTTGAAATAAGCCAATGTTCCACTGTGTGCTTTTTCTTTCTTTTCCTGGTCCGGGCTACCACCATGACAAACCACACAGTCATTTCCTTTTACGCCTGCTTTATCTGCTACTTTAAATATCTCTTGCATCATTTTAGAGCTGTGTTCACGTATGGGTGCTAACCCATCATGACAGCTGATACAACTGTTTGTTATCTCGGCAAAAAGAGAGGTATGCATAAGTACGGTTAACATGATTATTTTTCTTATCATTACAAAGCCTTATATTAAAAGATGATTATATCTAAAACCCCTATTCTATTCATATTGTTTTTACTCGATTATGTTATAATCTTTAACTAAACTTATAACATATGGGAAAATATTCATGAAAAAACTGATTCTGCTTGGATTCATCACACTACTCACCCTTTCGCATGCAAAAATGATTGATGCAATCGCTCTTATCGTTGAAGGTGAAGCCGTAACTACTGCTGAAATACGTGCAGTACAGCAACAACTGCAGGTAAGTAAAGAACAAGCTACCGATCTACTCATCCAAGACAGACTGCAAAAAGCTGCGATGAAAAATATTGTTATTTCAGAAGATACTATAGATAGCAAAATTACTCAAATAGCAGCACAAAACAATGTAACTGTCCCCAAAATGCAAAAAATATTAAAACAGAGAGGCACAACATGGACCAAGTATCGCTCTTCCATTAAAGAATCACTGAAAAAAGAGAAGTTCTATAAAGAAAAAGTGGTAGCTACCATCACTGCACCAAGCGAGGATGAACTTAAAATATTTTATAGAAATCATAAAGAAGAATTTACCGTTCCTTCAACTATCAGTATGATCGAATACTCTTCAACCTCTGAAGCAGCCATGAAAAAATTTCTTGAAACAAAAAAGAAAAAAGGTGTAAAAAGCCGTTCTGTAAAGAAGTCAACAAAAGATCTCAACCCTGCTTTGCTTGGAACTATTTTACAAACTCAGGATGGTTCATATACCCGTCCTTTTAATGCAGGAGACAGATATATAAGCTATAAGGTTCTCTCCAAACAAGGCAAAGTAAATATGTCTTTTGAAGCATCAAGAGGTGCCGTCGCCGCAAAATGGAAACAACAGCAGCAAGGAAAAGCTCTCAAAGACTATTTTGAGAAGATGAAAACAAATGCAAATATTCAAGTAATTAGGAAATAAGGAAAAACATGGGACTAAAATCTGATAAATGGATACGAGAGAAATCAACCAAAGAAGAGATGATCACCCCTTTTTGTGAGGGTCTTGTAGGTGAAGGTGTAGTAAGTTACGGGTTAAGTTCTTATGGGTATGATATCCGTGTCTCTGATGAGTTCAAGATCTTTACAAACATCAATGCAGAAGTGGTTGACCCAAAAGACTTTAACCAAAACAATGTGGTAGATTTTAAAGGTGACGTATGCATCGTACCTCCTAACTCTTTTGCACTTGCAAGAACTATTGAGTACTTTAAAATGCCAAGTGATACTCTGGCTATCTGTTTAGGTAAAAGTACTTATGCACGTTGTGGTATTATTGTTAATGTTACCCCCTTTGAACCAGGATTTGAAGGACATATCACTATAGAGATTTCAAATACAACTCCACTCCCTGCTAAAATTTACGCAAACGAAGGTATTGCTCAGGTACTCTTCTTGCAAGGGGATGAACAGTGTGAAACAACCTATAGTGACAGAAAAGGAAAATACCAAAGTCAAACTGGTATTACACTTCCAAGGATTCTTAAAAAGAGTTAATTAACTCCCTATATCTAGTGTGGTTTAATCTACCGCACTGGTTACGCTTCTCCTTTCTCACTTAAGTAAATACATATAAATCAAGATAAACTTATAGCCTTTTATCTACTTTTGTGTTACAATGCCAAAAATTCCTATATATAAAGTAAGGTATTAATGAAAAATTTAATTATAGTCGAATCACCGGCAAAAGCAAGAACGATCACCAACTTCTTGGGTAAAGAGTATAAAGTCATTGCCTCTAAAGGGCATATCCGTGACTTGCCTAAAAGTACCTTTGGTATTACCCTGGATGAAGATACAGGTGATCTTGTACCTAAGTACTCTATCCCCAGAGATGCAAATCCTACCGTTAAAGAGTTAAAGAAACTTGCAAAAGCAGCAGAGACAGTCTTTATAGCGACCGATGAGGATCGTGAGGGAGAGGCTATTGGATACCATATTGCTAAAGCCATAGGTAAAGAGCCTACTGAACTTCCTCGTATCGTATTTCATGAGATCACCAAAACTGCCATCCAACATGCACTAGAGAACCCACGCAAAGTTGATATGGACTCTGTAGATGCTCAGCAAACCCGAAGACTACTTGACCGTATCGTAGGGTATAAGCTTTCACCTTTACTTGCAAGTAAGATCCAAAAAGGATTGAGTGCCGGTAGAGTACAGAGTTCTACACTGAAGATAGTAGTAGATAGAGAACGTGAGATCAAAGCATTTAAACCAGAAGAATTTTGGACGATCGATGCCCTTTTCCAAAAAGACATCGATGCTTCTATCTATGACTATAATGGTCTTAAGATAGAAAAGCTCACTATAAAAACTGAAGCAGATGCTACAGAGATAGTTACTTCTGCAAAAGGTGAATCGTTTACTGTAGCGTCTATAGACAAAACAAAAAGAAAGACTAAAACACCTCCACCTTTTATGACTTCTACTCTTCAACAAGCTGCTTCAACACAACTGGGTTTTTCTCCTAAAAAAACAATGATGGTTGCGCAAAAGCTTTATGAAGGAGTGAAGACAGATAAAGGAACTATGGGTGTCATCACCTATATGAGAACTGACTCAATGAACCTTGCAAAAGAGGCGGTTGAATCTGCACGAGAGTACATTAAAGCTACCTATGGGGACAAATACCTTCCAAGTAAAGCAAAAAACTATGTAACCAAGTCTAAAGGGGCACAAGAAGCTCACGAAGCTATACGTCCTACTATGGTTGAGTTTGATGCAAAAAGTGCTGCTGACTATCTTGCAGTAGATGAACTTAAACTCTACAGACTCATCTACAACCGCTTTTTGGCCTGTCAGATGACAGAAGCAGAGCTTGAGTCTCAAAGTATCTTGTTTAAGGGTGATAAATGTACCTTTAAAGCAAGCGGAAGAAAACTTCTCTTTGATGGTTTCTACAGAGTCACAGGACATGGGGACAAAGACAAACTTTTGCCAGACCTTACAAAAGGTCAAGCTGTAAGCATGGATGACATCAAACCGGAGCAACACTTTACTGAGCCTCCTGCACGCTACAATGAAGCAAGCCTCATTAAAAAGCTGGAGTCACTGGGTATCGGCCGTCCAAGTACCTATGCACCGACAGTCACTACTCTTCAGACACGTAAATACATAGAACTGGAGAAAAAACGTATTCACCCTACAGAGGTAGCTTTTACGGTAACAGAAATGCTTGAAGCACACTTCCCTGAGATCGTGGACAGCGGCTTTACCGCAAACATGGAAGAGACACTCGATGAAGTTGCAGAGGGTACTACCAACTGGCAAACGATACTCAAAGCATTTTACACACCTTTCTTGCAGAAAGTTGAAGACGGCAAGAAAAACATAAAAAGTCTTAAAGTTGCTATTCCTACAGGAGAGAGCTGTCCTAAGTGTGGGTCAGAACTTCTTTTACGTAAAGGGCGTTATGGTGAGTTCATTGCCTGTAGCAACTTCCCTAAATGCAAGTACACTAAAAATACTGACGGTACAGAAGTTGAAGGTCCTGAAGAGACAGATGAGAAATGTGAGAAATGTGGATCCATGATGGTTATAAAGAATTCAAAAAGAGGAAAATTCCTTGCTTGTTCTGCGTATCCAAAATGTAAAAATGCCAAGTCTCTTGAGCCTGCCAAAGAACTCACTGTGCCCTGCCCGGAATGTGGAGGAAAACTCCAAGAGAGAGAAGGACGCAGAGGCAAGTTCTTTGGTTGTGTAAACTATCCTAAATGTAAATTCATCGCCAACTTTGAACCTGTAGATAAAAAATGTCCGGAGTGTGATTACACCATGGGTAAAAAAACCCTGCGCGGTAAAGAGATCTATGAGTGCTTTAAGTGTAAACATAAAGAAGAAGTGAAATAAGTAAGATCATGAAGCCAATATTTTTATGTGCAATCAACAACATACTGAGTGGAACCTGTCAAGAAGACTGTAAGTTCTGTACACAAAGTGTAAGATACCATGCCGATATAGAACGATATAACTATAAAAAAATCGACCAAATTGTTTCTGAAGCAAAGTTAGCAAAAGAGAATGGAGCATTAGGCTATTGTCTTGTTACCGCAGGAAAAGGTCTTGATGACAAAAAAGTTGATTTTGTAGCTCGTGCCGCACAGGCTATCAAAGCTGAAGTTGAGGGACTAAATCTTATAGCATGTAATGGGACAGCTACAAAAGAACAACTTCTCTACCTAAAAAAACATGGTATAGACAGCTACAACCATAATCTGGAAACTTCAGAACGATATTATGCAGATATCTGTCAGACACACGCATGGAGTGAACGATACACTACATGTGAAAATGTCAAATCAGTAGGCTTGGCACTCTGCAGTGGTGGTATCTTCGGTATGGGAGAAACTCAAGAAGATAGAGATGATCTGCTCAAAGCTATTACTTCATTGCACCCAGAGTCCACACCGCTTAATTTTTACCATCCAAATCCTGCACTGCCTATCAAAACACGAAATATCGAGCTTGCTGAGGCTATAGATATTATCAATAAAGCACGTACCCTCCTGGGAGAAGATACACTGCTCATGGTTGCAGGAGGCAGAGAGCTTCTTTTTAATGGACAAGAAAATAAAATGTTTGAAGCAGGTGCAAATGCTATGGTGATAGGAAACTACCTGACCACAACTGGTCTTGAACCCAAGAAAGATCAACTGATGCTGGAAAGATTAGGCTATGAGGTAGCAACTAGCTGTGATACACACTAATATCACTCTTATTCTTACCCTCTCTTTACTTATTTGGGGAAGTCCTTTTGTTTCTAAGATCCTCCGTATACCTACCCCTCCTGTAGAAATTATTTTAGGTTCTATTTTTGCGTATATCGGCTTTGTAGGACATAATGAATATTTTGACCTCATTGCAGAAGTAGGATTCTTATACCTTATGTTTTTGGCAGGTATGGAAGTAGATCTGAAACAGATCACAAAGAGTCCAAAAATAGTCATTCAGAAATCTATGCTTTTCCTGGGTCTCATGGCCGTATTCTCTATTACATCTGGTCTGGTATTTCATCTTAACACTATTACTATTATTTCAATGCCTCTCATCTCTATAGGGATACTTGCCTCTTTATCTAAAACATATGGTAAAGAGGAATCATGGATACGTTTGGCTTTTATTGCCGGTGTATTAGGAGAGATAATCAGTATTGCGGTACTTACCTTATTTGATGCAGCCAGTACTACGGGCGTAAACTTGACACTGATTACAAAAATAGGATATCTTGTTCTTTTTATCGCTTCTGTCTATCTACTCTATAGATTGCTTCATCTTCTCTTTTGGTGGTTTCCCGAACTTAAAAACACACTGGTTCCGAAATTTGACACATCTGACCAGGATATTCGTCTTGCGATGGCACTGTTCTTCATTTTGATCGCGGTAATGCTCTCTTTGGAGCTTGAACTTGCCTTGGGCTCATTTATCGCCGGTGTAGCTATTTCCGCATTCTTCCATCATGAAAAAAAGCTGGAAGAAAAAATGTCAAGTCTTGGATTTGGATTTTTAGTGCCTCTGTTTTTTATCCATGTAGGTGCATCATTTGACCTTAAATCTCTTGCTGTGGAAGGAGTAGTTACAGGGGCACTGCTCATTACTTTTTTAATGATCTTATCAAGGATTTTAGCAGCTGTTATTCTAAAAGGTATCAGTGGATCCAGAGATGCTTTACTCATAGCGCTATCTCTCTCTATGCCATTGACATTACTTGTAGCTGTTGCTACTATTGGATATGAAACGAAGTTATTGGATCTGTTGAGTTATTATCAACTTATTCTAGCAAGTATTTTTGAGATTCTGATCTCAATGATTATCATTAAGATATTACATTCTAAGAAGAAAAAAGAGGTTTAGTCCTCTTTATCCATCTCGATTATAGCTTCTTCATATATTTTATCAGCTTCTTTTGTAGCTTCTATCTCTTCACGTGTAATATTAATGTCGGCTATTTCACTTTTAGTGGTTTCCTGTTTTTCTTCTTTCAATGGAGATAGATCTTTCTCTTGATCCACCTTTACTACCGCTTCTTTATATGTTTTGTCCGCTTCTTTTGTTGCTTCTATCTTTTCACGTGTAATATTAATATCAACTATTGCACTCTTGGTGGATTCCTGTTTTTTTAGGGCAAGTTTTTCACTCTCTAATTTGGCTTTTTCTGCTTCCAATTGAGCTAATTTTTCTGCCTCAAGTTTTTTCTTTGCAACTCTTTGAGCTTCGTATTTTTCAACTTCACGTTTTTCCGCTGCTGCTCTTTCTTTTTCCACTTTCTCTTTTTCAGCTCTTTGCGCTTCTATTTTAACCTGCTCTTCTTTAACTTTTTTAATTCTTTCTTCTTCTGTGACTTTTGCTTGTGCTGACACTGCATTATATACTTCTGCTTCATCTTTCTTGGAAACAGAAGTAGCAGTATCAACTTTAACTTTCTCTACTTTTTCTATATTTTCTTCTTCAGTTTTTTCTTCTTTCTTTTCTTTTGCTTCAGCCATATCTCTTAATTCGGAAAGTAAAGCATCTTGATCCTGATCGATTTTTTTAAGATTTACACTTAAATCAAATGGATTACCAGATGCATTTGCAGCCACGAATACTAATACCATTGCTGTCCATAAGTATCGCTTCATTTCTCTAACTCCTTAGGTTTCATTTTATAACGGTTTTCGAGCAAAGCCCAAAAACCTGACCTCCGCGGTCTGCCCATGCGACTAGTCACATCTTGATCATATTTAAAATCACTCTTTAGGTTCTAATTGTTTTAATTCAAAATACTCTTTTTGAAGCCTTTGATTCTCAACTTTTAATGCTTTTTCTTCTTGCCTCAACGCTTGTTTTTTCTCTTTAAGATGATTTAAGACAGTAAGTGAATTTTCTCCATAAATTAAAACACCAACATAAATACCAAAAAGTAAGATCCCTATAGTTGTCACCAAAAAGGCTTTTAGTGACAATCCGGCAATCGCTTCTGCTTTTTGCGTATTTGCCATGCCTACCCTAACTTATTTTATAAAAGGCGAAGCACCCAAATACTCAAACTGTCCAAGTTCTGCTTCGATCTCTAGAAGTCTATTGTACTTAGCGATTCTATCACTTCTGGCAGTTGATCCTGTTTTGATCTCACCTGTATTAAGTGCTACAGCAAAATCTGCGATGAAAGTATCTTCACTCTCTCCTGAACGGTGACTCATTACACAAGTATATCCGCTTCTTTGGGCAAGTCTTACTGTTTGCATCGTTTCAGATACTGTTCCGATCTGATTTGGTTTGATCAAAATAGAGTTTCCTATCCCTTTTTCAATCCCCTCGGCCAAAATAGCCACATTTGTTACAAAAAGATCATCACCAACCAATTGAACTTTATCTCCCAGTACTTCTGTATGCTCTTTCCATCCTGCCCAGTCATCTTCACTCAAACCATCTTCAATAGAAACAATAGGGTATTTCTCACACATATCAGCATAGTATGCTGTCAACTCAGAACTTGTAAGCTCTCTGTTTTCAGACTTAAGCACATACTTGCCTTCATCATTGATCAGCTCACTTGCTGCAACATCAAGAGCAATAGCTATTTGCTCTCCTGGCCTATACCCTGCCTTCTCTATCGCTTTCATGATCACTTCAAGAGGCTCTTCATTGCTACTTAGGTTTGGTGCAAATCCACCTTCATCACCTACAGCTGTACTCTCACCCATCTCATCAATGATCTTTTTAAGGTTATGATATACTTCTGCACATGCTCTAAGACCTTCTGAAAATCTATCAAATCCTACCGGTACAACCATATACTCTTGAAAATCTACAGAGTTGTTTGCGTGTTCACCACCATTAATGATGTTTAACATTGGTACTGGCATTACCACCGCATTTGCACCACCAAGGTAACGGTATAATGGCATACCCATACTTTGCGCAGCCACTCTGGCTATTGCCATTGAAACACCAAGCACCGCATTGGCTCCCAGTTTTCCGTAATTATCGGTGCCATCAACCTCTTTCATTACAAGATCGATCTCTGCTTGATTAAAAGGGCTTAGACCTACAAGTGCATCACAAATAGCACCATTCACATTTTCGCAAGCCTGAAGTACACCTTTACCCATATATCTATCACCGCCATCACGAAGTTCTAACGCTTCACGTTTACCAGTACTTGCTCCACTAGGTACGATAGCACTAGCAGTAGTGCCATCACTTAAACTTACTGTTGCTCGAACGGTTGGATTTCCTCTACTGTCCATTACTTCTGTTGCTACGATCTCATCGATAAAAATCATCTGTTTCCTTTTTGATAAATATATGCCTTTTAGATGAAAAGCAAAACTTCCCATCAATTCCTCTCTCTTTTGTCTAACTGACTTATACAGGAAATCACTCAATGATTTCTCATAAAAATTTTACCTTTCGATTCAGTTTTACTTCATTTTTTTATAGGTATCTCTTATTTTAGCAAAATTTACCTAAGGGGACTACCAACAATATTATTTATCCTCAATAGGTCTAAAACTCATGGCAAAATAATTTAAAATGATACTTTTGGGTTATTAAAAAAGGGGGAAAGCAAGGCAGATACATAAAGACTGAATTTGTCAAAGGGTACTTAAGTACACAAATTCAGTCTTATTATTTTAACAATAATATTCACAAGACTAATGGTCTTGCATCTCACTTTCATCTACAGTCAAACTTTCACCAAAGCCAAGTGCTTCTTTAATTTTAGCTTCAATTTCCGCCATCATTTCTGGGTTTTCTTTAATAGTGATTTTTGAATTTTCTTTACCCTGTCCTAATTTTTCACTACCATAGCTAAACCAGGCTCCTGATTTGTCTATAATATCCATTTTTACACCATAGTCTATCAGTTCACCCACAAAAGAGATTCCTTCACCAAACATAATATCAAACTCTGCTTGTCTAAATGGAGGGGCCACTTTGTTTTTCACAACTTTGGCTTTCACACGGTTACCAATAGAAGATTCACCTTGCTTAAGCGTTGCTATACGACGCACATCAATTCTTACCGAACAGTAAAACTTCAATGCATTACCACCCGTAGTTGTTTCAGGAGAACCATAACCCATGGTACCGATCTTCATACGAATTTGATTGATAAAGATCACTGTTGTGTTTGTTTTGTGTAAAATTGCTGTCAGTTTACGAAGTGCCTGTGACATAAGTCTTGCTTGAAGTCCTACGTGTGTATCACCCATATCCCCTTCTATTTCACTTTTTGGTGTAAGTGCTGCAACAGAATCGACAACGATCAAATCAACTGCGCCTGAGCGAGTCAAAGTTTCAAGCACATCAAGTGCCTGCTCACCGAAGTCTGGCTGAGAAACAAGTAGATTGTCTGTATCAACACCTAAGTTTTTCGCGTAAACAACATCTAAAGCGTGTTCTGCATCGATAAATGCACATACCATATCCTCTTTTTGTGCAGATGCGATCGTTTGCAGTGCCAATGTAGTTTTTCCTGAGGATTCAGGACCATAAATCTCTATAATACGTCCTTGAGGAATACCACCAATTCCCAAAGCCATATCTAGTCCAAGAGAACCTGTAGAAATAGCAGCAATAGGTTCAAACTCCTTATCTCCCAGTCTCATAAGTGTACCTTTACCAAACGTTTTATCTATCTGTTTGATCGCCATATCAAGTGCTTTTTGTTTGTTTGCGTCCATTGCCATTGTCATATCCTTAACCTTAATGTTGAATTTTAACTCAAATCATGTAATAGGGTTATGAAAACCTCTCACATAATTTAACTTCTGCACCATTCTAATGTATTTCTAGAAAAAGAGGCAAAAATATGTCAAATTGACATATTTTTTATAAAATTTCTTTTTTTAGTGCCTTATGATAAAATACACAAACAATAAAATATAAAGAGTTACTATGCCAAAAATGATTCAACTAGCCCACTCTCCAGATGCGGATGATATATTTATGTACTTTGCCATTAAATTTGGTTGGGTTGATACTAAAGATTATGAATTTACAAATATTGGATTAGATATAGAAACACTAAATGTTGAAGCGATGAAAGGTACATATGATGTATCTGCCATCAGTTTTGGTATGTATCCACTTATAAAAGAAGAGTATGCTCTGCTTCGTACTGCTGTCAGTTTTGGAGAAGGCTATGGTCCAAAACTTATACGCCGTAAAGATAAAAAACTCAAACGAAACTTCAAAGTAGCACTCTCTGGGAAATATACTACCAATGCGATGCTGTTTAGGATCTATTATCCTGATGCAAGACCTGTATATATGGATTTCCTTGAGATTGAAGAAGCCGTAGTCAGTGGAAAAGTGGATGCCGGTGTGCTTATCCATGAGTCAATCTTGGATTTTGATGAGAGTTTAGAAGTTGAAAAAGAAATATGGGATATCTGGGTGGAGTTAGCAGGAAAAGATCTGCCTCTTCCTCTTGGTGGTATGGCCATACGTCGTTCGCTTCCACTTAATCGTGCTATAGATATAGAGAATATTCTTATAGATGGTGTAAAAGTAGCTAATGAGAAGAAAGAAGAGCTCTGTGCAAAACTAGAGAAAGATAATCTCGTCCGTATCTCAAGTGATATGCTAAAGAAATACTTAGATATGTACGCTTCAGATGAATCTGTAGAACTCTCCCAACTACAACTCAAAGCGCTTGATACACTTTATAAGATAGGTTTTGAACATGGATTATGGGATACACCTATCAAAACCGAAGATTATCTGATACCTAAAGAGTATAAAGCTTTACGGAATAGCTAAATGTTTTTTAAAACCATAGACTTCTCCAAATACTCAAGCATCAAAATAGGACAACCTGCCGAAGTCCTTATGATAGAAAAAGATGATGAGATACCTACCGACAGATACCTTGTTGGAGGAGCCAACAACCTTTTAGTCTCAGCAACCCCACCACCTCTTATGATGTTAAGCAAAGATTTTGCAACCATAGAAGAAAAGGATGATATGCTTATCATCGGTGCTGCAATGCCTACCGGTCGCATCGTCTCTTATACCAAAAAACATGACATTACAGGTTTTGAGTTTTGTTCTAAGCTTCCCGGAACTCTGGGTGGGATGTTAGCGATGAATGCCGGGGTAAAAGAGTATGAAATATTTAATATCTTGCATTCCATTAAAATTAACGGGGAGTGGATCTTAGCCCAAGATATAGAACATGGCTATCGTTTCGCAAAGCTAAGCGGTATTGCCACATATGCACAATTTAAGATCAAAAAAGGATTTGAGCAAACTTTACTTGATGCACTGCTTAACCTACGCTCCAACCAACCTCATAATCCAAGTGCAGGCTCAGCCTTTAAAAATCCGAAAAATGATTATGCAGGTCGTCTTATCGAAGCTGTAGGGTTAAAAGGTGAACGAAAAGGTGATATGCAATGGAGTAATATCCATGCAAATTTTCTGGTAAATTTAGGAGAGGGGACATTCAAAGATGCCAAGTACCTCATTGATCTAGCCAAAGAGGAAATTTTAAAAGAGTTCAAGATAGAATTAAAAGAAGAGATCAAACTCCTCTAAAATTCTCTATTTATAGAAGGTTGTTTTACGATTCGTCCTCATTAAGGCAACGTACACATCTAATATAATTAGATCTCTTTGTTTTATGTTCATAGCGATATGCATCTGCCGGATACACTACATAATATCTTCCTTTTGCTCCCGGCGTAGATGTCCAAAAATCTTCACCCCTAAAGTAAACAAATACTTGTCCTGGTATTCTATGCACATGTTGCAATTCATCAGAAGTTGGAAGTCTCCAGTCTGCATACCCTGCATAGTCTAATCTACGACAATAGTTCTCTGCATGCTTCCATTTACCAGCTTTTCCTACAGAGCGTTTTTGTTTGTATGCTCCATCTTCTGCATCGACATATGCCTGGTCCTGCCACATAAGGTTTACATCTTTTTCAACATATATTTTATCTGTTTTACAAGCTTTTGCCGGTATATCTGCTACTGGCGATAATTTTGGGGTAACATTTCCCCCTGCGATAAGCATTACTGTTGACACTAACATCCATACGGCGATGATACTTTTTTTCATCTTTTTCTCCTTGAAAATCCAATATTATTCAATATGATAATATAACCTTCATCAAATTTAGCTAAAAGTTAACAGATTATCCCAGATTATGCATGAATCTCTATTTTTACACCTTTTTCAACAGCTTTCCAGAGCTTATCCATTGCTAAGTTAGGTACTGCCATACATCCTTCCGTCCAGTCACGTGAAAGCGTAAAGTTGTCTCCACGACCATCTGCATTCCACTTAGGTTGTCCATGAATAGTAATATAGCCACCTGGACTCACACCTCTTTTTCGTGCTGCTGCTTTATCTGCTTCACTTGGATAAGAGATCATCAATGATTTATAGAGTCTTGAGTCACATTTTTTTCTTACGATACTATAGCTTCCTTCAGGAGTTCTGTAATCACCTGCTTTTACTTTGTTCCCACCATTAGCTCCACCATTAGCTCCTAAAGAGATACGAAACTCCTCAACAACTTTACCATTCTTGTAAGCATACATCTTTCTTTTCTTTTTGTACACTACAATTTTATCTATCTTGTTACTGTGATCGATCTCTGAACCCCTTGATAACTCATTAATGCACTCTTTGGTTGCATACGGTGTTTTATCTACTTTGCCATAAGCTGTTGGCTCATTACATCCGCTTATCAAAAGTGCCAAGGCAACACCCATTAGTCCTAATTTTAACTTCATTATTTCTCCTATATAATAAATTCTCAACCCCAATCTTCATTTTGACGTTTTGATTTGTGTTTATCTTTTTTATAAGATGTGGCATTTTTCAGCTTCTGCAGACGATTTAAATTACTCATCTCTGCTTCTCTTATATCATTAAAAGACTTGTCACAAAAAAGCTCTACTGAACATGTTTGCTGATAAAGTCTTTCTATATATACTTTGAGCTGCTGATGATACTCTGAATCGAGATGCACTTCTGCTTTTTCATCAAACTTTTTTTTAAGTTGTTCAAATTTTACCATAAAACTTTGAGAACAGACATTTTCATCTCGTAACATACGAAAAAGATTTTTACTGATCTTCTCCAGCTCTGTAATATATTTCTGACGATTGAATTTATCGATCTGTTTTTGCGTATATCTAATAAGAACCCTTTTATCGTATAGTTATTGGTACACCCTCACGTACGGCATACCATAGCTCTTTCATTACAGAATTTGTCACGGCAACACAACCTTGAGTCCAATTTCGTGAAAGCGTATATCCATCTCCCTTACCATCTGCATTCCATTTAGGTTGGGCATGTATGGTAATGTCACCACCGGGGTTCACACCTCTGGCTTGTGCTTTTGCTTTATCTTGTGGTCGAGGGTAAGAGATACAAAGTGAACGATAATACTTTGGAGAACAAAGTTTTCTATGTATAAAAAACTCGCCTTCCGGCGTTCTGTTATCTCCTTTTTGCTGCTTATGGCCCACAGGATTTTTTCCTAAAGAAACAGGAATAACACTCTGGACTTTACCATCTTTATACAAGTACATCTTGCGATCTTTCTTTACAACAAGGATACGGTCTATCCCCCCGTCTTCAGCATAATCTTCAGCATCAAGCATTTCCTCTTTGCACTCTTCAAGACTGTATCGGTCTTTTGGAGTATCGGGACCAAACCCACATCCGGTTAATAACAGAGAAAATAGAAGTAAGATATATTTCATTTAGTCTTGATTCCTTGTAAAAGTAATATGAAGTATTTTAGCACAAATAAAATAATGATAATTGATAAGTTTTAGAAAAAAGAGGGAGAATAGAACAAAGAAAGGTAAACATGCTTCAAAGAAACATGTTTACCAGGGGTAATACAAAAATTAACAAGCTGCCTTAGCTGCTGCAAGAACTTCTTCATAGTTAGGCTCTTCTGTAATTTCTGGAACAGTTTGCTTATAAGCAACTTTACCGTCTTTACCAACAACAAAGATAACTCTAGCAGTTACACCAGCCAAAGGACCGTCAGCTAAAAGAACACCATAAGCGTTTGCGAAATCTTTGTTTCTGAAGTCTGAACATACTTTGATATTTTCGATTCCAGCTGCACCACACCATCTAGCTGCTGCAAATGGAAGGTCCATAGACACTGTGATTACTTCTACACCGTCAAGTGACGCTGCTTCTGTGTTAAATCTTCTAGTTTCTGCATCACATACACCTGTATCTAGTGATGGTACTGCAATTACAAGTTGAACTTTACCTTCTCCACCAACTTGCTCATCTTGAAGCATTGGGTTACAGTTTACTACTGTTACTACTGGTGCTGTGTCACCTACGTTAATTTCTGTACCTGCTAGGTTACATACGATGTCATTTTTAAATGTTACTGTTGCCATTTAATATCCTTTATTTTTTGTTTTGATAAACGTATTATAATCCAAATAGGATAAAATTAGTCTTAATTAGCCTTTTTTTGTTGATTTAAATCAATTTTTACTTTTTTCAAGACTCTCTCAAATGCCCCATCTACGTCATTTTTATAGTCACTCTGTACCTTATAGTAACACTTGAAACCTTTTTTGATCTCTATCCGCACATAGCCATCAAAATCACTTCCGGTACTTTTCACTATAGGATTGTTGCAATTACCTACATGATATTTAGTCAATTCAACTCTATAAGAACACTTAGGATCATCTATAACACCAAAATGCTTTTCCAATACATCTTTATCTTGTTTGTTTAGTACGGCATAGTGAAGACATTTGGGAGGTGGCAGGGTCTGCTGATCACAGAATGTAGAGTAAACAGGGAAATCTTCTTGGCACCCTGAAAGAAACAAAAGTCCAAGAATAGCAAGAAAGTGTTTAAAACGTTTCATTATACGTTTGCAATGCCTTTAGCCCACTTTTCCATTGCTGCATTTGCATCTGGGTTTGGTGCTTCTAAAAAACTGACAACAAAGCTTTCAGCCATCTCAGCCACACCGATAGCTCTTGGTCTAACGGCCAATATTTCCGGTTTTGGTAACACTTTTCCAAAACAGCAGATGATATTTTTAGCATCTTTGATCTCATCACTGATCTCTCCAACTGCAAGATTTGAAGTATGTGTATAATGATCAAACTCTCCTATGTATGTAGCTATAGGATGAGCAGTAATCTTCTCTTTAAGATAAGCAAAGATCTCATCTATATTTTTATAACTTGTTTCATTCTTATCTATTTCCAGTGTAAATACTGGATATTTTTCCATAATTGTTATTTGTTTCACTTTTATCCTTAATTATTATTTACATCCCAGGGATACGAGGTATTTTACCAAGCTTAGAGTTACGACAGTACCAACCCCAACCTTTTTTCATCCAGTGGCCGATCACAGGTAGAGGAATCATCTTTCCGCCTTTATCATCTCTATAGACAAAAGCTGCACCATTTCCTGTATCCATCACACATAAGATATTAAGATGTTCCATATAGCTCTGCTTGGAATGTATATTCTGTGCATGCTGAAAGATATTATATGCTACATTTTTAGCCATCACTTCAGCTACATGCCCCTGCTTAGCTTTCCAATCAGGTCCCATAAGTGCTGCAGAATCCCCAATGGCATAGATATTTTCAAAGCCTTCTATTTCATTATACTCATTGGTAACAACAAAACCTGCATTACTTAATGGCAGATCAGAATCTTCTATAATATTGTGTCCCGTTCCCGCAGATATGAACATCGTAAGATCAGATTCTAATTTTGTACCATCTTCAAAGTTGATACCGTCGGCTTCAAAAGAAGTAATTTTAGAGCCTACTTGTTTATTGATATTTGTCATTTTAAACATTTTATCCATCATGACCAGTGCTTTTTCACCCATCTTCATGCCCGGTTTTTCCATAGGGGCAAAGAAGGTCAGTTCAAAGTTTTTACGTAGTCCTTTTCTTTTCAGATACGTATCTACATTGAAAAGTACTTCAAAAGCAGGACCTCCACGTACAGCAGAGGCGTCTTTAGGATTACCGCCAAAGCCCATAGCGATCTTTCCAGAACCTTTGAGCGTAAGTGCATCTAAACGCTCATAGAGTTCTGTAGCTTCTTCTGGTTTTCCACAGATGGAAAGTGTATGTTCCATACCTTTCATTTGTATCTTACCTTGTCCAAGTGCTACAACAATGTAATCATATTCATCCAAGATACGTCCACTCTGGAGTGTGATCTTTTTTTCTTTCGCTTCTATCTTTGTTACTGGATCAATGATCACTTTGAACCCATGTATAAAAGCCAATTTATCCAGAGGTACAGACACATCTTCTTTTGTCACTTCTCCAGTAGGGATCCAGATAGAGGTAGGATAGATATAAAAATAGTCTCTATCACTTACAAGTGTAACATCAAGCTCTTGTTTTCTAAGGTATATGGCTGCTTCCACACCAGCAAATCCACCACCCAATACTAAAACTTTTACCATGCTCTTTTCCTTTATCCCAATTAATGTTTGTACATACCCGTAGTATGAGAGACACCAAGATCATCAGATACACTTGAGTTTGCGTTAATGATCCCATATACAGCGCCAAGAAGAAGTCCGGAGAGAATCACTATCCAAATAGTCATTCTTTTCTCTTTACTCTCCTTACCACTGTAATCTTCTATTTTTTCTAATGTTGGTTCTACACTTTTCATTTTAGCATCTTTCCTTATTTCTTAATGAGGTCTGAACGAGGATAAACAAATACCGTATGTCTATCTACCACGATCTTCTCTTTATCATCTGTTGCATATGCTTTAATAGTAACAGGAATCGGTACATCTTTTCTTGCATCATTTGCTAACCTCTCTTTGGTTTGCAAGACAACAACTTTCTTTCTCTTCTTCCCTGCTGCAATACTAAATGACTCTTTTGGTCTGATGATCTCTATCTTATCATTATCTAGGATCTCGAAATAATATGTATGTTCTTTACTGTCTGTATTTTGGAACAAGAAGAGGTAATCATTTTGCACCACACCACCATCAAGTACTTTATAGAGTCTTGTATTTTTATTCACATTGAGGAGCATATGTTCCTTGGTACTTCCCATCGCGAAAAGTGCTACCAGGACTATTGCCAATACAGTAAAGTATGCAATGATCTTTGGTCTAAAGTAGTTAGTTTTTCCTTCATGTCTAAGTGCCTCTTTCTCACTTGACCAACGCACCAAACTTGGTTTACCCAATGCACCCATAACAGTAGTACAGGCATCCACACACTCAAGACAGTTAATACACTCCAACTGCATCCCTTTACGGATATCAATGTGTGTAGGACATACAGTCACACAACTCTCACATGTCGTACACTCAGCACTTGGATCTACAGCTAATAACTCTTTTGTTTTATCAAATTTCTTTTCTCTCTCATAACCATGCCCCTGGTAGATATCACCACCACGGATAGGATCATAAACTGCTTGTATAGTTTCATCATCATAGAGTACAGACTGTACACGACTATAAGGACAGATATAGATACAGAAATCCTCTTTAATGAAAATAATATCAGCAATTAAAAAGAGTGCAAGGCCAAGCACAAAACCTAATAACATCTTGTGTTCCATAGGGTTAGCAAGATTGACAAAAAACTCTTCAGGCGGAACAAAATACCACATAAAGTTTGCCGCAGCGATCAAAGAGAGAACAGACCAAAGTAAAATAGCAATAATTTTTTAACCTGATTTTCAGCCTTCGACATATCTGGTTTCTTTTGCTTATTTTTAATACGTTTATGCAAACCTAAAAGTTTTGTCTCTATCCCATCTCTATATATCACTCTAAAGATAGTCTGAGGACAAGCCCAACCACACCATGCTCTACCACCGACAGCCGTTACTGCAAAGATCCCCAAAAAGAGTAACATTAGTAAGAAAGGCATAAGATAAAGCTCTTGCATATCAAATGCTGTTCCTGCTAAGTGTAGTTTCTTTTGATCAAAACTAAGGAGAAAGAGGTGATTTCCTCCTATAGTGATCCACGGTATAACCAATGCTACGATCGTAGCAGCTAAATATGCCCAATAACGCTTGATACGATAAGGCAGCCACCCCTTCAGGTATTCTTTTGCTTGATTTTTTTTCGGTTTTTCTTCTATATTTATCGCTGTTTCTGTCATTACGATATCCTTTTTTGTTGTTTTTCCTGTTCAAATGGACATATCAACAAAGTATTGTCCACGCCTGAGATCTTCTGTGGCTGGTTTATCTCCATCCAAGATCCCTCTACCAATTCTCTAATACCTCTTGACTCAATATAATCTTTCAAAGAACTACGACTTACTTCTAACTCTCTGGCAATAGCACTCACATTCAATCCCTCTTTAAGCAAAGAGATAATTTGCGGCTGGTGCACATCAAACTTAGAAGAAGAACGGCTTCCTTTAGGACGACCTATCTGATTGGATTTTGCCTTTTGTGCTTCACGCAGATCGTTAAGCAAAGGAAAGATCTCCACAACAGTCGTCTTTTTATTGATAAGTGTTTTTGAGCTGGCTATATAAAGATCAATGCTGCGACTTAGCATACAATTAATGATTTTAATAAGCTCTTCAGCACGATCACTCAACACAGACAATGTATCAACAACCAGACTACTGCCCTCTTCAAGAGAGTGCATAAACTCTTCAAACTTTTTTCTCTCTTCTATCAAGTGATTTTTGCTTGAATACTCTATAACCTCTTTATCTATGTCTATATTTTGAGCCAATGAAAATGAGAGAATATTACGTTGTTGTTCAGACATATTATTATTGTCTGCCATTTGTCTCAAATACGCATATGTCATATCATCCCCTTTATCATTCCCATAATTTTAACTTAAATTGATGATTAAAGTCAAGTATTCTTAGTGTATTTACGTCAATTTATGCCTTTTTACGTCATAATTACTTTATTTACGTCATAATTTATGTTAGAATAATAAAAAATTAATATTGAATAGGAAATATTTGTGAACCTCACACACTTAGATGAACAAAACAAACCCAAAATGGTCGATGTCTCAGATAAAGACAACACCACACGTATCGCCACTGCCAGCGGTATCATAGAAGTCGGACAACCTGCTTTTGATGCTGTTGTATCCAACTCAGCCAAAAAAGGTCCTGTACTGCAAACTGCGGTCATCGCGGCTATCCAAGGTACAAAGCAGACCAGTACACTCATCCCTATGTGTCATCCTCTCATGCTCACTTCAGTCAAAACAGACATAGAAGAGCTGCCAGAGCTTCCAGGCTTTAAACTTACAGTCACAGCAAAACTTAATGGACAAACAGGCGTAGAGATGGAAGCACTCACCGGTGTGAGCGTAGGACTACTCACCATTTATGATATGCTCAAAGCCATTGACAAAGGTATGATCATAAGAAATGTACAATTAGAAGCCAAATCAGGAGGTAACAGCGGTGATTTTAGACGATAAAACTCCAGACAGACCAAAAATCGAATATCCGACCAACTGGGGATTCAAACTTATTGGAAGAGATAAAGAAGCTCTTCTTGCATGTATCAAAGAAGCTATGGGAGAAAAAGAACACCTCTGCTCTCTAGGCAATGCTTCAAGAACGGGTAAATTTCGAACCTATAATGCAAGTTGCATCGTAGAGACTGAGGAAGAGAGAAACAGGATCTTCAAGTATTTTGAAGAGCATGATGCTGTGGACATGGTGATTTAATACTTATTAATTCATTTTTTAATGTTGAAGTTATATGATTTTTTTGGAGAAGAGAGCATCTATAGAAAGCTATAAATGCTTGTGAGAACGGAGTGAAGACTTCGTTCTATTTGTATCTAAAAGTGATACGCCCTTTATCAAGACTGTATGGAGTAAGCTCAACTTTTACAGTATCTCCTGGTAGGATCTTAATGTAGTGCATTCTCATCTTTCCAGCGATATGACAAAGCACGATATGTCCATTGTCCAACTCTACTCTGAATGTCGCATTTGGTAATGCTTCAACCACTTTACCATCAATTTCAATTACATCATCTTTTGCCATTATTTTCCTTTGTACATTTTCTATATATATAGTTCCAAACCGTGAAAAATCGTGAAGCTTATGCTTCAGTCAAAATGACAGCTTTACCATCTACTACCGCTATTTGATGCTCATAGTGACTCGTATGAAGTTGATCTTCACTTATCACTGACCATTGATCTTCAAGCAAGACAGGTTTTCCACTCTTTTGACAAACCATAGGTTCTAAACAAAAGACCATACCATTCTTGATCTTAGGCCCTTGATTGGGCTTACCTTCAAGATAGTTGGGGATATTGGGTTCATCATGTGGTTTCGTACCAATACCATGTCCACAATAATCTCTTAGTGGGACAAATCCTCTCTCTGTGATAAAGTCTTCAAGAATTTTGGTTAACTCTTTAAAACGCATACCTACTTTAATAGAATCAATAGCATGATAAAGCGCATCTTTTGAACACGCGATAAGTGCTTCATCTTCTGCTGAGATCTTACCCACACCCATAGTGATAGCTGCATCACCATAATAGCCATCCAGCTTGGTACCAATGTCCAAGCCCAAGATATCGCCCTCTTTAACCACAATATCTGTAGGCACTCCATGAATACATACTTGATTCACTGAAGTGCATACCGATCCGGTAAAACCGTAAAGACCTTTAAATGAGGGGATAGCACCATGTTTACGCACAAAGGCATCACCCATAGCATCTATCTCATTAAGTGTCATTCCGGGTTTGATTGTGTTTTGAAGATATTGAAGTGTTTTTCCGACGATCTCACCAGCTCGTTTAAGCTTAGCGATCTCGTCAGGTTTTCTAATAGCAATAGCCATTATAGACCTACATTTCCTAATGTATCATATTGACCCATTGTTCTTTGTGCTTCTATTTTTCTCATCGTATCAAGTGCAACTTGAACGATAATAAGTACAGCAACCCCACCAAAGTAGAAAGATGCACCCATTCCAGAAATGATCATAAATGGTACTGTAGAAATAATTGCAAGATATACAGCACCTGAACCGGTGAGTCTACTTGCAACTTCATTTAAAAACTCTTTAGTGTGTTCACCTGGTCTAACACCAGGGATAAATCCACCTTGTCGTTTTAGGTTATCTGCAATGTCTTTCGCATTAAATGCGATCGATGCATAGAAAAATGCAAAGAACATTACAAGTAAGAATGTTACTACATTAAAGGTAATTCCACCTGGCGCTAATGAATCTGCTACAGCTGTAGCAAACTCAGAAGTGCTTGACTGTAACATAGTCAATGGAAACATCAATACCGCCGAAGCAAAGATAGGAGGAATAACACCCGAAAGGTTTACTTTCACGGGGATATAGTTCATCACTCTCTTTGTTTGGTTCTGCATGATGGTCTTTCTTGAATAAGAGATAGGTACTCTTCTCTCACCCAGCTCCACATAAATAATAGCCAAAATAGTGATCAGCATGATCGCTAAAATACCAAGTATCACTAAGAAGTTCATCTCACCGGCATTTACTGCTCTGATCGTATTACTTATCGCTGATGGTAATCCAGAAACAATACCGGCAAAGATAATAAGTGAAATACCGTTACCAATACCCTTTTGCGTGATCTGTTCACCGATCCACATAAGCAACATCGTACCTGCTAACATAGAGAAGGTAGTAAGAATAGTAAACATCATAGGATCTATCATTACGGCACTCTGTCCAGCGCTACCTGTCATGCTTTGAAGTCCCATAGAGACACCAATAGCCTGTACTATAGTAATAAAAATAGTAAAGTAACGAATAATTTGCATATATTTTTGCATACCGTCACGCTCTTTTTTCATTTGTCCAAGTGCGGGGAAAGTTGCTGCAAGAAGTTCCATAACGATGGAAGCAGTAATGTAAGGCATAATACCTAAAGAGATAATACTCATACGTTCTACGGCACCACCAGAGAACATATTTGCCATACCTGCAATACCACCAGGGCTATCAAAGAGACCTTTGATAACTTCAAGATCAACACCCGGTGTCGGAACATAGGCTAAAACTCTGTACGCAAATAGGAATCCTAATGTAATAAGGATTTTTTGAGTTAAAGCGTTGCCCATGATTATTTTCCGCTTGTTGTAACAGCTTCGTCTTTGATCTTAGCTGCAAGGTCTTTTGCACTTGCACCGATCAATTTAACTTTAGTTACTGTTTTTTGCAATTTGTGAACCGACTTGATACTCTCAAGAGTAATTTCAGAAAGCTCAGCGATCGCTTTGATCTTTTCTACATTGATCACATATGGTTTCTCTACCGTAGAAGTAAATCCGATTTTAGGTAATCTTTTGTAAAGTGGCATTTGTCCACCTTCAAAACCTCTTTTTTTACTGTAACCAGATCTAGATTTTTGACCTTTGTTACCACGTCCAGCTGTTTTACCTGTTCCTGAACCTTGACCACGTCCAACTCTTTTTCTATTTTTCGTTGAACCTGGAGCAGGTTGTAAATTATGTAAACCCATAATTACCCCTTACGCTTTGATTCTAGTAAGTGCTTGAATAGTTGCTCTTACTAGGTTATTTGGGTTGTTAGAACCGATTGATTTGCTAAGAACATCTTGAATTCCTGCAAGCTCAAGTACTGGTCTGGCAGCACCACCGGCAATAACACCTGTACCTTCACTCGCTGGTCTAAGCACGATTCTACTTGCGTTGAATTTGTGCTCGATGTCGTGAGCAATAGTTGTACCTTTGATGTTTACTTTCACAAGATTCTTGTGTGCATCATCAACCGCTTTTTTAATCGCATCTGGAACTTCTTTGGCTTTACCAAATCCATATCCAACTGTACCTTTTTTATCACCAATAACTACAAGCGCAGTAAATCTAAATCTTCTACCACCCTTTACAACTTTAGTAACACGACCGATATTAACGATTACTTCTTCGAATTCTTTTTCAATTTCTTCATTATGATTATTTTTTTGCATCATGCTTCCTTAAAACTTAATTCCGGCTTCTCTAAGTGCATCAGCAAATGACGCAACAACACCGTGGTAAAGGTAACCATTTCTGTCGAAAACAACAGTATCGATATTTTTAGAAGCAAGGTTTTTAGCCATCTCAGCAGCTACTTTTTTTACATCTTCCTGGTTTACTTTTAAACCAAGTTTTTTACCATCTACAGAAGCCAATGTAACACCGTCAGTGTCATTGATCACTTGAGCGTAGAAGTGTTTGTTAGACTTAAATACAGATAGTCTAGGAAGAGTATCTGTTCCGAAGATCTTACCTCTTACTCTAGCTTTTCTTTGAGCGCGAAGTTTATTTTTTCTTTTTTGAATACTTTTTAACATCTACCGCCCCTTACTTACCAGCTGCTTTACCAGCTTTTCTGATGATCACTTCATCAGTATACTTCACACCTTTACCTTTGTAAGGCTCTGGTGGTCTGAATGCTCTAACTTCAGCAGCAGCTTGACCAACAACTTGTTTGTCTGTACCACTGATAGTAATAATATTTTTCTCAACTTTAATTTCAAGTCCCTCAGGGATATCAAAATTAATGTCATGAGAGAAACCAAGTTGAAGGTTAAGTACTTTACCTTGAACAGCTGCTCTGTAACCGACACCATTGATCTCTAAAGATTTACTATAACCTTTATCGAGTCCAATGATAATGTTGTTAAAGAGTGCTCTGTATGTTCCCCAGAACGCTGCATCTTGTTTCTCTTCACCGACTCTTGTAAAAGTAACTTCAGCACCATCGATGCTGATTTCTACTCTACCGTGAGTTTCAAGTCTTTTTTCAAGATTGCCTTTTTTAGCCACGAGAGTCGTACCGTCTAGTGATACATCAATACCACTTGCCACAGTTACTGGTCTTTTTCCTATTCTTGACATCTTGTCTCCTTACCAAATACTACAGATTACTTCGCCACCGATTCCACGTTTAAACGCTTCATCATTTGCAAGTACACCTTGGCTTGTTGAAACAACCAAAGTACCGTAACCATTTTTAAATGTTCTAATATCATCTTTACCTTGGTGAACACGTCTACCAGGCTTAGAAATCTTTTTAAGTTCATTGATAACGCTTTTTTCATTGTCGTCATATTTAAGAACCACTTTAATTGTTTTTTTGTTTCCATCTTCTTTTACTTTGAAACCTTCTAAGTAACCTTTATCTACCAAAATAGATACAGTCGCTTCAATCGTTTTAGAGTGAAGAAGTGTCGTAACGTCTAGTCTTCTTTGCGCAGCATTTCTTATACGAGTAAGAGAGTCTGCAATTATATCTGTCATCATCTTTTTCTTCTCCTTACCAGCTTGCTTTACGCATACCAGGAATAAGGCCTTCATTGGCCATTTTTCTTAAACATATACGGCAAAGACCAAAGTCTCTGTATACCGAGTGAGGTCTACCACAAATGTTACATCTTGTATATGCTTGCGTAGAGAATTTTGCTTTTCTCTTCTGCTTAGCTATCATTGATTTCTTAGCCATTAGTTTCTCCCTTTAGCAAAAGGCATTCCAAGCTTTTCTAAAAGCGCGAATCCTTCTTTGTCATCTTCAGTACTAGTTACGATCGTAATGTTCATACCGTGTGTTTTGATCACTTTGTCAAACTCTACTTCTGGGAACATCAATTGTTCTTGAAGACCGAAGTTATAGTTACCTCTACCGTCAAAACCTTTTCTTGGTGTACCTCTAAAGTCTTTTACTCTTGGAAGTGCAATAGATACGAGTTTATCAAAGAAGTTATACATATTTGCACCTCTAAGTGTTACTCTGATACCTGTTGGAGCACCTTCTCTGGCTTTAAAACCTGCAACAGATTTTCTAGCCATAACAATTACCGCTTTTTGACCAGCGATAAGTGAGATAGTGTCTGCCATGTTAGCGATGAGTTTATTATCTTTACCCTCTTCACCAGCACCGACAGAGATCACTATCTTTTCAAGCTTAGGAGTCTGCATCGGGTTAGCAATCCCACACTCTTCTCTGAGTGCAGGAACGATGTCATTGTACTTTTGCTTCATTCTACTCATAGGATTATGCCTCTACTTTTTTTACATTTGAGATGTGGATAGGCATTTCTTTGTTAGCAAATCCACCCTCTTTATTCTGCTCGCTTGGTTTAACAGCTTTTTTAACCATTTTACAACCAGCAACGATCACTGCATCTTTTTTAGTAAACACTTGAAGAACTTCTCCAGTTGTACCTTTATCATCACCAGCGATAACCATTACCTGGTCACCCTTTTTGATTTTGAATGTCTTAGCCATTACCATACCTCCGGTGCAAGTGATACAATTTTCATGAATCCTGCATATCTTGTTTCACGACTTACAGGGCCGAAGATACGAGTACCTATTGGCTCTTTTTTATCGTCGATGATCACTGCAGCATTGTCGTCAAATCTAATAAGTGAACCATTTTCTCTTTGGATCTCTTTTTTAGTTCTAACAACAACAGCTTTAATAACCTTACCTTTTTTTACTTTTCCAGTTGGAAGTGCTTTTTTAACAGAAGCAACGATAACGTCACCTACTGATGCGTATCTTCTTTTAGATCCACCAAGAACCTTGATACACATGATCTCTTTAGCACCAGAGTTATCTGCTACATTTAATCTAGTAAAACCTTGGATCATTACACTTCTCCTCTCTTCACGATTTCAAGAAGTCTGAAATTTTTTGTTTTAGAAAGTGGTCTACACTCGATTGCAGTCACTGTATCTCCAACATTAATGTCATTTTTCTCATCATGAATAAGATATTTCTTAAATCTTTTTACTGTCTTGTGATATCTTGGGTGAAGAACTTTTCTCTCAACGATCATCGTTGCAGTTTTATCTCCGGCCTTTTTAATCACAGTACCTGTTATTTGTCTTTTTGGCATAAATGACCCCTTACTTCGATCTAGCAGCAGTGAGTGCTGTCTGGATTCTTGCGATATCTTTTTTCGCTACTCTTAACTCAGTAGTGTTTGTCAATTGCATAGTCTTCTGCTTTGCATTGAGTGTAAACAACTCAAGTTTTTTCTCTTTAAGCATCCCTACAAGGTCTGCTTCACTTTTATCTTTCAAATCAATATAGTTCATTAGTATCCTTTAAAGCGATGATCTTACACTTAAATGGCATTTTATGAATTGCAAGTGTTAACGCTGCTCTAGCAAGCTCTTCTTCAACACCAGCCATTTCAAAAATAATTCTACCTGGCTTAATATTCATAACCCATTTATCAACACCACCTTTACCTTTACCCATTCTTGTCTCTAATGGCTTAGCAGTAAGTGGCTTATCTGGGAAAACTCTGATCCAAGTTTTACCTGTTCTTGCAATTTTTCTAGTCATTGTAATACGCGCAGCTTCGATCTGTCTAGAATCAATTCTACCAGCTTCTGTTGCTTTGATCGCGATTTCACCAAACTCAATTTTGTTACCTCTGAAAGATTTACCGCGGTTGCGGCCTTTCATCTGCTTTCTCCATTTAGTTCTCTTAGGCATCAACATAACTATTCACCTCTTTTTCTAGATGGTCTTCTACCACCTTTTTTCTCTTCTTTTGGCTCCGCCTGGATACCTTTAGCAAGAACTTCACCTTTGAAGATCCATACTTTGATACCAATGATTCCATAAGTAGTATGCGCTTCTGCAAAACCGTAATCGATTTTAGCTCTAAGTGTATGAAGAGGAACTCTACCCTCTAAGTACCACTCAGTTCTTGCCATCTCAGCACCACCAAGACGACCAGATACAGAAACTTTGATCCCTTTTGCACCTGATTTAAGTGCACCCTGGATTACTTTTTTCATCGCACGTCTAAATGCTGTACGACGCTCAAGTTGAGTTGCAACATTTTCAGCAGCAAGTTGACCTGAAGCCTGTGGACGTTTCTCTTCTTTAATGTTAATTGCTACATCTTTACCAAGCATCTTGATAAGTGTTGCTTTAAGTTTCTCAATGTCCGCACCTTTTTTCCCGATGATAATACCAGGACGTGCAGTTACAATGTTGATTCTTAATTTTTTAACTGTTCTTTCTATGATGATGTTAGAAACACCAGCATAGAAAAGTTCTTTTTTAAGGTATTTTCTGATCTTGTAATCTTCAGCGATAAACTCTGCTGTTCTACCTTTTGCCGGAAACCATCTTGATTCCCAGTTTCTGTTGATTCCAAGTCTAAGACCTATAGGATTTACTTTTTGACCCATATTATGCGTCCTCCCCAGTTTTTTCAGCTACGCCAACTTCTACTAAAATGTGCGCTGTTGGTTTAATGATTCTAGAAGCTGTACCTCTAGCTCTTGGTCTCCATCTTTTCATTACTGCTGCTTTGTCAACTCTACAAGAAGTAATCACTACTTCTTCTGGTTCAAAGTCGCCGTTAGCCACTGCAGATGCAATTACTTTAGAAACGATACCCGCTGCTTTGTTAGGCATAAACTCTAACGCTGCAAGTGCAAGTTCAGCATTCATACCCTGAACTTCTCTAGCGATGAGTCTAGCTTTTGTAGGCGAAACTCTTACGAATTTTGATAATGCTCTACTCATATTAACCTACCTTCTTCTGAACAGAACCTTTATGGCCCTTAAATGTTCTTGTCGGTGCAAATTCACCAAGTTTATAACCTACGTGGTTTTCAGTTATGAACACTGGTACAAATTGTCTACCATTGTGTACGTTGATCGTTAAACCAATAAACTCAGGGAAGATCACAGATCTTCTTGACCAAGTTTTGATTGGTTTTTTATCTCCAGCTTCTTTAGCTGCTAACACTTTTTTCATTAGGTGACCATCGATAAATGGACCTTTTTTTGTCGATCTTGCCATATCTTAGCCCCTACCTGTTTTTTTCTTAGAAATAATTAACTTATCACTAGCTTTTTTCTTACGAGTCTTAAACCCTTTAGCAGGCGTACCCCATGGAGATACTGGATGTCTACCAGAGTTCGTTTTACCTTCACCACCACCATGTGGGTGATCTATAGGGTTCATCGCAGAACCACGTGTTTGTGGTCTGATACCAAGGTGTCTGCTTCTACCAGCTTTACCAATAACGATATTTGAGAAATCTTCATTTCCTACTGTACCGATAGTTGCGAGACATTCAGCAAGGATGTATCTCATTTCACTAGATGGAAGTCTAAGCGAAACGTATTTACCATCTCTACCCATGATCTGTGCATAACCGCCCGCTGAACGTGCGATCTGACCACCATGACCTGGACTCATTTCAATGTTGTGAACCAATGTTCCCACAGGAATATTTTTCAACTTCATTGTGTTACCGGTTTTAATATCAAGACCAGCATCAGCAGACATGATTTTATCACCTACATTAAGACCTTTTGGTTGAAGTACATATCTTCTGTCACCATCAACATATTTGATAAGACAAATTCTACAGTTTCTGTACGGATCGTACTCAACAGTTGCAACAGTACCTTCGATATTAAATTTATTTCTTTTAAAGTCGATGATTCTGTATAGTTTTTTAGCACCTGCTTCTCTGTGACGAGAAGTGATTCTACCGTTACTGTTTCTACCTGCAGATCTTGGAAGATTTTTAAGTAGAGCTCTAACGCTTGCTTTAGCAGTGATATCACCACTGTCAAGGTTAGTCATATAACGACGTGAAGGTGTGGTTGGTTTATATGTTTTAATTGCCATCTTCTATCCTTATACCGCTAAGCTTTCGATTTTTGCATCTTCTGGAAGCTTCACATAGAACTTTTTCAAGTCTGGTCTTTTTCCTTCGATACCTTTAAATCTTTTCACTTTACCGTTTACTCTCATTGAGTTAACTCTAAGTGGATTGATCCCGAAGAATTCTCTAAAAACTTCTTTAAGACCATTTTTAGTCATTCTTGGAGTTGTTTGAACTACGATGACACCCTCTTCTTGAAGAGCCAAACTCTTCTCTGTATACATAATTGCTTTAATATCTGTAATATCTGCCATCTTAAGCCTCTTTAGTCAATTTATCAAATATTGCTTTTTCGATCACGATTGAGTGATATGCTGCAGCAAGATAAGCGTTAAGCTCATTTGATTCAATAAGGTATGCGTTTTGAAGATTTCTGAATGCTAAGAAAGTCTTATCATCGATCATCTCTTTCACTACAAGTACATCTCTTTGCTCAAGACCGTTTACAAATGCCAAAGCATCTTTTGTTTTACCAGACTCAATTGCAATGTTGTCAACCACGAAAAGTCTTTCGTTAGCTGCCATCTCTGCCAATGCATGGTAAAGTGCAATTTTCTTTTGCTTTTTGTTTACTTTTTGATCATAGTTTCTGTTTGTGCTTGGTCCGAATGCAACACCACCACCAACGAAAATTGGAGATCTTAATGAACCTGCTCTTGCACGTCCTCCACCTTTTTGAGCCCATGGTTTTTTACCACCACCACGTACATCAGATCTAGTTTTAGTCTGTGCTGTGTTAGCTCTAAGTCCAGCTGCATACGCTTTACAATAAAGGTAAAGGTTATGTGGGTGAACTTCCAAAAATGCTGCTGGAAGGTCTGTTGTTTTAATTACTGTTGTTTTCATTATTTAACTATCCTTACTAATCCTCTAGCCCCATTGTGACCAGGAATTGAACCTTTTAATACTAAAATTCCATTTTCTGCGTCAAATGAAACTACTTCATTTTTAACAGTTACTTGAGAGTTACCATAATGACCAGGCATTTTCTTACCTCTCATAACACGTCCAGGCCACTCGGCATTACCGATAGAACCGATACGTCTACCAAATCTGTGTCCGTGTGAACCAGGTCCGCCACCAAAGTTGTGACGTTTCATACCACCGGCAAAACCTCTACCTTTAGTGTTAAGTGAAGTTTTAACTAGTTCAGTATCAGCCAATACAGCTGTGCTTAGATCGCCAGCTTCAGTACCTTCAGCTACTTCGATGGTCATAAATTTGTTAAACTCTTTAGTCACATTAAATTTAGTCTGCTGACCTTCAATGCTCTTATTAAGTTTTTTACTTGAGTTGTACGCAACAAGTGCTTTTCCGTCTTCTTTCACTTCACAAACTTTCGTTTCAATGACTTTAAGAAGTGTAACTGGAACACTTGGTACATCAACAGTTCTGCTCATACCAATTTTTTCTATAATAAATTCCATCTCTACTCCTACTTGTCCATTGATCTGATTTCAACTTCGATCTCAGGTGCTAGATCCAACTTCATAAGTGAATCAATAGTATCTGAAGTAGCCGAAACGATGTCGATCATTCTTCCGTGAATTCTGATCTCAAACTGCTCACGAGCGTCTTTATTGACGTGTGGTGATTTAAGAACCGTATAACGCTTCATCTTAGTTGGCATTGGAATTGGCCCTCTAATCTCTGCACCTGTACGTTTAACTGCATCAACGATAGCAGCAACTGATCTGTCTAACACTCTGTGATCGTAAGCTTTAAGCTTTAATCTAATTTTTTCCATATTTACCCTTTAAAGAACTCGTTAGCCAAGGACATTGCCCGGGTGCCTAAACACAGGGGTTTAACCCTCTAACATAAATTTAGGAACGCGAATTATACCCAAAGTTTTTGAAAGGTGCAATACTATTTAGTCTAAAAAGGCTACAATATAGAAAAAAGTTTCCTTTTTATAAGGAATAATACTAAGGTTATAGCTATGGATTTACTTGAATATTATCAAAACCAGCATCCAGTCTGTGATAATTATGTTCCTAGAAAATGTCAATTACCCATTAAAGGGGACATCAATCTCTATGGTGTGCGTGGTGCAGGAAAGACAACAATCGTACTTGATCTGCTTTTAGAAAAAGATGCAGAGAAAACACTCTATATAGACTTAGATGATCCCAACCTTATGTTTAATACCATCACTACATTGTCACTGCAGCAGTACATCGACCGTGAGAGCATCACCCTGCTTGTGCTTGACCACTATAATGAGGGGTACCTTTCTACCTTTCCAAATGTAGAGAGGCTCATCGTACTCTCGCGCATAGGGCTAAAAGACAAAGTCCTAACCCCTATTGAACTTTTTCCTCTAGACTATGAAGAGTTTCTTGCTTTTGAAACCACATCCGCCCAAAGCAGTGGATTTAACCACTTCTTACGTTCTGGTACCTTGCCCCTACTCGCACGCTCTCAAAAAACAAGCACACAAGCCATGAAAACCTTTTTTCAAAGTGCCTTTAATGAAAATGAACAAAAACTCTTACTCATCCTGGCTCAACACCATACCAAACATCTTACTACCCATCAGATATATTCTTTTGCCAAAGAGAAGTTCAAAGTCTCCAAAGACTGGCTCTACAAAACCATGAAACTTTTTACGCAAGAGAAGCTGGTGCTCTTTATAGATGACTGTTACCAAAAGTCCGGGAAAAAAATGCTCCTCTTCGACTTTGCCTTTGCCAAATACCTCACGATAGGACAACCATTTATCATGCAGTTTGATACTATGATAGCACTCACACTCATGAAACACCATATAAAGGTTCAAACACTGGGCATACATGGGTATATTACTGCCAACAATGAACTCATCATACCTGCGCCATTTGAAAGTGAAGAGAGTCTCTGGGTAAAGTCTCAAAGTAAGTTTTCTCTTTACAAAAAATATGGCATCAAAAAAGTAAGTATCGTTACCGTAGCCAATGCTTACGAATATGACATCGAAAAATTACACTTTGAGGCACTACCCTTTAATGAATGGAGTGTCTTACATGATGAAACACCTTACGAAGCAAGTGCACAAGATTATGAAGAGGAGTAAATAGATCCTATGACTAAAAAAGCTATAAGCTACCTTTAGCTATTATTCGCATGCCTCTTTTCAGACCTGTGCAACGGTACTGAGAGACAATGGGTCAGGATGGGAACATAGCAGCCCACCTTTCTTTACTGTGTGCCGCAGGGATCTGGGGAGGGGTGTTAAAAACTACTTAATATCTTCAAACAATAATAAATGGATGGCTATTACGAGAAATCATTTAGTGATTTCCTGCATCATGCTTTAGCATTGAATTGAGACAAGATACTTAATATATGTATTGAGAGGTGTCCGAGTGGTCGAAGGTGCAGACCTGGAACGCGGAGATAAACTTCTATACACTTCATGACAATTCTCTACAATACCCTATAAATCGCACCTCTAAGAGAATCTTATTATTCACAATACTATACAGTTCAATATTTCTATGCTAGCTAGGCGTTAGCACCGATAAAGTTTGGAATTTGTGCTAATGTTAGCACGACTCTAGAATATACAGAATAGTAATATCTTCTATCTTATTTGTAATACGCATGCAGGTACGTAATTTCATCTGCAAATTAATGCACCAGGATAAATGAATCATCTCCCTCATAGACAGCTACAGGAGAAAGAGCGATAATTATAGCATGCTGGATAAACAAGAACCCACTGATCAATAATAAATGTGCCGTTTTCCCTATTATCCAAGGATATACCTTACAATGTCTATCGCGATAGAGTCGAAGGTTCCAACTCTATGGTGTCATATCTTACTTCAGATTGAGAGAAACTTTCCCTTTCTGGGTTTTTGAAGTATCTAATGCAAGATTTGTCAGGATGGATTCCATCATGGCTACTTTCTTTTCCATCAATTCAAGTTTGGCAATTTTAGCTTCCATCATTGCTATTTTTTGATCCTTAGCTTCTGCTTCAGCTCTGGTCTCCTGCACCACCTTGGTAAGCACAGCAACCATATCCATAGCACTCAAACCATCACGGCTTTGAATCGCTACGAGTTCAGGTACATCTTCTGCGATGAATCCAACGACTTGTTCTTTTTTGTCAGATTTATAGTTATAAGTCACAGGCTGTAGTTTATGAAAGGCTGCTAAAGCATCCTGAGTACTGAGTTCTTTGATATTTTCTTTTAGTTCACGGCTTGATGCGTTGTACCATACTCCACCTACATTCCTTGCTCCGTTACCCAGATACAGTTCTGTTCCACTGACATTGGACGTAGCATTCTTTACTGTAAATTCCGGACCACCCGTCCCAGCAAGTGTAGCTACAAATGCGGTTCCGTTCTGATGTGTACGAAAGTTCCACTGTATATCCGCTCTGGCATTTTTCAGACCAAATCCTGCATCTGATTCTAAATCTGCTTCACTATTGTCTGCTGAGAGAACAAGCAGGTTTGTTAAACCGTCACCTTCGGTGTTGGAACCTACCCATGTAGAGGTGATAGTATCTGTAGTTTCGAAGTTGCCGTTAACTCGGACAAGGTCATTGTCGAACTCTCCGTAGATGAGGGGAGTGGCAGTGGTGGAGTTATCGATGTAGAGCTTGTTGCTGCCGGTTTCGTTGTAGCCGGCAAAGCTACCTAGGAAGACGTTATAGCTGCCAGTTTGGTTATATCTACCACTTTTATATCCGCTGAAGGTGTTGTTCCGGCCAATCGTATTGCTGTAACCGCTCCATATGCCGCTGAAGGTGTTCTCACCGCCAGTCGTGTTGCTGTAGCCGCTGCAATAACCGCTGAAGGTATTACCATAGCCAGCCGTGTTGCCGGAGCCGCTGGACCGGCCAATGAAAGTGTTTTGATGGCCAGTCGTGTTGCTGTAGCCACTGTGATCACCACTGAAGGTGTTCCCCCATCCGGTCGTGTTGCCGGAGCCGCTGTGAACACCGCTGAAGGTGTTCTCACCGCCAGTCGTGTTGCTGAGGCCGCTGGATCGGCCAATGAAAGTGTTGCTGAGGCCTTCCGTGTTGCTGTTGCCGCTCCACATGCCGATAAAGGTGTTGTCACTGCCAGTCGTGTTGCTGAGGCCGCTGAAAACACCGATGAAAGTGTTGCTGAGGCCTTCCGTGTTTCTGTAGCCGCTCCTCATGCCTATGAAGGTGTTCCAAGAGCCAGTCGTGTTGCTGTAGCCACTCTCATAGCCGCTGAAGGTGTTGAAAGCACCGGTATTGGAAAATCCGGCACTTCTTCCGAAAAAGGAGTTGACAGATCCACCTCCCACATTGCCGGCCCCTAGGCCGTAGTAAGTATTGCTATCGCCTTCAAAGGCTTCGGTCACAATTCCATCTGTCTCGTGGGGCAATAGTTCTTCGTAGTGTATAGGAGGTTCGGGTTCATTGAACATCTCCTCCGCATCTGGAGTGGTTTCGGCCATTATAGCCGTTGTGCCTATTAGCAGCAGTGCTGCGATACTACTGATTTTGATGATGTTTTTCATTTTGAATCCCTTTAAAGAATTATTTAGTATTTAAACTAAAGAAGCCAGATTACCCCCTATTAGATAACCTGGCTTTCTCTAAAGAGACCCGTAAGCTTTCCGTCCTATTTTCACAAATAGTTTGGCTTTTCTTTTTTGTAATCAACAATTTATTTTAGTCTACATGACTACCTTCTTTATTATGGAATGAAGTAGCTTAAATCATTATTAAAGGCATATAGTATAGTCATAAACATAATAATTAATATAAGTTTTGGAAATTTAATAATAAAGGTTCAGTAAGCTTTAATTGTGGCAGACAGTGGGGGATTCGAACCCCCGGTGAGTTGCCCCACACCCGCGTTCCAGGCGAGCAGATTAAACCACTCTCTCAACTGTCTACAGTTTGAAGAATGACATTATACAAACACCATGCTAAATTCTGAATAAATTGGTGTGATTTCTATGCATCAAGATAAGCTTTCAGTTTTCTCCCAACTCTAGGACTTCTTAACTTCTTAATTGCCTGCTGTTCAATCTGCCTAACTCTCTCACGAGTAATACCAAACTTTTGGGCAATCTCTTCAAGAGTATATTCACCTCCACGACATAACTTTATATCATCTTTAGTTTCTCTCATTTTTACTCCCTTCTTCTTATTCGGATTTGATCAATATAGGAATCCAAGCAATCAAATTCCTCCCAATTCTCCATATGACCAAACTTATGACTAAATGCTTCCACTATACTTTTAATATCTTTCTCTTCTATTCCATCAAGATAATATTCGAAGACCTCTTTAATAATTACATCGAGGTATTTGATTGACCTTGACCTTATTAACTTTGCCAAGATCGCATCTACTTCCAGCTCATATTCATCGGAAACAATGGCAATATGGGATGGATCAACTTCATGTATAATATCTCTGAATTCATAATATAGAGAACCATAATGTCTTTTTAGCAACTTTCTATAGAATAATTTATAAGAGTCATAGAGACACTCTACTTCTGTACTTGGAATTGAGCATATCTCGAGGATTTTATCTTTATCAACAATATTAGCCTTGTCTATAAATAGCAGAAATTTCTCTGATCTCTCATCATAAGCAATTTCAGAGCAGCAACTCTCTTGCTTGATAGTTTCTTTTTCCAAATCTAAGCACATATATTGACTTACTTTAAACTCGCCAATTGATTTGGCTGTTACTAGAGGATCAGTTTTGCTATGGATATCATTGTCCATATGTAAGAATACACCTATCATCATGTTTTGACCCTTCTATTTGAATTTAACGCAAAGCTCTAATGCTTCTTTTTACGACCTCATCAGACATATACTCTTTAACTACTTTAGTCAAACCAGTCAAATGGTTCAGATTCTCCACTGTATTCCATTCCTTTTCTGTGCATAAGTTCTATACACGATTTAATGATTGATATATCTGCAAATTGGTGGCCATACCCTGACATTTTACATCTAACCGTTGGGTAATTGATGATATCGTCTGTGTATGTGTGATCAATAACGTCATCATGTGTGCCGGTGAAGACTGCTAAATATTGGTTTTCACTAACATCTTCTTGCCTGTTGAACCATTTTTCCATTTTATTTAACTGATCTTGTGTCAATAAGAATGTTGTCTCTGCACCATATATCTCATTTTTACCTATTTTTGGTTTGAGTGTTTTCCATGGTTTTAATGACGGATTGATTAGAATTGTGTGACAATCGTCAAGGGAAGACACTATGTAAGCGTAGAAGCCACCTAATGAACTTCCAACTAAGATTGGATATCCATCATTCGTTCTCATAGAAAGTATGATCTCATCAATTAAACTGTCTGGATCTTTTCCTGAAGTAGTAAAGTTTAACACTGTAGCATCAGGAAACATTGTTTGAAGCTGGTCTGATTTGTTCTGTCCAGTAGAAGCAAATCCCGCGATGTTGATTAATAATAAGTCTTGCATTATCTGTACCTCTTTCATATACTACTTCTCCCTTTGAAGTTGCTATAAGACCAAATAATTGTTTTGGAACCAAATCCATTATTTAGCCAATATTTTATACTTTTTGCATTTTGGATTGATGCATCCTGGATCAATCGGTAAGATTGCGACATGAATAGAATGCCCATCATCTGATAGAATATCTGATCCCATAGGAACATTGATCGGTGAACCACACTCCCCGCATGTACGCTTGCCACATACTTGACAGAACCACGACTGTTTACCTCTTTTATATTCTGCCTTGGCTCTCTCTATCACGTCAGCTGTCCATAGTTCTTTTTCTCCCCAGACAATAAGGTATTTATGCAGATTTTCAGAGAGCTTGAATGATCGACATGGATATTTTATATTTCCTTCTTCTTGATATTCATCTAAAATGCTAATGCCTCTAGGTTGCTGGGCTACAATCCTTTCTCCTCCTACTTCCTCTAAATGCTTGTTGCAAATTATACAAGTGTCTGAAGGAAGATATATTTGACTATTATCTAATTCATTCTGCTTGATCATTATATATTCCTTTCAGTCTAATTCTTCGAGATAATTTTTTAAACCCGTCCTATAGTTCTCTTGTTTACTTTCTCTACCCTTTAAGATACCATCTTCAAAGTCTAATATCAGAGTATCCATCGTAATTTCATAGACAGTCTTTTCGGCCGCTTCCCCGCTATTGACTACAATCGGTTTCTGCTTAGACTTCTTTACCAGTAGCTTCATAGGCTCATTTACCCATTCTGCAAAGAGTTTGTTGGCACCAAAGGTCTCTTTCATTGTATCCTTCTCACAGGTAAGGGAAATATCAATCAAATATAACTTCCCATTCTCAATACACCATTGAGGTTGATAGTTTTTCCATGATGCGAAGGGATAATAAATTTCTGGCTTTCCAAATTCTTTTATCTGCTTCCATCTTGTCTCATCGAGATGGAAGTGTTCAAGGACTCCAAATTCATGATTTTCAAATGAAACTGTCCCATATATTGTATCTCTCATTGGTTTACTCATCGAACTCTCCCTCGGGATATAAATATTTTTATCTTACGGAAACCTCCATCTCCATAGTGATACTTAATTCCGATCAAATCACCATACAAATTGAATATCTGCTCTGTAGCGATGGTCACTTTCATTTTTCTGAGAAGCTTGTTGTATTTTTGTGACCAATTTGTTTGCAAATCTTTTCAACATGATAGAGCATAGCCATTTTCAAAGGCTTGCCCTCCGAGTAGTCTGCAGGAAGCAACTGCTCAGCACGGGAACTTTTGATGGCAAGTTCATAACCAGCTTCATAGCTTTTTAGTGTTTTTTCCTGATTGATACTTCCGTCACTATTTTTACTTTCTCGATAGACAGCAAGACTTACACCTCCCATTTTCTGAACCAGAGAGAATGCAGGGATATCGGTCAATCCATCGCCTACAAAGATCATATTTTCAAAGGGTATTTCGTAGTCATCTACGACTTCATTGACATCTTTATCTAAGCCTTTAGCGATCTGATATATTTTTTGCGTTTTGATCGTGTGTCCCACTGTTTCTTTTGGGAAAGCAATATCACCATCACTGTTTTCGTTCAATCGGCAAGCATATATCTTTTTGAAGAATGAAGTAAGATTATGACTCTCAATAGCCCCATTTATCATCTCTGTCAATCCACCACTAATACAGTAACATTCCAACTCTATATTCAAATCACTATATGCTTCTTTATACACTATGTTGAGCACATCATCGAAGATACTTTTCTGGCTCTCCCTTCGGCTTAAGCCATCATATAGGGATATTGACCGCCCTAGATTAAACAGGTCACTGTTTGATAGCTTTAAGTGATTCTCTGCCATATATTCAGTGATGACTTTAATATAGCCATGCTCCAGATCATATTCTTCATCTGTCACTTTCTTAGTACATCGTTTCCAGAATTCACTCTCATCTATATTCCAATGTTCTATCAGTTTTTTCTGTTGATAATACGGTGACATTGTTATATCGAAGTCAAATATCAGTGCTATTTTTTTACTCATGGTATTCCTTTTTCTCTTTAAAGTTATATTTACTCTATATCTATATTGTATGGATGTATAGACAATACTTTAATGATCTTTATTATATTGCCAAGTACGTTTTTAATATCCTTCCGATTTTGGGGTGTTTGAGTTTCTTAATGGCGGAGGCTTCAATTTGTCTAACTCTTTCTCTACTGACACCAAGAATTAATCCGATCTCTTCTAGTGTAAACTCTGTTGACCCGCAATGCTTTAGACTATGATTGATGTGTTGAATATCGTGATTGCATTCTAATAATCGACTCATAACGGTATCGTTACTATATTTATCTTTCAGTATTATTTCTTGTTGTAATTTTGACATGCTGTTTTCTTCCTTTATCTGTATGTTTTTTATTCAATCTTCATCGTCTCTAAATGGGTCGTGTGGGCTAAATGAATCATCTTCTATTGCTACCTTATAGTTTTCTAGGAACTCGATCGCTGATTTAATGATCGAAATATCTTCAAACATATGATCGTAACCCGCGACAGTACAGTCTATATTAGGGAATTGAAGAAGTGATCTAGTGACTGCATGATCTAGTCTCTCGTCCATACTGCCAGTAAAGAGAGCATAAGGCGGGTCGTCTATTTCGTCATAAAGCCCTACTGTCTTTTCCATAAGATTTACGATTTCTTCCATTCTGGATAAATGTCTTTTTGTAAGTTTAAATGTGTCACCATTAAAGAAACTATTTATGCCAACTTTGTCTTGAAGCGTTTCCCATGGTTTCATTGAGGGGTTTATCAAGACAGAAGGACAGTCTAATTTAATAGACGCTAGGTGTGCATAATATCCACCGAGTGAACTACCAATTATGATTGCGAATGAATCTCTATCTGTAGCTTTTTCGGTGAGTATTTTAACAATAACTTCATCAGGGTCGATGCCAGATGTAATTATATTTACGACTTTTGCATCAGGGAACATTTTCTTTAATTGTCCAGATTTATTTTTACCATCAGAGGCGAAACCAGCGATATTAATTAAGAGCAGTTTTTTCTCATTCATTCATAATCCTTACTATTTAATTTTCATCAATATATAACCCTAAAATTGTCATATTTTTATAGGTTCTATATGTGAATAATTTTTTGGAAGGGTTTAAACTTTTGAGCTTTCTTTCTCGAAATAGTGTTACCCTCTATATCTATATAGTATGGATGGGGTCGATTTCTTAACAGCAAATTGATGTTTGGAGGGTATTTGCAAGTACTTAGTTACAAAGTGATACAGAAATATCATGATTTAATCATAAATATCTCTTTCTTATTTTCTTTAGAAATTTTTACAATAGGGGGAATTCCATTTATTTCTAAGTTAAGATAATCTCCAATGAATATATATCTTTCACCATCTTTGGGAACTATATTTTCTTCATGTAATTTATTATTTTTTATAGACTTATATAAAAGCATTGCATCTTTCCAGTGTTCATCTTTCTTCCTATTCTCATTTTCATTTTTCTTAAACGATACAAAGCCTTCAAATAGGTAAATATTACATGTTAAAATATTTTTTATACGATTTATAAATTCTAAAGCACCAAGTGTTACAGTCGCACCTGCTCCATAATACCAATATCTTGTTACTCCCTCTTCTTTTTCAAGTTCTTTTCGACCCAAAGGATTTTTATTTTTATCAAAAGCCATTGATAATGGAGCTTCAAGAATTAGACCTATTTTTTCATTTTCACATTTATCGTAAAATTTTTGAAACTTCTCTTTCATACCGGAGAAGACTATATCTTTTTTTTCTATAACTTCATTATTTCGAACTATCACAACTCCACAGCTTTTACGGCTATTTGAATATCCCACATCTACAATAAACCAATTATGTATTTTTTTGATTTCGCTAACATCTTGAATAATTTGCATATTTCACTCACCTATAAATGATTAATATGTCATATTAGCCTTTTCGGAATTAACACACACTTATAAGTGATTGCTGAATAGGTGATGATTAGCGTAGAATTTTTGAATGATAAATGAAGATGAGTTTTTTAATATTATTACTGAAATTGTCAAGGAAGAGAGGAAGAAGAGGAAGATTAGCCAACTGCACCTAGCTCTTATTTTGGGTCATCAATCTCCCTCCTATGTTGCACGAATCGAACTGAGACAAGACAATGCAAATTATAACCTTCATCATCTTTTAATAATCGCCGAAGAGTTCAATATGGACATTCAGCAACTTATCCCGTCTACAGCATAGGCTCCTCTATAGTATTCCCTTCATCATTATTCCAACTATCTACGAATGATGGGATAAAATAATAGGTAACCACTTTATCATATCCAAATTTTTTACTTTCTGATTTTACCCCATGATGCAATGATGCAAATTCTAATACTTTATTGAAATTAGTACTATTTAAAGATCGGACATTACGTATTAGTTTTGAAGTTGCCAAAGTGTTATTTTCATCATGCTGACGTTTTTTTAAGAAATTTTTAACTTTCTTTGCAATTTCCAAATAGTCATCCTCGCGATATTTCAAACTATCCTTCGTTGCTTGTCTGTATTCTAGAAAGCTTTTAATTTGACTCATTGTTTCTTCTGCAATCGTAATACCAATGTTCATATACTTCAATTCAATCTCCTCCCCAAGTTTTTCTCCTCCTTCATAAAAGGTATCAAAGATCTGTATAATCATTGCATATTTAATAACTGCGGTTTTCTGTCTTACCAGAAAGGCAGCATTCTCTTCACTTTCCCATTCCTCATCAAACGCATCAAAATTATTATCTTTAAACCATTTTTGATATCTCTCTATTGACTCGTCACTCAAAGGCATCTCTAATGACTCTTCTAAACTAGAAAGGTATTCCCATATTTTTACAGCTACATTTTGAAATTTACTGAAATCGTGTTTTTCTCTATTTTTAAATGGTTCCATATGAATAGTCTCTTTCATATGATAGATTGAGAACCGATTAAGGAATCCACTTACGAAATCACTATTTTTCACATCCGAATTAAACCAATGAGGATTTGAGACAAGAATTAGAGAGATGAAAGGGTTATCAAGCCAAATTTGTTCTCCCGTTCCCTCTTTCCCAACCAAATCCTTTCCATAACTACTCTGCGCATAAAGTGATGTGAAGGATGCTTTATGCTGTTTATCATTTAACATCTTATTGATAAACTCTGATCCTTCATCGTAAGTAGAGAGAAGTCCATGTTGATTAAAGGAAAGGTTCTTTATCATTCCTGCAAATGTTGACCCTTGCCCAGAATATATATACTGCATCCTTGGCTCATCAGCATTTTCTCTCTCTTCAGACTTTAATAGTTTATATGCTACTTTTGCGGTCTTATAATCATCTTTTAGTTTTTCTTCAAGCTTTTCCAGAACTATGCTCTTTGACAGTTGTAAAGTTGTACTTTTTGCAGATGTCCCACTACTTCCAATAATAATTGCCCAGAGATTCACTCTGAGCTTCTCCATAGAACCACTAAATGTTGTAGCCTTTGTCCCTATTGCCGTACTCATAATAGGCAGAATTATTTGTAGTATCATACTCTTAGGCACACCTATATAAGACCTCAACTCTACTGACGCATCTTTTATAAAGCTACCAGCCTTATCTGTTATATCATTATCATCAATATCACACTCATATGTTGCCTCTTCTTTTAGTTCATTTTTTGACATTGCTACTCCTATAAAGTTTTTATTTTATTATTATCTAGATATTCAAGGATGTCACTCTTCAAGTATCTAATTACAGAACTTTTGCTCTGACCTAATTTCGTATACGGTATACCCACCTTAAGAGATCTCCACTTTTGTAGTAAATGAGTAGAGACACCAAGAAGCTTTGATGCTTCCTTTGGTGATAAATATTCATGGGAGTTCATGTTTCAATCCTTGTTCCAGTTCTTCCATAATTTGCCTATAATCTTCATCTTTAATGTATGTATTGATTCCATCATTGGTACTAGTAATGTGTTTCCCAGCCGAATGATAGTCTGTAACAAAGGTTATTGCCACACATATGTCTTTTCCATATGTTGGCACTATTTTTTGCTTTGCTCCAAATTTCATTACCTGATAAAGTCGGTCAGCATGAAAGAGATATACTCTGCCTTTTTCTTTTTCTCTGTAGTTGATAAGCTTAACTATGTTGTCAGATAGTAGCAACTCTATGTCTGAATTTTTTGTATAATATGTTCCCATTTTGGGCTCCTTATAATTTTATGAATTCAAGAATTACGTATTTGAATTCTAATTGTAGAATGCCTATAATTAGGGGGGATGTCACAGGGGGAGAAACTATATAAAATTTACCCCTTTAATATAAATGGGGGCATATAGTATTATTTTAAGAGTTTAAATTTAACAAAGATTTTACTATCTTGATTTGTTTTCTTATTTCCTTTTTTCGCACACTATCGGTTATTATGTCTCCATTTATACAAGTGATATATTTGTCACCATCGCCATTGTGTCTCTGGCAGGTATCTTTTAATTCACCTCTGCATTCAAATAAGAGTACATGGAAATTATATATGTACACTGCATTTTCTAAACTTAGGTTCTCTTCTTGATCCTGAGTATACTGGTATATAATACTCGCTTTTTGCAAGGCACAAATAGAATTAAATTTTTCTACCTTGTTTATGGATCTAAGATCTTCAAGAAGCCTTAACTTCTCTGATGAGTACAAGGATTTATGATATGGTTTTTCTTGTTTATAAATTTCTTTGAGCAAATTACTTATATCTTTTTCCTCGTCTAGTATATTAAATTCAAGCACAACTTTATTTGACTCTATTACTTGCAGTGTTGGCAATCCATAATTTTGTCTATACACAGGATATATAATCTTTTTCTTTATTTCACGTTCTAACATTGAATAACCATCATCCTTTGACTCTAGAAACTCCTCTTTATGTTTCTTGAGAATTGGCATAATTGTGTCAAGTGTTCGCGTAGAATTATATATTGGTTCATACCCATACAATGGTTCACTATCAGGGGAATCTTCATTATTTGTTTTGAAGCCGTTAGCTTTTGCATATTTATACTCTCTGATATCAATACCATACTCATCACTAAAGTGTTTGGTAAAGTCCAAATATGTTTTATGCCCCTCTTTATTTAAATATTCTAGAACAGTTTTAGAGTTTTCTATTTTTGAAAGTGTATTAGTTGAATTATTATATATACTTATTGAAGCATCAAGAACTTTCAGGTCATTGCTACTTTTTTTATTTGCAAATAAGAAGCTCCAGAGCACACGATTTAGCTCTTTTGCATCAGTACCAAATGTATCTTTATTTAGGTAGCCTAATTTTTTTGCTTCATTATAATAATTTCGTACATTATTATATTTACCATCTTTAAATTTTTTGCATATCTCCAAATAATCTTTTTCATAAAGAGTATACTTTTGCTTATCTATAAAGATTTTTTTAGCATCTTCAATCAAGTCTAATTTTTTCATAATTTGTATTCCCTGTAATCTACCTGAAGAGAGAATAGCACAATGAGTAACATCAACCCAACCACTTATGGGTAACTATATCTTAATTTATAAACTTATCCTCCAAGTCATTAACAGCATCAGCACCAACATCTGGACTCAATTTTGCATATCTTAGTGTCATGTTGATATCTTTATGTCCCATGAGTTTTTGAATAGTAAATATAGGTGTTCCATTGATTGCAAGCCAACTCGCAAATGTATGCCTTAAGGTATGGAAGCACACTCTATGCTTTGCATCCTTTGGTTCCAATTCACTGTTGAACAATTCTCCTACTAATTTAGAGTACATATTTGGTATGGCATGAAGATGATCATATGTACTTCCTGCGAAGAGATACTTGTTTGGGCTTTCAAACTCTATATCTTTTAGAATATCATAGACTTTGCTTGTTATTTTAATTTTACGACTAGAGCCGTTCTTGGTTTCCGTCAAATTAATATACTTATTTTCCATATCAATGTCTTTATATTGAATCCTCAGTATCTCTCCTGCTCTAGCACCAGTCGTCAATCCAAGTAAAGCCATGAAATACACATCGAATCTTCTTAGTTTTAATTCATCAAGAAGGAGATTGGCTTCCTCTTTTGAGAGATATCGTTCTCTAGCATTATTAATACTCTTTTTATTTGAACGCATCAAAGAACTACGATCTACCCTGGAAACACTAGCAGGGTTATTCTTGCACTTTTCCTTACCAATAGCCACATTAAATATCGCAGATACCTGTTGTCTCATTCTCTCAATAGTTGCAGGAGCTAAACCTTTATCTTTAAGTACCATAATCAAATTATCCATGTCGTTCTTGGTGATACTTTCAACAGCTAAATGCCCTAAACTACTTTTGATATGATCTCTATACCGATTAACGAATGATTGAGGCTCTTTATAATCTGCATATTTTACATACTCAAAGTAATCTCTTGCAATTTCATCAAATGTTACAGAGGACTTCTTCCGTAGATTTGAGACATCCTCTCCCAGATATTTCATATTCATAATCTTACTTCTACGTTGTTTGCAATATGCTATATTAATACCATCAGACTTTTTCCCTATCATGAGGAATTTGTTCTTACCAAATTCATCTCTATAATTAATGTCATAAATTATCTCACCTTTAGCATCTACTCTCTTATAAATTCCTGTGGCAACCCGCTCTCTCTTTCTTGTATTTCTCATCATCGTCTCCTAATATATATTCTATATATACTTTTCGAGCACTCTTTGATTAATAGTGAAATTCCCAAATATCATTATCCATCAATGCGTGAGATGTGAGACGTTAGACGCTATATATAAACTTCTCTACCCTTGCCATACCAATACATATATCAATAATTAAATTTAATTATTATTATTTTATTGTTCTATATATATTTGTATTGTTGGATTTAGATTGGGAATTATATTGGGATTGGGAGGGGGAAGAAGAGTAGGGATATCCCTCCAGCGTCTCACGTCTAACGTCTCACCTAATCTAATATAAATTTAATGATTTCAAGAAGATGTTCAGGGTACATTTGAGAGGATATTTGTTAGCTATTTGTTAGCACAGGAACCCTTGCCGAGAGCGTACTATTTTACAAGGCACGGTAGGAACGAATTTCTCTAAATATTGGTTATTTTACTATGGACACGCCTGGAACGTCTGTGTGGGGTAACTCACCGAGGGTTCGAATCCCTTCCTCTCAGCCATAAAATACTATAAAATCAATATACACCCCTAAACAACGATATTTTATAACTTCTTTAAGGTTAGAACATTTTACACCTTGCTACCCTATTGCTACCCATTCTTTAAAAAAGATATAAAATAAACTATTTTTAACCTCCCCAAAACCTCCCTAACCCCTTACCCTCTTTTACGGTTGCATTTTATCAACTAAGTACGGTTCGAATCCTGATGGGTGTACCACTTTTCTATATATATTCTATTGTTGCAAGTTCGAATATGCCGAAAAGCTATTTTCTTCTTTTGCAATGTAAATTTTATATGATGTTTTATTTCTATCAATTACAACGGTTGATGCTTTATTATATTTTTGAAAACTTGGAAACTCTTCAAAAACTTTTATGAAGTCTTCATAACTTTCATCTATCCTGATGTGCTTATCTGCACTAATAATAGTATCAATTATATTTTCTGCTAAATGTTGCATTTTTTCTATACTTGATAGTTCTATTTTTTCTACAATAGATCTTTTACGAGCTTTTTCTATGTATCTTTTGATGGTATTAATGGTTTTCATGAAGGAAAGATACATATCTTTATCTTTAGGATTATTGTATTCTTTAGAGAAAGACGTTAATATTATCAATATATTTTTTATTTCTATTTTAGAAAGTTTAGATAAATCTATATTTAATTTTGAATCAAATCGGTCACCAATTTGATGTATTGCTTCTATTCTAAACTTTATATTTTTTTTCTGTTTAGCTTGAAAAAAAGTCAATTCTTTCTCTTCTTCTTCAAGTTTAGTAATGGCCTTCATAAGCATTTTTAAAATTAATAAATTTTCTTCTTGTGATAATTTCGTCATTCTTTTTCGAACCTCTTAAAGAGTTATTTAAAACTAAAAAAGCCAGATTACCTCTTGATTAGGTAACCTGGCTTTCTCTAAGAGACCCGTAGGTTTTCCGCCCTATTTTCACAAATAGTTTAGCTTTTCTTTTTTGTAATCAACAATCTATTATAGTCTACATGACTATTTTATATATTATGGAATGAAGTAGCTTAAATCATTCTTAAACACTTATTCTCAAAACCTTATAAAATATATAACTTTATAAGGTTTTCTATCGCAAAAATTTTTCTAATATTTTTTCAATGTTATGACCCATTTTTTGACCCAAAAAAAGACCCACGTTTGTCCTAAAATTTTCATTAAACCTTTATTTATAATGTGTACATGGAATTTTGTAGAATTCTATAGAAAAAAATATTATTAAAGTATTTCTTATTGAGCGATCAACATCTAATCTGTATAGTAAGTAAAAATATATATTATATATCATAATATAATATATATCACAATAAAAGGGATAAAAAATGAAAAGACAACTTCTTATAGCATGTAGTACACTTTTACTCAGCGCTTGCAGCTCTTCATCTATTAACTATGGTGATTACATACATAAAGGTATCAATTTTGGTTCTGATAGAGATAAAGATTATAAAAAAGGTGTTCGGAATGCCTGTCAGACGGTTGATTGTGGATATACAAAAGACCTCAACAAATTGAAAAATAATGAAAGTTATCGCATGGGCTGGGAAGATGGCTTGTTTAAGTGCAAAGGTAAGAGTAAAGAGGATCAACTACATGGCTTTTAAAATACTCTTTAACAACCAAGGTCATATTTGACATATGGGGAAAATAGTAAAAGGTAACACAAAGATGGAAGAGTACAAATACAGTGCCAAGTTTTATGATCCGCTTCTTTTTCCTTTTATCCGTCCTATTCGCAACAAGGTGATCGCACTTGTCAAACAATATCACTACAAGTCGATCCTCGATGTTTGCTGCGGTACGGGTGATCAGCTTAAACTACTTAAACAGCATGGATTTGACGGTGAGGGTATAGACCTTTCAGATGCTATGCTGAGTGTTGCAGGCAAAGGAGAACATAAAGCAGACTGCATACATCAGGATGCTACACAAATGCACTATGAAAATGCCAAGTTTGACCTGGTAATGACTGCTTTTTCTCTGCATGAAAAGAGCCATGCTTCCGCACGTAAGATCGTTGAGGAGATGGTGCGTGTTACTTCTGAAGGTGGGGATATTTTGATCGTTGATTATGAACTGAGTGAAAAAACTTCTACGCTCTCAAAAATACTTATCTATTTCATCGAGTGGCTGGCCGGTGGTGAACACTACCGGAACTTTAAATCTTACGTTAAAAAGGGTGGACTCCCTGAACTTCTCTCAGGTATCACACTTACAACAGAAGTAGAGCGACACTATTTCGGTAAATACGGAATCGTATTGCTCCTGCTTCGCAAGGAAAAAGTTTAACCCAAGTTATTACCCCACTAATGTTTAAGTTGCCCTCTGACACATCGTACATGATAAGAACGATTCTTGTTATACGGTTCTGCTTCTCCATAACTCATAGAGATCCGCCATGCTTCTTTTCCTGGATTTTTTGCAAAAGATGTTGATGTCCAAAATCGCTCGTCATTACGCATTTCAAAACCTTTTTTAAGGGCAGGACGTTCTTGTGTCAGATCGACAATAGTATAGGCTTCCATCAGTGTCGGAAGACGCCAATCCTCAAAACCATCGAGTTTAAGCTTTTGACAATACGCTATGGCTTCTTCCTGCATCATCTCATTTTTGGAAACAGCTTGATCGTCCTGCCAGACAAGTCCTGTCTTGTCATCCTGCTTGGATGATGCTGCAAATAACAGTGTACTACTGATCGCTAGTATGAATAAAATAGGTTTCATTTGCTCTCCTTTGCAGACTGTAGCGGTATATCTTTGACGCAGCGGACTGCATGATTGGTGGTTGTATAGCTATAATAGGTTTTCCCCGTACGAAAATCGATCGTCCAGGCACGTGACCGAGTAGGAGCAAAGCCCGTTGAAGTCCAATAGGTTCCTTCCTTCACAAAGCTAAAGACAGGATTGATCGCAGGATGAACACGCGTATAATCCACTATTGAGAACAACTCATTAAATGTTGGTAACCGCCAGTGAGCTATATCATTTAAAACAAGTTTATCGCAGTATAACACAGCATCATCCCAATCTTTCGAACTTTTTTGAGAAGAGATATTATCTTGCCAGTAGATAGCATTTTTCTTATCTGTTACTATACTATTTCCGTGTTTTTCTTCGGCAAAACTGTTTATGCCTGCAAGTAACACTACGAGAAAGAAAATCATATATTTTTGCATATTCCAATACTCCTTTAATGATATTTAGAAGTTTAATTATAGCAGGATTTTATATGGGTTCTACAGAGTCATAGGAAGAGAAAAAATAGCCAATTCTCATGAGGTCATAAATGCTAACAGACTACTTTTATGATCACTTCACACAACCTAGTTTTATTTACTGCGTAAGTTGATTTATCTTATTTATTTGATTACAATACAATACTATCAAACTACTAGGAAATTAATATGGCAGATGGGCACTTTGAAACACTTGAAAAAATTGTATACGATAATGACTTAGAAGCACTAAAAAAAGAGATCGCAGACGGAACAGATGTTAACCTTCAAAACAAATACGGGTGGACACCGCTTCATATTGCCATTAGACGTGACCGAAGAGATATGGTAGCTTATCTCTTAGAAGAAGGTGCAGATATCAATAAAGTTGATGGCGTAGGATGGACACCACTTATGGAAGCTGTAATGGATGATATGACAGAGCTTTGTGCCTTCTTAATAGAAAAAGGAGCTGATGTCAGTATCGCTAACCAAAGAGGGGCAACGGCAGCAATGCTTGTTCAGAAATTTGGACGTGAGTCAATGGTAAAATACTTTTAATGTCATTTAGTGATATTCAGGTTTCTTCCAATCCCAAAACAACCATACTAAAAGCAGTACGCCAATACTCAGATTGACCCAACTTCCGCCATCTTCAAAAAGCTTTTCCAGTAACCAGTAGAGTTTTCGTCCGACCTCGGTTGGTTCACTTAAAATTTGTGCATGTGCCCAGTCTCTGATCTCTTCTCCCCAAATGAACCCTGCGATCTCCGGAACTATAAAGAAAAGCACTACACCAAATACACCCAAAATACTCCGGTTTGGTTTAAGTGACTGGGCACTTTTTTGTAAAACAGGATTTTTCACAACACGTTTAGCTGCAGATCTAATACGTTTTTTCATATACTCTTATGCTCCAAATTTACAAACATCATACCCCATTTACCATAAGATATGGGAGTACCATGTTGGACAAAAAATCAAATCCCTAACCCAAATCAAACCACAATTTAAATACAATCTTTCCCAGATTAAATTTCAAAGATCAATATGATTTCAAAAAAATACTTAGCTGCCGTTATGTTAAGATTGGTATTTACATCTTCAGCTTTCTCTGCTGACAAATATAGCAAGCAATATGCCATATGTATGGATGGACCCCAAGCCTCCTAAGGTGTTACCATGGCTATACTGAATTGTGGATACAAAGAAATAAAGCATCAAGACAAAAGACTTAATAGTTCCTATAAAGCATTGAAAAAGAGTCTTTCAAAAAGTAGACAGAAAGAGCTTCTGACAGCTTAACAGTTATGGATCAAATATAGAGATGCAAATTGTGGGTTTTACAATGATCCAAATGGCGGAACAATGCATCGACTGTTTGCACAAGAGTGTTTTATGGATGCAACACGATCGAGAGCAGATGAACTTAAATCTATGCTGGATATATTCTAGAAGATCAAAACAGCTTAAAGTCAAGTTGTTAGACTATAATGCGAAATAACTTCTTAACGCAAGGAACTACATGATAAAGCGACTACTGACACCATTGTTGATATTTTCATCTCTTTACGCTGAGGAGATCGAGGAGATCCAGCCACTTGACCCTGAAGTAGTAAAAAGCCTTTACATTGAATCTGCTCTGTTTGTTGCGGTTTTTACCATAATGTCTATTGTTTCTATCATCATTTCAAAAAAACATGCTGCACAAAATTTATTGAACGACAAAAAAAAGAGAGAAGAGAAAAAAGCACAGGAAGAGGCAGAGAAAAGATCTCAACCCAATTTCATTGAAGAATCTCATGAAACAAAAAGAGTTGAAGAACTCTCAAAAATGCTAAAAGACGGACTCATTACGGATGAAGAATTTCAAGTATTGAGTGATACTTCTAAAGCAAAATCTGATTAAAAACAGATGAAGCATGACTTCATTATATAAAAGGTAAACTACGACCTTTTCGACTACTTCGGTAAGCCCAGTAACCGAGAGGGAACGAATCTCCCGTTATATTTTTGGGTCACCGAGTTTACCAAAGTGTACTTAGTCCCTACCTTCTGCCAGATCGATCAAGTGGAATCCTTTGTCCCAACGCTTTTTGATCGATCTTCTAAATACATTGAACTGATTGTTGGCAACATAAGCTTCCGCTTTCTTGTCGGCATTTTTTTCAAAAAGACAGAACCATCTTCCTATGCCGTATTCGATCTTGACAAGGCTATATCCATCATCCCATCGTTGTTTTATAGCAGTACTGACACCATCCCAATCATCAGGACTGCTATATGCCTGAACTTTTTGTTCTGTACTTTTAGCAAAGATCCCTATCCAGAAACCTTCTGCCGGCTCTACGTCAACCAGAACATACCCCTCTTTCCATCGCTTACGGATCACTTTACGAAATTCCTCCCAATAACGTATGATTTCAAGTTCCGTTCCTGTGTATTTACTGCCTTTGACAAGCACACCGAACCACTCTCCTTCTCCATTTTCTATGTTGAGAAGTTCAAAGCCTTTTTGTTTGTATGCGGCAACTGAGGCTCTGAATTTTTTCAGATCTCTATGGTGTGTATAGGCTTGTTGTTTATAGCCTGTACCTTTGGCATATACTGCCGACCATCTATCGTCACCATATGATATATCAACGATATCAAACCCATTTCCCCACTCTGTATTGATCGCATCTTTAAAATGTGAAAATTTCTTATTGGAAGTAAATGTCTGATCTGTATAAGGTGTACTTTTGGCAAATACACCTACCCAAAAGCTCTCTGCTAAAACCATTATTGGTAGAAAGAGCATTATCCCCACAACCCCAAGTATTTTTTTATTTATTTTCTGCATCACTACTCCTTATTATGATATTTTACTTCATATAATAACATAAGATTGTAACCTTTAATTTTAAATACCTGGGGGATAGTCTACTTTTCATACTTCATCACACTTCAACTCATACACAACACAAAAATCGCTATAATAAAGATAATCGCAAAGAATGTATAGAGGTATAAGATGTTAAAAAGAAAAATGACACTGTTTAAACTGCTTGGTTTTACCGTATCGGTCGATGCGAGTTGGGGGATCATCCTTTTTTTGGTGGTGTGGTCGCTTGCTGAGGGACTTTTCCCGGGTTATTTCCCGGATCTTAGTAACCAAACCTATTGGGTAATGGGACTGGTCGGGGCCATGGGTCTCTTTGTGTCCATCATCATCCATGAGTTTTCCCACTCACTCATAGCCCGCAAGTACGGACTTGAAATACGGGGCATTACACTCTTTATCTTTGGTGGCGTAGCGGAGATGAAGGATGAACCGAACAGTCCTAAAACCGAATTCTTTATGGCCATCGCAGGACCCATAGCCAGCCTTCTGCTCTCCATCCTCTTTGCTGCCCTCTATCAGGTAGCCAACATCATAGAGTTGCCGATACCCGTCATAGGCATCCTGGGTTATCTCTCTGCTATCAATATGCTGCTTGCAGTGTTCAATATGGTACCGGCATTCCCCACAGATGGAGGACGGATACTTCGTTCACTTCTGTGGTGGATAAAAGGTGATATCTACTGGGCAACCCAGGTCGCTTCACGTATCAGCCTTGGATTTGCCATGGCCATTATCTTCGTCGGTTTCATGAGTCTGCTCGGAGGCAATTTCATCGGGGGACTGTGGTGGATACTCATCGGATCTTTTCTCTTTAATGCTGCCAACATTTCGTACCAGAGACTATTGATGAAACAATCATTTGAAGGGAAAACCGTACGCCATTTCATGAACCCGAACCCCGTGACCGTTCCTTCTCACATAACGCTACAAGAGTTTGTCGACAAGTATCTCTACCACTATCACTACAAAATGTTTCCTGTAGTCAAAGACAATAAAATTTCAGGACTCATCACGATACAGATGCTAAAATCACATCCGCAGCAAGAGTGGAAGCACCTTCTTGTGAGCAAAGCGATGCAGCTTCAAAGTCCGGATAATTCGATCGATTCAAGCACCCTCATCAATGATGCTTTGAACAAAATGAGTGAAACTGGACTCAGCCGTTTACTGGTAGTTGAACACAAAAAAACTGTAGGCATCATCACCCTCAAAGACTTACTTGAATATCTGGCGTTAAAAATGGAGTTGGAGACAACGCCGTAGCAAAGTAAATGAGGTAGCGCACTTATATCTAAAATGATTCGGGCAGGGGTACAAAGAAAGAAAACCCCTAATCTTGCAGGACCGTGTAAGAAAAAAAGGGGCAAGCTATTTTTTGTCCCACCTGCAAAAAATATGATGGCAGCATCTCGCAAACCATATCACCTTAACATCTGTATTCTTCATCTCTTCCACAAAAGCATCAAGCATATCAAACACCTCTTTAACTTCTTGTCATTCTTTCATCCAAAATCTATAATCTTTTTGGTGTATCTTATCATGCGCATCGGCAATCTGCTATAATATCAGTATGGATACAAACTTTTTTATGCCACCACCCATATCTACAAACCAACACAATGAACCCCGTAAAGTAGGATTTGAACTTGAGTACAGCAGTCTAGAGCTCAAAACAAGTGCTGCTTTGGTGGTCGAAGAGCTGGGGGTAGGGCAGATAGAGATGATCAATCCCTACCACTACAAGATTAACGGTACTCCCTACGGGGACTTCACCCTTGTTCTTGATTTTCAGTTTCTCATCAAACACGGTCTGGGAACATGGCTTCATGAGGCGGGTCTAGACCTGGTGCTCAACGAAGAGATCACCCTTGCCATAGAAGAGTTCATCGCTACACTCTCTGAAACCGTAGTCCCCTATGAGATTTCAACCTCTCCGCTCGCATTAGAGGATCTCGGGGTGATAGAGCGCATTAAGGATCTTTTTCGTAAGCACGGAGCAATGGGGACCAAAGCCAATCCCTTTTATGCATGTGGTTTTCATGTCAACTCGGAAGTTTCCTCTCTGGAGGTTGAAGAGATCATCGATACACTAAGAGCTTTTTTCCTTCTCTATGACTATCTTATAGAGTGGCTCCAGCCTGATATGAAACGTCGTATCGCTCCCTATATCGATCCCTATGAGGAAAGTTATATCATGAAGGTGCTTGATCCGTCTTATGCCCCTACGATGGCAGTCTTCATCGATGACTATATTACCTACAACCCTACCCGCAACCACGCACTCGATCTTCTACCGCTGCTTACCTGGATAGACAGAGATCGGGTCATGGGAGTCCTGGAAGATGAGAAGATCTCTGCTCGTCCTGCCTACCATTACAGACTGCCGGACTCAAAGATCGACGAACCCCTTTGGCATACCTATGATGCATGGAACAGTTGGGTACTGGTCGAAACACTGGCTTGTGACAAAGAAGCGTTGCAGCAGATGAGCGAGACCTACAGCGTTTTCCTCTCCCTGCCACTTGCTTTTCTACAGAAAGAAGAATGGATCATGGAGGTGAGAAGATGGATCAACACCCAACTGTCATAGTAACAGGTTCTACCAAAGGAAGCCGTGTCGCCTGGACGATGAGCCGCTCACTGCTTAGACTGCATGGTGTCCATGCACGTTTTTTTCACCCAGGTTCGTGGGATGCCGATGCACCTATGGACGGATTGCTTATCACCGGAGGTATTGATATCGATCCTGAGCTTTATGGCGCAAAAAGACACACAAGCATCCAAAAGACCGACCCTGCACGTGATGCCATGGAGATGCAGCTGCTTGAGCGTGCCAAAAATGAGTCTCTACCTGTCATGGGGATATGCAGAGGGATGCAGCTTATCAATCTTTTCATGGGCGGCACGCTGCATCCGCATATCGGTGATATGGATCTCGATTTTCATCATCCAAACACACCCCTTCCTTTGCAGACACTTGAGATCGAAGCGCAAACCCATCTTCACAAAATACTCAGGAGAAACTCGCTAAAGGCAAACGCCCTACATCATCAGACCATCGATCGTATAGGAAACGGCCTTACTATCGCTGCAAAGGATCGTAACCGTTTGGTACAAGCCATTGAGTCCAAAGATGAACGGTTCATTTTAGGCTTGCAGTGGCATCCGGAGTTCATGCCCTATCATTGGAGTTCGCGTCGTATCTTTCATCTCTTTACCGCAGAGATCAAGAAGCACAAACATACACTACCCTAGATCGTACCCCTGGATCAGATAAAAAAAAGTGTCAGGATCGCATAACGTACCCCTTTGGCAACAAGCACCAACAGAAAGAATTTTTTGAAATCATAATGCAATACCCCTGCAACAAAGGTAATCGGATCACCAATGATCGGAGTCCATGAAAGCAGCAGTACGATAGCACCATACTTGTCAAAGAGACGTTCTGCTTTCATGAAGGGTTCTTTTTTGACATAATGTTTCCGCTCCAGATAGTCTATCCCTTTACTCCCAAGAACATAGTTCACACATGAGCCCAGGGTATTGCCAAGTGTTGCTACAGCAAGCAATGCATAGAGGTTATGTCCTTCCATGATATCATAAACCAATACTGCTTCACTCACCACAGGCAAAAAGGTAGCGGCGGCAAAAGAGGCAAAAAAAAGTGTAAGGTAGACCAAAAGAGACCCCGTCAATATTTTGTATCCCGAATTATGCGATAGAATTGCTCAAAATAGCGTTTATTTTTGTGCATTAGGTGTTTGCAAAGAATTTAGTGTGCAATAATGAATGCTAGTTTAGTGATTTCTATTGCATAATCCAAGTTTACACTATTATAGCATGGATGGCTCAAGATAGAGGGTAACTAGAGGAGAGACTTGAGCAGGCAGAACTATCTCTTAGCATTTTTGCAAGGAGTGGTAATAAATGAGTAGCATACCTATTACTCTACCATATAAATATCTAAAACGATCCGTGCAGGGTTGTAAAGATGGAAAACCCTTAGTCTTGCAGGACCTCGTAAGCGAATACGATAAAACACAGAGCTGTCATCTCCATAGGCTTCACCTCGTAACATCTTGATGGACTGAACCAACCTATGTTCTGATACCGTGACGTCTTTTGCACTGCTACTTCTAAAACCGGAGAATTCCACTTCAATGCTATGGTTCTGCTCTAAGGTAAATGTATAGTGTCCTGCATTGTCGGAAGATGTCCCTGCTTTGGGTGCGCCATACCCTTCCCAATATTGTACATCAAAAACGATCCGGGTATATCCTGTATGTTCGCCTATACGTATATGGGAGAGGTCCAATCCATCGGAAATAGTACCTCCGCTTAAAACCTGAATGGGTTTACCCTCAGATACCCCTACAGTCAAACTTAGCACAAGCATCATACGAAACATGAATGCCATAGTATGACTAGTCATAATGCTCTTCTGTTTGGTTTTACAAATTGAATGCTATCCACAATATTCTCTTTCTTTATAGTATAGCTATAAGAGACCCAAAATATTGAACATCTTCAAAACAAAGCAATTTATAGTATACTAACGGCAATATTTACATGAAGGTTTTTTATGAAAGCATTGTCTTTATTTTTTGTTCTCTTCTCTCTTCTCTTCTTCACTGCCTGTGAGGGACCAAGTTTAGGCGGCGGTAAAGTTAAAAAAGAGTATTTCACTGGCGGGAAGATCCAATCTGAATTTATCATGACTGACTCAACTGAACAAAATGGACAACTTAAAAAATATGGTTACGAAGGTCATCTCACTTCCGTTGTTGACATTAGAAATGGTGTGAAAGACGGTATGGAAGTTTGGTATGATACAAAGGGTCGAATCATAAGAAATGTACCTTATGTCAATGGCAGAATTCACGGTAATTTAAAAGAGTTCTATCCTAATGGTGATATCTTGGCAACCATTCCATACCAGAATGGTATGAAAAACGGTCAAGCATTTTCTTACAATAAAGATGGAAGCGTTCATAGAAAAGTAATATTTCAAAATGGAAGAATGATCAACTGACAATGAACCTCTTACCACGATATACACATATCGTAAACCCTAAACTAAAACATACTTATCTTAGTTTTGACAACGAGGGGAACCTCGTCATTAAGTCTCCCAAAACATCCCAACACTACATCGAACAACTCCTGCTTAAAAAATCTGATTGGATCAACAGGTCTAGAGAAAAACTCTTACAGAAAAAAGGGAAAGCTTTGGATTTCTCCCAACAGGCACAACTCTACTATCAGGGCCAAACTTATCCATTGAGACTGATAGAACAGACAAAAAAAAGAACCACACTCATCTTTGACCAGGAAGTCTTTTTACTCTATTATCATCACTATGATGAAGTGCTTTTTCAAAAGCATGTGGATAATTTCTATAAAGAAGAGGTCAAACAGTTTGTTCCTCTCCTTGTAGAGAAGTGGTCCAGGCAGATGGATCTCACACCCACAAATATACGTTTTCAAAAAACCAAACGACAATGGGGCAGCTGTTCAGGGAAAAATGTTTTGAGCTTCAATACAATGATGATGAAACTCCCCCAGGATGTGATACAATATATCGTCGTACACGAACTGGCACACATACAACATAAACATCATCAAAAAAGTTTTTGGAAGCTGGTTGAGAAACATATACCTGATTATAAACAACATGTAACAGAACTGAAGAAATATACAACTTAAGGAGTCACCTATCGATACTGTTTATCTCATACTATTTATGCTTATTATTCTCATTGGGTCAGTTTTTGCTTATATCTACTACCTCAAAGAGAAAAAAGAGCAGCTTGATGCTATAAAACGAGGGTTTTGCCCCAAGTGTCATCAAAAGTCCATAGAACTCACAGACCAAAGATCAGGCGGTTGTTCTGGTCCCAAGATCCTCTCCTTTGAATGTATGGAGTGTGGATACGCAAATAGTTTTTCTGTACAAGGTGGCGGAGGTTGTGGCATTTGACATTATTTTCATAACGTGATATAACCTTCTTAAAAAGGTAATAAAATGCACTTTTCTGCAAGCTCCCTTAACTTTACTATACTCCCCTACCAAGTAGGTGTTCAACCTCCTGTAACCAAACCTAATCCTGAATTCTTAACAGACATCGGGGAAGAAGGCATGCGAGCCTTACTTGATAGATTTTATATGGGTCTTTTTGAAAGTCCTATCAAAGCACTTTTCCCAAAAGAGATAGATGTAATGAAAAATGCGGGACAAACATCTGCAGACTTTTTCATACAGATCTGTGGAGGAACACCCTACTTTAACCAAAACCGTGGTGCTCCGCAAATGGGAAGAAGACATGCTCCTTTTGCCATCACTCCTGATGCAAGACTGCATTGGCTTATCTGCTTTGAAGAAGCACTGCAACCTATAATAGATGAGAAACAAAGCAGTGAAGAGAACATCCAAAGCTTTTGGGACTACATTAATGTCTTTTCTGTCTGGATGATAAACGCCAGAGGGTAAAATTAGGCAAACCGTTTCACCCGTCTATGACAGTAAGGGGTTCCTCCCTTGCGGTCATAATAGTCTTGATGAGACTTTTCTGCTGAGTAAAAAGGTGTTTTATCTAATACTTGTGTTGCTATCTTCAAGCCCTTGCTCTCTAGAATTTTGATGAGCTTATTTATTACGGCTCTCTCCTCTTTATTATTGACAAATACTGCAGAGAGGTATTGACTCCCGATATCTGGACCTTGCCCATCTGCTTGTGTGGGGTCATGTATCTCAAAAAAAGTTTTAGCCAGTGTTTCATAACTTACTTTAGAAGGGTCATAGAGCACTTCTACCGTTTCCAGGTAACCTGTATTGGTTCTTACCACCTGATAATAGGTTGGATCTTTTACTGTTCCGCCCATAAAACCGGAAGTCACCTCTTTTACACCCTCAATCTTTTCAAGATAATATTCCACACCCCAAAAACATCCACCGGCAAAATAAGCTTTAGCCAGTGTCATTTTAGAAGTTGCTTTCTTCTTGTCAAAATTAAGAGAGATCGAGTTGACACAGTGACGTACATTTTTAGCTGTCATCCCTTCACCTTTAAATACATGACCTAAGTGCGAACCACAATTGGCACAGAGTATCTCGGTACGTCTTCCGTCTTTATCGGTTACTTCTTTGATCGCCCCGGGGATGGCATCATCAAAGCTCGGCCAGCCACAATGACTGTCAAATTTGTCATCCGATCTGTAAAGAGGTGTATCACATACTTTACAAGTATAGACACCTTTCTCTTTGGTGTTCACATACTTACCGGAAAAAGCTCTTTCTGTTCCCTTATCAACAATAACATGTTTTTCAAGAGGTGTTAGATTCTTCAATGTCGTTGTCCATGACTTTACTTCAGCAGAAAAGCCAAAGGTGATAAAAAGTATAGAGATCCATAATGTAATTTTTTTCATAGCTATCCTTCGATTTTTATAGAATAATAACTTGATACTGTGCAGTCTTGATGTACTAGTCTCTCATAATAGCATATTTGCCAGAACCTAAAAAGACAATGGCTAAAGCACTTAACAGATAGAACATCGGTACCTCAACAGCCCATGCTCCATGCGTACCAAGACTCAAAAGTGCTTTACTCTGTGTCAAGTAGATAGCTACAGTCATATTGACAGCTATCACAGCTGCCCATAATCGGCTCTTCCATCCCAAGATCAAAAAGAGTGGTGCGAGTATCTCCCCTACATACACACCATAAGCCAAAATTTCAGGCAATCCCTGCCCACTGACCAAACCTTTGATAAAGCCTATACCATGCAACGCTTTATCGATACCATGAAAGAGCATCAGTCCGCCAACCATAAATCGTAAAATTAGTTTTCCTATATTTTCTGTCATTTCTAACCTTTTATTGCAATCATAGCATACATTTACCACAGCAGATAAATAGCTGACGTAACTTTAATATATGATTTTTATCAGTGTATTTTTTTTACCATGTTTCTATATAAGGGTATAAAGCTTTTTAGCATGAAGTTGGACACAACCGTGTGATGCTCTTCGTCCCAGTCAATGTAATGTAAAATAGTCTATCTAAAATATACTGAAGACCATAGAAGGACAAGGAGCGTAAATATTTTGTTACTTATTATGGACATATTCAATATATTAGTAATTTATAAGTATTATTTAAGATATAGTTCATACTTAGTTCATATTGATCTTCTACAATAAGAAATCTTAATAATTGGAGGGATATATGAAATATTCAAAAACACTAGGTTCGGTTGCGCTTTCAGCACTTTTAGTCTTGGGAATGGCAGGTTGTAGCGACAACGATACTACAGTAATAGAAACACCCGTAGCGGAGGCACCAACACCAGAGGCTCCCATAGAGTTATCATCAGATTTGGCAGCTATTGCTGAACTTGAAGCGGCAGAAGTAGCGGCAATATCAGCTTCTTTAGTGGGTGTTACGGAAGAGGATAAAATTCCGTTTGGCGATGGTAGTTTCTCTGCATTTGAGCGTGTGGCAGTTTTCCCAACCGTGAAAGATGCAGATGGCAACCTTGATCATGCGGCAACGTATGCGAAAGTAGCAGAACTTGCGAATACTTTTGCTAAACATGTAGCAAATATAGATGAACCAACCAGTGACCCTGAAACATTCAAAGGGGCTAACTGGATACTTGGAGGGACTGAGTTACCAGTAACAAATAATTTAGGAGATGCGGATGTTATGCATCATATGTTAGGTATTCCTACTAAGCTTCCTATTGATCCAAATGTTCCTATGTCACCGGCAAATACTAAAAAAGTAAAAGTAGTTGAAGTGTGTAACTCAAAATATGCAGCTAAAGCATTAGGTGTTATAAATGTAGGTGGAGATGAAGGTGCTAAGGTTGCTGCTGGTATCTATCATACGACAGCATTACCATGTGAGGTTATTATCTATAATGATGAAGATGCGATATTTGTTGACATGTTAAACCCTGAGACAATTTTCACTCTTTTCTTTACTGAAGTTTTCACTGCTGATGAAATGAACATCCCTGCTTTTAAAGCAGATATGATGGCTCTTCCTACGCAAGTTAAAAATGAAATTTTTGCCATGATATATAATGCATTTGATACAGCTGGCGAAACATACACAAAAACGTCTATTAAAATGGGAACGATATACTCAGCTATGTCAAAAGTAGAAGCAACTACTGATACTTCAAATGATGGTAAAGAGCCATATAGACATTACTCATATACAAGCGATGGAACAAAAGAGTTTACATCTACTGATGCGAAAGCAATAGCAGCTACACTTATTTCAGTAATGACAAGTGATGAAGAGGGTACAGTTGGTTCTCAAGAAACGGCATTAAAAAGTATCTTGCCAAGTGAAATGGCTGGCGTACACCCTGCTTGGAGATCTGGTAGACTGGAACCTTTAAAAGTACCGGGAGGTTCTTGGATAGTTGAAGCATGTTCTCCTACGTATGCAAAAGAAGCACTTACAACTGGTGAGTACCATACACCTGCACTTCCATGTGAAATAGCAGTATTTGTCAATCCAGATGACAATAAAACGATTGATATCTCAATTTTAAACCCAGAGTTTATGTTTGGTGCACTGTTTGCTGATGGTATGGAAAAAATGACAGTTGATGAAATAGCAGGATTTAATACAATTATTGACAACATCAATGGTGACTTAAAAACTATCGTTGATTATGCAATGGAAAACAATGTAACTACTGGTAGTTTTGACGGTACAAATATGAAAATTACTCCTGTAATTTACTAAAAGTAAAAGCCTTTTGGCTTTTACTTTTTAGCAATACCATACGAATACACTTAACTTTCTCTTTCTTTCAATACCTATAGAATTTTAAATACCTTTAAATTTATGATACAATATTTAAGAACTATTAACTTTATCACAGGATATTGAACAGTGTCGTAAACAGTACATATAAGGATTTGCTTGAAACCAAAACTCAGTGAACTTTTGTCAGCCTCATTTGAGTTCGAGGAGTACAGCCCTTTACAAACTAAGGTTCTACTTCTCAATGCAATGCTTTTCATTACGACAGTACTCACCCTTTTATTTACAGTGATCCATCTATTTATTACCCACTCATATGATCTTCTTTTCATAGACCTCTCCGTTTTTCTTTCTTTGTCATATACACTCTACATCTTACGGGCAAAGAATGATTATCAACGTGCCGCATATATTGGGAATGCTGTTTTATTTACTGCCATTCTTGCTATAACACTCCTGCATCATGGTGAAAACTATACGCTGATCTGGACATTTTTCTTTGCCCCTTTTTCCATTGTCACACTTGGAGCATTACGTGGGCTAATCGTCTCTTTTATTTTTATGGTAATGGTCCTGGCAGTTACCTATACAGGCGTGGGGGAGTGGCAAGAGGGGACATGGAATACACAAAGTTATCTTAGATTTCTTATTGCACACTTCCTCATGTTATATGTCATTTTTGTTATCCAAAACAGTAATGAAAGGGCAAATGACAAGATAGAACGGATGCGCCGTTATGAGAAAAAGCAGCTAAAATTTTTTGAACAACTCTCTATCACAGACCCTCTAACATCTCTGTATAACCGACGATTCCTCAAAGAGATCTTTCCCAGACAGTTCTTTTCGGCTAAACGCAATGACAAACTGTTTGCTTTTTTTATTCTTGACCTGGACTATTTTAAACAATATAACGACACTTATGGACATCAAAAAGGTGACTGGGCCATAGAACAGACCGCCAATATTTTAAAAGAACATCTCAGACGAAGTAGTGACTATACCTTTCGTTTGGGTGGAGAAGAGTTTGCTGCTATTATCCTTGGAGATGATATTGATTGCATACACGACAGGATCAATGCGATCCTTCAGGCAGTATCAGATCTAAGAATAGAGCACAAAGGCAGTAATGTTAAATCTGTATTGACCTGCTCTATTGGTGCCTGTATTCTGGAAGACGACTCCGAGTATGACCTTGAAGATTTCTATAGTCTCGCAGATGAAGCCTTGTATAGGGCAAAAGACAATGGACGCGATCAAGTTATCTATGCACATCAAAATATATAATTAACACCCTCTTCTTCTTTATCAGACATTTTCGATTTTTACCTACCTATATAATTGAATATTATGCTACTATATTTAATATAAAAGCAAAACCAATACAAAAGGAGCAAAGATGGAATTAAAATATGTAGGTGCCAAACCAGCAGTTTCAGCTAGAGGGGTCACATTTGACCAAACTAAACCAGACAGATATACCTTTTTAAATGCTGCTGTTGAACTTTTGGAAGCATTGAGTTTCGAGCCGACAGAGGACAAAAAGATATATCTTTACAATGTCAGTGGGAAAGAGCGTAGCGGCAGTGAATTGGTTGAGCTGCTTAAAAAACATTGTGCCAATCCTGAAGAGGCTTTTGCCAACGTTCAGGAAAAGACAAATGCATTGATCGAGAAGTATACCAGCCGTGTCAAAGAGAATGATACGATCACTGCAGATGAGCGCAGAGCATGGCTTGGCAATATTGAGATCATGCGTGACTACTATCTGCAATATGTTACGAACGAGAGAGCCTACCAATGTGCATTGAATGCATTGGCAGACAAGATCCACAAATCACATATAGAAGAAGTGACATTCCCCCTGGGTAGGAACCACGGTCTTGTGTTGAGCCATTTGGTTGATGTGTTAAGAGATCATAGACCTCCTTATGATGCCTCATTGAGTTTTGAAACAAAAGATGGTGAGACTGCAGGTAAACTAGACATGAACCGACCTAAAGCTTTAAATATATAAAACAAAAAGGATAAGTATGTTAGCTGCTGTATGGGATTTTTTAACTAGGTTTACAGAGTTTTTTTTAAGTGCTCTTTTTCTTGCTCTGATCGCATTATACGTTTATGATCGATTTATTCAAAGAAGGCATCAGTTACTCATCAATTACCCGATCATTGGTCGTTTTCGTTATTTTTTTGAGGCACTTCGAGAACCTCTTCGTCAATATTTTGCCGAAGAGACCTTTTATGAATCAAGAGATAAGATAGATTGGGTTTATACAGCTGCCAAAGATAAACCAAACTATAAATCTTTTTCAGTCGCTCAACCATTTTCCGGTTCACGCTTCATCGCAAAACACTCTGTCAATGTAAAAAATGAAGATGAAGTGTCAGATGATTTTTCTGTTACATTCGGAGAAAACAGAGAGATTCCTTTCGTAGCAAAAAGTCCCATAGTCCGTTCTGCTATGAGTGATGGTTCTTTGAGTCCCGAAGCAATACGTGCATTTTCTCTTGGAGCTTCCATCGGTCATTTCCCAGTGAATACAGGAGAAGGTGGCTTAACATCAAATCATCTTTATACACTTCATCCCGATCTCGAGAACGCAGATTATCTTGAAATTGTCAAAGGTACACCTTTTGCTGAATTTGTATTTAATGTCGTGGATAAGATATTCAATAGAACCTATGCGATCAAGGCATATAGAAAAGTACTCTTACATAAAAGAACAGAAAATACCTACATCTATGATAAAGAGACACATGTACTTTTCCGTGTAAACTGGAAAGCCCCTCTGGATGCATTTCCAAAAGAAGTACCGGAATCGATCCCTGATATTATTTTCCAAATGAGCTCAGGTCTCTATGGTGTTAGGGATGAAGATGGGAAATTTGACGAGGAGCGTTATGAAAAAGTGATGCGTTTTTGTCGTATGACAGAGATCAAGATCGCACAGGGAGCGAAGCAGACTGGAGGAAAACTGTCCGGAGTGAAAGTGAGTGCAGATATTGCTTATTATCGTGGTATTGAAGAGGGTAAAGATCTGTTCTCTCCTAACCGTTTCCCTTATGCAGATACTACCGATCATCTTCTTGACTTTGTAGGAAAACTTCAAAAGATCTCCAAAAAACCTGTAGGAATGAAAATCGTTATCTCCGATGCGAATATTGTTGATCAGATCATGGCAGCAGCTGCAAAGCGGAAAAAAGCCGGTCTTCCTCTTCCGGACTTCCTTTCAGTAGACAGTGGAGAAGGAGGAAGTGCGACTGCACCGCTTGAGTTGATGGAATCCATAGGTCTCACTACCAGAAATGCCCTCTATGTTGTTGATACAACACTGCGTAAATACGGGCTTCGTGAAGATATCAAGATCATTGCTTCTGGTAAACTTCTCACACCTGATGATGTGATCATTACGATGTCTATGGGTGCTGATGCAGTAGGTATCGCACGTGGATTTATGATGAGTGGCGGATGTATCCGTGCAAGGATGTGCTCAGGTTACGGAGGTCATCAATGTCCTATCGGAATGGCAACACAGGATCCAAAAAAGCGTGCCTCTTATATTGTTGTTAGAAAAGGACATGAGATCGCAAATTATCATAAGAATCTCTTAAAAGGGATGAAGACAATGCTGGCGGTCATGGGTTTTGAGCATATCAGTCAACTAAGCAAAAAGAACCTAACATACAAAAATACCAGTGGTGAGATCTATTTTGATATCGAGAAGTATTTTAAACAAAAATTTTATATGTAATGGCATTTAGTTCTAAAGGGAAATACTTTAGATAAACTATAATAAAAGGATAAGGTATCATTCAAATGGCAATTTTACAAAAACAGATATATACTATGATTCTCTCTGTTTCTCTGCTCTTTTTAGCAGGATGCGGTGAAGAGAAAAAGGCAACAGCACCAAAGGCTCCGCCACCACTGAATGTTGAGACGGTTACTGTCCAGAAAAAGATGTTTCCGTTTTGGGTGCAATATACTGGTATGACAAAAGCGATCAGCAGTCAGGAGATAAGGGCACGTGTTTCGGGTCGACTGGAAAAGAGATTTTTTGAAGATGGTGCTTATGTGAAAGAAGGTGATAAACTCTTTTTGATCGAACAGTCCCAGTATCAAAGCAATCTGGACGCTGCAAAATCCAGAAAAGAGAAAGACCAGGCTGCTCTAGCATTGTCAAAAGCGGATGTTAAACGCTATCAACCTCTTGTCAAAGAGGGACTTGCAGCACGCTCTACACTGGAACAATACGAAGCAAAACGTAATGCATTGATCGCAGCGATAGCCGCTGATGATGCTGCGATCAGAAATGCAGAGCTGGAGTTGAGCTATACACTCATTACGGCACCGATATCGGGGCAGGTCAGTGCCCGCCGTGTTGATGTGGGTAACCTGGTAGGGTATGGAGAGTCAACCCTTCTGACAACGATCGTGCAGACAGAGAAGATCTATACCTATTTCAGCCCTTCTGAAAAAGACGTTCAAAGGATATACAAGTTCCGTTCACGTGAAAAACTGCCTGCTTTCATCGAAGTTCGTGGTCAGGGTGAAGATATTTTTAAACGCAAACGTCTTGATGGTTTTGTCGACTTTTCCAACAATATCGTAGATCCGTTGACATCAACCATCTCCATGCGTGCGACCATAGACAACAAAGACAAATCTGTTTATCCAGGAACTTTTGTCTATATCAATATCTTCGTTACAGATCAGTTTGATTTCATCATGGTTCCACCACAGGCTATCCTTGAAGATCAGCTGGGGAAATTTGTCTATACGGTAGATGCAAATAACACAGCCAAACGAACCTCTGTCACACCCGGTATCTCATCACGCTATTACACCAATATTTCCAGCGGTTTGAAAGATAATGACAAGGTAGTGATCTCCGGTTTGGTAAAGATACAGGATGGTCGTCTTCTGGCACCTAAAGATATGACCAAGACCAAAGGTATCACCGCAATCATGAAAGAACATAAGCTGATACCAGAAGAGCCTATGGAAGAGGTACAAAAGTAAATGTTTTCTATAACCTTTATCAAACGTCCGATCCTTGCGATGGTCATCTCCTTGCTGATCATTGTTGGTGGTCTAACCTCTATGGTCGTTTTACCGATCCAGGAATTTCCGGATGTGGTACCGCCGACAGTTGTGGTGTCGGCTGATTATACAGGTGCGAATGCTTATGCGGTTGAAGACTCTGTTACCCGACCTCTGGAAGACAAGATCAACGGTGTTCAGGGTTCTATATATACCGAATCAGCAAGTACCTCTACAGGTCAATCCAAAGTTACTGTCTATTTTGAGCCGGGATATGACCTTGATATCGCTGCGGTAGATGTCCAAAACAAGGTTTCATTGGCAACTCCTTCACTGCCGGCTGAAGTCAAGCAGACAGGTGTTGTTGTCGATAAACAGAGTCCAAGTGCAGTCTGTTTTGTGACGATCAATGGTGATGATCGTTATGATGATGCCTTTTTGAGCAATTATATCAATATAAATGTACTTGATGAAATTAAGCGTATCCCCGGTGTAGGTAAAGCAGAAAACATGGGTGAGAAGAAATATGCTATGCGTATTTGGCTTGACCCTGACAAGATCAATGCTTTGGATCTAACACCTGGTGATATTATTGATGCGATCAAATCACAAAATAAACAAGCTGCTGTAGGGAAGATCGGATCATCGCCTACCTATAAGGATCAGCAAACTGAATATGTACTGACTGCTGAAGGTCGGTTGACGCAGGTTGAAGAGTTTGAAGAGATCGTGATCAAGTATAAAAAAGATGGTTCATTAGTCTATCTTCGTGATGTGTCACAAATTGAGCTGGGTGCTGAAAAATATGACTGGAATGCCATCTTAAACAAAAAACCAACCGGTTTGGTCGGTATCTATCAGTTGGCAGGCAGTAATGCTCTGGAGATCAGGGCAGCTGTTGGAAAAGTAATGGAGAAAGTCAAAAGCCGTTTTCCTGATGGAATTAGTTATGCTATTCCTTATGATACAACTGAATACGTCAATGTCGCCATTGACAATGTTATCACTAACCTTTTTATCGCGATCTTACTGGTCATAGTCATTATCTACATCTTCCTGCAATCCTGGCGTCCTACTGTCATCGCAGCGGTTGCTATACCTGTTTCACTTATTGGAGCTTTTGCCGCGATGTATATAGCACCGGGTTTTTCGATCAACTTTCTCACCCTTTTTGGGCTGATACTGGCCATAGGTATCGTCGTCGATGATGTTATTTTGGTTGTGGAAAATGTTGAAGTGATCATGTATAAAGAGCCTGAACTGACCATGCCTCAGGTCGTTAAAAAATCGATGATCGAATTGATCGGTCCGATCATTTCAACGACACTGGTTTTAGTCGCTGTTTTTATCCCCGTATCTATGGTACCGGGGATCACCGGTTCACTCTATCAGCAATTTGCTTTGACCATTTCATTTGCTGTTCTGGTCTCTTCACTCAATGCTTTGACACTTTCACCGGCTATTGCAGCTATTATCATCAAGCGCCGTGATCAGGATGAAAAGAAATTTATCGGTTTTGAACTTTTTGAAAAAGGATTTAGCTGGTTGACCGACAAATACACCTCTTTTATCACTCTGCTTATCAAGCTTCGCTATGCTGTCTTGGCACTCTTTTTTGCTTTGCTCGGCGTGATCTATTTTATGTTCATCACTACCCCGACAGGGTTTGTTCCTTCTGAAGATAAAGGGGTGTACATGGTCGCTATCAACCTCAAGCCGGGAAGTTCTATCGAACGTACCGTTGATGTCCGTAAAGAGGTTGAAGAGATCGTTGCCGGTATTGAAGGAGTGAAAGATGTCATTGCAATTGATGGATATAATGTTATCACTTCATCGCTTGATGGCAGTGCGGGAGCAATGTTTGTCACTTTGAATCACTGGGACAACAGAACAGCACCGGGTCTGGATATAGAAAGTATCATAAGGAAGACCTTTGCAAAAACAGCCCATATATCAGATGCTTCGGTTGCTGCATTTAATATGCCGGGGATCACCGGATTGGGAAGCGTAGGTGGTTTTGATTTCAGGTTACAGGATTATCTCTCAGGTGACATGGATACTTTCATGCATTATGCTCAGCAGATCATCAAAGAGGCCAATGCAGACCCTCGCATAGGAAAGGCATTTACTACCTATAATCCTTCTTACCCAATGTATGAGATCAAAATAGACCGCAAGAAAGCCAATGCACTGGGTGTTGATGTTGCTACACTGTTTGGTACCATGCAGACCTACTTGGGTTCTTTTTATGTCAATGACTTTGTCAAATACGGTAAGGTCTTTAAAGTATTTGTTCAAGCTAAAAAAGAGTTTAGAAGTGATAAAAGCGATATTGATAAGCTCTATGTCAAAAGTAAACAGGGCAAGATGGTACCAATGTCAGCACTCATTACTGTCCAAGAACAGCTTGGACCACAAAATATTTCCCACTACAACCTCTACCGATCTATTCAGATCAACGGTGCCCCAGCCCAAGGGTACAGTTCCGGTGAAGCGATGGCAGCGATGGAAGAGATCGCTGAACGTGTGTTACCCAATGCCTACGGATATGATTGGTCAGGGATGTCTTTTCAAGAGAAAGTTGCCGGCAAGGGCCAGGTTCTGGTCTTTTTCTTTGTAGCTTTGGTGGTCTTCCTTGTACTCTCTGCACAATATGAATCATGGATCCTGCCACTGATGATTTTGCTCTCGGTTCCTATTGTAATGATCGGAGCCATGGGGGCACTCAAGATGGCAGGACTGCCACTCAATGTCTATGCGCAGGTGGGGTTGGTCCTCTTGATCGCCCTTGCCTCCAAAAATGCGATTTTGATCGTTGAATTTGCCAAAGAGCTGCGAGAATCAGGCAAAAGTATCATCGAAGCCGGAATTCAGGCAGGAAGACTTCGCTTCCGTGCCATTATGATGACGATCCTCTCTTTTGTATTTGGTACGGCACCTCTAGCTTTTGCAAGCGGTGCAGGTGCTGTGACACAAAAATCAATCGGAGTGGGGCTTCTGGGAGGAATGCTGGCGGCAACCATAGTAAGTACCCTTCTGGTACCGGTACTGTATGTCCTGCTTTCAACGATGCGTGAGAAATTTGTCTCTGTAGAAGATGAAATAGCAAAACGGGAGATGATCTAAATGAAACGTTTAATACAAGGGATAGGGACAGGATTGGTGACAATAACACTGCTTGTCTCTGCAAATAGCAAAATATTGACCATTGATAAAGCCATAGAGATCACACTCAAACACAGCCCGGATATCGATATAAGCCGCTTTGATTTTAAAAGGGCGATAGAACGTACCAAATTTCAAGAGGGATACTATCTCCCTCGCTTGGATCTGGGTGCCGGGGCAGGAGGCCTAGGGATGGATTTCAAGGGTCAAGATAACTTGAATGGTACTACACTGCTTGGCAGTCTTAGTGCGTCTCAGCTCATTTATGACTTTGGAAAAACAAGCGGCAGGATCTCTGCGGCAGATGAGGAAGCCAATGCGCTTCAAGCAAGCATGAATCAATTCATCTCCAATAAGATCTTGCTTATTAAGGCACGTTATTATGATGTTTTAAAAATGAAAAGTTTGATCCAAGTCAACAAGAAAAATATAGAATTACAAAAAGGCCAACTCAGAAGAGCACAGCGTTATTATGATAGCGGGATCAAAACGATCATCGATGTTTCTGATGCTACAGTACGTTTGACACAGGCAGAGCTCGAATTAAACAATTCAGAATATGAACTCAAGCTGCGTCGAGCGATACTTGAGCAAACAATGGGGTATGTTCCCTACAGTGGAAACTATAAACTCTATCATAGGAAGCTGGATCTCCCAAATGTCAGTCGCCATCTTCCTCAGATCAGCACATCTCTTTCTCAGCTGGAAGGTTTTGCTTATGACCATCGTTATGAGTTAAAAAGTTCCAAGTATCTCGTAGAGAGTTCAAAATCTCTTATAGAGAGTGAAAAAGGGGGATACCTTCCTACACTTTCACTTAGAGGAGACTATACAGCACAACATGTAGATAATGATTTTATTTCTTCCACACCAGAGAGACAATGGCAGGCAGGGGTTGATCTGCAATGGAATCTTTTTGCCGGAAATCAAACGGATGCCTCTGTACAGGAAGCCAAGATCTCTGCTCTGAAAGCAGCTTCCCATGTAGATGAGGTACGCCTTCTGATCAAACGGCAGGTGATCGAATCCAGTTTGGGTGTACGGAGGACTAAAGATTCCGTTACACTTTCTGAAAGTATTGCAAAAGCCAGTAAGAAAAAGTTTGTTCAGGCGCAAAAACGATATGAGAATGATCTTTCAGACTACATAGAACTTCAGGAAGCACAACAGGGGTATATTAACTCATTGGGAGAGTTGGTAAATGCGTATTATGATTATTATATTGCAATCGCACAACTTGATTTTGCAGTAGGACGATAAAAGGCACTAGGTTTAAAAGGTCTTCTGTCTTTTAGTCCGTTACGTCAAATTAGTGAGATACTTTAAAATCTCTAAAAACACACTGTATTGAGAATTAGGTTGGATTGTATAAAGTTGGTGGCCGGGAGAGGGGGATTTTAAATAATACATATTGCAAACTTTCTTAAATAATCTCAAAATACTACTAAAACCCCACTATATAGGCACTTTTTTAATATTGCCATTATACAAAGTTTGCTAAACTATTGCAAGTAAATATAAATAATGGGTAGCAATAGGGTAGCAAAATGGCACGTATTAAATCAAATAAGTATGCAGGTGTGTATCTTAACCACTTAGTAAGCGGTGATATTAGTTATTCAATCAACTATAAAAATCATAACAGTAAAAAGGTATGGGTAACAATTGGTAAAAAATCAAATGGTGTAAATGAAAAGTTTGCAAACACTAAACGTGCTGAATATGTAAACAAGGTTAAAACCGGTGCTGATCCGTTGGAACATAAAAAGAAAAAAGAGATTGTTTCACTTAATCATTTAGCAAATGTGTATTTTGATGATAAAGCAGATGAAAACAAAACCAACGATAGGCAAAAGGGAAAGTATAAACTACATATAAAACCCGTATTAGGTAGCAAAGATATACAGGCCGTTACAAAAGATGATGTAGTTAAATTACAAAAGTCATTAAAAGCCAAAGATAAAGCACCTAAAACTGTAAACGGTGCGATCACACTATTAAAGGCAATAATTAACCACAGCATCAAAGAAAAGGATTTAAAGTTAATTAATCCATGTATAGGAGTGAAGCCGTTAAAAGAAGATGATAAGCGCGAACGCTATTTAACGATTGATGAAGTTAAGAAAGTAATTGAAAGTGTGCAAGGCAATGAAATACTATATCATTTTGTAAAGATGGCCTTAACCACAGGTGCAAGGCTTGAAAGCGTATTGCACATGCAGAAAAAAGATATTAACCTCAACAACAACAGCGTAACGATCACTGATCTTAAAAGTGGTGGCACATATACGGCCTTTTATGATGATGACTATAAGGACAAAATAGAAAGCTACACTAAACAGTTAAAACTAAATGATTATTTCATTGGTGGGAAAGCTGAACCAATACCCGGCCGTACAATGCGCCGTTGGTTAAAACCTAAATTAGATGAATTGTTTAACGTAGGGCTTGAAATAGATGATGCAAAAAACCGTGTGGTTATTCATACGTTACGGCATACGTTTGCTTCACAGCTTGCTATTGCAGGTGTACCAATACTTACAATCAAAACATTAATGAACCATGCAGATATTGCACAAACAATGAGATATGCAAAGTTAGCACCCGATCAAGGGAGTGAAGCGGTAAAGGGGCTTTATAGATGAGTATAACTTCCGAATTGATAAATGAAAAGATTAAAGACCTTGAACATGATCTCGAACAAGCACTCAAGGAAAATGAAAGGGCTAGGGATTGGGGTATTGAATATAGACCAAGTTGCTACGAAGTCAGTTCATTAACTATTAAAGCAATATCAGATGCTTGTATCAGGGTAGAAAACACTATAAGGAATGAGATAAAAGTACTAAAAAACTGTTTTAATGATGATATGATCAATGATCTTGACTACATAATTGACATAAATAATGATCTTTGTATGGGTGATATTCGCTTGATCATATCTACACGTGTAGATATTGTTAAATTTGAAGAAAGCGGGATAAGTGAAAAGGATTATAATCGCGATATGAAAACAATCAGAAATAAAATAGATGATATATCAAAATTTAATCCGGGCATTAGATTAGGTACAATGGATATACCAATCCACAAAAACGAAGCAATAAAGTCACTTGTCCTCGGATTAACAAGGGGTCTTAGGGGATACGTTAAAAATTTACCCAACAAGGCTATTAATAGTAGTGTTATCAAGGATATTATAACTGTAATCTCCGATGCTAAGCGTATGCCAAAGAGTCAAGGTTCTTTTGAAGAAATGACAATTGAGTTAATTGAGGACTTAATTAAAAACAAATAACTATCTCCGCAAAAGTGCGGAGATAACCCCTATCAAACTACTTTATCAACTGCTAAAATTGACCTATCTTAAACACATAAGGATAGGCAAATGCAAACTACCACAAAACAATCTAACATAGCATTTAAAGCACTTTCTACACCTGAAGCACAAACAATCTTTGATGATCTACGTGCAGAGGGTTACGGAATGAATATTAATAAAAAGCAGTATGCAGCAATAGCAAATTGTAGTGTAAGTGCAGTTGATAACTACATAGCAAAAGGTTACGGTGTACCAAGCTACAAGAAGATAGGACATCAACGCAACGCCCGCGTGCTTTTTTCGTTACGTACAGTAGCGGAGTATTTTGCAGCACAAACAGTACAAACAGCATAGGCATACAAAATGAATAGCAAAGATTTTGTAGCGAATAGCTTTACACAAAACCCACAGCGTTACGGTATTGATAATGGCGATCTTAATATGGTAAATGATTATTTATCAAGCAGGGGTTGGGATACATTAACCCGTGAACAGTTTAGGGCGGTGGCTTCAATAGCACGGTTACGTAATATGTTTTTAGTTGATAACCCAGACTATGATTTACGAAAGAAGAATGAAGTATCTTTATTTATACAGCTTAGTATCTATGATTTTTTAGATGATGATACGATCACACAAACACGAAAGCTAACCAAATACTTTGCAGGTGATGAAAGCCGTTTACTGCAAAGTAATAGCCGTATAAAAGATAGTGTACGTGGTGTTGATAATGAACATATCACAGCAGCTAAGATCATGTTACCGTTATTTGTATCAAGTCCACAGCTAAAGAAAATCAAAATAAACAAAGACAAAACAAGTACCACAGACACGGGCTTTGATAATGATTTAGAGGAAAAAACACAGACAAAATTAAGTGATGAGGAAGCGGGAGAATAGCAAACCCCGCCTTTAAAATCGCGTGATGAATTGTATCATAACAAACAATAAAATACTATTATCAACCGCAAAGGGTAGTAACAAAGCAACTACTAACGGCTATGAAGTTACCGAGCTTACAACACCTCAACAGCTTATGCAGGTAATGAACCGTAAGGCGGTGGCTATTGGATTGTTTAGCAATGGACACCGACACGGCAACTATTTGCAAGCAATGGCAAATGTGTATTTTGTGGATATTGACATAGCACCCGCAACAGGCGAAGCACCATATTATCAAACTATCGAAGCAAAACTAAAAGCGTTAAATATCTCTTTTGTAAGTGTACCCAGCAAGAGTGCAGATCAATACACTTATAAAAGACATATAGCCATTATACTTGACAGCTATTTGCCTACAGGTAAAAAAGCATTTAATAAAGCTGCACATTATATTTTAAATACGGTGGGTATTGATGTAACCAAGATTGATAATAGAGTAGCTTTTAACAATGTATCATTTTTAGCACCCGCAAATATTAACAGGCACTTTATCAACTATGATGATCTATCAAGCTTTTATGATGGTGTAGCCCTAAACATACCCAAACATTTAAAAGCCGTCCATGATGAGGTTACGGCACTTAATAACGATATTGACAGCAATCAGTTAGTAAGGTTTGCAGATGGTAGCACCGTTCCAATATTTGAAGCCAAAAAGCTTATAGGTATTGGTGAAAATAAATCATGCTATTGCCCGAACCCAAACCATAGTGACAATAATCCAAGTGCAACCTTTTATCATAATAGCAATGGCAGGGTAAAGATATTTTGTGCGGTGTGTGGTGATGTGAAGATCAACACCAACTTTATACCATTGATACCAAGTATTACACATGATCACTATAACTACTCAATCATTTTGAATAATGCACCACAAGCCAAAATAAGCACTTTAATACCAAAGATAGGTGATTACTCATACAAAACAGATACAAGCGTTATTTGGGGATACAGTGTATCAAACATAGGGGATATTTACCAACTATTACTTGCTAAAGTGTATTTAGTGCAAACAGGCTTTGAAGTGCTGCACCAACCAACAGTTAAAGCACATCATAACCTTTTGGATACTGCAACGCTGCACCCAATAACAAAAAATGTAACACTACCAACGGCATACATACCACAGGGCATACAAAAAAGCGAACACTATTACCGATACAAGCAAACAGCGACTTATGTTTTTAATCATTACTTGTTTGTTGAAGCTGCTATTTATGCAACCTATCAAAACATCATTGCACCCAGCAGATCATTTAATGATACTTGCAATTTGGGATTAGCTTATTTTGATCATGTGTTGCAGGTAATGGATAAGCAAAAAGCTTTTAATCAATCAAATAAAACCTATCCAATGAAATTGCAGGGCAAAGCTAAAACAAAAATAATACAGCAAAGGGTTAAAAATATGTCACACGGTACACAGTTAAAAATAACAGCACGACAAAAAAAGGTTATGCAGTTATTGAATGATGAAAAGTTTTTAAAGTTTGATGGTGAACCAAATTTAACAGCTATTGCAAAAAAGTTGGGTGTAACACGTAAAACTTTATACGCTGATATTGAAGTAATAAAAACAAAGCAAAAGGCACACACAAATGATACATAGTATATATTATTTAGCGTTTTTGAAATTACACACTCACACTACCAAGCAAAGCACCGATACAAGGGCATTAAATTTAGTTAGTGTTTTAGAAACTATACACAAACTATACACTCAATCAAGTGCCAAAGTGGACAAAATGGACACTATAAAAAAGGCACAAATATGAATAAATTACAAAACAAACAACAAAAGTTTGAGTTAAGACCATACCAAACCGATATTGTAGAACGTGCAACCAAAGCAAAAGGCAGTGTTTTGGTTGAGCTTGCAACGGGTGGGGGTAAAAGTGTCATAGCTAAAGAGATTATCAAACGTGAAACAGATCAAGGCGGTATTGCTTTGATTGTAGCACCCAAAATAAACTTGCTTGAACAGTTGGCGGGTACATTTACCCAGCTGCAACCACAGATCATACACGGTGCGAAAGATTATAATAAACAGCATAATGTATTTGTATCGACACTACAAACAGCATACAAACGAAAGTTAGGCTTTAAACCTACAATGATACTGATAGATGAAACACATTACGGATTTAGTGGGAAGATGATCAAGCAACTATTGGACAGCTTCAAAGGTAAGGTAGTTGGATTGAGTGCAACACCATACGATAAGCAGGGTAAAACATTGGAGGGCTTTAAAACACACCTGAATGATTACAGCTTAGAGTATATGATCACTAACGGTTACTTAGTGCCAATGATAAGTTATCAACCCGTTAAAGTGAACTTGAAAGGCATACGAACTACAGCAGGTGATTACAATATGCAAGACCTTGATCAAAAGTTTAACACCATTGAAAGTGTCATGCAGGTAGTGGACGCAACTAAAGAGAAGATACAGCAGCGTAAACAAGCATTGGTGTTTTGTATCACGATCAAGCATAGTGAAGCAATGGCAAAAGCTTATAATGATGCAGGGGTTAAAGCAATGGCTATACACTCACAGCTAACAAAGGAACAGCAAGCCGAAGCAATGGAAGCATTTAAAAGCGGTGATGTAAAAGTGCTAACTAATGCTGATATGCTAACCACAGGATTTGATCACCCACCGACAGATACTATTGTACTTGCAAGGGCTACCAAGTCACAAAACCTTTATAAGCAAATGGTGGGGCGTGTGTTGAGGTTAGCACCAAACAAACATGATGGAGTATTGCTTGATTGTGCAGAGGTTATCAGTAACTTAGGATTACCAACAGCACCGATCAGACCAAAGCAAGAAAATGAAGCTATTGAAGCCAAGCAATCTGTATGTAGTGAGTGTGCAAGTACCCGAATTTATCGGAGTATTAAAAAAGACACAGCTTATAAAGTATGTGCTGAATGTGGACACCATGAAGAGATTGAAAGCCAAACAGGTTACGAATGTGAAGAGTGCGGAAAGATACACGGCAATGATGCAAGCTTCACAGCAGATCACGGCAAACTGTATTTAGTGTGTGAGTGTGGGCATGAAACCATTGTTAGTGAAGCAACCACACATGATGAACTACAAGCAATATTTGATAATCGTTTGATCGAAACATTGCAAAGACGTATTACAGCCACATACTGCACATGGTTGATAAATAATCACGGTACTACATTTATATTTAGAGATGAGGTTAAGCGACAGATAGCAGCACTTAACGCTTTGATTGAACAACAGCCCGAACAAGTAACAGGCTTAAAGATGGATACAGTACAGGTGTATGATGGTTGGAGGTTGATCAGTAGAGAATATGAAGCTAATTATTTACCCACAGATACACAGCCTTTACAACAGAACACCCAAGCATTGAAACAAAGATTTTATAACACACACAGTTTTGATACAGCAGTCACAGCACTTGATATGCTACTTGAAGCAGAGAGCAAAGAACCTTTGAAAGAGTGGGTGGTTGATAAAACAAGACAGCAGATAAATGATAGTTTTGTAAAAGGCATGGAAGCTATGACTGTTAAGCGATTAAAGAACCTATACAGTAACAATAAAGACTGCAATAGTGTAGATGCTTTTATCCCGTACATTGAACAGCAAAGGGCATAGTAATGAATGATGAAATTTACAATCTACAGATCAGTAAAAAGTTTTTAAAAGAGATGAACTACTTAACCAAAATGAGTATCAAGGTGTATATGTCATTGGTGTTTTTAAAGCATAAGCGTGGGGATAACTTCAAGGCTTCACACTATGAAATATCTATCAATTTGTTTAATGATGGTGATTGGTATGGTGAGTGGTTTGGCATACGAACTGATCATGGGCAGTACTTCAAAGCTTTTAAACAGTTGGAAGCATTAGGGTTAATAAAAGTCTATCGAGGTAAGACCAAGAACGGAGGAAATAAAGTAAATAGATATCGTGTGTATTGATAGTGAAACAAGCAGAAAATGAACTTACACAAGAAGAGGCTACCAAAAGATGCTATATTATAGAAAAGAAGAAGGAGCAAAAGATGATACTATCCAAGAGCGAGAGCAAGAAACAATACAACCTCTACCTGCAAGCAGTACAGATACAGTACCCGAAAATGGTAAAGAGCGAACAGGCAGCGGCAGCACAACTAATGTTGATGGACCTCAATCAACTGATAGAGGACCTACCCCAGGACGACCGACAATCAAGGGGGGAGATGAACGAGATAGTAATGTACGACCACATCGTAGTAAACGCGTAACTAAAAACCAATTCACTATTGAACAGAACGAAGCGATTACTCAAGGAGAAGTCGCAAGGTTCAACGATAACTATAATGCAATCAAGTTGTTAAAAGAAGATAAATCCTTTTACACCAAAGAAGAACTCTCAACACTATCACGATATACAGGGTGTATTGATAGTGAAAGTAATAGTAAGGTTACGGTAAGGTTTGGTAGCAAAGCCCGTATTAATAAAACCTCTCATTGGTAGAGAAAGCAATGCTAATGTTACCATAAGGTTAGTAGTGAAACCCGCGTTAATAAAAGTTAACATTGATAGAAAAAGCAATGGCAAGGTTTGGGCAAGGTTAGAGGAATTAACGGACACTATAAAAAAGAGTTTTCCGTATCTATAAAAAGACTTGTTTACTTATTCACATTTTTTTTAATAGAACTGTTATTATGTTAACCATTATTTACCGAGTACAACGTAAAGTATAGCATTTTAGTATATGTGCCTAAGTCATTTATGTAATTAAATCAATCTAAAACTTAATGATTGAATAGCCTTGCAAGTATGATGTGAACGTGCTTAGTGGATATGTGAATAAGTAGTAAATACAATTTTAACTCATTTTGCAGAATTTGATTTGTTGTTTTATTTGGAAAGTTATTCACAGTACAGAAACATAATTTTTTGGCACAGTAAAAAAGGACAAACAGGACACATTAAAAAGAGTATTCCGAAGTAATAAAAAAAGAGTTTTTCCACACTATAAAAAAGGCATAATTAAATGAGTTTTCTTACACTATAAAAAAGGGGTGTAAAACGGCTATTTTTAAAGAATGGGTAGCAATAGGGTAGCAAGGTACTAAAGTGTCAAACCTTAAAGAAGCTATAAAGTAACGGTGTAGTCGTTGTTTGTGATAATTTTTGGTTAGTTAGTGGCCGGGAGAGGGGGATTCGAACCCCCGGAGGTGTGACCCTCACCGGTTTTCAAGACCGGCACATTCGACCACTCTGACATCTCCCGACATTTGAAGAATAGAATACTATCTAAAAATAGATAAAATCTAGTTTATATAATGGAGGAGCCACCCGGATTTGAACCGGGGATAGCAGCTTTGCAGGCTGCGGCCTTACCGCTTGGCGATGGCTCCGTCTTATAAATTAACCATGGAGGAGTCACCTGGAATTGAACACAGGGATAACAGCGTTGCAAGCTGCGGCCTTAACACTTGGCTATGACTCCACACTAAAAAAATACATATCTATACACATCAAACGAACTCTATTCTTTTGCTAGTGTAATGAGTGGTACCCGGAGCCGGACTTGAACCGGCACGGTCGCAATGACCGGGGGATTTTAAGTCCCCTGTGTCTACCATTCCACCACCCGGGCTTAATTGGTACCATTCATATATTGAAATATTAATTGTTTATGGAGCGGGCGAAGGGAATCGAACCCTCTACCCCAACCTTGGCAAGGTTATGCTCTACCGATGAGCTACGCCCGCATTTCCATATCCTCTTCTAGGGATTAGCCTAAAATTGGAGTGCGATTATAGCTAAATAACCTTTTAATGTAAAGAGAAAAGCGTACTTTTGGATAAAAATGCTTTATACTATACATTTTTTGAGTTTCATCTGCTATAATCCTTATAAATAATTAAAATATACATACAAAGGCTTTTCCATGAGAAGTGACGAAATAAAACAGGGGTTCAGTAGAACCCCACACAGATCTTTGCTGCGTGCAACAGGCGTAAAAGATGAAGATTTTGAAAAACCGTTTATCGGTGTGGCCAATTCATTTATAGAGATCATTCCTGGGCACTTTTTCCTCAACAAGGTATCTGAAGTCATCAAAGAAGAGATACGTGCCAATGGGTGTGTACCTTTTGAATTCAATACTATCGGTGTTGATGACGGTATTGCGATGGGGCATGATGGGATGCTCTACTCTCTTCCAAGTCGTGAGATCATCGCAAACTCCATAGAGACGGTAATGAACGCACATAAACTTGATGCAATGATCGCCATCCCTAACTGTGACAAGATCGTCCCAGGGATGATCATGGGTGCATTGCGTGTCAATGTACCTACAGTATTTGTTTCTGGTGGACCGATGGAAAAAGGGTACAAAAAAGATGGTACGCCTATAGACCTTGCTACTGCATTTGAAGCAGTAGGTCAGTTTGAAGCAGGAGAGATAGATGATGCAGAGCTTACCGATATAGAATGTAATGCTTGTCCAAGTGGTGGATCATGTTCAGGGATGTTTACTGCAAACTCTATGAATACACTTATGGAAGCAATGGGAATTGCTCTTCCTGGGAATGGAACAATCTTGGCCTTAACACCGGAGAGAACAGAACTTTACAAAAAAGCTGCCAGACGTATTTGTGAAATAGCAAAATCTGACGCAGCAGAACGTGAAAAATACAGAATAAAAAATATCCTCAATGAGAATGCTGTACGTAATGCTTTTGCTGTAGATATGGCAATGGGTGGTTCTTCAAATACTGTACTGCACATGCTTGCTATCGCAAAAGAAGCAGACGTAGACTTTAATCTTGAAGATATCAATGCGATCTCTAAACGTGTATCACACATTGCAAAGATCTCTCCATCATTGACAACTGTACATATGGAAGATATTAACAAAGCAGGTGGCGTTAATGCTGTTATGCATGAGATGATGAAGCGCGGTGATGACATTTTACTTGACAACCTCAATGTAACAGGTGAAACACTTTACGAAAAAGTTAAAGATACAAAGATCTTGGATACGAATATCATTCACACCATTGACAACCCATACTCTGAAGTGGGTGGCTTGGCTATCCTCTATGGTAACTTGGCAGAACAGGGTGCCGTCATCAAAACAGCAGGTATTACGGGAGATAGAGTATTTACAGGTACTGCTATATGTTTTAACTCTCAAGATGAGGCGATAAAAGGGATTCTCGAAGGAAAAGTTAAAGCAGGAAATGTTGTTGTTATCCGTTATGAAGGTCCAAAAGGGGGTCCAGGTATGCAGGAGATGCTAAGCCCGACAAGTCTCATCATGGGTATGGGTCTTGGAGATGATGTAGCACTCATCACTGATGGTAGATTCTCCGGGGCAACTAGAGGTGCAAGTATAGGACACGTAAGTCCTGAAGCAGCAGAAGGTGGACTTATAGGGCTACTTGAAGATGGCGATGAGATTCACATTGATGTTGACAACTATATCCTTGAGGCAAAACTTACTTTTGAAGAAATTGCAGAAAGAAGGGATAATTTCAAACCACTTGTAAAGCCGCTTGAGAGTAAATGGCTGAAACAATACAGAGCACTAGTTACCAACGCCAGTAATGGAGCGATACTCGAAGCAGAATAGCTTATGTTTTCGATGAAATAAAGAGTCGATAACCGTTTTACATGCTTTCCTTAAGTATTGAAAGTGTAGCGTTGTTTCTCTCTTCATTTTTTTATAAAAACGAAGCAAAAAAGCGTCGTGGCTCTCGAATCGCTTCACTTTCAAGGGCGTTCACCACGACAAAAAAAGTATAATATAACTAGGCTATCGCCACTAAATAACTTTCATCCGTAAAAAATTCCATTTAAACAACAAGGCAATTTCATAAGCCTATAAAAATTCAAACCATAATAAAAAGAACTGAAACACGGCAGCAGTTTGTGTTTTCTTTTTTTTGGTTCGTTCTTTTTCTTTGTCACATCAACAAAGAAAAAAAATGAACAAAGAGAAAGTTACCAAATAGATAAAAATTTGTTATTGAGAAAAAAGTTTAAAATATATTTTGAAGAGAAGAGATAGATGATGAGCCGAAGCTCATCGGAGAAAGAAGCTTATGAAGTCACTCTTCTCGCACCCTTATAACGCTTACTATAAAAAGATTTACCTAACTTAGTAATAACCACTTTCTTCTTCGCAGAACTTGCATGAATAAATCTATCGTTACCAAGATAAATACCTACATGATTTACATATCCTTTACGTCTCTTAGATGTATCAAAGAAGATAAGATCACCCGGTCTTAAATCACTTCTGCTAATATATTTTCCATAAGTTGACTGCGCTCTTGATGTTCTAGGAATAGTGATTCCATTCTTCTTGCAGACATAAGAAGTAAACCCTGAACAGTCAAATGTATTTTTTTGTCCTACTGCGCCCCAAACATATCTTTTCCCTAATTTCTTTTTAGCAAGTTTAGTCATCTTGCTAGATTTGCCCTTAGACTTTCCACTAAAAAAGATATCACTCATAGAAAACTTTTGACCTTTTTTAGCTGTTTTTTTAGATTTTATATTCATAAGTGCTTTAGCAAGTTTTTTGTCTTGACGACTCTTCTTCGTTTTTGCTATTTTAAATGTTTTCTTCTTTGTACTTTTAACATAACCGTTTTTAGGAACTTTTAATACTCTTCCCAATTTAAGAGTTGCCCCTTTTTTAAGACCATTTGCTTTTCTCATTTTTGCGGTAGTCGTATTATGTTTACGCGCTATGGTAGAAAGTGTGTCTCCACTCTTTATAGTATATTTTGCTGATTTGGAAGATCTTTTGATATTTGATTTTTTGTTGGTTTTTTGTACGATTCTTTTATTCTTACTTTTCTTAGTAACCTTAGCTATTCTTTTCGTTTTATCTGGGAAATACGTATTTTTAGGAACTTTCAATACCCTTCCTAACTTAAGTGTTTCCCCTTTCTTAAGACCATTTGCTTTTTTTACTTCTTCAATAGTAGTATGATGTTTACGTGCAATAGTAAACAGTGTATCACCATTTTTTATAGCATATTTTGCTGATTTAGTAGACTTCTTTATATTTGTTTTTTTAGCTATTTTTTTCTTTTTATTTGGGAAATAAGTATCTTTTGGTACCTTTAACACTCTTCCTATCTTAAGGTTGTCTCCTTTTTTAAGACCATTTGCCTTTCTCACCTCTTCTATTGTAGTGTGATTTTTCTTTGCTATTGTATAGAGAGTCTCTCCACTTTTAATAGTGTGTTTAACTGTTTTTGTAGCTGCCTGAGCGGTAACAGTAGCAAGGGATAACGTAAGCAATAAGGTATAAAGTTTTTTCAATAAATACTCCTAATTAGTGAAAACTTATAGTAGGGATGATAAATTCCATACTAAAAAATATGTATAATTGTAACTGCATATGATTAATCAAAAATAAACATGAAATTAAATCTATCTTAAATCATACTTATAACGTCAAAAGAGAAGGAAATGGTTTTAAATGTAGTAATTAACATATAAATATTGGCAACCTGGCAATCTTACTTAAGACCCATGATTTTCTGTCCCTATTTCTCAATAGGTTTAGCTTTTTCAACATCTCTGCAGGTATGATAGCAAAATCCACTTTAAAAAAAAATAAAACAGAATAAGCCAAACTTAACTTAACCTTTATTCAACTGCTCTACAATATGATCACCTACCCTGAATGCATTGGCATAGATCGTCCAGGTATAAGGTACAGAACCACCTGTTGGCATGAAACTGGCATCTGCTACGAAAAGGTTAGGCACGTCATGGGCTTGACAATATTTATTGAGTACTGAAGTTTTAGGATCATTTCCAAAACGACATCCTCCTGCCACTAAATTTTGAGGAGGGGAAGCAGATATCGAGCTATAAATATTCTTCGCTCCCATCTCTTCAAGTACCTTTTCACACTTCTTTGCAATATAGTTGCCTACTTTAACATCTTGAGGATGTGCTTCTACTCGAAGTTTCCCAACAGGCATGCCATATTTATCTTTATGTGTTTCATCCAGACTCACAAAACAGTCATCGTTGGGAAGCCAGTCATTAAATATCTCAAAGCGGATACTTTTAGTTTCGGTAAATCGCTTCACAAGACGTTCACCCAAGGCCTTACCCCATACCAGTTTGCCATCTTCCTCATTATTTTTATTTGCACGAGAAATGATGTTTTGATGCTCGAACATAAACTCTACAGAACCCCCTTTGAACTTACCGTCCCACCAATGGTCTATAAAATACCAGTCCAAAATAGAACGATTGACAAAAAGTCCCGTTGTCATAAGGTCTTCAAATTTGATATGTTTCAAGCTCTCTTTATGCAGTTCACCCTGTCCAGATCCTCCAGCCGAGAAGATCAAATTTTTTCCTAACTCTCCACTACTGTTTGCCAAACCATGAGGATGATATTTATTTGAGGAATTGAGCAAAAGTCTAGCACTTTCATGTGCCTGTGCAGCCACAACAAACATCTTTGCAGATATCTTCTTCTCTTTACCCGTAACGGTATCTACTACCACAGCATAATCAACCTCATCTTTTTTTCCTGCATGGAGATACTTGACATACGTGTTGCTCATAAGCGTAAGATTGCCTGTAGCCAAGGCTGGTTTCAGCAGCGCTTCTCTTGAACTCCCTTTTGCCCCTGAACTGCATCCATAGCTTCCACAAAAGTTCGAGTAGTAGCAAGCATTACGGTGCCCTTTATCTTGAGACAATACTGCACGCGGCGTGACTAACGGTACAATGTCAAGTGCTTTACAGCTTTTATCGATCAGTTTTACTACAGCATTCTCTTTGGTGGGAGGCTGAGGGAAATCAGGAGTACTTCTTGGCGGCTCATATGGGTGTTTTTCATACTTACCTGTAATACCCACCAGTTCTTCTGCCAAGGCATAATACGGCTCCAGCTCTTCATAGGAGATGGGCCAGTCAACTATATTGGCACCTTTTATCTCTCCATACTTACTTTTGAGTCTAAAATCATCTGGATGCATACGGTGCAGCATCCCAGACATCAAGTTTGATGATCCTCCTACAATGTTGCCATTCCAAAAACTCCAACCAGATTCATACGTAGGAGTAGCTACCCACTCTCCCTCTACCCTCTCTTCTATCGTATGGTATTCTTCAAAAAGATTTGGGGTGACGATATCTCTACGAGCATAGGCTAACTCATCTTTAGAGAACTCATCACGCTTGATAAGACGGCCTTTTTCCAATACTGCCACTTTGTATCCTGCTTTGCATAAGGTATAGGCTACTGCACCACCACTGGCACCGGAACCAACAATAACTACATCATACTTCATAACTTTATATACCTCGTAGTCGGTCTGGGAAGTCCTCCATATGAACCCAAAGCTTTCCAGCCTGCTTCCTTTACATTGGAACCATAGATAGGATCTGAAAACATCCCTTCCATCGTAAGTGTCATAATACGAGAGAGCCAATTGCTCCCATAATGGGTCTCTTCATAGGCTCTCAATGCACGCTCTTTCTCTTTTTCTGAGAAGGCAGTAAATTTGCCTTCTTCACGACTTTCCAACTCCTCTGCTCCTTCTATGACAAAGAGACGAATATCTTTATCGTAGCTAGGATGTGTGATCGTTTCAAGCAAAAACTGTGTGACATTCATCGATCGGGCTGACGGGATCTGACTTCCTTCAGGAAAGAGGTGTTGTTGTACGGACTGAATGGTTTTTTCTACACGCTTTAATGATTTACTAAATACTATGCTGTTATTTTTACCAAGTAAAGAGGAGGAGAGTCCAAGCACCGAACTTAGGATTAAAAATTTTCTTCTTTTCATTATTATTACTTCTTTATTTTATAGTATAGAACCCTCTGCCTAACCTAGGTACTCATAACATCTCTAGCTTTTGTCTAGGCTAGGCACTCTTTTGAAGTCCTAGCCTTAGCTAAGTCAAAAAAGAGTAACAACGCATAGGCGAAAGCTCGTGATGCCCATAGGATGGGCTTTACAAACGCAATCTTTCACAAGATACTTTCTTCAACGTAGCTTTGGCTATGTTTTAAAAGTCTCTTGCAAAATCTCACATTTGCAAAACCCATTATGAGTACCTAGGTTAGGCAGAGGGTTCTATCTAATCATAATCATCTTCTGTGTACTCTAAGTGCAAAATCACTACACACACTTTACACGTATTTAAGATTATACTTCTAACTGTCTAAAGGGTAGTTATAGAGCTACCTTTAAATTAAGAATAGGAGACAAAGATGAAAAAGTTAATTTTTAGTTCATTGGTAGGGTTGGCACTTGTTGCCTTCACAGGATGTACAAAAGGTGGAAATGCGGAGGCAGAAGCTAAATGTTCTTCAAGTAAATGTCAAGCCGATAAACAAACTACAAAATGCGGAACAAGCAGTAAGTGTGGTGATGCTAAAAAAGTAGCTACAAAATGTAATGGCAGCAGTAGATGCGGGAAGTAACACTTTGTAATCCAAGCATGCTATAGTACTTCCACTCTATAAAACGTTAAAGGATAAGCATGAAAAACATACTTCTTAGTCTACTACTTGGGTTTGCACTTATGTCCTTAATTGGTTGTACTGGATCTGAAAATGATACCTCAACAAGAAAAAACAAGTGTCAATCTGGTCTATGTGGTGGTGGCAAATGCGATCATGGGGAAAAAGCTGAAATCAAAAAAGCTAAAACACCAAAATCAGACAAGTCTGCTGAAAGCAAATAACTTTTTTCTCTTCTCTCTTTGCCTTTTGGCAGAGAGTATAATACTACTTTCCCTAAAACTCTTCTAAAGTTATTATAATACTATCAACTCATCACTCAATACTTTTACTACAAAGATCCTGTCCAAATACTAATATAGAAAATCTTTGAACAATAGAACCCTCTGGATAACCTAGGTACTCATAACATCACTAGCTTTTGTCTAGGCTAGGCACTCTTTTGAAGTCCTAGCCATAGCTAAGTCGAAAAAGAGTAACAACGCATAGGCGAAAGCTAGTGATGCCTACAGGGTGGGTTTTGCAAAGGGTTCTATAATAAAGGTTTGGGAGAATACACACATATTGCACATGTTTCATATTATACTTCCCTTGTATCAAAACTTGAAAATGATCTTCTCCTGAGATACAAATATGATGAAGGAGGTATATTATGTTAAAAAGCATATACCCACTCACAAAAAATATACTAAGCCATGGTCAGAGCTTGTCTCTTTTTTTGGCTAGACTTGTTGTAGCATATGGGTTTTATGAGCCAGCTATGACAAAATGGTCTGACATAGGTAGTGTTGCTACCTGGTTTGGTTCCATAGGTATCCCTTTTCCAACACTGAATGCCTATATGGCTGCAAGTACGGAACTACTAGGTGTTGTACTCTTAACCTTAGGGCTTTTCACAAGACTTATCTCTATCCCATTAATGGTCATTATGGTGGTAGCGATCACCACTGTGCATTTAGCACATGGTTTTTCTGCAGGGAACAATGGGTTTGAGATACCTCTTTACTACATGCTGTTTTTAGCAATATTTGCTTCATTTGGAGCCGGAAAACTAAGTTTGGATCACCTGTTATTTGGTGATGAACAATAAATAAAAAGGATATAAAATGAAAAAATTACTTAAAGCAGGACTCATACTTATGGGCGCTATGGCATTTACACTTACTTTGGCAAATGCCACATGTGGTTCAGGAAAAGAAGCTCCAAAAACCATGAAATGTGAAAGCGGAAAATGCAGTGCCGGGAAATGTGGCAAAGCTGGTATGAAAGATGCTATGAAAAAAGAGACAAATACAACCAAACCCTCAGCAGAAAAGAAGGCACCAGCAAAAGGCAAATGCGGCGTAGGTAAATGCAGCTAAACTATCCAACATTCTTCCTCCTCTTTCTATCCCTTTGCGGGGATAGAAACTTCACTTTTCTTCCACAAATTAGTGTATAATACTTCCTGTAAAACAAATACGCTTACAAAGGAATACCTATGAAACATATTTTATTTTCACTTATCCTACTACTCTTATTTTCAGGGTGTCAAGATAAAAAAGAAGAACAAGCTCAACATGACGCTAAAATAGCCCAGGAAGCAAGAGCTGAACTACTTAAAGAACAGGCAGAAGCCAAGAAAAAACAAGAAGAGCTAGAGAAAAACAATAAGTTTTCCAAAATAGGCATTACATCAGAAGATGGCAAGATCATCATCGATACCAACAAAACCAAGAGCTATTTCAAAGACCTGGCCCATGAAATGAAAATCAAAATGGACAAAATGAGCAAAGATCTGGAAAAAGGTATCGTTAAGAATGAAGAAGCAGGTATCGAGATGAATGAGACACAAATCAATATAGATTTGAATAAAACAAAAACTTTTCTTGACACTTGGGGTAAAAAGATGCAAGGATTCGTCAAAGAATTTGATGAGATAGCAAAAGAGTTTGATGATCAAAATAAAACAACAAAGGATACAAATGCAACAAATTGATATGAATTCAGATGAGTTCCAAGCAGAGCTGGAAAAAACCTCACAGTTTGTAGAGAAAGTAAATAAGCAGTTTGGTTTTGTACAAAACCCCAATGAAGAGGTCAATGAAGGTGTCACGATGGGGCTTGCAAGAAACAAGCTCATCTACGGCAAACGATTCTGCCCCTGCTTTATGGTAATAGGTGAAACAAAAGAAGAACAAAAAGCCGCAGATAACCGTATCTGTCCTTGTAAACCTGCTTTGGAAAAAGAGATCCCAGAAGATGGTCTTTGTCACTGTGGGATCTTCTGTACACCTGAGTATGCTGCTGCAAAAGCACAACATGACGAGATAGAAGAGATCGTACATGAACACTCAAGAGGCTTAACAAAAGAACAGGCAGAAACACTACTAAAAGAGGAACAGCTTGACGGAGATGAACTCGAAGCACTGATAGAAGCAAGAAGTCTTAACATGATCAAATTTACACTCATAGATGTACGAGAATTCATGGAGTTCCAAATGGGACACATCGTCGGTACAGATGCTCTCGTGCCTACTTCACAATTCTATGCAAAAGTAGAAGAACACAACGACAAAAAACAAACACCTGTCATCGTCTATTGCCATACAGGCAGCAGAAGCTTCCAAGTGCAACACGCCATGAAGTCTTTAGGCTTTGAACATGTGTGTAACCTACGTCCAGGGATCATAGGATACCAAGGTGAAACACAACGGGGATAATCAATCCCCTCCTTCTTCATCGTAGGCAAGAGTACCCACGTTACACAATCTCATTAATCACACGAAGTGTGTCTGTCATGATGAACGACCTTAAAAGCGAAGCGTTTCGAGAATCATGACGCTTTTTTGCTTCGTTTTTTCTAAAAAAATGAAGAGAGAAACAACGCCTCAGTTAAAATAATGGGGGACTTTAAAAAATTAATAAAATTTAAGAAGAATAGATATAAGGGGTTGAGGAGCCGAAACTCCTCAAAAGATAGTTAATTAGAACTATTTAGCAAGTGCTGCTTTAGAAGCATCAGCTACTTTTGTAAAACTTTCAGGAGCATTCATCGCCATATCAGCAAGAATTTTTCTGTCAAGTTCGATATTTGCAAGTTTAAGACCATGCATAAATGTTGAATAGTTCATACCATTCAATCTAGTCGCCGCATTGATACGAACGATCCAGAGTCTTCTGAAATCTCTCTTTTTTTGTCTTCTATCTCTGTAAGCATATACTAATGAACGCTCGAGTTGTTCTTTCGCTTTTCTGAAGTGTTTTCTTCTACCACTGTAGAACCCTCTAGCTTGTTTTAATAGTCTTTTGTGTCTTCTAGTTCTTACGACACCAGTTTTTACTCTCATGGTTATCCTTTACCTTATACTTGTACTATGCTAAAGCAATATCAAATGCAACTAGTTGCATGAGCTGACTGCTGAAGTCATGTTATAGTAGGTGTCAAACATTCTCTCTGTTTGAACTTGCCCCTAATCGGGGGATTATAGCTTTTTAAAAAATGTAACTAATAAATTAGTTGATCATCTCTTTAATGTTTTTTGCATCAGCTGCATCAACATATTTAGGACTTTTCATACTTCTATGGTGACCACCGTCAACCTTAGTAAGAATGTGGCTTCTATACGCCGTTCCTCTTTTGATTTTGCCGCTTTTTTTAACTTTAAAACGCTTTACAGCGCCTTTAACACTTTTCATTTTAGGCATATGCTTACTCCCTTATTAATTTTAGAACGCTTTTTTGGCAAAGCCAAACAAAGCTACGCTAACGCTGAGTTTCCTTCAGCAGGAAGCTCATACAGCTAGCCGTATTTTCTATTTGATTTTCACTACAGCCAAGTAGTAGAAAATGGGACGGTATTATACCCAAATATTCTAAAAGGTTTATAAAGTAGAGTTCTAATAGTATTTGTGGTAAAATCTAACGATTAAAAAAAAGGGGATATCTACACTCCCTAAAGGGCAAAATTGGATAAGGCTACAGAAATACTTTCTAACAAAAAAAAGCTTTTAACAGAAGTCTATTTTGATCTACAGCAGTATTTTGAAGAGAAGTATGGCAGGGATGCACTTATTTTAATGGAAATAGGCACATTTTTTGAAGTCTATGAAGTGAACAACGATGAACTCAAGATCGGGAAAGCCAAAGAGATAGCCGAACTCCTAAACATCCAACTCACAAGAAAAAGCAAAGCCGTTCTTGAGAATTCCGTAAATAACCCTCTCCTTGCCGGAGTACCCGCTGTTTCTCTGGACAGATACCTTGCTCGTCTTATCGCTACGAAAAAATATACCATCGTTGTTGTCAAACAAAAAGGTGAAATGCCAAATGTAAAACGTTATGTTTCCAACATCATCTCTCCGGGTACGAACTTTGAATACCTGTCCGAGCCTAGTGAAAACAACATCGTTTCACTCATGATAGATGAAAATGCAGGCATTTACTCTGTAGGGTATGCTGCCATCGATGTCAGTACCGGTAAAACCATTTGTAATGAGATCCACTCTACGCGTGATGACAAAACCTATGCACTGGATGAAGCCTTTAATCTTTTACAGACCTATACAACTTCTGAAGTCATCATTACACTTGAAGGCAAAGAGATCGATAAAGAATGGTTGCTGCACTACTTGGAACTTGAGTCTCTTCATCATACAGTAAATACAAAACGATTTAAAATTCATTTTCAAAATGAACTCTTTACCCGTGTTTTCAACATCAACTCTTTTCTCTCCGCCATTGAGTTTTTGGATCTCGAAAGGCATCCTTATACTACAGAGTCTTTAGCTGTTCTGATAGATTTTATCATCGAGCATGATGAAAGTATCATTGAAAAGATGAACAAGCCGCAGTTCCTGGGTAATAACCGTTATATGTACATCGGTAATAATGCCATGGAGCAACTCTCGGTCATCTCCCGTGATCCTTCTGACATCACCCTGCTTGACCTGATAGACAAAACCTCCACAGCGTTTGGAAAACGTCTTCTCAAAGAAAGGCTACTCAATCCTATCTGCGATAAAGATCTTCTTGAAGAGCGCTATAATCTGACAGAATTACTGCTTCCAAGTATCGACCGTTTTGAGACACACTTAAAACAGATCTATGACCTTGAACGCATTACAAGACGTATCAAACTGCGTAAACTTCATCCTGTAGAACTTACTTATATCGCTATGTCACTTGAAGCTGTTCTGAAACTCCTTGATGATGCACAGGGCAACGGACTTGAGATAGAGAGCAGACTCTATGATGAGACCAAAGAGATGCTTAAAGTCTTGGATGATACTTTTGAACTGGATGTCTGTGCGAGATTTCGCATAGAACAGATCAATGACAATCTTTTTAAAGACGGCATCTACCCTGCTATTGACAGCATCGTCAAGAAACAACAAAAAGAAGTTAACAAGATGGATGATGTAGCCAGTCATGTTGAATCACTTTTTGAAAAAGACAAACTTTTCACAGGAACGACACGCTACACAACAGTCTCTTATCTGGAGAGTGAAGGCTACTTTCTCAACCTTACCAAGAACAGGTTTACACTCATTGAAAAGTCACTTAAAGACTCTTTTGTCACGATCGATGATCAACATCATTTTTTTAAAGACTTCAACTATAAGTATCTTAAAAATGCGGTGAAAGTACAGGCACCTCTTTTTGAAGAGATCACCAGGAATTATGAGACTGCACAAGTCAAACTTGTTTCACTTGTAAAACAACGTTATATTGAAAGTCTTGACCTGCTTGAAAATAGGTTCTCGTTACTGCTTGACAAACTCATCTCCTTTATCGCTAACATTGATGTAGCCATCTCCAATGCCAAATGTACTAAAAAGATGAACCTTTCCCGTCCTCTCATTGAAGAGGGAAATTTCTATGAAGCCACCGCACTGCGACACCCGATCATTGAAGCCAATGATGAAAGAGGGATCTATGTACCCAATGATGTATTTCTGGGTTCCAACAATAATACAGCACATAATCACATCACGCTCAATGCAAGTGATGGGGAAGATGTACTTGGAGTGCTTCTTTACGGTATTAACTCTTCGGGTAAATCTTCACTCATGAAGAGTATTGGGCTCTCTGTTGTCCTGGCACAAGCAGGATTCTTTGTGCCTGCTGTGGAACTTCGTTTTGGACTTTATGATAAACTGTTTACCCGCATCGTCTCTCAAGACAACCTCTATAAAGGATTATCTACCTTCGCTGTGGAGATGATGGAACTCAAAAATATATTTAACAGAGCAGATGAACGCTCTTTGGTTCTTGGTGATGAGATAAGTCAGGGAACAGAGACAGAATCTGCTCTAGCAATCGTTTCAAGCGCTATTTTAAAGCTTATCTCCCTCAAATCGACCTTTATCTTTGCGACACACTTACACCAGTTAGGAAGCATTTCTCAGTTACATAACCTGAAACATTTGATCTTCCTGCACTTAGGCATTAAATATGATGAGACAAATGATACTCTCATCTATAACAGAGTCTTACAGTTAGGCAGAGGAGACAGCCTTTATGGTTTAGAGTTTGCTAAATCACTGCATATGGACAGAGAATTTCTACAGATGGCACAAACGATCAGAGAGAACCTTAATCACTCCGGCTCTGAGATAAAAAAACTGCGAAAACAAAAAAGCAGTAAATACAATAAAGAACTGTTTTTAAGTCGCTGTGCGCTTTGTGACGAAAATGTTGAAGATGTGCATCACATTGCTGCACAAAAAGAGGCAAACAGTGATGGGCATATCGATCACTTCCATAAAAACCACAAATACAACCTCATCCCGCTATGTAAAAAACACCATAACATGGTACATGAAGGAAAGATCATTATTTCAGGCTTTGTGATGACGAGTGAGGGATTGAAATTACATTATGAAGTAAAGGAATAAATATTACACTTATCAAAACCAAAATAGGTTTAGAGTGCATGAGATTTCGATAGAGATTTAAAAGCTGTACATTAAGTACAGCGTTAAATATCTAGCGGAAGATTAGGTGCTATAGACCTATTTTTTGAGTGGAGTTACGTACATATTGATATACCTACCCTCTTGATGTGCATCTTTTTCAAGATTACCTACATCTTCGAGCATTGGCCAAACACGCTTAAGCACATCTACTCCCCACTCCGGGTTTGCCATCTCACGTCCTCTAAGGAAAACACGAAGTTTTACATGCTTACCCTTTTCAAGGAACTCTCTAGCATGTTTAACTTTATAGTTAATATCATTTTCAGCGATCTTGCAAGAGAACTTAACCTCTTTGACTTCGATCTTTTTTTGCTTCTTTCTGGCTTCTTTTTTCTTCTTTTCAAGTTCGTACTTGTGTTTACCGTAGTCCATGATCTTCGCAACAGGCGGTTTTGCATCTGGCGACATAAGCACAAGGTCTAAACCTTTCTCTTCTGCTATCTGCATCGCTTCAGTACGAGAGATGATACCAAACTGCTCACCATCATCACCTAGTACTCTAAGCTCATTTACTCTGATAGCATCGTTCATGATAGTATCGTCAGCTTTTCTTCTACCTTTATTTCTGTCGTGTTGTCTACTCAAATTTTACCTTCTTGAAGTTGTTGGGTTAATTCTACCATAAATTCGTCTTGTGTAAGATTATACTGTTCTCTGGTTCTTCTGTTTCTGATTGCTACAGAATTTCCTTGAACTTCTTCATCACCAATGATCACTACATACGGCACTCTCTGCTTTTCAGCTGTTCTGATACGTTTATTGAGAGAGTCATTTTTATCATAGACTTCTGAGTCTATACCCTCAAGCATCAATGTTTTCTTAAGTGCTTTTGCATAATCTACGTGACTTTCAGAGATAGGAACGAAGATCACTTGTGTTGGTGCCAGGAAGAATGGAAACTCTCCTGCATAGTGTTCAACCAAGATAGCGATAAATCTTTCAAATGAACCTAAGATCGCACGGTGGATCATCACCGGCTGTTTACGTGTGTTGTCTTCCGCTACATACTCTACACCAAATCTCTCCGGCAGGTTAAAGTCCACCTGGATAGTACCACACTGCCATTTACGCCCAAGCGCATCGGTGATCTTAACATCGATCTTAGGTCCGTAGAATGCTCCACCACCCTCATCTATGGTAAACGGTAAGTTGTTTTCATTCAAGGCATCTTTGAGCCCTTGTGTTGCCAACTCCCATACATCATCTTCACCGATGGCTTTTTCCGGTTTGGTTGAAACTTCCATCGTGTAGTCAAATCCAAAGAGCTTCATGACAGAGTCAACAAACTCTACCACCTCGATGACCTCAGCAGCGATCTGCTCTGGAGCACAGAAGATATGTGCATCATCCTGTGTAAATTCTCTTACACGAAGCAGTCCATGAAGTACACCTGACTTTTCATGTCTGTGTACTACACCATATTCATAATACTTCACTGGAAGATCACGGTAACTTTTTTGCGTCTGCTTAAAGATCTGGATATGCCCGATACAGTTCATCGGCTTGATACCGTACTCTTGTTCATCGATATTCGTAAGGTACATGTTCTCACCATAGCAGGCATAGTGTCCTGATGTTCTCCACATATCTGCTTTGAGGATCTCCGGACCTCTTACCGGTTCATAGCCTCTTACACGGTGTGCTTTGTGGAGGATATCTTCGAGTTTTGCTCTAAGTTTCGCTCCTTGCGGCATCCAGAAAGGTAGACCTGCACCTGACTCTTCATCAAACATAAAGAGATTCATCTCTGCACCGATCTTACGGTGATCACGTTTTTTTGCCTCTTCAAGCATCGTCATATGTGCTTTAAGTGCCTCTTTATCTGCAAAAGCGATACCGTAGATACGCGTAAGCATCTCTGCATTCTCATCTCCACCAAGGTATGCTCCTGCAACTCTTGTGAGTTTAAAGTTATGCAAAAATCTCAATGCGGGTACGTGAGGACCACGACAAAGGTCTTCAAAATCCCCTTGCTTGTAGATAGAAAGTGTATCGTCTTCTATACGAGACATTACTTTTTGTTTCAAGTCATCATTGGCAAACTTGACCAAAGCTTCTTCTTTGGTCATTTCATACTTCTCGATCTTATACTTTTTCTTGATAAGCTCTTTCATCTTTTTTTCGATGGTCTTAAGGTCATTTTCACCTATCTGTTCATCTACTCTAAAGTCGTAGTAAAACCCTTCATCCACAACAGGTCCTACAAAGAACTGTGAGTTAGGATAAAGTTCTGTAATGGCCTGTGCCATCAAGTGTGCGGTAGAGTGTCTTATGATCTCCAGTGCATTGTCGCTGTTGTCGTATTCTATAGGTGTTGCTGTGCAGTTCTCTTCTGCACTCTGTGTATCTAGTATGTTCCCCTGGTCATCTATATAACCGATAAGATTTTCACTCAAATTAAGCCTTTATGTATCGCAGCCTATTATAAACAAGACTGGCCACGCGTTAAAAATGCGGCTATTATAGCTAAAAGTTAAATAAGAATGAATTAAGAGCCAGACATCAGAGATTCTTTTACCTCATCTTTCTTCTTTTTCCTTTCTTCGATCAGTTTGTAGGCGACATAGTATTTGAAAATGTTAGCTACATAGGTCACCGTTTCACTACCGATCTTCTCTGCTGCCAGAATTTCAACATGGTTGAACCAGACATTGGGGTTCAGTCCACGCTCTTTCGCTGCTTTTCTCAAACCTCGTATACGACCCGGACCTGCATTATAGGCGGCAAAAGCAAAAAGCTCTTTATTGAAATCATCCATTGGCTCATTTTTAAAATAGTGATCAATAAGCCAGCGATGATATTTGATACCTGCATGGATATTCTCTTCTTCTTTTTTGATACTGCCTACACTCATCTCTTTTCCCGTAGCAGGCATAAGCTGCATAATACCTATCGCCCCTACCGGACTTCTCTTTTTTTGGTCCAGATGAGACTCCTGATACCCCTGTGCGATCATCAATAAATAATTCAGATCATACTTATCTGCATAGCGTTGGAAAAACTCCACCACTTTCTTAAATTTCTTTAACTCTTTTTCTGAGGTAGCGCACTTAACAAACTTGACGTTATCAACATAGCGATTCAAGAGTATATTACCAAAGAGCGTACCTTCTTTATGTGTTTTGGCAAAAATATTGATCTCTTTCATCAAAAGCGGACTGTTCTTACGGATCATCCATCCAAATGTCAGATTTTTCTTAATAGGGATTGCTTCATGCAAAACGATATCTGACAATACTTGTGACCAGAGTTTGGCTTTGTAGTCATCCACCACGATAATACCTATCAGACCTGCATTGACCATCTCCATAAGGTCCTCATCTTCAAGCTGTTCAGGAACAGATTTCAGATTAATAGGATCAAGTCCTATTTCTGAAAAACGTATATTTAACTGCTTAAGATACTCACTGTAGTTTGAAGAAGAACGCACAAAGACCTCTTTTCCTGAGAGATCCTCGATAGAATTGATCTTGGGAGAAGAGGGACCGGTAATGACAATTTCATTGACGTTATGATAGAAAGGGTCAGAAAAATCGATCATTTTCTGACCCTTGGGAGTAATAGCAATATCTGCAACTGCAATATCACCTCGTCCCTCTATGAGTGCAGGGATCAATTCATCTCTTAATACAGGAATAAATGCAACATGTGTCTTAAGATGCTTTAATTTGGGAGGATAATTTTTATTGATATTTTTCTCAAATTCTCTCACTAATTCATAAAAGATACCACTCCTCTTACCCTTATCAACTTGATACATGATCTTGGACGGTATGACCAAAACCCGGATCAGGCGTTCTTTGACCATTCCATCCAGATCTCCTGTCCAATGAGATACAATATTACTGACAAGGATGTCTGACTTATTGTTATCTGTTGATGTATTGGTATCAGATTGTTTTGATGATACAGTAGCAGCCTGATGGACTGGGGTCTCTTCTGCATGAAGAAGTGATACAAACATAATTGAGACCAATAACAAGGTGATCGTTTTAAGTAGATGTTTAAACATAGTCAAATACCTCCTTTTCAAAAGTATTACTATAATTATTTATTATACTATAAAACTAGATAAATAGATACTTTAGCACTGTAATCTCAGAAGGTTTTATTCTCATTAAAAGCGAATCGACCAACCCACTGCAAAAGTATCGGTCTTCGATCTGGTTTCAGTGTCTGTTCTTGTTTTTGCCCAGATATAGCTGAATTTGAGACCTTGATTCTCTGTAAGAGGGATGCCCAAAGAGAGTGCCGAGATGAATCCCTCTCTCTTATCATTTTTATCCACACCACTGACTTTCGAAGCACCCCCTTGCCCATAGCCTGCACTCAAAGAGCCCCATACTCCCGGATCAAAGACCCGTATGATATGTGCCTGGGCTGCATAAAATGGTTTTTGTTCAAGTTCATTCCCATTAAAGAAGTTGTCATTATCTGTAAAAAAGAAAATGGAACCGGTCAATTCATACGACCAGGGACCACGGGTATGCACCACCCCGATCTGAGGGCGAATCGTATAACGGTTTGCACTAAGGTTAATCAGTTTATCTTCAAAATACTCACCCAAAGGTACACCAACGGCAATAGCTGCACCAACGACTGTATTGATAGCTTCTTTAGAATCTGAAGTAGGAGCACCAAGTAGGTTGACGGAGAGTCGAAAATGAGGATCAACTAGACCCGTGCGTTCTGCACTTGCCGGTTCACCGCTAAGCAGCCCATCCCATTCTGCTTTATGGAAAGGAAGAAGTACATCAAAGCGCATTAACTTTTCTGCAAAGGTGAAAAAATGCGTATAACTCATAATAAGAAAATCTCTTTTTACCTTGGCATCCTCAATATCTAAAATAGGGTCAAAGCCAATATCCCCTGAGTTATGTCCATAGGTAACACCCAAAATAGTGGTTCCTGAAGGTAAAGGTGTCCAGCGTCTTGGTTCCAGATCTTGAGCAAAAAGTGTACTGCCCATCAGAAAAGCCAGACAGGCCAAGTAACTGAGTTTTATGTTTTTTAGTCTCATCGGTCCCTTTCTAATTATTGGAAGGTACTGTTGTTTTACCTTCATAGAATATCTGGATAATCCGCAAAGATGTTTCTTCGTAGTTGAACACGTGTCTTTACTTTATGTACAAAAGAGTATTGCGAAATAAAGGGCACATCCATAACCAATGTTACCCTAAAATTCTTCCTGATACCTTAGTATGTCGGGAAGACGAATTGGATAGTGAAGCTGACCGAATAGTCAGGTGCACCCTCTGGTTTTTCGACATTGTAATAGGCCTCAAGTCGAGAAAGCACTATCTGATTACCGATCTTGAATGATCTCCCGAAACCACCACCCAGAGGTACTATCCAACGATTATTGCTGTCGGCTTCCCAATTGGCAGAGATGATCATATCAGTAAATAGATGCCATCCGTCTCCCATATTGTACGTTATAATGGGCTCGATCACCATTTGACTCACGTCTCTGCGCTCAGAATCACCGGTAAATGACCATATTTGACGACCACGTACCAATATATTGCCCCAACCGGTATCTGTCAATATCATACCGGCAATCCCTGTGCTCCATTTACCACTTCCCAGCTGATCATTGCTGGCTGACGGCATAGTAATAGTTGGTCCTACACCCCATATGAAGGTATCATAGTTGACCGGAGAAAAGAGCAGAGAATAGTTGATGTCTCCCAGTCCACTGGCAGACCCTCCCTGTTCCGGGCTCGGGTTATTGGGGCCCACTATCGCTCCATCTACACGTGCAAGAGGAATGACAGCACGATTGAAAAGATTCCAATCGCCTACATTTCCTTCTACAATCGGCATCACATTCAGAATAGTACCACTGCCATTTGAGGCACCCTTGTCAAAGGTGGTTTTAAACGGCACAGTGATGAAAGAACTTATCGGATTTTTACTCGAACCAGCTTCGGCATTCAAGGAAGATACTCCAAAAATAAGCCCTACACTTGTTAAAGTCACGATCAAAGATTTTTTCAATACCATCTAATCTATTTCCTTACTTTGAGAGATATACAGCCGCTTCAGAATGTTTATTTTTTGAAGCATGCATTAGTGCGCTCCACTCTTTGAAAAAACATTGATAATAACAACACCCGTAATGATCAAACCCATACCAAGAATAGCTGGAGCATCTGGTATTTGTTTATGCATCACGGCAGAGACGATGGCGACGAGTACAATACCCAACCCTGCCCAGATAGCATAAGTAATTCCCACAGGCAGTGTCTTGACGATCACAGTAAGAAGATAAAAAGCAGTGAGATAACCCACAATGACAATAGCGGTCGGGATAGGTCTGGTGAAGCCTTCAGATGACTTTAGTGCACTCGCAGCAATCACTTCAACGATTATGGCAATTGCCAAATAAAAATATACCATTTCATTCCTTCTGAATATTTGTTCCTTAAAATACTTAGGATCGAACACATGGAGTCAACTTAAGATCCCAAAACTTCTTAAAACAACGGCAAGCGTTACTACCCCCAAGCTTGCCATTAGTCCGTAACGTTGGATCGTTTCATCCTGTTTACGTATCAAAACAAGGGAGATCAACATCAGGACAACGTTTAGAAGACTGTGCTCAATAATGCTTTTTTCAAGCATGATATCTACCGTAATGATCCAGACCTGAAGCAAAATAAAGACAGCAAAAAAACGGGGCTTTACAAGCATCTTATTTGTCTCTTTTTCACTATGAGTTGCGATCAGGATCGATGTTGAAAAATAGATCAATAGCGGCCCGGTCATCATATATAAAAAGCCCGGGAAACCCCATTTGTCGATCGAAAGCAGATCGACAATGTGCCAGAACATGTTGAAATATGAAAGCAGCATCAACCCCAACCATCCGACCTGTAATGTACTGTAACCGGACTTTTTACCTTTTTCCACGACTACCGACAAGGTGTTTACAGCATTTCCTATCCCCATCGATAAGAGTGTAACGAACATTAATGCTACCAGTAGTGACGTTGAAACTTCCATAATTATTCTACTCCTGGTTCCGACTAGTTACCAAATGTGTATGACACATTGATTCGGATAATATCACTGGCTGCAGCACCCTGCCAATCCTTATACACTACATTGGTTCGGTATTCAGCGTACGCATTCCAAATCCCTCCCTTATCATCAGGAATCGTTTTACCAAGGCGGATACCAAGAGGAACGAGGAACTCCTTGTCCTGCCAATGATATGCGATAGGTGATTCACCATTGCTGACGTACCAACTCTCATCGAGTTTATAAACTGCAATAGGCTGAAAAACAAAGGCCGAAGCAATATATGAATCACTGTTTGGGTCTGTTTTACCCCAAACCTGGCGCAGCAGAGCACCCCACATGAGACGACCCTCAAAACTGTTCTCCAGGAAAACAGCTGCAAGACCATAACGCCAGACATCTGCTCCAAATTGCTTATCATCAGCAGGGAGATTAATGGCAGGTCCAATACCGATCTTACCTGTTTTCCATGTCCAGGGAACAAAGAGAGAAATAAACTCTGCATTACCTGACCCACTGGTTCCTCCTCCCGGTGCCTCAACATTGGCAAAAGTGAAACGATTGATGATCGGCCATGGGGACCCAAGCGTACCCGCAGCCATAGGGATCACAAATCTTGTGTTGAAGTTGTTGTCATTCCCCTGCGGTCGCGTTTTCCCCGGCGCTATTTCATCTTGATGCCAATTATAAAATTCCCAACCAAACGATACCGATATCGCTGCCGCTGTTGGGTCGTTGGTATTTACTTCTTCTCCTCCAGCCGGCGCCTCTGGTATCATTCCATCCGGCATATCTTCATATGCTTGTGGTACCGTACTATCTTGCACCTCCGCGTATGCCTGTGGTACCATGAACATGACTCCCGTCACTACAATTACTTTGATCAAATGCTTTTTCATAACTGTATTATCCTTCCTTTTAAGTCTTTATACTAACTATTAATGAAAAAAAGTCGATAAAAAGTCGATGAAGTGAAAATAGAGAGGATTTTCGATAAAAAACTTGCATGCAGGAGCTCACACTCCTGCTCTTGCAAGCTTTGGCTTTTTCCAGAAAGAAAACTTTCCGAATGAAAGGAGAACTTAGTTTAAGATAGCTTTTTCAAGTACATCCATCGCTTTTTTAGCTTTGAGCGTACCATATCCAATATTACCCGCACTCAAACCACCACCTTCTTGGAAAGGATATCCCTCTATAGAGCCAAGGAATTTTTGAACAAAGCCCTGAGCCGGAACCATGAGCCACATGTTATCCACATACCATCTTACATACATTCCAGATTCTCGACTTGCACTTTCAAATGGATCTGCTCTAAGGTTAGTAATTACAGGCCATGCCGGAGTTTGACGATACGCTGTATTTATAGCACCTTGCTCCGTAGCAAATGCAAGTTTCCAATCATCTACACGAATGGCATTAAGATTACCAGAGGCTGCGAAATACAAGATCTCTCTACGCGGTCCTTCTTTCACTTTACCTTCAAAGAATGGTTTAAAGTTATATCCGTCAAGATGCACTCTAAAGTTTTTACCGTTTGCTTTGTATCCCTCTTTAGATGCAAGCTTCTCTTTGACATCAGGTACACCAGCAGCAGCAAGTAACGTTGGCATCCAATCTTCCTGACTCATAATGGCGTTGATGTCTGTACCTGGCTTAATCACTCCTGGCCATTTAGCCATTTGAGGTACTCTCATACCACCTTCCCAAGTCGTTCCTTTTTCTCCATGGTAAGGTGAAGCTCCGCCATCAGGGAAAGTGAACTTCTCTGCACCATTATCTGTAGAGAAAACGACGATCGTATTGTCTTCTACACCTAACTTTTTAATATGATCAAGAAAACTTCCAACCATATCATCAAGCTCTCTCATACCATCTGCATAGATACCTTTACCAGTAATCCCTTTATATTTTTTCTGGAGACGTGTCCAAACATGCATACGTGTGAAGTTCATCCACACAAAGAAAGGCTTATCTGCTTTTACAGAACGCTCCATGAAGTCTTTTGCCGCAGCACCAAACTCATAGTCCACTGTTTCCATACGTTTTCTAGTAAGTGGTCCTGTATCTTCTATCTTACCATCTGCTTTAGAGTGGATAACACCACGAGGTCCAAACTTTTTATGAAATTCCGGATCTTTTGGATAGAAGTATGTTTCAGGTTCTTCTTCTGCATTGAGGTGATAGAGGTTTCCAAAAAACTCATCAAAACCATGGGCTGTTGGCAAGTGTTTATCCTGATCACCAAGGTGATTCTTACCAAACTGTCCTGTCATATATCCTTGTTCTTTCAAAAGATCACCGATCGTTGGCGCCCAATCAGGAATACCCTGATCTGAACCTGGCATCCCTATGGTTAACAGACCTGTTCTAAAAGGATGTTCACCTAACACAAAAGCCGCCCGTCCAGCTGTACATGACTGCTGTGCATACATATCTGTAAACATTGCACCCTCTTTGGCAATGGAGTCGATATTGGGTGTCTTGTATCCCATACTTCCATGGTTATAGGCAGAGGTATTCCAAAGCCCTACATCATCACCCCACATTACCAAAATATTGGGTTTTTTTGCCATCAACTGGGTAGGAACCACAGTTGCAGCAAAACCTAGGCTCAAAGCCAGTAACATTTTTGAAGCTGATTTTTTCATAAGAATCTCCTTTTAATATTCATTCACAACTAATGATAATGAAAAAAAGTCGATAAAAAGTCGATGTGCTAAGAATGAAGAGGAATTTTAATCAAAAACTTTGCACCTTTGGGGCTATTGGAAACAGAAATCGAACCATGAAAGACACGCTGTATGATCGTAGAGGCCATATAGAGTCCGATCCCGGTACCTTCATCTTTGGGCTTGGTGGTAAAATAGGGGTCAAAAACCTTCTCTATGATCTCCTCGTCAATTCCCCCAGCATTGTCTTCCACCGTAACAGTAAGATTTTTTTTGTTACTTGTCATCTCTATCCAGATTGCTGTATCTGTAATATTTCTTTTCATTAGAACATCATTCGCATTGCTAAGAAGGATCAGAATAACATGAGAAAAGGCACGAGGATGACCATGAAGTTTTGGACTCTCCTTTGGACAACTTTTATACAGTGCTATGTCATTACTTTGTAAAGTACCGTCAATAATACCCATTGCTTCCCGGCACTGTTCTATCGGCTCAAACCAAACTCGCTTACGAGAGTCCATCTGGAAAAAGTGAGTAAAATCTTCGATCGTCTGTGACATATGCTCGACAATACTATTATTCTGCTCGATCAGATTTTGGAAGTCATTCTCATCTAACATCCCGTTCTTTGCTTCGAGTTGTGCCTGCATAAAAAGTGATGTGAGTCTGCTAAGCGGCTGACGCCACTGATGTGCGATATTGCTGAGTAGTTCACCCGTCTGTGCCAGGCGGGACTGATGATGGAGAATCAAGTCTTTTTCTCTCATCTTTGAGACCTGTTTCTCGATCTTCTCTTCAAGTGAAGAGTTAAGTTCATGAAGTTTCCTCTCTACCTCATGTCGTTTGCTGATCTGTTGAGCCAATTGACGATTCCACAGGAAGAAGATCAGAAAGCCCAACAATGTAACAAAAAGAATCTTCCAGATGAGTGAGTAATCTATCGCTGTTTCTATCTTCGTATCGAGCCACTTATTGAAGATATGCTGTTTCTCTTCTTCAGAAATACTCTGCACAGCAGACTGGATCTTCCCGAACAAAATCGGGTCATCTTTTCGAACAGCACCACGATAGTGAAAATCATCACCCGTAAAGCCAACAATACTGATACCAGAGATTCCATATTTTCGTGTGACATAAGTCAGATCAGCAGTGATATCCAAAAAATAATCAACCTTACCACCCAGCACAGATTTAAGTCCCTCCCGTGTATTGGACATCTCCCCTATCTGCATCTTCGGATATCGTTTTTTCAATAGTTCTATATATTCTGCAGAAGCGATCGTCGCAATGCGTTTATCTTTGATAGACTCCAAAGATGAGACAAAAGGTACCCCTTCTCTAGCAATGATGACAATAGGAAACTGCATATAAGGCGTAGTGAAATGAAAATAATCCTGTAATTCATCATTTTTCTCAGCAGCAGAGAGCATATCACATCGGCGCTCTTTAGCAAATGCCAACGACTCGCTCCATGAGTGGGTAGGCAGCAGTTCAAACTCCAGACCGGAACGCTTCGCAATGAGTGTGAGGAAATCTGCTGCCATTCCAATGTGCTTCGAACTCTCGATCGTCTCTATCGGCATACTGTCAGGACTTACACATACCTTTACTTTCCGTACCTCATCAGCAGCAGTAAGCAGCGTTGCCGTGTATAGAAACAAGATAAGAGAAAAAATCAGTCGCATTGGAAAACGTATCCCTCTTTTGCATAGGTTTTGATACAGTCGGCAGGAAGTTTTTTTCTAAGATTATAGATCATCGACTTGAGTGCACTTTTACTCATAATATCCGGATACCAGACTTCATCTTCTATCTGAGCATAGGAGACATAATGATTTTTATGTGTTAACAAAAGGTTCACAAGTACTCTTTCCCGTGCACTGAGATGTGTATCTTGACCATCAAAACGTACGATTCCCTCTTTAGGAAGATAGCTGATACCCTCCTTGAGAGTTAACTCCAGCGCATCGGTGTCAAAATAATGTAGAGAGGCATACAATGCCTCTTCGAGCCGCTCCAATGTCACAGGTTTGACAAGATAGTGCTGAATGTTCTTATTGATAAGTTTCATCAAATAGTGTTTGTCACTATAGGCTGTCACCATGACGATAGGGGTTTTTCGATCTTCAATACGAATCGCCTCAACCAGTTCAATACCGCTTTTTCCCGGCATTTCTATATCGACAAACAGTATATCGATAGCCTCATCACGGTAGATCTTTAGAGCCTCATCATAAAATGCTGCAGTGATCACATTGTTAAAATAATACCCAAGCGAAGCCCCGATACTTTCCCGGATCACTGTATCATCTTCAACATAGAGTGCCTGTAGTGTTTTAAAGCGATCAAGTGATAGTGGTGAATTCATGCTTTTCTCTTTTTTATTCTTTTATCTTAATTGTAACCCAAACATGATTTAGCCTGTCTAAAAGTATTTTCAGCAGATATTGATCATTTATGGGCACCTCTAATACTCTTTTTTAAAACGATTGTCCTATCTGAAACTGGATTCCATACTGTGAAGTATCTCGTACATTCATGCCTATATCAACCTTTAACGGTCCGATCGGTGTTTTATACCGTACACCCACCCCTCCGGTGAACAATACATCTCCACTAAAATCAAATTTATCATTTGTCAGCATTGTATTATCGGTGAAAACAGCTCCATAGAGATCTTCCCAGATCGGATAATTTGCCTCGAGGGAAAGATTGGCCATCGTTGATCCCCCTGCTATTCCGTAGTTGGTAGGAGATAAAATAACCCCTACACGCTTATATCCATACGCACGGTTGCTATAAACTCCTCCGGCAAAGAAAAGCTTGGATTCAGGTATCTCATTTTGTATTTGGTCAACACTGCCGGCTTTGGCAACGGCTGAAAGTGTCAGATCACTGAAAGTATGGATTGCTCTTCCCTCCAAAGTATATTTGAGATAAGAGCTTGCCTCATCATCATAGGGAAGAGCATACTCTACCTTGCCTTCGATATAATAACCATACTTGGGATCGAGCTTGGAATCTCTGTCATCATAAGTGAAACCAAGAAAAGGACCAGCCAGCAGAAATGTCCCCTGTCCAACTGAGGGAACCCATGCATAATCATCGAAAAGTGAAATACTAATATTTTCTACAGCAAGCCCTGCATAGGCACTCCATTTCTCATCGGCATAGGTAAGAAGAACCTGGGCATATCCTTTCTCTTCTTCGAAACCTGAATATCTAAACTCCCTATAACCGACTTTACTTGTCAAATCTATATAATAGTCTGAGATATTGAACAATGCGGGCACAAAATAGTTTACCTCTGCCAACTCTTCTATACTGGAGTATGCAAGATGCAAGCCGATCTGTTCGGCATTTCCCATAAAGTTTGTTCGGATGACTTCAGTGGATAGACGTACCCCGACATCGGTATCATATATGGCACCAAACTTAAGATACCACGGCTTTGTGACCTCAGCTCCTACGATATCTATGGGTACCACATTATAAAATTTTCGATCATAGTTCACAAGTACTGAGTCAAAAGCTTCAAGATCATAAAGTGCTTCATAACTCTCCTTTATCCTCTCAGTACTGAAGCGCTCCCCCTCTCTGCCTCTGACTCTGGAGAGCACCACAGAATCATCGATCGTCTCCAACCCGTGGACAGTAACCTTCCCAAAGGTACAGACACCACCCTTTTGCAGTGCAAAGAGTACACTCACTTCGTGCGTATCCAGATCTACATACGCTTTGCTGTCAAGATCATAGCTGCAATACCCCTCTTTCAATAACTTCTGAATGATCTTATTTTTAACAGATACAAACTCCTTTGCTCTGAAAACCTTACCTTTTTCAAATGTGATCAGATCGGAGATATCATAATCACTTTTGATATTGATATCGTGAATCTTCACCGGTTTATTTTCAGTGATACTTACTGCAACATCGGTTTTTGATGTTTTGATCGAAAATCTGGCACCATAAAATCCTTCAGAATCATAAAAATTTCGAAGGGACTCTTCCAGTGTCGGTAAAAGTTTATCATCGATGCTAGGCTTATCTTCTTTCCAGAACTGAAATATATTTTTACTATCAACGCCCATTGCCTTCTGAAGATCTTTTTCAGCAAGGTATTTCTGTCCTGCAAAACGGATCTCATGGGTAGGGATCACCACTTCTTCCTCATCATTGGAAAAAAATGAAAAAATTGACTTTTGTGTTTTATTGGCATCACTTGATCCACCCAAAAAAGGGATGTTGTCAATGTTTATTCCAATATCTGACAGCACTCTCTTAGTCATCGCACCTCCAGCAGTTGAAAGAACTGAGTGAGCCATCATACCTCCCATCTTCATCATGTCATCTTCACTATGGTCTCCTGCGCTCTCTTGAGTGTCAAAAAGGAGTACTGTAAGTATCTCATGCCTGCTCATGTATGGTATCGAAGATAAGATGATATGGGGTGTAGTGTGGCTTCCTTTTACCTGTATATTGATCTCTGACGTGACCGTCTTATAGACAGCAGCAATATCAAGAATGGGTTTGTTGGGATCTCCTGTAAAGGCTATGATACTTTTTTTTAAGACAAATTTCTTATTTTTAAAGCTATAAGATGAACCTTTAAGAATTTCTACCGTTCCGAGAACTTGAACAGGACCTTTAGGCACCTTTAGTATTAAGAGATCGGTATTAATTTTAATGTCAGCCTCTTCAGTTTTATAGATAAGTGGTTGCTCTGTATTGACCTTGATGGAAGCGATCAGAGCATCCATAAATGGACTGCTCTCTTTCTTCTTCAACTCCTCCGCGTTGATAATATCACTGTCCGAGGCAAAAGTCTTGGTATCCACATCATAATAGATATTTCCACCCAAGATCGTGACCGTACCCTTGATATCTGTTGAACCACCCTCAAGCCTGGTATTGATATCGATACGACTTTCTAGATCAGTCATCTCATGCGAGACCTTAAACGCGTCTGCAAACGCTAGGATCTCTCCTTTTTTATTCTCAATGTTATATCTTCCCGTTACTTTCAACTCATCATTGATCCAGAGTGGAGAAATCTCTACATTTCCTTCTTTAAAAGTGATCACGGAAGGTTTTGTAGCATAGATCTTCTGTTCCTGGAAAGTGGTATGGTACTTATTGAGTGTCAGGTTTGAATCTGAAAAGTCCAGTGAAATCATTGTATTGTTCAGGATATGCTTTGTTTTTTTATCTGTCCCGTAAGACAAGGTATTGGAATTGAGTTTTAACTCTACATCTTTCATATCAGTCAGGACAAGAGAAACCTTGGCATCCCCATCTATCGGCGGGACTTCAAAGGCATAGATCGTACTGATCTGTTTCAACAAGTTCTCTAGAGAGGAAACACTATTCTCCAAAGACAATTCCTTCTCTACATTGCCCTTAAATACAAACTCCGCACCACCCAAAACCATATTCCCATCGAGGTCTTTATTCTCTAGATTGTATTTGACTTTGGAGGTAAGTCCTTTAGATCTTACATCCACATGCATAGCCTTCTCAACCATTGTCAGATCAGCTTCTAACGGACTGAATGCATCGAGGTTCAACTTTGGACTGAACGCTCTGAGAAGTGAATCTTCAGGAAAAATGGTTTTACTTATGACCTTCAACTCTTTGTCATAAAGGAGGTCTGCATCAACATTGGCAAGGTTGGATCTGATCTTTGCTTTTGCATTGAGAGGTGTAATGGTCGAAAAATCCAAAGGAACATGCACATCGACTGCCACTTTTGCAGGTTGGATCAGTTCGGGTAATGAAAACATATTTTTCAGGTAAAGAGCCTCTTTTGTTGCCAGTGTCAATTCACCCTTTTTATAGTCATCAGAAACAAGTTTTCCTTTAACCGCCTCTGAGTCTATCACTGCTTTCACACCATTGGCATCACCATGATACGTGATCTTTAATCCATTCAACAACTTAGTATAATTGGCATCAATCCCTTCGATTTTTCCGGGCTCTACCCTACCCTTGTAGTCAAGTACTCCATCTTTCAGAGTCAATACATTTTTAAGACGAATATCTTTTGTGTATGATGTAGAAATATTTCCCTTGCTTTCTACGGTCAGTTTAGCTTCTGGGATCAAATAGACAAGCTTGTTTGTTAAAGAGAAATCTGTGACATTAAATTCGCCCTCTTTTGCCTGAAATATCTCTTTAACTTTGATATCAAAATCAACGATTGCCTGCTTTTTGTCTGCTTTTATACTTAGAGGGATAGGATCGGCAACATGTTCTTTCCAAAGTAACCTATAGGTTTCAAAGTGTGCTTTATGCGCTGTAAAATTTCCTTTAGTTTCTATATGGTTATCTTTGATCACCCCATGCTGTACCAAAGATGCGAAATTTGTTACAGAAGCAACATCGACCTCTCCACTCTCAGCAGTTAAAGTACCGATATTCACCTTCACATTCGTCGCATTCACTTCAGCACTTTTGACGAATACAGGGTTGTATGTCACACTTTTGATCGAACTGTCCAACTGTTTTACATAAAGGAACTTTGGCAACAGCGGGTTAACAGTACTGTTAGTATCTATTGTTTTGTCTTCAAAAGATACTTTAGGTTCAGTGTTGGCAGTTTGATTGTATTCTATAGATTCAAAAAGCTTTGTCAACGCTATCGTATCTATATCCTGCAGCGATAATGACTCAACAGTGATCGTCTCATCTTGCAACTTACTATTCATAGAGAGTTTGGAAAGGTTGGTATCGACAAGTAAAGAGAGGTCACCCACTTGAACAGTATCGGGCTCAAAGTCTATCATCCCATGCAGATCAAGTGCTAGAGAAGTGATGTTCAGTTCTCCCTGATTCAATCTAATCTGAGGATATTCAGCGGGTTTGACTGCTACAATGGCTGAATCAATCAGCAGACTTTTGGGTATGAGATCCTTATCTCCAGCTTTATGCCTCTTTATTACAGGCTCTGCTACTTCTTGGATCTCTTTATGTATTTTTATGGCTATCATTTTCTTAATGACATCTTGAAATTCATTTGTATCGATATCCGATATGCTAAGTTTTTTAATCCTGACTTTTTTATCTTTGAACCTACCATTGAGCTGTATAGTAGCAATATTGTTTTGTATAGAGAGAACCAGGTCATCTATATTGACACCCTTCCCATAGTAGAGCATATTTTTTCCGTCTAATGCGATAGTTTTAAATGCTATACCATTTTTCTCAAAGGGCTTGACCGTCAAATGTAAGTCTCCCACTCCAACCGTAACGGGTAGAACAAAAGAACCGTTATCTTCTTCGGGCTCCGTGGAAGTAAAAGCCTCTATAATTTTGTCAATATTATCTACATCCAGCCCATTGGCATCCAAATGGGTAATAGAGATTTTTTTATAGAGGATTGCGGCGGGATTCCAGCCTATTTTTAAATGATCTAAAAGCTTGTCATTTTTGAATGTCAGCTCCTCAACTTCAAGACCAGTGAGAAGACCACCGGAGATCTGTTTGTATGCAAAACCATACTGCGGTGCATAAGTATCTGCAGCCCACTGTATGGTTTTGGTCGAGTTCAGTAAAAAGAGTACTATGGTAACTGTAAGCACGATGAGTGTCAGGAGTGTATACCCAATCCACTTCAATACTTTTTTCAATACTCTTTTCAAAATCATTGTCCTATTTGAAACTGGATTTTCTACTGTGAAGGGTCTCTTACATTAACTTTGATCGATCCTACTTGTTTTTTAGTATCATATTATCGAAGAAAACTACACTATAGATATCTTACCTAAAAAGCAAGTTTTATGCAAAAATTATAATGAGCAGATATGATTTACACTGTCTAAAAGCATTTCCAGAAGATATTGATCGTGAAATTGATTTGTATGATTGAAAAAGTTATTGGAAAATAGATAACTATGTTTTGAGTAAGTAGATGTTCTTAGAATGGTGATCACGATTGGACTTGAACCAACGACTTCTTCCATGTCAAGAAAATTGAATATTTTTCATTAAGTCTAAAAGTTTGATACATAAAGTTAAAGTATATCAAAAATGGTGCTCGATACAAGATTTGAACTTGTGACCACCTCCATGTCATGGAGGCACTCTACCGCTGAGTTAATCGAGCTACTGGGCTTCGTAGGGACTTATAAAAACCATACACCACAAAGTTACCCCACAAAATACACCTAAGAGCTACACATGAAGGAAACATGATGGAGTCTCTACACCTTACTAAAACAAAGACGGGAAGTTACACTTATAGACGAAGGATACCTCAGCAACTACAATACCTTATAGGACGTAAAGAGATAAGTCGGACACTGGGGAAACAACAACATGAAGCTATCGTGAAGGCTTCTGAGCTAGACCAAGCTATCAATCAAGGTCTCACACTAAAGACACTAAATAACGTACCTGAGACAGTTATTCAAGAAATGCTTATAACCAAACTATCTCTTACCCTCTCTAATAGTATTGATATGAATCCTACTAGATGGTCTAGCATTGTAAAGGGCTACCTGAAGCAATCTCAAGTCACACCTATGGAGTACAACACACGTAAGTACTTTTTTACCGTCTTAATGCCTGTAGTCTTAAAGGTTTTACTCAAAAGTGAAGATATAGACATTAACAAGCTTACCTATAGCAAACTCATAGAGATACGTAAACTATTTCTAAAGTTCCCTAAGAGAAATATATGGAAGTATCGTAGTATGGATACGTATACATTAGTTCATAGTATTCACAATAGAAAGATAAAGGTAGTCCATGATCAACTGGTATCTATTGAAAGTACCAACAAGAGCCTAAAGCGTATCAAGTCCCTACTCATTTTTAGTCAGAAGCTAGGACACTATAAAGGTTTCATACCTAACTTTACGATTGACAATAAACAGTTGTCAAGAAGCCAACGTAAAGAGTTCACTAAAGATGACATAAAGATAATAGAGGAGCAACTACAAGACACACGCATCTACCCTATGATCAAGATACTACAGTTTACTGGTATGCGTCTGAGTGAACTCTATAAGTGCTCTATACTAGCAATAGAAGGTATCTTATGCTTTGATCTACGTACAACTAAAGGATCACCTCTGAAGACTCTTAGTAGCTATAGAATTATCCCTGTACACGATACTCTACTCGAGCACCTAGATGACCTCCCAGCCCTCACAAATAAGTTCTCTAGTAACTATATAAGCAAACGTTTTAAGAAGGATATTAAGCGTATTCTAGAAGACACGCAAGGAAAGTCCCTATACTCTCTGCGTCACTCCTTCGCTACCAACCTCATCGCTAATGGTGTTCAACCTGAGATAGTTAGTGAACTCATGGGGCATTCTCATAATAGCATGACTATGAATAGGTATGTTAAAGGGTATCCCCTGAAGGTTCTTAAGGAGTCTATAGCAACATTATAACCCTCAATGTCGCATAGGAAGTACCTCTACTTTCTCTATGCTTTATTTCTATCTCATCCTCATTCCCAAATCCCTCTAAAATTCCTCTCTCCACCCATTAACCCTCTCCATCTCTCATCAATTCTCTCTTTCCCAAATTTTCATCATTTTTTTATTTTTTATTTTTTATTTTTTTTCTAAATTTTTTTCTCTGTCGATTTCCCATAGTATAGAAGAAGAAACAATCCTTATATCTCGACTCCCCCCCCTACATGCCTAAATACTTAATATAGTTTTTTCCAGTTCTACTTGAAAAAAGAACAGAGAAGCATTCCTCACTCCGAAACGAGTCTAAACTAATCTCAACTCCAAAGGAGACACAATGACTATGAGCAGTCAAGACTACGAAACCGTAGCAAACTTCAACCTGATCGCACAAGTTGCAACATACTACTGCCGTACCCAACAGGATATCGAAACCTATCGGGATATGAATACCCCTGTAATGGAAGCACTTTCCATAAAGCATTTGATGCACTGGAAGAAAGAGCTACATGAACTTATCTTTAACGGCTTAAATTGTCGTGAAAGGCTGATGTAATGAATACTTCACTGAAACAGATATTGGAAGAGTTGGACAGTACTTTAGCCAATGCCATAGACAAACTGGATGAAGCCGTCACATACGGTGAACATTTAACCGATGAAGAGTTTGATGTGATCCAAGATCATATTGACACACTGGAAAGCATTAGAGGAGAAATCAATGAATAAGTCAGACTACAGCATGACAGAACTTCTAGCAATGGTTCAAGAAAAAGCACAAGCCTACAACATCCAACGCATCACCTCGGCACAAGATGTCTACAGCCTACTACATGTATACAGCACGAAGGACAAGGAGTATTTCATCACTGTTACATTAGACGGTCAAAGCAAAGTTATAGAAAAGAGAGTCATCCACATAGGCACGCTCAATCAATCCCTTGTTCATCCAAGAGAAGTATTCAGACCTGCGATCCAAGACAATGCAGCAGGGATCATCATATCCCACAACCATCCGTCTGGCACACTTGAAGCTAGTAGAGCAGATATACAGATAACCCAGAGACTCAAAGAGGTCTCTAAACTTGTAGGCATTGAACTACTAGACCATGTGATTCTGAGCAGAGAAGGCTACTACAGCTTTTCAGATGAAGGATTGCTATAGAAAATATCTTCACAAAGGAGAGATCATGTCAAAGATCAAAGATGAAATACAACGTATCCAAGAGATAGAGTTTGAACAGTATGTCAGCTTTATGGAATATGTATGTGACCAACAACAAGAGGTGAGTAAAAATGATGATACATATGAAGAGGAAGAAGACTCGTTAAAGTCCTCAACCACCGAGACTTCAATTGTACCAACATATACTTTAAACTCAGCAAATAACATTAACTACAACCCATGCAAAGGAGCATAAGATGAAGACCCAAAGATACAGATTTGAACAGACAGTACAGAGTGCAACAGCCAAAACAAAAGAGTGGCTAAAAGATGAGCTCAGAGCCATACTCGAATCCGATAAAGACTATACCAGAAAAGCCGACTACATCGGCTTTAGCGTGCTTTCAATTGATAAAAGGATAGAGAGTATAGAGGAGGAAATTAAAGAGCTTCAGGAGCTCAAGAAGAGCCTTAAAACAGCTAAAGAATTAGTCCTTACTATAGGTGCAGAAGTCTTCATTGAATACGGCATTGACAGGCTGGATGGAGCAGGTATTTCAAGCATTACTTTCACTGGTGCAACCACAGCAGATAAGACTAAACTGGTAGTTAGTGATGCTGAAGAACTCATCAATGCAGGGTTCTACAAAAAGGTCATCGATGAAGAAAAGATACTCCAGTTTTACAGTAGTGACAAATATGCCAATATCATACAGGAAAACTGTAGTCTGGAAGTGGTCAGTAATCCAAAACCTGCAAAGATCAAGATCAACAAAAGACGATCTAGTGCCAACAATACTGATGTAACGTTTACGGAGGTAGCATCATGAGAACGAGAACAATAAGCACAGGTGCAGAGGTAATGGATATAGACAGTCAAACAGGAGAAATCCTTGTCTCAGCCAGTAACCGTACCGACTATGAGTTGATCAAGCAGACTAAGATCCAAGCGTATAAACTATTGTCACCCAATGACTTCGTGAGTATCAATGGAGTATGGGAAGCAAAGCGAGATGCACTCATTAAAATTCTTTCCTCACTTCCTATCTCTTACTCTTGGAAGATAAAGGATCGACACCTCTCTGAGAAGTATTCTCAAGTATTGGGTACGCTCAGTATCGAAACTGGTGACATCCGAAGACAGGCAGACAGCATGGGTATCTGTGAATTCTCAGAGCTCAAAGGCAGTGGTGGCTTGCACTTTATGAACGCTAGAGCTGAGACAAGAGCCTTGAAGCGTGCTATAGAGACCCTGTTTGGCAGCGTGATCAATTACTATGTGGTTCATGTGTTGGAGACTGCGCAGCGGGGATAACAATCCTGCTCTACAGGCATGCAAGTAAAGTTTTGATAGTATAGTACACGAAAAAAAAATAAAACAAGGTATCCATCTATGAGTCCTCTTTTGAAAGTAAGAACGAGTAAAGAAGCAGACACTCCAACGAAAACCCACACAATCTCAGAGGGTAAGGTCTTGGAAATCCAAGAAGCACATATAAGACCACAAGAGGCAATGGATGTGGAGAATCCTATCATACCAACGTCTAAGCTGGAAACAGAAGGAACCCAAAAGTCTCCTTTAAATCTAGGGAGTATGACAAGGGCTCAAGCTACAAGAAGAATCAAGAACCAAGCAGGAAGTTCCCCCAAAACTACTAATAAAGGGGGAACAGTGGGAACAGGAGATCCCCAGGGCACAGGGGGTTATGGAGGGTCATGTCATCCTTTTCACCCTTATATAACCCAGGAAATACGACCTACCCCTGATACCTTATGTATCCACTCCATTACTGTAGTACCTCATAAGTTTGCAGGTGAGAATGTTACCATCCATACTAAAGACTTTGCTTATTTGGTTAAGTGGTGTCAGAACCATACTACTATGGGTGATTTGAATACTATTCGTGGTGTGCAATCAAACAAGTTAAGCTTCGATAAGCGTAGTGATAAATATATAGCTCCTAACCGTATCTTTGAAGCGTCCCTCCTTTTGTCTTTGTTTGATGCTAATACAGATCGCTATGATGAGTGTAGGCAACTCTGTAGGTTCTTATATTCTGTGGAAAAGTGGGAGTTTGACAGTCTTGTAGGATACCCTGATAAAACTACGGAAACCATTGGAAATGAAAGATTCTCAAACGATATTACTGCCTTTAACAAACTAACTCCATTTTGTCAAAGCTTATTTGATGAAGTTCAATATTACTACCATGATGCTTATACCGGCAAGATAAAAAATAGATAACAGCTACTGGTTTAAGACATGGTTTGATATCCATGAGATCATGACAGGAGGTATTGCCTCAAGTACAGATTGCTTTAATAAGCACAACCTTAAAGAGACCATACTTGTGACAGTTGATGAATTCTCAAAGATGTCATTACACGGTCAGATAATACTGATGAAAAATACTGTTTGGTTAGGTAACGAAGTCATTTATGTAGCACTTAACACTAAGAACGAGATAGGAAAACTAGGAAGGCAGTATTCAACTATGGTGTATGTTTCCAAGGTTGATCGTGATTGTATTTCTAGTCTTAAAGGTTATGATATGGAAGCTGCTATGCAAACGATTTTCTTACATTTGTTGCCTGATTCAAATGTTCCATTCTTTCGTCGATATATCAAAGAGAAGCGTAAGGTACGGAAGGAAATATCTGAACTTATGGGATGGTCTAAAGAAAAGACAAAAGAAGTTCTACAAGCAATTGTCATGGGAGAAGGCAAGAAATCATATACAGAAGAATTGGAAGAAGAATTTGGTATCTACACAGAGCGAGACATGTTTGCAGAAAAGATATCAGCAAAGGCAAGTGATAACACCCAAGTAGCGAAATATGCTCGAAAAAGAACCAAAGAGAAAGTAAAAGAGAAAAACGCATCTGCTAAGATTGATTTTAAAAAAATGACTGCAAGTCAAAGCAGAACATTTATGTTTTTCTATTGGTCTTATTACGAGAGAAAGATACAGGATGCTATGTCCCCAATGTTCATTAATCCTTTACCTTTACATGATGCTGTATATTCTCAATGCTCTTTACCTTCTATGGAAGAAGTTGAAAAAAAGATCAAAGAATGTACAGATATTGATATGAAACTTGGAGAAGATTGATTTGATGCAGAAACCCACACTAGCCAAGCCTTAATTCCTTTCGGGTATCTCTCCATAAATAAGCCGAAAAGCTTCCAAACCACAATACAAGTTAAGTACAAACATTACCAAAAGGAACCCAGGTTACAAACCAAAGATATAGCGATGGATCCCATAGTTGTGGAAGTAGATTGAATTTATTAGGTGTACAATGATTTGTTGGCTAAGGTGTTAAAGGTAATTTAGGGAAAATACAATAATTTCTAAAAGTTTTGGCTAAATTTGTACCGAGAGAAAACCTTATAATCTTATATATTGAGCCACTTGCAAATTAAACATCTCAAAGTGGCTAATTCCCCATAATCCATAATCAACTATTGAGCCCTAATGAAAAAAGTCGTCTATGAGATTATTTACAACTAAAAAGCTAAAAACTGCTAAAAAACCTATTTTGACTACGTGCTTTATGGTTTGAGTTTAGGAAGATGGTGTTTTGACTCTGCTATTTAGACAAAGCTAAGTAACAAGCTTCAAAGACTGAGTGATGCAGACAGACAACACTGCAAAGGCTAACACCGAAGCTACCTTCTGGGCTCCCTGATAATAGATCTTACTGCATCCATAGCTGTCTTTCAAATAAGCATTGACTCTTTCAACACTGCTTCGTTGGTTGTAGTGCAGATCATCTGAATCATTATAGAGTTTAAGTGAGCTTAATATCTTTTTTTCACTTTTACTTAAAGCTATTTTCTCTTTCAGCTTTTTTGAATTCTTGGGATTAATATCAATAATGGGTCTGTGATTTTGTTTTGTAGAATAATTCCTTATGATACTGGTGTCATAGGCTGCATCAGCCAGATCATACAAATAGTTTACTTTTTCACTACTCTGTTTAATGAGTGGTAATGCCAATGAACTATCATGTACAGATGCTGAGGAATAGATAGCTGTGATAGGAATATCTCCATCTACTACTGAGAGATGAAGTTTACCTCCTGTCCATTTGTGTCGGTTTCCTTTTGAATTTTGCTTGATACTGGTATTACACTCTGTTCCTATGAGAGATAACATCTCTTCTACTTCAGTCATTTTCTCCTGCTGTTGTAAAATGCTTGGTTTTTTAGGAGGAAGTTCTTCACCTTTCTTTGGACGTCCCTGTCTTCGTTTAGGCTTGATTTCTTTTTTACTCTTCACAGACTTTTGTCTAAGTTCTATGGCTGTGGAATCGATACTGCTATAAAAGAAAAGTGTCTCACTCAAATAATTCGCTATAAAAACATCATGGGCTTTGTTTGCAATACATTGTTGACTAAATTCTTTAAAGACCCGGCTGAATTTAGATTCACTGGGAATCTTATTCTTATCTCTCCATCCGCATATGACTCTTAATGTTCTATCAATTTTTAATCTGTCTATTAAGGCACTTGTAGTCTGGAAATTATAGACTTGTTTAGCAACAAAGGCACGTGCCATCTCTTCTCTGTCTTTAGGTGGATTGGTAATTTGTACAGTAGAGACAAACCTTTCTATTTCTGCAAAGTCAAGGATCTTTATCAGCTTTTCCTCTTTAGGACTTAACAACCCTATAGACTCTTGTAGTTTGGGAAAAAGACTCTGCTCTAAATTAATGACTTTAAGCCACATTTTTGAAAGTGAAGGTATAATTTTTTTCATAAGCTGACTCTTTTTTTTGTTAGATTTTTGTGGTAAAAAATTATAACCTTTTGAAATCAGAATCAGCTTTTTTTCTGCGTTATACTCTTAATAATCAAACTTTTGTTGGAATCTGCAAGTGGCTCTATTTTATAAGGTTTTGAAAATAAGCCATTTGGTTCATATTCCATTTTTAAGAACAGTGAATACTATACTCATTCAAGTTAGGGAAACTGACTTTTCTGTCCACTACTCATCTATCCCTCTATGAAATAATTTATTCCTCAATACTTCTCCCCAAATTGGATAGTATTGTATTTTGAAATAAAAAGTGTTTACTGAGGATTCCGATATATCACCGGGTGGCACCTGGTATTTCCACGACAGTTCAAAACGTAATTTGTTCTGATCACTTAAACTTCGTTCAAGGCCGAATGTAACATGGGATTCATACGTATAGTTATCCTGAGTATCCGTATTGCTCTGATCATCATTATTGCTTCTAAATCCCTCTACGCCAAGTGTAAGTTGATGCCAGGAGTGCTTTGTTGAAAGTGGATTAAATTTGTAGTTTGTACGAAAACGAAGACGCAGTCGAAGAGTGGTTTCCTTGTCCCGGGTACTGGTATTATATTGAAATCTCTCTTCTGCTCTAAAATAGGTGCTCAACTTCCATTTTTCAGTCAATGGGTGAAAATGACTAATTCCTTGAAACGGTCTGATCTCAAGATTATTATCACTAGATTTATTGTCAGTATAGTAAAGCCCCAAACCACCATGCAGACCCCAATTTCCATCAAGAGCATAGGCAATTGAAGGCTTCCCATAATATTCCACCCAGTCATCACTTCGAAAATCTTTCTCGATACCTATATTACCCTGTACTGTATAATCTTCCTGAGATAACCATTGAGGATAAAGCTCCAGTGCGACCTCTTGTTCTTCTCCCACAGCTTGAAGTGTAGAACTTGCAAAAAACAATACTAAGAGTATGGAGATAGTGATCTTTTGCAGTGAAAATATAATGTCTTTATTGTGTATCATATTTACAGTTCCTTATGCCCATATACATACTTTTAAAGTTCATGTTTATCTGTAACTATAGCATATAATTTTAGTTATCTTCAAGGCACATAACGGACACTTGCCTATATACTATAGACAAAAAAATAATATAAGACTATAATATAAAATGATGGTTAACTGCGATGTGATGAAATTATTTTGAGTGGAATCGTCAATTTCAATTTGATAAAAATACAAAAGAGGAGAATGAAAATGAATAAAATAGTAAGTTCAGTTGCACTTTTAGCAATAGTTGGTAATGTATTAATGGCAGGTGGTGATATAGCACCCGTTGAACCGGTTGTAGTTGAAGAGGTTGTGATCGATGAGTGGAAGTATTCTGCCTCTCTTTACCTATGGGCTGCAGCTATAGGAGGGAATACTTCTGATGGAACTGAGATTGATGTCCCTTTCAGTGATCTCCTTGATAATTTGGATTTTGTCTATATGGGTACTTTAGGTGCGCAGAAAGGCAAGTGGGATTTTCAGACCGATATCATGTATATAAAATTGGGAAATAAACCCAATACCTACCTGGGTGGTGCACCGGTACTTACTAATATTCAATTTAAAACCTGGGTTGTGACGCCTACAGTCGCTTATAGAGTCATGGAGTCGGAGCAGTTGGATCTTGACGTTCTAGCGGGTGCACGTTACTTATATATGCAACCAAAAATAACCGTTTCTCCGTTTCCAGAAATGTCGGGATCGGATAGTGCTTGGGACGGGATTGTCGGTGTCAGAGGTAAATATGATCTGAATGAAAAATGGTCTATACCATTCCAGTTCGATGTAGGAACTGGGGATATTGATGTAACTTGGCAAGCTTTTGCCGGAGTCGCTTATAAATACGAGAATTTCGATGTGGTAGCGGGTTACCGTCATCTTCAGTGGGACTTCGAAGACAGTGACACATTTGGTAGTATGTTTAATAAGTTTAGCATGAGTGGACCAATCATCGGTGCTAAGTATAGGTTCTAAAACTTATATTTTAAAAAAGAGAACGAATAGTAAAGTAACAAAAAGTATCATGCTTTTACTTGTTACAATGATCAGTGTTTGTGTGTCTTTGACATCGGATTTTTATATTAGATACTCAAAGGATTTAAAAATGAAAAATCTAAATACAATGGTAAGAAGATTGGTTGGTAGTGGGTTTGCACTCGCACTACTTGGTGCTACTGTAGCCTTTGCTGCAGGTGGGGTTGTTAAATCGACAACAGGTGAGGCTCCGGATCGTTATGTCTATTATCCGGGTACTGAAGAGTTGCAAAAAGATGAGATTCGTCTTATCTCTTGTGGTACCGGTCTCCCTGCAGCAAGACGTTCACAGGCGGCGACATGCTGGTTGGCTGAAGCGGGAAACGGCGACAAGTTCCTGTTTGATATCGGGACAGGATCGATGGTCAATGTGGCGGCATTGATGATCCCTTATGATTATTTGGACAAAGTCTTTTTAACCCACCTGCATACAGATCATTGGGGCGATCTCTCAACATTATGGGCTGGCGGATGGACTGCAGGTCGTACAGGGCCATTGAAGATATGGGGACCAAGCGGTGCTACAGCTGACATGGGGACTAAATATGCTGTTGAACATTTTCTAAAATCGTTTACTTGGGATGCAAGAACCAGAGATTATGCACTCAGTGCAGAACCTGGAAAGATCTCCGTTATAGAGTTTGACTATAAAGCAGAAAACAAGATCGTTTATCAGGAAAATGGGGTAACGATTCGCTCAATTCCGGCGATACATGCGGGCGATGGTGCTGTGAGTTTCATTATGGAATATGCAGGATTAAAAGTTGTTATCGGTGGGGATACTTTTCCGAACAAATGGTACATCAAATATGCAAAAAATGCTGATGTTGCCATTCATGAAACTTTCTTGACACCTTCACAATTAGTTGAGTTGTATGGTCAGTCGCCAGGACAGGCACTGGGTGTCGGTACACGAGTACATACTGCACCACCAGCATTTGGTAAGGTAATGAGTGAAATCAAACCTAGACTTGCGATCGGTTATCACTTCTTTAATGATGCGGACACACGTTATGGAATCTATGATGGTGTTCGACAGACCTATAGCGGTCCGTTGACACTTGCCACTGATAATATGGTTTGGAATATTACCAAAGAAGAGATCAAGGTACGTGATATCGTTTCTCCTGATCAGGCATGGGGTGTTCCTGGACCAAACAAAGTACCGAGTCCACCGGCAAAAGGAACTGTCCCAGATCCAATCACTGATTATATTAGAGAGGGTAAATGGAATGTTGATGATGCTCTAAAACCAATGGTAACTGAGTTTAAAAAAGAACATCACATGAAATAAGTTATAATTAGTCATCTGTAACGAAGATGGCTAATCATTATGGATGCTAGCTAATAGATTTTAATACCAATTCATGACAATAAGTAGAATATATGCCTCTTTTTTTCTTTATCATATCCCTCTTTCTAGGATTCACGACTGCCTTTGCGGATGCAATCATTATCAATAAATCGATGCAGAGTCCAACAATCGCACAGTATTATGTAGAGCAAAAGAGCGTCCGTTTAGAGCTGGAGATAGGTTTAAAGGATGTTGACAAGTTTCTTGAGCTTTACCCCGAGTCATTACGAGCATTAAAAGGTCTTCCTCCCGAAGACTTCAATATACGTACCCAGCGTTATCTTCGTGAAAAAATGATGCTCATTGCTGATGGAAATGCACTTAATGGTTGTGTCACCGACATACGTCCTGGTACAAAACTACTGCGTGATCCTATTACTGGTGTTCCTCTTCCGTTGCAAAGTTCTAATGCACCTAATGTTCTGCATCTCAGCATTGAGTACCCCTTTGTGCATTCTAACCCTAAGGAACTTCTGATCAAAGTCATCGATAATCGTGCCACAATCGGATTTATCCTTTATCACATGGAACAAGCTGTGAATGATTTTCGTTACCTTGCCCATGAACAGACACTGATACTGAACTGGGAAGACCCCTTCTATTCAGCATTTTCAAGTAAGGCTCTTTCACGTCAATATCGTCACCCGATGTCGCTCTTTTTATATATAGAACCTTATGAAGTACGCAAAGAGTTTGTTCTGCGTCCTAAGGACTTGCAAGAGTGGACAGAGTTGGGACTTGAGGGCAAAGAGATCCTCACAGTGGCGGATCAAAAGGTGATTAAAACAAAAGTAGCAGCATTTTTAATGGATCGAGCCAAGGTGACCATTGACGGTAAAGAGGCTGTGCCACAACTTGACCGCATCCATTTTATTGAACGTACGCTCAAACGCAGCGGTGTTATCACACCGCCAAGAGATCTGCCGACAAGTACAGCGACTTTGGGTATCATCTACACCTATCCCGTTCCTTCACTGCCTCAAAAGGTATATGTGGATTGGGATCTATTCAGTGATAAGATCAACTATATCCCGGCAACGATAACAGATGAAGCGGGTCCTTTTTACCATTTTCTTGATCCCGATAACAGAAAATTGGTATGGACCAACTATCTTCGCTTTCCAAAAGACCATAGTATCAATACGGTGCATGTCACCCAAAGTACTATAGCTCTTCCTTGGATTGCACTGCTTCTGGGTACACTGTTTTTAGTACTGATAACACTCTATATCTTGCGAAAGAAGAAGATCTTGCTTATGTTGGCGATTATTTCTCTGCTTGCAGCGCTGCTCAGCTGGCCATTGGTAAAAATCAATATCTATTCACCGATAGAGGCTAAACTTGACAATAAAGATGCACGCTTGCTTCTGCATGAATTACTGAATAATGTTTACCGCTCTTTTGTCTTTAAAGAGGAAGGTGCGATCTATGATGCCCTCTCTAAAAGTGTGGATGGTGATCTCTTAAGTGATATCTACCTGCAGGTCAAACGTTCTTTAGAACTGAAAAACCAAGGCGGGGCAGAAGCGAGTGTCGATACCATTGAGATCAAAGATCTAAAACTCACAGAGTTAGACAATGGTTATGCACTTGACGGTTCATGGGATGTGAACGGGTCAGTTGGACACTGGGGTCATATACATCAGCGTGCAAACCATTATGATGCAGAATTTGTCATTGAGCCTGTGAACAAAGTATGGAAGATCAAAACGATGAAGGTTTACAATGAAGAGAGGATCAAATAGTCATGATCCTTATTAATGATCTTCACTTTTCTTATCCTGATGGTAACTTCAGCTTGGATATCTCTGCCTTGTCCATCAAGAAAGGAGAGAGCATTGCCATAACGGGACCCAGTGGTTCAGGCAAGACAACCTTACTCAATCTGATCTGCGGTGTCAGTCGCCCTCAAAGTGGTAATATCATCATTAATGGCACATCACTAAAACAACAAAATGAAAAGGCCTTGCGTCGATATCGTATTGCCCATATCGGTATGGTCTTTCAGTCTTTTGAGCTGCTTGAGTATCTGAATGTCTTAGATAATATTCTTCTGCCGTACCGCCTGGACAAGACACTTCACATTGAAAAAGAGACAGTAGAAAGGGCTAAAGAGATAGCCGGAACATTCGGTATGGAAGACAAACTTCAACGTTATCCTTCACAGCTTTCGCAAGGAGAACAACAACGTGTTGCCATCATGCGTGCTCTTATCACCGGAGCAAAACTCATTATTGCAGATGAACCGACAGATAACCTTGATCCAAAGAATACCGATCTTGTGGCTGATATGCTACTGGAGTTTGTCAAAAAAGAGGGAGCAACACTCATAACTGTCACGCATGATCATACCTTTGCCAAACGCTTTGACAGGGTCATTGATTTTACACAGTTGCTTAAAGGAGAGAAGGATGCGTGATCTTTCTTATCTACTGCTGCGCTACCTCTTGTTCTATCGTGCAAAAATCATCACGCTTTCTTTGTCACTAGCACTTGTAGCTGCCATCCCTTTGGGACTCAGCATCGTTTCGTCTATCACCAATGAACACCTGCAAGCACGTGCCCAATCCACACCACTGCTTTTAGGAGCACAGGGAAGCAAACTTGACCTAGTACTATCTGCCCTTTATTTTGCCGATCAAGAACTTCCCCTTATGACATACAGTGAGATCGAAACATTGCATGAAAGTACACTAACAAATGTCATTCCTATCTACCGTAAATATCATGTCAAGAGTTCACCTATTATCGGTACAACACTTGATTATTTCACCTTTAGAAATCTACAAGTGCAAGAGGGACGTCATTTTGTACGTATTGGTGAGTGTGTTCTCGGAAGCGATGCAGGAAAAAGACTTGGTGTCTCAGTCGGGGACACCATTATCTCCTCTCCGGATAATGTTTTTGATATAGCCGGAACCTACCCCTTGAAGATGGATGTGGTCGGTGTTTTAAAACCTAGTGCCACTGCAGATGACAATGCAGTCTTTAGCGATATTAAAACCTCCTGGATCATTGAAGGACTTGCACATGGTCATGATAAACTTGAAAACGATCCCAAAAGCATACTCAAACGTGAAGGCGAAACACTCATAGCCAATGCATCGTTGAGGCAATACAGCTATATTACGTCTGAAAATATGAATTCTTTTCATTTTCATGGTAAGCAATCTGCCTTTCCTGTCAATGCGGCGATCGTCTTACCTCATGACCATAAGTCAAAAACGATTTTGATGGGACGTTATATGAGTGACAACCCATTGCAAATGCTGATTGAACCCCATAAGGTCATTACGAGTCTTATCGATACCATTTTTGACATTAAAAATCTCGCTTTGGTTATTTTGCTGGTCATATTGGCAGCAACCTTTGCTATTGCTGTTCTGGTGTTTATACTCTCCATTCGTCTAAGACGTAATGAACTTCAAACGATCTTGAAGATCGGTGCTTCACCGTTTAGAGTGAAGATGCTGCTTTTTGGGGAGATTATTTCTGTGTTGCTGATTGCTTCCATCTTAGTCTCTATCTCAGCATTGGTCATGAATATGCTGGGCGATAAATTGATTTATCTCATACTTTAAAAGGATTCACTTGCTTAAAAAATTACTTTTTACATTCGTTCTCATTGTTATGATGAATGGATGCAACGAATCAAAACAACAGACACAAACAGAGGACAGAACATCAAAAGAGGTCTATGCAGTCAATTATCCGCTCTATTATTTTACACAACGTATGACCCCAAAGAGTGTACAGGTTATTTTTCCTGTACCCCACGATGTTGACCCTGCTTTTTGGCAACCCAATACAGAAGAGATACTCGGTTTTGCCCAGGCAGATTTGATCATTTTAAATGGTGCTGATTATGCCAAATGGCGTAGTACTGCATCTCTCCCCGAATCTAAATTGGTCAACACTTCCAAGGCTTTTGAAAAAGAGCTTATTCATATAGAAAGTGCAGACCACACTCATGGACCTGGTGGCGAACACTCTCATGCTGGCACCGCTTTTACAACATGGTTAGACATGCAACAGGCTATCAAGCAGGCCGAAGCCATCAAAAATGCATTGATCCTTATGGAACCTGAAGAAAAAGAGCATATAGAGCAATTGTATCTACAACTCAAGCATGAGCTGGAAGAACTCGACAAAGGCTTTAGAAATGCCGTCAGTGATTTTCAAAGACCCATTGTCGCTTCTCACCCTGTCTACCAATATTTCGCACGTGCTTACGGCCTCAACCTTAAATCACTGCTTTGGGAACCAGAGATGAAGATCGACAAAAAAGCGCAAGCTGAAATAAATGCGTTACTGGCAGTGCATCCTGCAAAAGTAATGATATGGGAAGGGAAACCAACAACAGAAAACTTGGAATATATTCGAAGCCTTGGACTTAAAAATATTGTGATCGAACCTTGTATGAACCAGCCTGAGCATGGAGACTTCATTACTCAAATGCAAGAGAATCTCAAAATACTTAAAAAAGCTTATTAGGTTATTAGACGGAAGATCGATCGTTTCGTATGTAATACTCAAAACCTTATAATTTAACATATTTTATAAGGTTATTCGCTGTAGCGACGTTTGCAGGCCATAAATCTGTACCCTCCCATAGAAAACCTTATAAAATGTGCTATATGGAAGATTTTATAAGGAATACTCATTCTACAAAAAATAGTTTTACGCTTATCTATTCCTTTAGAGGGTTAGACCCATTTTGGTATATCGGGGTCAATCTGGAGTATAACGCAAAGTTACACCACATAATCACACCACAAATACCCCACAAACCGTGGTGTTTTGTCATAATAATAAGATGAGTTACAAGATTATTTTAAGATATTGAGTGATACTATTAGGAGCCTTAGATGTCCTATATATGGGCTTTGTGAGGGTTTTTATAAGCATTTTAGAATGGTGCTCGATACAAGATTTGAACTTGTGACCACCTCCATGTCATGGAGGCACTCTACCGCTGAGTTAATCGAGCATTAAAGGCTGGAATTATAACCAACCGATACTTAAAGACTAGTCTTTACAGACCCATGCACTCTCTTTGCAAAGCCTATCAAGATGTGTTTTTGCTTCACTTTTTCCTGAATGAAGTGCTTTTTTAAAGTTTTCATATGCTTTCATTTTATTATGGACGATACTATCACCCCATGCATATATCACACCTACATTGACCTGGGCACTGCTGTCTCCCATCTGAGCTGCTTTGTTAAAGAGAGCAAAGGCTTTTTGCTGATCTTTTGTTACACCTTGACCTTCCATGTAGAGTACAGCAAGATTATTATATGCTTCCTTTACACCACCTCTTGCTGCTTTTTCATACCAATGATGTGCTTTTGTATACGCATGGGGGTCACTTTTATCTTTGTCATGAAGAAGTTTTGCAAGATTATATTGTGCGGATGCATTACCTTGCTTTGCTGCTTTTTCATACCACCGCATCGCTTCCAAAAGATCTGTTTTAAGACCTTTTCCATTGGCGTAGATCATCCCTACGTTATATTGGGCCTCTGCATCCCCTTCTTTTGCTAAAACATAAAAAGTATTGAGTGCCTGAATGTAGCTGCCTTTATTGTAGTCTTCTACTGCTTTGTCAAAATCATTTGACCATAAACTTACAGTTAAAAGAAGCAATACTATGCACTTTGTCATCTTATTCCTTGTTAAATAAATGTCTCCGCAACAAACGTCTTAGTCACTTTTCCGCCAAAACGATATACCCCTTCTTCATAACTCACATAGAGCTCATCACCGCTCTTAGGATGTACTTTTACCTGATCTGGTACTTTACCTTCTTTATGATTGCGTATAAAACATGCTACCATGCCTGTCCCGCAAGCCAGTGTCTCATCTTCAACACCACGCTCATAGGTACGAACATACATCGTGTCACCCTCTACTTTACAAATGTTAACATTCGCATTGTATTTCTCACGAAGTACCCTTGCATGTTCCAGATCAAAGGTATCAAGATTGTCACGCACAGCGACTAAATGTGGCACACCGGAGTCTATCAACCACCACTTCTCATCATATTCCTCTATATCATCACTTATAATGTCTGGTTCTACCATATCACTCACTACATAGAGTCCATTAACTGTCGCACGGATGACACCTGCCCCTGTCAAAAACTCTGAGGTGTTGTCTTTGGAGATACCTTTTTCATGTGCGAAGTGTGCTACACATCTAGAAGCATTCCCACACATATCTGCCTGGCTTCCGTCAGAGTTGTAAAACTCCCATTCAAAATCATACTCTTCATGTGGCAGTAAAACCACCAAGCCGTCTGCACCCACACCATTTTGTCTATGGCACAGTTTTCTGGCAAGTGCTGATCTGTCTGCTTTTTGTTTGGCTACAAACATGACAAAATCATTGCCATTGCCTGAATATTTAGTCACTGTCACTTGAAATCTCCTATTTATTTCTCATATCATACGAACAAAGTCCTTATACTATTCAATCACTAAAGCTTCGCCCTTGGCGAGAGGGAGACAGAAAGTCTCCCTTAATCTCTTCTTTCACTCTCTCACACTCCTGTTGAAGCTGCTCTAGATCACCGGTATTGTCTATGATATAGGTCGCTCTTTTTCGCTTCTCATCCACATCTATTTGCGTCTCTATTCGCTTACGTGCATCTTCCTCATTATACCCATCTCTTTGCATAAGTCTTTTTAACTGCTGCTCTTTTGTAGCATAGACAACAAGAGACCTCTCTATAGGATAACGCCCGCCTTCAAAAAAAAGAGGGATATCTATGATATAGGGCTTTTTGAATCTGTCTTGTTCTGAGGCTTGTCGTTCTATCTCATCATAGATCAAAGGGTGTAGCAGTACTTCAAGCACTTTACGCTTAGCAGGGTCTGTAAAAACGATATCCCCCAGCGCTTTTCTGTCTACTTTATTATTTTTTATCAAGTCAGCACCAAACAGTTGTGCAATTTTCTGATGTTGCTCATCCAGTATTTGATGGGCTATCTTATCGGCATCGATCATGACAAAGCCAAACGAAGTAAAAATTTTGGATACACTGCTCTTTCCTGTGGCAATACTTCCAGTAAGTACAACAGCATAGTCAAATGCCATTTGTTACCACTTCCTAAATGATTTCAACTGCATCTCATCATAGCCGTATACATCATTGCGAAACTGTAACTTTCCATCATAATCTACCCATGCAGTCAAATAAATAACATCCACCGGTACTTTTTCTGTAAGATTAAAATATTTTTTCTTTTTTCCCTTGAGTGTATTTTGTGCTTTTTCAAAATTTATATGACTGTTAAAGGTAGTGAAGGTTTGCAGCAGTTCTCTTGGTTTCTGTAAACGGATACACCCATGACTGAATGCTCTTTTATCTTTCTTAAAAAGATGTTTGGTCGGGGTATCATGCATATAGACCGAAAACTTGTTTGGGAATAAAAACTTCACTTTTCCCAAGGCATTATGGGTCCCCGGTGTCTGAGCAAAACGATATGGCATATGTTTACTGTAACGGTATTGACTCCAATCGATTGAGGCAGGGTTGACCTTCTCTGCGTCTCTACCCCATCCTGTATAAACTTCTATCCTTTGTTTTGACATCGCATTTGGATTACGCAGCAACTTAGGGATCATCTCTTTTTGGATAATACTTTTAGGCACATTCCAATGAGGGTTAAGGACAATATGCTCTACCATATCACTAAAAATAGGTGTAGGGTGTTTTGGCGTTCCGGTAATAACCCTCATCGTTTGTATCAATGCACCATCCTCTTCAAAATAGAGTTGGAAGTCCGGAATGTTAATGATAACATGTCTTTTTTCCTGTCTCTCATTCAGCCATTTAAGACGATCCAGGTTCAGACGAATGGTCGTAATACGCTCATCTACACTTATATTGATAACCCGCAGTGTTCCCGGACCTACAACACCATCTGTTTTAAGACCATTACGTGCCTGGAAATGCTTCACTGCTTTTTGCAAACAGGCATCATACACAAGATCTTCCTGACTCTCCTCACAAGGTATATAGTCTCCTGTCACAAGCAGTCTTTCTCGAAGAGCATCGACACCTTTCATATGTTTTCCCGGTTTAAGCTTTCTAGCGAGAAACACAGTTTCCCAGCCACCATTGTCCCGGATGGTCATATATTTTTTTAGCTTTTTTTGCAGTACTTTATAGTGATATGCCCGTGGCATAGCTGCTTGAAGTTGTTTTGTTAAACTTTGTCCGAGTGCAGCATTTTCAACCATACCGATAGGATCTGCATCTGGTCTATGCAGTACCCACTCCGTACTTACACCATTGACTATGAGGTTAGAGATCCTTGCCTGAAATGCACCCCAATTGATACTTCCGAAATACGTATAATCCGTATAGGCTTTATACAGTTGGGAGATCTTAAATTCAAGATTTATCTTTTCTGCAAGTGTTCCATCGTTCGTATATACATTTTGGGCTTCCTCTTCCAAGAGAAAAGAGTCTTTATAGAGTTGACCATTTTTATTGAGGGTTCCATCATTTTGTATCTGTATAAAAAGTTCTTTTGCAGAAGGAGAAAAAGAACTCTCATGCATCCAAACCGGCATAAAAAGCACGCGTGTATAAAGTTTTCTTAAAAAGCTATGCTTAGGTTGCCCCTGAAGTGAATTTAACATCATGTCTGAAGCATTTTCCTGGAATGCTAAGCTACCCGTTCTTGCCAGGGCACTCTCTCCAAACAAAATTACAGAGAAAAGTCCTAGCCCTATAAGTAAACGTAGTACTCTATTTTTTAATTTTATCATCTATTTTCATCCATAAAAATTTTTAGTTATAGTATATCAAAATAATTTACGAAAATAATATTTTATGCATTTTACATTGAATACATGCTAGAATCTCTCTATGCATTTTACATTTGGCTCACCCTACTTTCTGGTATTATTACTGCTTCTACCATGCTTTTTATGGTGCAAACAATATAGCAGGATCTACTACTTCCCTAAACTGGAGTGGATCAGAAGACAAAGCCCTTTACTAAGCTGGGAGCCATGGCTTAAGATGATACTCTTTACTCTCATGGTTTTTGCACTGGCAAAACCTTTTGTCTATGATGCTTCCAGCAACCAACACAAAAAAGGGAGAGACCTCATCTTGGCTATTGATGCGAGTGGTTCTATGGCACAGAGTGGCTTTGACGGAAAAGACAGATTTAAAAATAAGTATGAGACGACATTGGAACTCTCTTCGGCTTTTACGCAGAAACGTTTTGATGACAATATGGGGGTAGTTGTCTTTGGTACCTTTGCTTATACTGCTTCACCACTTACTTATGATCTTGAAGCACTGAGTTACTTGCTTGAAATGACAACAGTCGGTCTGGCCGGAGAGAGTACAGCCATCGGAGATGCACTTATGCAGTCCATGCGTACACTCTCTTACGGAGAAGCAAAGAACAAAGCCATCATCCTGCTTACTGACGGCTACCATAATGCCGGCAGAACTTCTCCCTCTGCTGCCGTAGCTAAAGCTAAAGCCCTGGGTATCAAGATCTATACCATAGGCATAGGAAAAAAATCTGACTATGATGTAGCACTGCTGGAGACCATCGCGAAAGAGAGTGGCGCAAAGAATTATGCAGCCTCTTCGGCAGCTGAACTTGCAAAAATCTATGGAGAGATAGATGCACTTGAACCAAGCCCCATACGAAGTGAAAATTACCTGAATCAAAAGCTACTTATTCTTTTCCCTTTAAGCATTGTGTTTGTACTTCTCCTGCTCTGGGTACTCTACCCAAAGAGAGAGATACTTATGGGAGGCAAAGTATGAGTATACTCTACCCTGGTTTTTTATGGTTACTTATCCCTCTGTCACTGCTTTTTTGGACTAGAGAAAAAAAGATGATCGAAACCGGCCATCTCATCATTTTAATGCTGCTTGTTTTGGTACTGAGTCGTCCCGTCATTAAACAGGGGATAGAAGAGAGTCCCATAGAGGCAAAAGAGTTTATCATCGCACTGGATGTCTCATACTCCATGAAAGCAAAAGATATCAAACCTGACCGTTATGTGTTTGCCAAAGAAACTGCCAATGCGCTTTTGGCTTCCAATCCGACAGATAACATCATGCTCATTGCCTTTACAAGTAACCCTCTGCTTCTCTCTCCTCCCACTACAGACCACAGGCTTATCTCCATAGCACTGGAGAGTCTCAACCTGGAATACATACTCACCAAAGGTACTTCCCTGGAGAAACTCTTTAAGAAAGTTGCCTCTATGAAAAGTGAGCAGAAGAACCTCATACTCATCACAGATGGAGGAGAAGAAACTGATGCAGAGAAATTAAGCAGTATCATACAGAATGCCAACATCTCTTTAACCATCCTGGCTTTAGGCAGCAGGCAAGGTACCACCATAGAAAACGCTGACGGGTCATTGCTCAAAGACAAGGAACATCACCTTATCATTTCACGTATCAATCCTCTTTTAGAGACATTGGCTTCCCAAGCAGGAGGTACCTATATGACTGCCTCTTCTACCCCTGAATCAACTGCTCAAGCACTCTACGATGCACTTGAGATGGATGATCAAAAGGGAGAACTCATCACTAAGAAGCAACATCGATACAGAGAACTCTATCAGATACCTTTACTCTTTGCTCTGTTACTCTTTTTAATGCTGCACACACGTGCTGTCAAGTTCCTTCTTGTTGCCTTTTCTTTGTTGGGGATACAGGCTGAAGCCTCTGTTTTTGACAACTACTATCTTGACAAAGCCTATCAGTCGTATCAGAACAAAGAGTTTAATACCACAAAAGCATATCTTGGTAAACTGGACACACCCTCTTTACAAAGCCGATTTGCTCTGGCCAATACGTATTACAGACAAGGTGCCTATAAAAAAGCCTTAAAAAACTACCTCTCCATTCGTTCTACCTCAGCCCAGATCAAACAGAAGCTCTACTACAACATCGCAAACTGTTATGCAAAACAAGAGATGTATGAGAAAGCCAAGATGTACTATACTAAGGCTTTACAATTGGGTAATGACAAAGATGCTAAAGCGAACCTGGCACTGGTAGCGCTTTTGGCAGATAAAAAAAGTGCCGAGTTGGGCATCGCTCACCCTAAATCACAAAGTAGTGACAGTTCCAAAAGTGAACATCAAGAGGGGGAAGAAGAGACAAGAGATGAAGATCAGCCTAGCTCCGGGAGTGGTGATGGTGGAGAAAAGAGTAATAGCAAAGAACAGGAAAAGAGCAGACTTACCCTTGATCCAAAACAAGAGAAGCAGCCTCTCAGTTCTAAAGTCTATGAACTCATAAACAAAGGATATATACATGAAAAACAGCCTTGGTAAAATACTTCTTGTTTTGTTGTGTACCCTTTGGCTTAGTGCGGAAGACTTCAAACATCACTTTACACTGAGTAACACATCTCCTTATGTCAAAGAAGCTGTTATCATGACACTTGACCTGAACCAAACAAACAGAGACAAAGTCCTCTTTTTTCATTTTGTACTTAAAAAAAGCCCTGATTATGAATTTCATCGTCTTAACGTTAAGGAGACAGAGGTACATCATACCGCACAGGTGCACTATGAGTATCTTATCTACCCTCTTCGATCAGGGGAGATACAACTTCATTTTGACCTTATACAAAAAGCTACCACAGAAGAAAATCTTGCTTACAGCTTTTCAGGGGACAGAGATAATGTCAAAGGATTAACCACAGTTGATACACAGATCGACCTGCCTCCATTAACACTTAAGGCAAAAGCACTTCCTAAAGGTACTTCTCTGGTTGGGGATTTCAGCCTGACACACAGTCTCAAAACAAACAAAGCCAAAGCCTATGAGCCTCTGCCTTTTCAAGTGACCATCACAGGTTCCGGCTATCCGCCACTTTTAAAGGATCTATTTCCTGAAAATATCAACTTCACCCTTTTTAAAGAGAAGCCCATAGTCAATGCTGTCAACAATTCCCAGGGGACAAGAAGCACTGTTATCTACCCTATGGCACTTTCTCACTCTAAAAGTTTTGATCTGGGACCTATAGTGCTCAAGGCATTTGACCCTAAAACCCAAAAAAGTTACAAACTGAGAGTAGCGGAACAACATTTTGACATTCGCAAAGTAGATGTCAAGAGCTTGGTTGACAAAATAGACAGTCCCAAACCTTTAGAGAGTGACTGGTCCTGGCTTACTACCATACTTATGACCTTATTCTCTTACCTTGTGGTTTTTGGCGCAGGGTACTTGACAGCTATCAGCTTAAAATGGAAGAAAAAGAGCACAGAACAAACATCTCATCCGCTCAAAAAGAAGATAGAAGCCTGTAAAGATGAGAAAGCACTGCTGCAACTGCTTATGGCAGCAGACTCTAAACAGTTTGCTTTAAGCATTGAAAAGCTGGAGAAGGGTTTATATAGAAATGGTAAAATCAATTTTAACAAAGTTAAACAAGAAGCACTGGAGAAGATAACATGAATACAAGAATTAAAATTCAGTATAGGGAGGCACTAAATGCCGACTCATAAAAAGATAACACAACTCAAACAGGAACTAAGCAAAGCGGTCATCGGACAAGAGACGATGATAGAAGGTCTGCTCATAGGTCTGCTTTGCGATGGACATATCTTGGTAGAAGGTGTTCCCGGATTGGCTAAGACCACTACTATCAATGCTTTCTCCAAAGCACTTGGACTGGACTTCAAACGTATTCAGTTCACTCCTGACCTCTTACCTTCAGACATTATTGGTGCACAGATCTACAACCCGCAAGACCACTCTTTCAGCATCAAAAAAGGTCCTCTCTTTACCCACCTTCTCCTTGCCGATGAGATCAACCGTGCTCCTGCCAAAGTACAGTCTGCTCTGCTTGAAGTGATGCAGGAGAGACAGGTCACCATCGCAGAAGAGACCTTTAAACTCGAATCTCCTTTTTTGGTCATGGCAACACAGAACCCCATAGAACAGGAGGGTGTGTATGCACTGCCTGAAGCACAGCTGGACAGGTTTATGATGAAGATCGTTGTAGAGCACAACTCTGAAGAAGAAGAGCTTGAGATCATGCGTAAGGGAGCCAGTAAAAGTTTTGCAGAGGTGCAAAAGGTACTCAGCATAGAAGAACTGCATACCTTACAGAAAGAACTGGAGAAAATACACATAGACAAAGAGTTGGAGCAGTACATCGTACATCTCATCTCTGCTACGAGAGACCCTGCAAAATTTAAACTATCTTCTATTACAGAAAGTATCATGTTCGGAGCAAGTCCGAGAGCTTCCATAGACCTCTACAAAGCAGCCAAAGCCAAAGCCTTTTTGAGGGGTAATAATTTTGTTACCCCTGCTGATATAGGCTATGTGGTTCATGATGTACTTCGTCATCGGATCGTGCTTTCTTATGAGGCTCGGGCTAAGGGTGTGAGTACGGATGAGATCATCTCTACTATTGTTGAGACTTTGCCTATTCCATAGGTTCATTAATTATGAAAGTTTACAAATTATATTCCAATCATATATTGCTCTCAGTTTTGAGTTTACTCTCTACTTTTTTAGAAAAAGTAGACAAAAAACGTCGCTACTCTCGAATCGCTTCACTTTCAAAGTCGTTCGCAGCGACATCTTTTTTTATTAATAAGGGCATTGCAGAGCAATGCAAACCAACGCTCATCGCTCATCGCTCATCATGCATCACTAAAGAAGGGGTTACACAGTGACCTCTTCTTTCAAAGCCCTCCAACTCAAAGCCCGTCATCAAGTTTATACTTTACTCTCTGGTCATAACCTTTCCAAACTTCACGGAGAGGGCTATGACTTTTCAGAGTTGCGAGAGTACCAGATGGGTGATGACATCCGAAAGATAAACTGGACCATCACGGCAAAACTGGGAAAACCCTATATAAAGGAGTTACATGCCAATCGTGAGCTCTCAGTTGTTGTAGCTGCTTTAATGGACGGAAGCCTCTATTTTGGCTCAGGAAATGCTAAACAAACCAAGCTTACAGAAGTTGCTACCATTTTGGGCTATGCAGCGCAGCAAAACGCTGACTTGTTCACAGGTATAAGTTACGAACAAGATCAAACCAATACCACAGCACCCACAAAACAACTCTATCACATAGAGCAGTTTTCTAAAACACTTTTTGAAGCTTCTTTACTCAGTACAAAAGTAGACTACAATACCTCCATACAAGACCTCTTCAAAAGGGTATACAAACCCTCACTAATATTTGTCATAGGTGATTTTTTGGAAGAGATAGATCTGTCACTCCTTGCACAGAAGCATGAAGTCATAGCCATTATTATCAGAGATAGAGGGGAAGAATCACCCAAGAAGCTTGGGGAGGTGACACTTAGCAGTCCACAAAGTAATGCTAAGATAGATACCTATTTTGGAAAGAGAAGTATAGAGAAGTATCTCGCAAAACTACAAAAAAATGATGCAAAACTTATAGAGCATTTTTCCCGTTATGATATTCGGTATGTGAAAGTTTTTACGGATGATGAGGTGGTTGGGAAATTAGTTAGCTTATTTTCGTAGGGTGCGTTTACAATCTGCCTACACGGCTTCGCTTTGCTCCGCACCCAAGGGCATTTCCTCCCGTTGGTCAGGGCACCGTTTTGGTTCTGAAGCTAAAAACGACAAGCAATTGTCGTTTTCTTAACGCTTCTCATACAAACAACAAAAATGCAAACACTACAAATAAGATCACATGCAAGAAACCTTCAAGGACATTCGTTTCTCCGTCATTGAAGTTTACGATGCTCACAAGCAAGGTCAATCCCAGCATCACACCCTGTACCGGAGTAATAGCAAGATCTAAACCCATATCCATATAACGTGTCACAAGGATCACAGCCGGTATCGTTAAAAGAATGGTTGCTAAAGAAGCACCCAACGCAATATTTATGACGGTTTGCATACGGTTATCTACTGCGGCACGTACGGCAGTGATGAGCTCTGGAGCAGCTGAAATAACGGCTACACCTACAGCCCCTATAGTTAATGGTAACCCGTATGTTTGCAAGGTATTACTCATAAAGATAGCCAATATTTCAGAAAGTACACCAATGGCAATGATCGCCACGACAAGGTTGATACTGTGATACCATCCGTTAATATCGTGATGTTCGCACTCTTCATCTACTTTGCATGCTTCATCTTCAGTATTGTACTCAAAAAAGTACTTATGAGATGTCACTTGTATTCGTGTAAACGTAATGTAAAGCAAGATGAACATAACAACATTAAACATCATATACATATCTATATGTGCAGCATCAATAAAGTGTGGTACGACCATGGCGATACCTATAGCAACAAGCAACATGGAGAGGTAAGAGTTTGACGAATCTACATTGTAAGGCTGCTCTCCGTACTTGATACCACCTATAATAGCAGCTAGTCCCAAAAGGGCATTAATATCCAACATAATGGCAGCATAGATAGTATCACGGGCCAAAACAGGGTTATGCTCATGCAGCATCATAATGACAATGATGACGATCTCCACAACAACTGCAGAGATCGTTAAGATAAGTGTCCCGTAAGGCTCTCCAAACTTTTCTGCAAGCATCTCTGCATGGTGTGCCACAGACATGGCAGCATAGATGATAACTGCAAACAAAACACCAAATCCTATGAGATTTCCTACTGTTGTCTGTACCAAAGTATGTTCAAAATGGCTGATAATAAAATAGGTGATAATGGCGACAAAAAGACTGTACTCTTTTGAAAAATCTTTAAGTAATTGCATTAAACCAAGAGATCCTTATATTTTTTGTTTGCATTGAGTTTAAGTTTCCCCTCCTCCTTCATCAAACGTGCATCTCCCTTTTTATACGCTTTTTTCAAACTTTTCAATACTTTTTCTTGATGTTTCTCTTTCGTGACACCCTGTTGTTTAAAAAACTTTTTAATCCCTATCCAACGTTCTTCTTCTACCTCAACACTATCCTCTTCTGTGACCACTTCGATAGCCTCTTGCGGTTTTTTCTGTTCAAGTCTATGTACATACAATGTACGCATTTCATGAAACGCTTCTTTAAGCAGATCGATCTCACTTCTGAGTGTAGTCGATATCTGTTTGTTGCTCTTTTTAAGATCTTTAACCGTACCCTTTAGTACAGCAATCGTTTCATCTTTAGCTTCAAGTAGTGCTTTATAATCTTTTTGATCTCTTTGAAGATTTTGTGTAGAGGCAGATACTGTTTGAGAAGTTGTAGGTTTTTGTTTTGGTTCTGATGTAGACTTTGGAGTGTCATTCGGTGTTGCATTGTCAACCACAATGTAAAGTTTACCCTCTACACTTTTAGCTGCAAGTATGCCTCTTTTTATTTTTGCATAGACTGCTTGTCTCGAGATACCAAGTTCTTTGGCATACTCTGCCGGCTTCATCAACTTTTCCATTCCTACCCCTGTTTACAATTTTGTAAATCATAGCATAAGTTTTATGAAAGGTTTACACTTGTTTGGTTCTGTAGCGTGGGCATACGCTTCGATAAATGCCCACGCTACAAAAAATAACTATTTCTGCGTTCCACTTAAAACAGGTACAAATAGACACTGCTCAATAGTTTCTGAAGTGATACGTCCATTTCTTTTATAGTAACGGGTAATAATATGATAATCTTTGCTCTGCTCTATTGGAGCAATGAGTATGCCTCCCTCAGCGAGTTGTTCAAAAAGCACTTCAGGAACCTCTTTTGCTGTAGCCGAAAACAGGATACGTTCAAAAGGAGCATACTGTTTCCAGCCTCTCTGTCCATCATCAAAACGGGTAAAGATATTGTGCATTTCATGCTTGGAAAAACGCCCTTTAGCCTCTTTAAGAAGCTCATCGATACGCTCTATGGTAAAGACACGACGACAGACCCTACTCAAAATAGCTGCCTGATAGCCGCTTCCACAGCCGATTTCAAGTACAGAATCAACACCATCAAGCTCTAAATGTTGTGTCATTTTTGCTACAGTCAAGGGTGAAGATATCCACTGGCTTGCAGCCAAAGGAAGTGCCTCAAGCTGATATGCAAGGTGCTTAAATTCATTGGGTACGAATATCTCTCGGTCTACAGCCAAAAATGCTTCTTTTACGTGAGCATCCAGTGTAAAGTGTTTATCAATTTCTGCGACAAGGTTTTGTCGCTGTCTCGCTTTTATCATACGCCCTCTTCCCCAAAAGTTCTAAATATTAGGGGGATTTTATCTAAAATGTGATTAATCCATCACGATATAACGACGCATCTTCTTGATTTCTCTAAAATCTACTACACCTTCTACAACCTCTTTTTTATCATCCATGACAACATTGCCAGTGGGGGCAATGATCGCGGATGAACTTGCCATATCTGCATCAGAGCTGTTTGAGAGGAGTACATAACACTGATTCATAACCGCCAATGCACGAGAAAGTATCTCCAGGTGTCCTTTACGAAGTAATCCCCATCTTGCTGGTATAAGCACTACGTCTACACCCTCTATCTGCTTCCATAAGTCTTTAAATCTTAACTCAAAGCAGATAAGCAACGCATACGTAACACCCTCTATCTCAAAAGGCTTTATCTTTTTTTCTTTTCCTGCTGTAAGATAGATATCTTCATCCCCTAACTTAAAAAGTTTAACCTTATCTTGTTTATGCATGACTTTGTGTTTGTGTATTACTACTGCCTGATTGACAAATTCATCTCCATCTTCAAGTATAAGTGTTATGACGACTATCTGCTCATCTACTACCTGCTTAAGGGTCTTGAGTGCTTTGGCTGAAAACTTTGCAGCAGTACTTAAGTGTTCATAATCATAGGCGGTAAGATAGACTTCCGGTGCGATGATGATATCTTTATCTTGATAGGTATGAAGATAGCTAAGCAAGGTATCCAGATTTGCCTGGTAGCGTTTGGCGGAAGGAAGTTGCAGTGCAACAACTTCCATATTTTTAGGTATTTTTATCATATCTCCTCCTTTAGAGGGGCTCATTAGTAATGACTCCTAAAAGTCATCAAGATCAAGACTTCCTTTTGAGTAATTCGTTACATTCCCCTCAAAAAAGTTTGTCTTTTGGTCATTGAATTGAGAGAAGTTCTCTACCCATTTAATAGGATGTTCCACATTATAAAGTTTTTCAAGTCCTACCGCATGCAGTCTCTTATCGGCAAGATGCTGAATGTACTGTTCAATGATCTCATCTGTAAGTCCCAGTATCTGACCTTGAGTAATGTATGCACCCCACTCAGACTCCAGTTTTACAGCATCTCTGAACATTTGATAGACGTCATCTATAAGCTCTTTGGTGAAGAGTTCCGGTCTCTCTTTCTTTGTCGCATTGATCATATTTTGAAAAAGTAAAAGGTGTGTCACTTCATCTCTTTGGATGAACCTGATCATCTGTGCCGTTCCAAGCATTTTATCGGAGCGTGCGAGTGTATACATATAAGCAAACCCGCTATAGAAATAGATACCTTCCAGGATCTGATTGGCAAACATTGCTTTAACAATATTGGTGTCTGTTGGGTTTTCAGAAAGCTCATCATACACTTTTGCGATAGCATCATTTTTGGACTTTAACTTCATATCTTTACGCCAAAGCTCATAGATCTCTTCTGAATTTGTAGAGATACTGTCTACCATTACAGCATAACTTTGAGAATGCAATGCCTCTTCAAAAGCCTGTCTTACCAAAATAAGATTGACTTCCGGTGAAGTGATGAACGGGTTGAGGTTATCGATGATGTTATTGGTTTGGAGTGAATCCATAAAGATGAGCTGTGCAAGTACTTTATCGTACGCTGATTTTTCTGCATCTGTTAAATGTTTATAGTCATTGATATCTCTTGTCATATCAACTTCTTTTGGGAACCATGTGTTGTTAAGCATCATCTCCCAAAGGTTATAGGCCCATTGGTATTTGATATCATTCAATTCAAATATCCCTGTTGGGTCTCCTCCAAATATCCTTCGTTCACTGGTCTTTTCTTGTGATTCTGGATTATATATCTTTTTACGTTGCATATGTATACCTTGATAAATTTATTCTTATTTATTTTAAAACATTATACACATTTTGGCTTTTTTTTAGCTAGACTTGGGCTATGAAAACTTTAGAAGAAGACAAACTCGAACAGCTACTACAAATTATTCAAGACAAACCTGGGCAACGCATCGTACATTTCTCCGATGGTTCTCATATACTTACTAAACACTTAAGTGAATTTTGCAAAACACATGAAAGCGATTACTACTTAAACTGTACCAAAGATGCTTTTTATGATAAGTCTATCACCAAATATGCTGATCAGACGCATATCAAAATTTCAAAATTCAATCTAAGTCGTCCCAGATACAAAATACAATCTATAGAATTTGATTATCTTATTGCAACACTGGATTTTACCCAAGAAGATAAAACAACATTTTTAGAAAAGTGTTACCCTATCATTAGAACTGGAGGTAATATTATTATTTTCATCCCAAACAGTGGTTATGCCCAACGGGATGAATGGAGAGATATTCTTACAGAACAATACTATGTTTCAACCAATATCATAGATGACCTCTTTGAACATTATGATGTCATAATTTCAAAACGTATGCATGGCTGGGGCGATAAATAGTTAGGTTATTAATGGCAGCTTTTCTGATAAATATTTACAGGAGTTTGTACCCAACAAGGGAATATGAGCATAAAATAAAATGAAAAGCTACCTAGAAGGCCATCCCATCATAAGATGGGGCAGAGCACCTTAACAAGGGGGAGGGAGGAGATGCTCTACAACCTTCACAAGAGAAGTATAGCTTTCGTATGTGGACTATTTGTGTAGTGTTACAAAGATCTATAAATAAGAACAACAATAATCAGTAATTGTTTTCACATTCACTTGAAATTTACTATCCGCAGGCACATCAAAAGACTCTCCGCCCTTAATGCTTACCCATCTGTCACTCCCGGGAAGTTTTACATCCAACTCACCTGAAGTGATCTCCATAAGTTCAGCTGCAGCTGTCCCGAACTCATATTCACCCGGTAACATAAATCCTAAGGTTTTTTTACTTCCATCTGCAAAATTCACCGTACGGCTTGTCACTGCACCATCAAAATAGCTGTTACCTTCTAATTCAACACTTACATTTTCAAAATTTTCCATTTTATACCTTTTTTTGGGGAAATTATATCAAAACAACATTACACAGCAATTCTACAGTACATGAATATACTCAATTTATATTCTAAATAAGAGGAATAACCCATGGAAAAAGAAGGTTCATACTATGCACAAGTAGCCATCATTGGCGGTGGTATCTCCGGTACGGCACTGCTTTTTATGCTCTCCAGATATACAAACATCGAATCTGTCACTCTTTTTGAGAAATATAACAAACCTGCAACACTGAACTCTTCTGCTAAAGCAAACTCTCAAACCCTGCATATCGGCGATATCGAGACAAATTATGACCTTGAAAAAGCAAAAAAAGTCTCTGCCTCTTCTTCTATGGTCGCAAACTTCATTAACCATTTTAACTATGAAGATACGATCGGTTTTAGAAAGACCAAAATGGTTTTGGCTGTAGGGGGAGAAGAGATTACTCGACTCAAAGAACGGCATAAAACCTTTCAATCCCTTTTTCCTTATCTTGAACTTTGGGATGAAAAAGAGCTTGAAGAGATAGAACCTCTACTGACAAAAGGAAGAAAAGAGCCCATTATGGCACTGGGAGTAAAAGACAAGATCACCACTATTGATTTTGAAAAGTTAAGTCAAACATTTATAGACCTCTCCCAAGAAGAGACTTGCAGTGTTGATCTTAACTTTGGTACGGAAGTGACAGAGATCACCAAGAAGTGGGATAAATTTGTCATTCATACCGATAGAGGTGAGTTTATGAGTGACGTGGTGGTGGTAAATGCCGGTGCACACTCTCTGCTCATCGCACATGAAATGGGCTATGGAGCTGACTATGCCATGCTGCCTATAGGAGGGAGTTTCTACTTTGCCAAAAAGCAGCTGCTTAATGCAAAAGTCTATACGATGCAAAATCCAAAACTTCCTTTTGCAGCCGTACATGGTGACCCGGACCTTACTGCCGACTGGAAAACACGTTTTGGTCCTACTGCGTTTGCCATGCTGTCATTAGAGCGTTACCACCATGTAGAGATACTCAATCTTTTTGATCTTCTCAGTCTTGACAGATCTGTTTTGGGTGTCTACTATGATCTGATGAAAGATGAAGAGATTCGTAACTACATCATACGTAACTTTGCCCATGAACTCCCGGGTATAGGAAATGAATTCTTCATCGAAGAGGCACAAAAGCTCATCCCCTCTTTACACAGTGATGACATAGAATATGCCGAGGGATACGGGGGCATGCGTCCCCAAATCATTGATAAAAAAGCCAAAACGCTACTTTTAGGAGAAGCAAAAATAGATACCGGCAAAGGAATCATCTTCAACATGACCCCTTCACCTGGCGCCTCCAGCTGTTTGGGAAATGCCTTTGAAGATGCAAAGATCCTTTGTGACTTTTTAGGTGTGGATCTACTCAAAAGAAAAATAAAAAAGGAGTTATGTGATGAAAAAGAATACTGTTACATTAATAGACAATAGCGTTGGGAAACGATACGAATACAACATTTTAGACAGCACAAGAGGTCCTTCTGTCCTAGACATACGAAGTTTTTTTGCAGATACAGGTATGTTTACCTATGATCCTGGCTTTACATCAACTGCGAGTTGTACCTCAAGTATTACTTTTATCGATGGAGCGAAAGGAGAGTTGCGATACCAAGGCATTCCCATAGAAGAGTTGGCCAATAACCATAGCTATATGGAAACATGTTACCTTATTCTCAATGAACATCTTCCCTCAGCAGAAGAACTGAACGACTTCGATCTGGAGATAAGACACCGTGCATTTTTACATGAAGGCTTACGACATCTTTTTAACGCATTTCCAGACAATGCCCACCCTATGGCAACCCTCTCTGCGGCTGTCACCGCACTTTCCACTTTTTACAATGACCATTTGGAGATGGATAAAGAGGAGGAGTACCAGGAGATGGCACGACGAATTATCTCAAAGATCCCTACACTCGCGGCATTCGCACACAGGCACTCTTTGGGTATACCATTCATTCAACCCGATATCGACCTTGGTTTCACAAAAAACTTTTTAACCATGATGCGTGCCTATCCCGGAGGAAAGATGCATCTCTGTGCAAGCGGACATGAAGAGATAAAAGATGTTGAGGTGCGTGCTTTAGATACCATCTTCACTCTGCATGCAGACCATGAACAAAATGCATCTACCACAGTAGTAAGAGGAGTTGCCTCTACAGGAGCACATCCTTATGTTGCTATCGCCTCAGGTATCTCTGCACTATGGGGACGAGCCCATGGCGGGGCCAACGAATCTGTCATCGCCCAACTTGAGTTTATAGGATCTGTTGATAATGTAGAAGCCTTCATAGAAAGAGCCAAAGACCCCAATGATGACTTTAAACTCATGGGCTTCGGTCACAGGGTCTATAAAAATTTCGATCCTCGTGCAAAGATTTTAAAAAAACTACAAGATGAACTCAAAGAAGAACTCAACCTGGATTCACACCTCATGGAAATAGCAGGCAAGATAGAAGAGATAGCATTGAATGACGAATATTTCATTTCAAGAAATCTCTACCCGAATATAGATTTTTACACTGGCATCATCTTAACTGCACTCAAAATCCCAAAAACGATGTTCACTCCTATTTTTGTTATAGGAAGAACTGTCGGATGGATAAGCCAATGGATAGAATTTAAAAAAGATAAAACTTCGAAAATTGCTAGACCGAGACAACAGTATATTGGTGCATGATAATAGTTATCATTTTATCGTTAAAATAGCCTCTTTTTAGGGGCTAAAATAAGCGTTTTTATTTTATTTTCCATATCCGAGGTTAAAAAAAGGTTTAAAATGGCTTATTTTGTGTGCTAGATAAGTTATTTTTGATTTTACCTATTATCCATAGATTATCGTAGGGTGTGTTTGCTAACACACCATGAATTTGCATGAAATTGTGTTTTTTATATTTCCACGTATATTATTTGTGGCGTTGTTGTTCTTTTCATTTTTTTAGAAAAAACGAAACAAAAAATCGTCGTGGCTCTCGAATCGCTTCACTTTCAAGGTCGTTCGCCACGACACTGTTTTTTAATATAGCTAGGCTATCGCCAATTTCCAAATTTTATTATCACTAAATTTTTCTTTGTCCCTCTACTTTACATATAAGGATAATCCATTTACTCCATAACATTTAAAATAATAGACATATCCAATTTCCAGCGTTAGCAGTTTGCATTTTTATCTATGCGTGGAACGTGCTTTTTTTGGGTTCGTTTTATTCTTTTGTTGCATCAACAAAGAAAAAAAGGAATGAAAGGAAAAGGTAAAAAAGTTTGTGATGAAAAAATATTGAAGTATGCATTACCACGGAAACCGTGGTAACAAGAATTAAATTATTGGCATCCCACACATTCTTGTGAACGATCTTCCACATCACCAGAACTCTCAGGCGACTGACTTCTTAAATAGTAAGTAGACTTCAACCCAAACTTCCAAGCATTCATATAGATCTCATTCAAATATTTACCACTCGCTTTATCAAGCGTAATAAAGATATTTAATGATTGACCTTGGTCTAACCACTTCTGACGAATAGCGCCTGCTTTGATAAGTAAGTTTTGGTCCAGGTCATACGCGGGTGTATAGTACTGCCAAGTATCTGCAGAAAGTTTAGGTGCAACTACAGGGATGAGTCCTGAAAGGTTCTCTTCAAACCATTTTCTTTTATACACAGGCTCGATAGCTTGTGTCGTTCCTGTCAAGATAGATATAGAAGATGTAGGAGCGATAGCCATCAAATACCCATTTCTCATACCATCAGTTTTCACTTTTTCTTTCAAAGCTTGCCAATCATGGCTATAACCGAAGAGTCCACCTCTGTCAACCAGTTTACAGGCATTTTCATTGGCTTTGTCAATAGGGAAGATACCTTTAGACCAGTCAGATCCTTCATAAGTAGGATACTGCCCTTTCTCCAACGCCAAGTCACTTGAAGAACGGATAGCATAATAAGAGAGAGACTCCATCACTTCATCTACTTTAGTAAAGTGTTCATGGCTTCCCCACTCTATCTTATTTTCTGCAAGCATTTGTGCTTCACCCATCACCCCAAGACCGATGGATCTTGACTTCTCATTTGTCTTCTTCACTTTTGCAAGAGGGTAGAAGTTAAGGTCTATGACATTGTCAAGCATACGAACAGCTGTAGGTACAACACGTGCCAGATCTTCCTGTGTATGTATTTTTGACAAGTTGACAGATGCAAGGTTACATACTGCCGTATCTCCATCTGTTTTCTCTTTGTCCACGATCCAGATCTGTTTACCATTTAAACTGTCGAGTGCTGTCACTTTTTTGGCTGGTTTAGTCATACCGTTATCAACTGTAAGCATCGCATTTTCATCATAGGCTTCTACAGAACCATCTTCAAATGTAAACTGTGTTCTGTATGTATTCGGTCCTGTGTTTTGGAAGATCTCCGTACAAAGGTTTGAACTTCGGATGATACCGGCATGCTTGTTAGGGTTTGATCTGTTTGCTGAGTCTTTAAACGTAAGGAATGGGTTTCCTGTTTCAAAATAAGATCTAAGGATCTCTTTCCAAAGTCCCTTAGCAGAGATCACTTCTCTGGTAATATTATCATCAGAATGTTCAAGCTCTATGTAACGCTTCTCAAACTCTTCACCATAAAGCTCTGTCAGTTCCGTCACTTCAAAAGGGTCAAAAAGTGTCCAGGTACTATCCTCTTCTACTCTTTGCATAAAGAGGTCATTGAGCCACATAGCAGGGAAAAGGTCATGTGCTCTACGACGCTCTTCACCAGAGTTTTTCTTTAAGTCAAGGAAGTCTCTTACATCTACATGCCAAGGTTCTATATAAACGGCTATAGCCCCTTTACGTGTTCCTAGCTGGTCAACAGCGATAGCAACATCGTTAGCTATCTTAAGGAAAGGTACGATACCACCAGCTGCATGTTTATGTCCATCAATATATGAACCCATACCACGAACCAGTGACCAGTCCCAACCGATACCACCACCAAATTTAGAGAGCAGCGCCATCTCTTTGTAACCATCAAAGATACCTTCAATGTTATCTGGTGTAGAACCGATGTAACATGAACTTAGTTGGTGTCTAGGTGTTCTCGCATTTGAGAGTGTCGGTGTGGCTGCCATCACTTCAAATTTACTCAAAATGTCATAAAACTTTTTCGCCCAAGTTTGACAATCAAACTCGTTTTGTGCCAAGAACATCGCCACACCCATAAAAAGCTGTTGAGGCAATTCGATAGGAACACCATTACGGTCTTTCAACAAATATCTATCATAAAGTGTACGGATCCCAAGGTAATTAAACTGTAGATCACGCTCTGGTTTGATATAGTCATTGAGATCATCAAGGTCATACTTCTCTTTGAGTCCAAGTACGATACGCCCCTCTTTCTCTCCACGTTCAAAATGGTCACGAAGGTGGTTATATCCTGTAAAGCTTGTTACCTTGTGATAGATATCATAGAGGAAGAGCCGGGAAGCTACAAAGGTCCAGTTAGGTCTGTCAATATCGATTTTGTCAACTGCTGTCTTTATAAGTGTTACTTGTATCTCTTCGGAGCTGATCATGTCTCGAAACTGGAGCTTTGCATCGACTTCTAATTCACTCTGGCTCACGTTGTCTAAGCCCTCTACAGCTGCTGCCGTATATTTCTGAATTTTGGATACATCCAAGGTCTCTACTCTTCCATTTCGTTTAACAACTCTGATCATCTTCTCTCCCAAGTTTTACTTCATTTGATAAAAAATACCTCTATTGCGAGGCAAAAATATTAAATGATTTTACAGGAATTATGCTTGAAGATTTGTTAATTACTGTATCATTTTTAGACAATATTTTTATAAGAAAATGTGATAGTTTCTGAAGTACCGATGGAGTGGGATAGTATGAGAATAAAAAGTTTTAACTCCAAAACCAAAATTGGTTTAGAGTGTATTAACTTGTGCTGAAGATTTCAAAGATGTACGTTGGTACAGCGTGAAATATCCAGTGCAAGGTGATGTACTATAAGCCTATTTAAAAACTCTATTAAAAATCTTATCTACATTTTTAGTATAATAATCAAAATTAAAACACTCTCTGATCTGCTCTTCAGAAAGTGACTCTCTTAGCTCATCATCAGCAAGCAGATACTGAAGATACAGTGACTCACCTTCATCATTGGTTGTAGACTTCCCTTGTTGTATCTCTTCCCAAACTTTCATCGCATTACGCTGTACGATCTTGTATGCATCTTCACGACTCACACCGGCCTTAGGAAGCTCGAGAAGCACTCTTTGAGAGAAGACCAACCCACCGGTAAGGTTTAGGTTTTTCATCATATTCTCAGGCATTACAGTGAGGTTAGCGATAACATTGTTCATACGGTGCATCATGAAGTCACATGTGATAAAAGCATCCGGTAACCAGAAACGTTCTGTTGATGAGTGAGAAATATCTCTCTCATGCCATAACGCTACATTCTCCATCGCTGGAGTGATGTAGGCTCTAATCATACGTGCAAGCCCTGTAATATTTTCTGTCAAAATAGGGTTTCTTTTGTGTGGCATTGCAGAAGAACCTTTTTGACCTTTTGCAAAATACTCTTCACACTCATATACTTCTGTACGTTGCCAGTGTCTTACCTGTACAGCAAATTTTTCGATGCTTGATGCAAGAAGCCCCAGTGTTGTAGCCAGTCTGGCATAACGGTCTCTTTGGATCACTTGGTTGGATGCAGGTGCAGACTTAAGTCCCAGCTCTTCCATCGCATACTCTTCAAGCTCAAGAGGTGCATGAGCAAAGTTACCCATAGCACCAGAGATCTGACCTACGCTAATCACTTCCATAGTCTGCTCCAGGTTTAACAAATGTCTAGCCATTTCGTCATACCAAACTGCAAGCACAAGACCAAAAGTAATAGGTTCACCATGGATACCATGAGAGCGTCCGACCATCAAAGTCATCTTATGTTCAAATGCTCTTTTTTTGATCGACTCCATCATCATCTTTGTATCTTCAATGATGATCTTGAGTGATGCTGTCATCTGTAAAGCAACAGCAGAGTCAACTGTATCTGAAGATGTCATACCATAGTGGAACCATCTACTCTCATCACCAAGTGTTTCAGAAACAGAAGTTGTAAACGCAATAAGGTCATGTCTTGTCACTGCTTCTATCTCATCGATACGCTCTACCGAGAAACCTGCATTTTCAACGATCTTTTGTGCATCATCATCAGGGATAAGTCCCAATTTATTCCACGCTTTAACAACTGCTATCTCAACATCAAGCCATGCTTGATACTTTGCCTGCATCGTCCAATTCTTTGCCATCTCTTCTCTTGAATATCTTTCAATCATTTTACATCCTAGTTCATACGATAATTTTGGTATTATTCTACCCTAATAGCAGTTATAAAAAGGTGAAGAAGAGATGCCATTTGTCAAAGAGAAATTTAACGTACCAAAGAAAATGCCAGCATTTTTGTTCATCATGCGCACCTTCAACTTTACCCAGGGACAAGCACAACGTGTATTGGCAAAGGGGAGATTACTCATTAATGGGGAATCCATATTTAATACTGGAGACTCCATAGAAGGAGAAATAGAAATAGTCTATTTTAAACCTTCATCAAAAGGAAATACTCCGCTCTTTCACAACAAAGATTTCATGGTATTTGAGAAGTATTCAGGTGTTTTAGTCCACCCCAATACCATGGCAACCCCCTACTCTTTACTCGATGAGATCCGTACCATTTCAGGGGACAATGCCAATGCTGTGCATCGCATCGACATGGAAACTTCCGGTCTCCTGCTTGCTAGTAAACACAAGAAAGCAGAGTCGTATCTGAAAATGTCTTTTGAAGACAGAAGCATTAAAAAATCTTACCTTGCCTGGGTAGATGGAAAACTCACAAAACCTTTTTCTTCAAGTGAACCCATCAAGATAAACAACGACTACAGCCAAACCAAACACAAGGTATTTATCTCTGCGGAAGGTAAAGCTTCACACACAGACTTTGTTCCCTTTGAATACGATGAAAATCTCGATGCCACACTCGTAGCCTGCTACCCTCATACAGGACGTACCCATCAGATAAGAGTACATTTGTTTCACGTGAAACATCCTATTTTAGGTGACCCTGTCTATGGAACAACCTTTAAAGCTGCCAATGATTACTTGGAAGATGAGCTTAGCCCGGAAGATCGAATGGTAGAGATGGGAGCAAGTCGACTGATGCTCCATGCTCAGAGTTTGAGTTTTAACTTTGGTCCTAAATTTCATATAGAGAGTAGGAGTGATTTTAAGGGGATGAAAAATTTGATTTGTTCGAAAGAAAAAAGAGTTTTTAATAGATAACTCTTAGTATCACTGATTTTACAAATTGCCCATAAAGTCAGAATTGAGGCGTTGTTATTCTCATCATTTTTTTAGAAAAAACGAAGCAAAAAATCGTCGCTATTCTCGAATCGCTTTGCTTTCAAGGGCGTTCACAGCGACACTGTTTTTAATATGCCTAGGCTACCGCCAATTGCAAACTAATTAAAGTCAAACTTTTACTACTTCACTAAACTGATTGGGAGTTGATAAAGCCTATAAAAATTTTGTTCAGCATAAAATATATGAAACACGTCAGAGACTTACGCTTTTTTCTTTTTTGGTTACTTCTTTCTTTTTTCGTCGTAGTACAAAAAAGAAAAAAGTAACAAGAGAAGTTCAAGTATTAAAAACGTATGATTGTTTCACATGAAACTAATACCTATTTCTCTTCATCCGAGCGAGACTCATAAATAAACCAACCCACACCAATTCCCGCAATAAGTACAATAAACCCCAACATAAAAAGTTCTAAAGCTGGCATACTATACCTCCCCTTCTAATTCTTGTTCTCTAAGCTGACCACAAGCAGCAGAGATATCTAAACCTTTAGACTCACGAATAGTACAATGCAACCCCCTGGAAGTCAAATACTCTTGAAATGCTTTCATGTCTTTCACTGAAGGACGTTTAAATTCAGTTCCTCCATACGGGTTAAAATAGATCAAATTCACTTTCGCTTTTATACCATCAAGAAGACTCAAAAGTTTCTTCGCTGCAGAGATATCATCGTTGACATCTTTGATGACAAGATACTCAAACATTACTCTTTTTCTATCGTTGATAGGAAAGTTCTTCACTGCATCTATAATAGACTTGATATTGTACGCTTTGTTAATAGGCATCAACTGTTGTCTAAGCTCATCATCTACAGCATGCAATGAGATGGCCAGATTGATGCCAAGCTCCATTTTCCCAAGCTTCTCTATCTTGGAACTGAGTCCTGAAGTTGAGATCGTTTGACGATGTGTAGCGATAGCCATCCCCTCCGGATCTGCAAATATCTTTACAGACTTTACTACTGCATCCAGGTTGTCAAGTGGCTCACCCATACCCATATAAACTAGGTTGACACGACGATTGGCATCTATGTCATTGTCTTTCTTTATCATACGTACCTGTTCAACGATCTCACCGGCAGTCAAATTACGCATAAAACCACCCTTTGCAGTCAAACAAAAGGCACACCCTACCTTACACCCTACCTGAGACGAGATACAGACTGTATAGCGTTCCTGATGCTTTACAGAGCCATCTTCATGATACTCTTTCTCTTTCATCAAAAGAAGTACAGCTTCAACAGTATGACCATCATGAAGTTCAAAAAGATATTTACGACTTCCATCTATACTGTCTTGTACGGTAAGTGTTTTGAGTGGGGTGAGCGTATACTCTGCATCTAGCTTTTCACGCATCTCTTTTGGAAGATTTTTCATCTGTTCAAAGCTGTCTACATATTTATGATAGATCCAAGAGTAGATCTGCTTTGCTCTAAAAGAAGGCTTGATCAATTCACTTAATTCTTCTTTTGTAAGATCTTGTATTATTTTTTTACGACTCAGCATTTAGTGCCTCGCTTGTACTGAATTTTAATTCTTGTACTCATATCTTTACTCTCTTCTTAACATACTCTGTAAGTTTAGCCATCGCTTCTTTTTGATTTTTTAAGAAATCTTCATGTGCATTTTCATTACAATAGTTTGTTACAATAAAAATACCGCCTGCTGAAATACCAAATGCTTGAGCCACTTTCAGTACTGCAAAATATTCCATATTTTCCAAATGTATATTTTGTGCCAGATAATATTTACCTAGACTTTTATCTGTAGTGATATAGTTAGAAGAATTCACAAGTGTTTCACGTGAAACATCTTTTGTGGTAGAAACAACATTGTCTATGGGAGTATAGGAACCTCCTGTAAAAAAACTATTTTCTATATTGCTGGCAGTTTTTGACTCTATGATGTCAAAAATTTTCTTTTCTCCATAGGAACCTGCTGTGCCCACAAAAAGTATAAATTTTGGTTTTTTAGTCAAACACAATCTTGTTAAATTGATAGCCACTTCTGTCATGCCTATACCTACAGGCTGCGCAAACTCAAACTGTTCACTTTTACCTGCACATACTATATATGATTGATTCTCTTGCATTATATTCTCACTGGGATATTTTTCCCTCTAAGGTAGCTTTTTAGTTCCATAATGTCAATCTCTTTAAAGTGGAAGATAGACGCTGCCAATGCGGCATCTGCATTTCCCAGTGTGAATGCCTCTTCGATGTGTTTCATCGTACCCGCACCACCAGATGCGATGACTGGGATGTTGACCAATTCACCTATCTTTTTGTTCAATATGTTATCAAACCCCGCTTTGGTACCATCTGCATCCATGGAAGTAACCAAGAGTTCACCTGCACCTCTCTCATAGACTTCTTTTGCCCATTCAAGCGCATCTATACCTGTGTCATTGCGTCCACCATGGGTAAAGACATGCCACTTATCATCAGCTACTCTTTTTGCATCTATAGCTACTACGATACACTGAGATCCAAAACGTTTTGCTCCCTCTTCAATGAAGACTGGTCTTTTAATAGCAGCAGAATTGATGCTTACTTTGTCACAACCTACATTAAGTAAGTTATAAATATCAGAAAGTTCACGTATGCCTCCACCTACAGTAAGAGGGATAAATACTTCTTTTGCAACTTGCTTCACAACATCAACGATGGTATCGCGTCCTTCATGTGTTGCACCGATATCAAGAAAGGTGATCTCATCTGCACCCTCTTCGTTATAACGGTATGCCACTTCCACAGGGTCACCTGCATCACGTAAACCAACAAAGTTCACACCTTTTACCACTCGTCCGTTATCTACATCAAGGCAAGGAATGATGCGTTTTGCGAAATAATCCATACAGCTATCTCTTTTCATTTTAAATTCTGCTAGAATCTTAGCTAATGCATACAAATGCGACAAGTCGCATGAGTCGACTGCTGAAATCAACTCAGCGTTAGCGTAGTTTTTCGGGCTTTACTCGAAAAGCGTTCTAAATTATGGTAAGATTATACAAAAATTATCCCAAATAGGGGATTAGCGTATAGTATTAAAGGTAGATTATAGTATGATTATCGAAAATTTAGCCGAATTCGCGAGTAAGAAATTTGGTCAGAACTTTTTAAAGAATGATATCTATCTTCACAAAATCATCCAAGCGATGCCCAACGACAACTTAAAAGTTGCAGAGATTGGGCCTGGCTTAGGTGATTTAACCAAAGAGCTTGTAAAAGCGAGAAATGTCACAGCATTTGAGGTTGATAAAAGATTATGTGAGCATCTTACTACTGAATTTGAAGAACCCATCCGTCAAGGGAACTTTGAACTTAGATGTGGAGATGTGCTTGAGCGTTGGGAGTCAGGGAGTCTGCTGGATGAGCCTTATCATCTGGTAGCCAACCTGCCCTATTATATCGCGACCAATATCATCTTAAAAGCATTTAAAGATGAACTATGTCAGTCTATACTCGTCATGGTTCAAAAAGAAGTTGCCGTTAAGTTCGCTGCCGTACCTAAACAAAAAGAGTTTTCTGCTCTTTCTGTACTGGCTAGCAGCGTAGGAAAAGCTACACTCTGTTTCGAGGTTGAGCCCGAAGCATTTGTGCCGCCTCCGAACGTCACTTCTGCCGTGCTTTTAATAGAAAAAAACCAGTCACGAGATGACGAGAAGTTTGAAACGTTTTTAAAGATCGCTTTTGCGCAACCGCGTAAAAAACTCTCTAAAAACCTTATGACTGCTTTTTCTAAAGATATTGTAAATCAAATTTTTGCAAAGTTGGAACTGGATTCTAACTTGCGACCTCATGAAGCTGAGACATCTATTTATCATCACATATATAATGAATTAAAGGATAATTTAGATGGAAAACAACAGTCAAAACAACGAAAACTCTCAAAATCAAGGGCAAAAACCACAGAGAGACAGAAGACCAAATCCACATAGACAAAATACCAATACGCCAAACCCTAACAGAAGACCTCAAGAAGGGAACACTCAGGGTGCCAATACACAAAGTGGGAATACAAATAACCAAAACCCTCAACGTGAAAACAGACCAAATACTAACCCGAACAGAAAACCGCATCCAAATAGAAAGCCAAACCCTAACAGAAACCAAAATGATGAACAAGCTTCTGAAGGACAGAGCAGTAATCAAAACAGAAGGCCAAACCCTAATCAAAAACCAGGTAACAGACCTCATAACCCAAGCCAAAAACGTAGCGGTGGTGGAGGAAAAGGCAGAGGCAAAAGAAAAAATGTTACTACTGTAAATGATACGATGAGAGCTTCTATTGAGGAAAATGCTCGCGTTAAAGACGCGACTATGAATCCATGGAAACAGATAGACATAGCAAGCAAAGGTAAAATAAGATTTACCCCACTGGGTGGTCTGGGTGAGATCGGTGGGAACATGGCCGTTCTTGAAACAGAAACAACGGCTATCGTTATCGATGTAGGGATGAGTTTCCCTGATGAGACGATGCACGGTGTTGATATCCTGGTACCTGATTTCTCTTACTTGCATACGATCAAAGACAAGATCAAAGCTATTATCATCACACACGGTCACGAAGACCACATTGGTGCAATGCCTTACTTGTTTAAAGAGTTAAAATTCCCTATCTATGCAACACCACTTGCACTTGCGATGATAGAAAACAAATTTAACGAACACGGACTCAAAGCGGACACAAAACACTTTAATTTTGTTACACTGCGTAAACAGTATAACATTGGTGATATGCAAATAGAATGGATGCATAACACACACTCTATCATTGATGCATGTTCACTGGCTATTGAGACACCTGCTGGGACCATCATCCACACGGCTGACTTTAAAATAGACCACACACCGGTAGATAACTACACTATGGACTTACACCGTTATGCATATTATGGTGCCAAAGGTGTACTTTGTCTTTTCTCTGACTCTACCAACTCACATAACCCTGGTTTTACAAAAAGTGAAACGGTTGTAGGAAGAACCTTCGATACACTCTTCGACCTTGCAAAAGGAAGAGTGATCATGTCTACTTTCTCATCAAACGTACACCGTATTTACCAAGCTATGGAGCGCGGAGTAAAATATGGCAGAAAGATCTGTGTTATCGGGCGTTCAATGGAACGTAATGTTGAAACAAACAGAGCCTTAGGTTTTGTAGACATAGCTGATAAACATTTCATCGAGGTACATGAAGTACCAAAATATTCTGAAAATGAAATACTTATTGTAACCACCGGTTCACAAGGTGAAACAATGGCAGCACTGAACCGTATGGCATCAGATGAGCATCGTCACATCAAACTCAAACCATCTGATACAGTGATCATCTCAGCTTCCGCTATCCCAGGGAATGAAGCTTCTGTTTCCGGTCTCATGAACAAGCTTGTTAAAGCAGGTGTCACTGTACGCTATAAAGAGTTTGGAGACATCCACGTCTCAGGTCACGCAGCACAAGAGGAGCAAAAACTCATCTTAAGACTCATCCAGCCTAAATTCTTCTTACCTGTACACGGTGAGTACAACCACATTGCTAAACATGCACAAACTGCAGTAGCCTGTGGCGTAGATGAGAGAAACATTCTTCTTATGAGTGATGGAGACCAGGTTGAGATCACTCCTAAGTATCTCAAAAAAGTCAAAACTGTAAAAACAGGTAAAACGTACATCGACAATCAAAACAATATGACCATCGAAAGTGATGTTGTCCTTGACAGACAAAAGCTTGCTGAAGATGGTATCATCAACGTGGTAGCACAAATTTCTCAAAGTAATCAGAAAGTAGTAGGGAAACCTGTTATTACAACACATGGTCTTGTTCCAGACAAAGAAGATAAGAAGTTCGCTAAAGAGATAGAAGTGATGCTAGAGACAATGTTACTAAACATGAAACCAGAAGCACTCAAAAATCATAAAAATATCGAAGATGATATCAGAGGCAGTATCAGAAAGCATGTAGTACGTACTAAAAAGAGATACCCACTTATCATCCCAACCATTTTCATCGTTTAAACAAAAGACCTCTTCAGGAGGTCCTTCATAACATACCCTTGCCCTCCCTAACCTTCACTATGCTATAATCATTCATCAAAACATAAAGTAGTCATATGGATCTTATTAAAATCGCGCAAGAAACTTTTCAGATTGAAGCAGAGGCACTCTACAAAATGGCAGAGCGTCTTGATCAAAACTTTTTAGATGCTATTGAACTGATCATGCATACCAAAGGCAAATTGATCATCACCGGTGTAGGTAAATCTGGTCTGGTAGGTGCCAAAATGGCTGCTACTTTTGCAAGCACAGGGACATCGAGTTTCTTTTTGCACCCGACAGAAGCACTGCATGGGGACTTAGGGATGATAGGAAAAGACGATACTTTAATTGCTATCAGCAGCAGTGGAGAGAGTGAGGAACTGACAAAGATACTCCCTCATATCAAACGTTTTGATATTCCACTTATTGGACTTACGGGTAATGAGAATTCTTCACTTGCAAAATATGCAGATGTTTTTCTTGATATCTCTGTCGAAAAAGAAGCCTGCCCTCTAAATATAGCCCCTACTACCTCTACGACACTTACCATGGCACTGGGTGATGCACTGGCTGTTGCACTGATGAACAAAAGAGGCTTCAAAAAAGAGGACTTTGCTTCTTTTCACCCTGGAGGTTCTTTGGGTAAAAAGCTTTTTATTAAGATCAAAGATCTGATGCAAACAGAGTCTTTACCTATTATTGACACCCAAACAACGCTCAAAGAAGCTATTGTAGCGATGAGTGAAGGAAAACTTGGTACAGTACTTATTGTTGATGAAGCAGATAAGTTTATTGCACTACTTAGTGATGGGGATCTTAGACGTGCGCTGATGCAAGAGGGATTCAGTCTAGAGCATTTAGCCATAGACTATGCCAGTAAAAACCCTAAAAGCTATCATGATACCGAACTGCTTGCCAGTGAAGCGCTTGAGATCATAGAAAATGACCGTATACAACTTCTTCCTCTCACTAATGAGGCAGGGGAAATCTTAGGGGTCTTGCATATCCATGATCTGGTCAATGCTGGTATTAAAAGTAAATGAAAATAACAATAACAATAAATACGACTAGTCGTATGAGCCATCTGCTGAAGATGACTCAGCGTCAGCGTAGCATACGAAGCTTTGCTTTGTGTGCGTCCTAAGGATAATACAAATGAGATTAAATAAATATATTTCGCACAACACAAAATATTCAAGACGTGAAGCGGATAAACTGATAGAAGCGGGCGAGATCACACTCAACAAAAAAGTATTGAAAGATTTTGCCTATGAAGTAGAAGAAGGTGACCATATCTATGTTAAAGGCAAACAGGTCAAACCCAGCAAAGAACTCACTATTATTGTTTACAATAAACCAAAAGGAACGCTTGTTAGCAAGAAAGATGATAGAGGGCGTACAACTATTTACCATAAACTGGCAGGTAAATTCAGGCACTTTGTACCTGTTGGTAGGCTGGACTATGCCTCAGAGGGACTTTTGCTCTTAACGGATACGCCAGAGGTAGCAACTGCTCTTATGGAGAGTGGCTTAGACCGTACCTATAACTTAAAATTGGACAAACCTATCAGTGAAGAGATGATCACTGCGATGAAAGAGGGGCTTGTACTTGACGATGCACGTGCAGGTGGTCATGAAAAAAGTAAAATATTCAGTATGGAGTTTGCTCCTTTTGCGCATTTTGAAATAAGAGCCGAAGGTAAAAACTTTTCTAAGCTTCGTGTAACGATTACAGAAGGTAAGAACAGAGAACTGAGACGTTTCTTTGCACACTTTGAAGCAAAAGTACTTGACCTTAAACGTGTAGCCTTCGGAGGGATAGAACTCAATAATCTTCCTACCAACAAAACACGATTTTTTACACGAAGAGAGTATGATGATGTACATAAGTTCATGAAACGCAAAAAAGAGAATGAAAAAGCAGACATCTACAATAAAGCCAATGCTAAAAAACAGGAAGAAGAGAATAAACGCGAAAAAGAGTATCAGAAGAATAAAGTACTTAATCAAAAAAAGTTTAATAAAAAAGACTAAATCTTGGTAAATCTTGCACTAAAATATCGTCCTAAAGATCTTGATGAGCTCATAGGACAGTCTCATCTTTTAGGGGGGACATCTTCCCTACGAAAACTCATAGAGTCCAATGCCCTGCCCCACTCTTTTTTCTATGGACCACCGGGATGCGGGAAAACGACACTTGCCAGAGTCATCGCTACACAACTGGACAGACCTTTTTATGAGATGAATGCCACCACCCTCAAAATAGATGATCTACGTAAGATATTTAAAGAATATGCCAACGCTTTGCAAAAGCCGCTTATCTTTATAGATGAAGTCCATAGGCTGAGCAAAAACCAACAAGAGGTTCTTCTTCCTTTTATGGAAAACAACTCTGCTCTTGTCATAGGTGCATCTACTGAAAACCCTTACTACTCGTTAACTGCTGCCATGCGTTCACGTTCTCATCTTTTTGAATTTGAAGCACTAAGCCAAGAAGAGATGTTCAGCTATCTTCAAAAGATCATAGCACTGGAATCTGTTTCCATTGATGATGATGCAGCAGAGTACCTCGTATTTTCCAGTGGCGGTGATGTAAGAGCCATGTTAAATCTACTTGAGAGTGGACAGATAGTCACTACACCTATCACTTTGGATACACTCAAGCAGATCAGACCTCATGCTATGCAAGCAGGCAGCTCTGAGAGTGAAAGTCATTATGAACTCACTTCTGCCATGATCAAAAGTATACGAGGGTCTGATATTGATGCTTCTATCTACTACCTTGCCAGACTTATCGACGGTGGGGAACCAGCTGAGTTTATTGCCAGACGTTTAGCCATACTTGCAAGTGAAGATATAGGAAATGCAAACCCCCCTGCCCTGAACCTGGCAAGCTCTACACTAAACATCGTGAAACATATTGGTTACCCAGAGGCTAGAATTTCACTCTCCCAATTGGTGATATACCTTGCTTCTTCACCCAAATCAAATAGTGCCTATTTAGCCATCAACTCTGCTTTACAATCTATAAAAGAAGGGGAAATACACCCTATTCCCTCTCATATCAAAACCCATGCTAAAAATTATATATATCCACATGATTTTGGAGGATGGGTAGAACAATCTTATCTTTCCACTTCTTTACACTTCTACCAAACACAACACATAGGATTTGAAAAGACTTTATGGCAGTGGCATGAAAAAATAAAATCCATAAATAGTTGACACATTTTTAACACATTTCTATGTTATACTTAAATTCAATTGCAATAAAACAAGGAGCTAAAGATCAAAAGAAATATAATTAAAATAATACTTGCCTCCAGTGCAAGTATTGCCATATTAAGTGGTTGTACAGGTACAGAGGCAATGCCCAGTAATGCAACACAAACAGGTGCAGCAACTGGAGCCCTGGCAGGGTCTGTCATAGGATATAATACCAAAGGTCATAACAGAGGGCAACGTGCTCTTGTAGGTGGTCTTCTTGGTGCTGCTGTTGGTGCTGGTGTTGGTAATGCCATAGACAGTCAAAATCCTGAACCACAACAGACTGGCGGATGGCAATAGCCTTATACACAACTAGTTGTGTGAGCTCTCTGCTGAAGACAAGCATCTAAAATGCAGTGCAAGCAAAGCACTAAATGCTGAGTCGCAGAACTTAGCGTTAGCTGTAGTATATAGGACTTTGTTCTATATACGTACCAATCAATAAAAAGGGAGATACAATGAAATTACTTAAACCAATACTTGCTTCTACTATCGCAGTATTTATGCTGGGAGGGTGTTACAATCAACCCGGACTAGTACAAGATGAGAGTTATGATCGTACAAAAACAGGCGCAGCCACAGGTGCATTAGCTGGGGCTATGATAGGATACAATACAGGTAGCCGCAATGCAACAAGTGCCATAGTTGGTGGACTTTTAGGTGCTGCAGCAGGTGGCGCTATTGGGTATAGTATGGATAACCAGGCCAATGAAATCGCACGTGCACTTGGTACAGGGGTAAACAATGATCCACTCGCTGCACTGGATCCAAATAATGAACTCATCGTGTCAAAAACCAATAATTATGTAAAAATCATGTTTAGAGACCCTATGATGTTTGCTTCAGGTTCAGCTAACTTACAATCAAGAGCAAAATCAAAAGTAAAAAAAGTGGGACAACTTTTAGCGAACTATCCTCAAACAGTTGTAGGTGTTGCAGGATTTACAGACGACCAGGGAAGCTACGCTTACAACCAGGGTCTTTCACAGAGAAGAGCAAATACTGTAGCAAATCTCCTTGCAGTAAATGGCTATCCAAAAACAAAAGGATGCTCCTACGATAAAGCTATCGCACCAAATAACAGTAATGCGAACAGAGCACTCAACAGACGTGTAGAAGTTTACCTCTATGCAGATAGAAATAAAATGTCTGATCCTTGTCGTTAAACTAAGCTATTTTAAGTCAAGCGCTCGCTTGGCTTGTTCAGCATTCATCGTTCCAGAAAAATATTTACTCTCTACATCATCAACTGTTTTAAAGAGTTTTGCCTGCAAAGCATCTCCTCTAGTTCTCTCTTTTGCAAATTTTTTCATAGCATCAAAGTCAGGAAACAGTGCAAGAAAATCTTGTTTAAGTCTACTCTTTTTCCATGCAGCCATCTGTGTTGCAGCATCAGTTCCGGTAAGATCTAAAATTTCTCGACCTATACTGTCAACACTCTGATACTCATCATACATATGTTTTTGTTGATATTCAATATTTTGATACTTATCATCTTCTTCCTGGATCTCACCCACAAAGTTAGTAATAAAATAAAGAAATCCTACGCCTATTGCGATAAATATAAGTAAGCTTTTGTCCATAATAAATTCCTATATATTTAATAATCCGAATTATACTATAATTTTTAAAAAAATATTGGTTAAAAATTTTAAGTGAAGTAATTTAAAGTAGATGGTGCGGATGAGAGGAGTTTTTAAAATATATTTTATCGCTTTCCTTAAAGTTACCCATACTACCCTCTAATGCCCTTATAAAAGCACTTCCCTTAATCTCTATATTATATCAAGTATCTTATAATTCTAGCAAGTTTCCCTAAAGATGGGTAGCAATAGGGTAGCAAAACAATCTCTATATCGAGTACAGCGAAGAACTGGGGTAGCAAAAGGGTAGCAAAATGAATATAACCAATAAACAACAAAACCTTAAACAAGAAACACATCATGGCTAGAGTGAAATCAAAGAAGTATAACGGTGTATATTTGAACCATTTACAAGATGGGGATATTACATATTATGTTACCTATAAAAATGAATTTGGCAAAAAGGTTTTTCATAAAGTTGGTAAAAAATCTGATGGTATTACAGAGATTATATCCAATGTAAAAAGAAGTGAATTCACAAATCAAGTGCTGCTAGGAGAAGATCCTCTGGCTCACAAAAAGAAAAAAAATATAATTACATTAGATCAACTGGCAAAAGTGTATTTTGATGATAAGCGATGTATGACTTGTAATAAGTGTAAAAAGTTTCATGATCTAGACGATAAAGCAAAAGCAAATGTAAAACTAGATGATACAAACCTCAACTGCGATACCAGAGCAAAGAAACATTTACTAAATAAATATAATAAACATTTAGCCCCTACCTTTGGTAAAGAAAATCTAGCAACGCTTAAAAAAGACGACATTCAAAAGTTCAGACAAAAATTACAAGGTGAGGGTAGGGCAGAGAATACAATTAATGGGATAATACAACTCATGAGTGCGATCATAAACTATTCCATAAAAAATAAAGAGTTAAAAGTCATTAACCCTTGTGTAGGAGTGAGTAAACTCACTACAGATAGTGACAGACAACGCTATCTAAGCACAAATGAAGTTCAAAAACTCCTAAAGGATCTTTCTTCTAATCCCAGAACCTTACTCTTTGTAAAATTAGCACTCTCTACTGGTGGGCGACTTCAAAGCATACTAAATATACGCAAGCTAGATTTAGATTTGGAACGTAATACAGTCACACTAAAAGACTTCAAAAACAATGATACATACAATGGCTTTATAGATGACGAACTCAAAGCTACGCTAAAGACACTCAGCAAGCCATTAAAGGCTACTGAATACATCATAGGTGGCAAAAAGCTACCCCTTTAAGTGTTAATGCCTTATCGGTCACGATACGTCCTATTCTCAACAGGCTTTTCAATGAGGGATTAGACACAAGTGATAGAAAAAACCGTGTTGTGATCCATACTCTGCGACATACATTTACTTCACATCTTGCGATTAATGGCACACCTATCTTTACAATACAAAAACTAATGAATCATAAAGACATCAAAATGACAATGAGATATGCAAAATTAGCACCTGATAGTGGGATGAAGATGGTTAAAGGACTTTACAAATGACTATACAAAGTGGTAAAACAACACCGTTTCCATTGCCATTTACTACTCAATATCAAAAAGAAGCTCAACAGATAGTTAAAACCTTATGGAAAGAGCAACAAGGCTTTTTAGAAAACAATGGAGAAAGATGGCTTAATCAAGAAATACCAGAAAGCTCTAAAGTCCCTACCATAAATATTTATCGATTTGTAGTAGAAAATGAAGATAATTGTGAGTATGTTTATATAAAGGTAAAGGATTTAGATAAGTATTCTTCTTATGCAGACGACAAAAAGATAAGACTTACAGATGAGGAAAAGGAATTAATGGGGGCAGCTATAATTGCTATAATGGATATATACAAAAGTAGCTACTTCTCAATAAGCGAACTACATCGACATATTGTAGAAATACACAAATCAGATTTAAACATATCTGAACAAAAATATTTTATAAAAAAAGTGATTGAGGAGCTAGATATTTATATTGATAATAATATTGATGAACTAGCCTTTGTTTATCCTATTGAAATGATTAGAGACCTCAACGATATACATCTCTATCATGAATGGATAGAGGAAGGTGATAGTTTCATTATACAACTTGCACTTAACGCCTATAGAGAAATAGCATATTACAACGAATGGCTTGAGAAACATAAAATAGAAGAAAAAAGGTTTAGAGAAAAAATCACTACTATTATGAACAATGGACGAGAACTCAGAGAACTTACAAATGCAAAACCTCCTTTTTATAATAAATTACCAAAACACCCGCAAGATATACTGCATGATCTTGCTTCAAATTATTGGGATTATTATGAAGAGAACAGAACTATGCGCGATGATGGAGTACAAGGCATTATAAAAATCATTAGTGACTATAAGCGTATGCCTAAAAAATCAATCCAAAAAAAAGCACTAGAAAAATACTCTTTAGAAACCTCTAGAATGCAAATGAAAATGAAAAAAAATGGAGCTACACAAGATGAAATAACAAGCTTTATTATGGAAAGAGCTTTTGGTAAAAAAATAACTTATATAGGTAACAACTAAACTAACCTTATATCCGAATATTTAGGAAATAACTTCTTATTATCTACCATATTTATCCCTATAATGATGCCAAGTAAAACAGAAAGGCACATTATGAATCAACTACAAGAACTAATCTACAACGACCTCAAAACACGCTACAACAAATCAACCCTATCAAAAGCTGAAATGGCAAATGAGTTAGGCATAAGTTACTCTACTATTGACGGATATATTGCCAGGGGGTTTGGGTTGCCAAATTATAAGAAGCTAGGTAAAGCAAAAAATGCCAAAGTAATCTTTAATATTATTGATATATCTGAATTTCTATCTCAGACCATAAAGACAATGTAAGAAGTGCATTATGAAAGAATATCAACTCACTACTTTACAAGATAAAGTTATCGCAAAGATAAGTTCATGAGCAAAGAGCACTTTACAGATCAAGAGCTTAAACTTTTGGAAAAGAAAAACAAGTTCCTCATTCAAGATGATATGTTTGAGGAAATAAAACTTCTCAAAGATTCAGACATAGCACTATTGATGTATTCTATCTATGAATATGCAACACAAAGAGTATTACCAGAGCTTGATGAGGAATATCAGATACCTGTCAAGATGGCTTTTAATAGGTTTAGGAAGCAACATGATGAGAACCTGAGAGACTGGCTTCATGGGCGTATACAAAAGATAAAAACAGGGCGCAAGGGTGGACTTTCAAGAAGAAAGTAAGCACCGCTAAACAACGCTAAGCGTAACTAAGCAGTATAGTAAAGTATGGTTTAGTTTAGTTAGGTTTTTTTAAGAGCCAGAACGCATGTATCAAGAAAAACCCTATTAGCTTAGTAAATAACGCGCACACATAAAGCAAAACAACTAGTAAGCCTATTAGCTTATAGAGTAAAGACTAACAAGAAGGATAAAAAATGAAATACGCAGAATTAACACAAGAAGAAAAACGCAAAGTTTTTTGGCAGATTGAACCTTATCTATATGATAAGGATGATGGACCAGATATTGACCAATTAGTTGAAGCGATCATGGATGGAAAAATCCCGGCACTTCGTTGGACAGGAGATATTAATTACAATTTAAAGTCTTTAAAATGTGAAGCAACATCGATCAAAACTAATAAGTCTTAGAAGGATATTTTATTATGGCAAAACGTAAATTAACACCAGAGATACTGGAAGATATTGAAGATTATGCAGAAGATCAATACACGCTAGAAGATATATTTGATGAGCTAAACATATCCCAAACTTTGATGCAAGATAAACTGGTGATCCAAGCATTTGAAAAAGGGTTGATCAAACTTTATATTTCAATGGCTTCCTGTGGTATGAGTGATGCTGATATTATAGATGATTTTGAAATCAATATTGAACAATGTAATTTATGGCGTGAGAAGTACCGTCATGTAATCAAAAAGGGCGTTCAAAAAAAAGAAGCTGATGAAAAACTTGCCACAAAGCAGTTTAGTAATCCTCTTATGAGTGGAATGATAAATATATTGGAACAAAATGGAAAAGATATGCCTCCGAATTCACAGGATGTTTTACATGATGATATTAAAGAGATGGTAGAGAAAATGCAGAGTGGTGATACAAAAGCACAGATAACTTTACTCACTACGAATATATTGCAGCTACAGCTATTTAACAGTAAAGTAACGCATAATTTAATGGGTGATGCAGGTAAGCAGTTAGATAACTTTAAAATACTATCTGATATGCAGTTGAAGGTAATGCAAGAGACACGAAAAAGTATCATGGCTATCAATGAGATCACAAATCCAAAACGTACTACTTTTATAAAAGAAGCAACCCAACATAACCATCTTCATCAAAATTCTGAAAAAAAAGATGAAAGTGAAAACGAACTACAAAAACAGCTTGAACAACCTGATGAAATTACAGATGCAATACTATTTGAAACAAAGGGAACAGAAAATGAAAAAATGTAGCCAACAATTCAAACAGATGCAACGTGAGCGCATTTCAATAACAAAGCCTTGGTTAAAATCTACTGGTTCTAAGACACTTGATGGCAAAGAGAAATCAAAAATGAATGCTCTGAAGATAAGTCTTGGTCTTCATTCCTTAATTGAGGAATATAAGCAGTTGATGATAGAGCAAAAAAAGATATACAACACAATCACCTAATAGTAAAGATTTAATTCTCAAAGTCAAAGACTTTTCATTATAAAACATGCTATATAGACTATTTTATAAGGTTTTCCATACTTGGTTACATAAAATGGGTCTCCAAACGTCGCTACAGAGATAAACCTTATAAAATATGTTAGATTATAAGGTTTTGAATATGATATGTAAATCATATAGATTCCAATATTTGAAAAAACGTAATGTGGGTTAATATCTTCACGAAATACTTTTAGATATCTTAAATCAGGCTTTGGCTACAATAATACAAAAGAGCTCACAAAGAGAAAATCTATGTATCTACAGTCATCACTTAATTGCTATAAAATATTGCAGGCACTCTATATTGAAGATGATGCAGTGATCCGGGAAAAAGATGCGAGTAGCAGTATCAGGAAAGCAGAACAGAATATCCATGTAGGTATCAAATATCATTGTTGGATTTAGTATAACATTTACACAGGAGCAGAGATGAAATTGAAGATGATCCGATGTTTTGGCAAAGTTGGCCCTGTTCGGGCAATAGTTCTGCTGTTATTCCTCTTGCTTGCCGGATGTACGATTTCTCCTACTCCCCAGACTGAATCAATGGATTACCGCGCACGTGCTGAAACTCAGATCGATAGGGGTGTTAAGGTCTCCGCTGTCGTATTGAGCCCTGAAGAGACAAAGAAGAGCTTTGAAATACCGCTTGCAAAAAAAGGAGTTCAGCCCATCTGGCTCGAGATAGAGAACACTGAAGACAAAGAGTTCTACTTAATGCTACTGAGCATCGATCCGGACTATTTCTCGCCATCGGAGGTTGCCTGGATGTTCCGCTCATACGGCGAGAGCAACCTGGATGACGAGGAGGGCCTGAAGGAAAAAGGCAGCCTTGGCGACAAGATAGACATGTTTATGGACAGACATATACCGATTGTTGTGCTACCGCGCAGCACAGTTTCGGGCTATGTCTACACGAATCTTGACCCGGGCCGCAAGGCTTTTGAAGTTACGCTTTTTGGAGATAACGAGGCGCGGCGGTTTGAGTTTGTCCAGCTTGTACCAGGTTTTAAGGCGGACTTCATGCGCGTGGACTTCGATCGACTATACACAAAAAATGAGCTTCAGGACCTTGATCTTGAAGGACTGCGTCATTACCTCGAAACACTACCGTGCTGTGTATTGGGTGGTGATAAAGAAACAGCGGGCGATCCTCTCAATCTTGTGATTGTCGGTGATGGTACACATGTACTTGCGACCTTGGCGCGCCGGGGTTGGGATCTCACTGAGACGATGCATGGCGCTAGCATGTTGAATACAGCTATTTCGTCTGTATTCGGATCGAAATACCGAACATCTCCCGTCTCTCCTCTCTATCTCTTTGATCGACCGCAGGACATTGCACTGCAGAAGTCCCGAAGTACCGTAGACGAACGCAACCATCTGCGGCTTTGGCGTGCACCAGTGACCCTGAATGGGAAGAAGGTCTTTGTGGGTCAGATCAGTCGCGACATAGGCATTAAATTTTCCAGCAAGACTATCATTACACACAAGATAGATCCTGTAGTAGATGAAGCACGCCTGTACATTACCATGGATATTGCAGCCTCCCAGACCTTACGGGCGGTAGGTTACGTTAAGGGTGTCGGTTACTCTGACCGCAAAGCACCTCGGTTCAACTACACTGAGGATCCTTTTTATACTGACGGCTTGAGGGTAGTACTCATCCTTGGTGAAGATCGACTTTCTCTCGATAGCATTAAGGACTTGCCATGGGAACGAGCAACGGAGAGAAAACAAAATAAAGAAGATATAAAATAAGACTGAATAGACTTTTTCGCTACTAACTTATCAGGATGTCAATCTTTTTACAGGGCTATATTTCATCAATTACAACCTTCATGATAAAAGATATTTGATAACTTGCTACTTTTCCTCATAATATAAATAAATCTTGTTTGAAAACCTTATAAAACATATAACTTTATAAAGTTTTCATTTCTAATCTAATACTGTTGAATGTCGTTGTATCGATATATGCCATAAACTATGTTAATTTATAACGTTTCTATCTATAGTTCTACGCAAACTTTAATCAAGTGTTTTTCATTAGCTCTAAAAAAGCTCTTTAAAAATACTTAATTATTAGTATATATTTCTAGAGCTATGAATGGAGCTTCGTAACCGTTACGCTCCAATATTTTAGCTAAGGTACAGCATTAGAGTGTCATTGTTTTTGAAGGCAGCTCTTTAAAGATCGATGTCATAACCTTATTAATGTATTCAACTCGTTCTTCTGGTGTCTTAAGCTGCTTTAAGCTGTCTGTTGCAACACCACGCCAAACAATTTTATTGTCTTTAGCATTGAGTATATCAACGAGAAGTTGACCTTCATCATAGTTATATGTACGGGTAACTGGTACCGCCATCATCCCCCCATAACCATAGCCGTAACCATATCTATAAGGTGATATTCCTATATATTGATAATCCTGTACAATTTTTGTTTTGTTTCGTACATCGGTATGAAAAACAATATAGATGTCGGCATCTTTTCGTTTTACTTTTATGTAACCTTTTTGTTTAAGCTGAGTATCGATTCCTGTCTTGATACGTTCATCAGTGAGGGTATCACTATCGTTTTTGCTTTTGTACAGAATGGCATAGGTTTTGACATCGTTAAATGAAAAAGCCGGATCAAAATCATTGGTAACATTGATTGTTGAACAGCCACTAAAGATAAGTGTACTTAGTATAAAAAGTAGTGTTTTAGTCATTTTAATCTCCATATTTAGAAACATTTAGTATAGACATACTGTTGTTTGATATATCCGTTAAAGTATAGCAAAAAAATTTCTATACGTTAATAAATGTTATCTGAAATTGGCAAATCATATTGTATTAAATATAGAGAATGATTGGAACAAGTGTAAATTCACGACTTTTCTGCATTTTTTCGTATCTACAGTAATCTTATAAAATATATAATTTTATAGGGTTTTAATTTTTATATAGTAGACAATCATATACTTTAGATAAATTATGTTAATCACAAAAGTTTTGTTAGATTAGTTCCAAGCTGCTAATAGTGATTTAATAAAATAGAATATATAATAGCTACGTTAGAGTTAAGAGATATTTTAAATACTATTTATTGTGCCAAACTTGTTGTAAAGCAGGGACGGAAAGCCATGGGTCTTGAAGATTAAGATCGCCAGGTTGCTAAATGCCCGATGGGGCTTTACTTCTATAGTTCTGCTTTTTTTCTTGTTTATCCAAAAATTTTATTAAATCAATTATCTAAGTTAGGAGAAACTATGAAAAAAGTGATTATGACAGGTTTGGTCTGTCTAAGTGTATGTATGCCTATACAAGTATCAGCAGAGTCTTTGCTCGAAAGAGTTGTGACGGATGTTATTTTAGGTGCTTTTGATAAACCGCAGTACCGTGATGACAGACCTTACTACTTTTACAACAACAGATACTATTATGGTGGAGAGTGGAGAAAGGGACAGTACTACTATGATGGTAGAAGACTGAATGGTGGTCGCTACTATAAAAGAGGATATCAAGATCACTATAGAAAAGACCACAAAAAAAAGTATAAGAAAAAGAAGCACCCAAACCATAAGAACGGCTACTATAAGCACAACAAACACTATCTAGGTGAACATCAGGGTGAGAAGCGTTACTATGAAGATCGCCGTCGGGATAGAGATTATGATGATCGTAAAAAACACAAAAAGCATAAAAGCCATAAGAAGCATAACAAACATAAAAAACATGAGAGGTAGTTGAGTACTCTTCCTGCTCACTTCTCTCGTTCTCGATGGGAGTCTATATGTAGTGTTTAAGGAGTGATTATTGCTTATACCTAATAAATTATTGAGACAACCATTTACTGTTCTTGAAAACGAAATAAGAACCAAACATCTTATTTTCAAAACCTTATAAAATAGAGCCACTTGCAAATTCAACATCATAAAGCACCTAATTTTCAATAGTCTATAATCTACTATTGAAAAAAGGTTGTCTATCAGATTATTTACAGCTAAAACCATAAAAATCACTAAAAACCCTATTTTTACTGCGTGCTTTATGGTTTGAGTTTAATGAGATGGTGTTTTGGTTCTGTTATTTAGACAAAGTTAGGTAACAAGCTTCAGAGATTGAGTTATACAGACAGACAACACAGCAAAAGCTAACACAGAAGCTACCTTTTGGGCTCCTTGATAATAGATCTTACTGCATCCATAGTTGTCTTTCAAATAGGCATTGACTCTTTCAACACTGCTTCGTTGGTTGTAGTGCAGATCATCTGAGTTATTATAGAGTCTGAGTGGCTGTAATATCTTCTTTTCACTTTTAGCTAAAGCTATTTTCTCTTTCAGCTTTTTTGAATTCTTTGGATTGATATCAATAATGGGTTTGTGATTTTGTTTTTTAGAATAATTCCTTATGATACTGGTATCATAGGCAGCATCAGCCAGATCATACAAATAGTTTACTTTTTGACTACTCTGTTTAATGAGCGGTAATGCCAATGAACTATCATGCACAGATGCAGAAGAGTATAGTGCTGTGATAGGAATATCACCATCTACTACTGAGAGATGAAGTTTACCTCCTGTCCATTTGTGCCGGTTACCTTTTGAATTCTGTTTGATACTAGTATTACACTCTGTTCCTATAAGAGATAATATTTCTTTGGCTTCATTCATTTTCTCCTGCTGTTGTAGAATACTTGGCTTTTTAGGAGGAAGCTCTTCTCCTTTCTTTGGACGTCCCTGTCTTCGTTTTGGCTTGATTTCTTTTTTACTCTTCACAGATTTTTCTCTAAGTTCAATAGCTGTGGAATCAATACTGCTATAAAAGAAAAGTGTCTCACTTAAATAGTTCTCTATAAAAATATCATGGGCTTTGGTTGCAATACGTTGTTGACTGAATTCTTTAAAGACACGACTGAATTTAGATTCACTGGGGATCTTATTGTGATGTCTCCATCCGCATATGACTCTTAATGTTCTATCAATTTTCAATCTGTCTATTAATGCACTTGTAGTCTGGAAATTATAGACTTGTTTGGCAATAAAGGCACGAGCCATCTCGTCTCTGTCTTTAGGTGGATTAGTGATCTGTACAGTGGAGACAAACCTTTCTATTTCTGCAAAGTCAAGGATCTTTATCAGCTTTTCTTCTTTAGGACTTAACGACCCCATAGATTCTTGTAGTTTGGGAAAAAGGCTCTGCTCTAAATTAATGACTTTAAGCCACATTTTTGAAAGTGAAGGTATAATTTTTTTCATAAGCTGACTCTTTTTTTTGTTAGATTTTTGTGGTAAAAAATTATAACCTTTTGAAATCAGAATCAGCTTTTTTCTGCGTTATACTCTTAATAATCAACTTTTTATTAGAATCTGCAAGTGGCTCAATATATAACTTTATAAGGTTTTCATCTCCACACATTATTTAATAAGAATAAAGATAATTCTCTGTCTGCCTCTCTGGCGAAGAGCAGGGTTTGGGACAGAGTCCTGAAGTAGCAATTGCGTAGCGTGTAGGTTTAAAAAGTAAGCTCTCCTTAGTATGTATCTAAATATTCTTGGACAAATCTGAAGCTTGCTTCAGACTTTGTGTAAGAATAAGCGTAGCGTTTTAGATACACTACTAATGAGGTTTAACTTTTTGAGCCATACCTTGTAACAAGTCTTCTCTCTTTACACTATTGGAAAGTCTCAAATTGGTGCCACCTAAATTTTAGATGGTATCAATTTGAGACTCTCTATAATTTAGACAGTTCTTTTTTGCAGCTGTCTACATTCTTTTCTTTAATTTTTCTAATCTCATTTTGTTCATATCTATTGTCTGATTTCTTCAATCGTTTTTTATAATCTTTCACCGATTCTTTACCAATGTAGATAGCATAATGATTACCATAGAGCTGTTTAGTATCAAGGTAACCTTTTATGACCAATGCTTTTTTAGCACGATCAAACCTTCGTTTAGAGAAGCCTGTTTTCTTTTTTAGAGCATCATTACTGTTATTTTCATTTGGAGCCAATTTCATAAGCTTTATCAACAAATAATACGCATCTGGAGTGAGATCATCATCAATCCCTTTATCCACCATAACAAAGTTCTTACTGGGATTTTGGGATTGATAATTTTTCATTTGTCCAAGCCTATTCTAAACTACATTCCCATCTTGAATGGGTTGCTGCGATAGGGAGTAGGTTTTGGCTTCGGCATAGGTTTAATAGGAGCTGCCGTGGGCTTTAACTCTATCTTGCACTTCCCCAAAGCACTACTCGCAGACTCAGTTGTGACTTCATCTTTAAAACCTTCAATCAAATACTTATAGTATCCAATACAGTGCTCATCACACAGTGACTGTTCTGTGAAGAAATACTTACGCTCTTCACCTTTCTTGCTACACAAAATACAATTGCTCATGTTATCTCCTTGGTGATAAATTAATTTTTGGTCTAATTCGTTTAGACACCACTTGCTCTTTTGCCTGATTAAATAGCTTCATCTTCTTTATCTCATTTACAACTCCTTTAATTGACTTTTTAAGCTCTGTAAGGTGTCCATTAATTCCCTCAAATAGCTCTCGTACTCTTCCTGTAAAACTTCTGTTTTTTGTACCTCCGTGGATAATCGCTGCATCAACTCGCCTTGCATCTCTTGCAATACCTTCTTCCATTGATTCTCTTGCTTCTGTAACAGCAATAAATGATTCTTGCTCTGCACTTCCAAGGCTCTCTGATACTCTAATGTTAGAGATTTTAATTTGTTTAAATAATTCAACCTCTCGCTCTTTCGCTCTTGCAAAACGTTTTTTTCGTTTTCTTCTACTTGCCACAATAAATTCTCTAACTCTGTCATTTTCTACTCTCCCTGTATCTTCATTATTACTCTTTGCCACCATGTTGTTTGTATCTCTTTTTTGAGTAGTCTGTGGCTTTGGCGTATCAATTTGTCTAGGTCTTGCATGTCGTTTTTCATGTCTATCAAATCTTGTTTGTATATACTTTTGATATGTGCTTCTATTTCCCCTAGTCTCTCCTCGTGCAACTCGATTATCATATGTTGTAATTCTTCGCTTTCGTTCTTGGCTGAGACTTTCAATGCCTCCAGTGCCTGTGAAGTTTTCACTGTAAATTCCTCCTTTTAAACGTAATGCCTTTTTACCTATATCCTCGTGTTTTACACTAATACCTTCACTGTTTTTCCGTGTAATTATATAACCACTCTTTTCTAGTAATTCCAACATCTGAACTCTACTTTTTACTTGTCCACTCTGAACTAACTGGTACAATGTCTCGTCAAGAGAGTTTCGATTAGCTACTATAGTTCCTGCACCTCTTGCAGCCTTAGTTCGCTCTGTCATTGTCCTTGCTCTTCGTGGATCGTTAGGGTCTGCAAGATTATATTTTGCATTAATCCCATTTTTCCACATATCAAAAAGAGGCAAATCTCTTCTGTGTGAATATAAATCTAAGTCATTGCCACTCTTCAACTCAATACGTGGCACTACAAAATTTAATTCTATCCTCCCTTTGTCGCTGTGTTCAACCCATAAAATATTGTATTGAGTGGATACTAATCCTGCAAAAAGCACCTCTTCAAAGGCATCCATTATTTCCTGTTTTTGCTTATCTGAAATATCCTCTTCCTCCGCAAACATAAGCCCACCAGAGAGATATTTATGCTTACGCTCTATTGCTTTTATAAGACATTGAGTCACCTGCGGATTGCCTCGTAATGTAATAGCTGTACCCAAATTTTCACGTTCATTCAATAAATATTCCACAACACCTTTTTTACCCTTTGATTTTCTATTCATCTTCAAAATCATGGCAACCACTCATCATTCAATTTCTGCTCTATTTTTAATAAAACCTGAAGCACAAAAGAATCAAATCTATTACCACTATTTAAGTTGCGTGAAATAATATTGATACCATTAGACACTATGGCAATTTGAGATAAATACACTTGCTTCTCTTTTAAGCAATCTTGTTTTGCCACTCTCCCAGTAGTTGCAATTTTTTGAAAATATTGTGAAGGAGTAAGCCCTACCTTTTCACATTTAATTTCAATCTGATTCCACTCATTTGGAGTAAATCGAAATGATTTTTTTATAGTTCTCTTTTCCATCACTAAACACTTTCGTACCTGATTACTGTTTCATCAGGATAAACATAGTCATAAATTTTTTTCCCATTCTTAACTGCTATATTTTCTCGATAATAAAATCCATCTTCACCGCCTTCAAAAATATGCCCTTGATCCATCGCTCTGAAAGCCGATAGAAAAAACGCAAAGTCACGGTGGGTCATTCTAATTTTGTCAGCAATAAGATGATGTCCATCGATATCTATGTTCATACAGTGATACAACAACTCATTCAAGTTATTACACTCTTCTACTTTTTTAATTTTCCTGTCTGCATATCTTGGATCATCTTCAGTAAACCTCTCCTGCCATTGTTCTATAATTGCTTGCCTTAACATCTTTATTTCTCCTTTTTTGTTTAGTTTTGAAGGGGTTTTAGGGTCTCCCTAACCAGCTTTGTTTTTCTGGCGGATGCCAGACAAAACATATGCTGGCTCTTCCGCAGAGGGCGTACTTCCCCTCTATTCAAATCTTGATTACATTGTCTGAATAACTCTGCTAAAAAAATCTGAAATATCATTAGAATTAAATATGATTTTTGCATTACTTGAGGTGCCTTGTCGTCTAGTCTTACAAATGTATTTTTTCTGAATATATGTCCCCAAAGTATTATCACAAACACCTAATTCATTTGCAAAATCTCTCTTTGATAAAAGCAACCGTGGATATTTATTAGTAAAATATTGATAAATATATTCACGTCTTTCCGTTTCTGACAAGATACTACCTGTACCCTCGGATATGTAGTAAGCTAAATCAACAAGAGTTACTACTAACTTACTATTATTACTATCTCCAATTTTGATATACGGTGGCATACTCATTTTGCTGGCAACCCTTGCATTAATAGTTGCAATCTCCACATCCATTTCATGTGCGACAATATCTTTATTTACAAAAAAAGTGTTATACTTCATTCTTAAATATAAATATGTATTTTCAAAAGTTTTACTCTGCATCGTTATCTCCTAATTTTGTGTTCTCTATTAAAGATTGTGCCAGTATAGATTAATCTGAAAACAATGTCAGGGTCACAAAATATATTTCATGACCCTGTCCATAAAAAAGTAAATATTTTCAAAAAATATCAAATCATCGAAAAATAGGGCAAATTTTTTGATAATATACTCTGAAACAATGTTGGCTAACAATAAGCAATTGTCAATGATAATATTTAAGGATGAAGTAATGATGTTGGAATCTTTTGTGATATACATAGCTAGAGATATGGTTGAGAAGCATGGTAAACATATTTTATTGAGTGAGAATTTTCCTTATGGGATAATAGCTCAAGCATTAATAAAAATGGATAGTAGTCAAGGAAAACCTGTAAAATCTTATATGGAATATTTAAATAAGGTTAATACGCATCCAGATCTTACCTATATGCTTAATAAAATAAAGTATTTACATGAGAACCTAAACATTAAGAGATTTGATACTGAATTAAGTCTTGTACAAAAAAGAGGAATCATAAAAAACTCTATTAGTCTTTTTAATACTTTTTTAAAAGATCTAAAAGATAATTACGGTTATCAAAAGCTTATAGATGAGATAGAAGAGGGGATACTTAAAGCTAAAGAAGAGGGAAAGCGTTCAAAAGAAAGTGATAGGAATAAAATTGGTAACTATATACTTGAAAACTTAGAAGCAAAAATAGCAATAGATGATGATCTGGAAACAATATCAAAAAGTATGGAGAGTATAGATATGAACTTTTTTATTGAGTATAACAATTTAAAAGTATATCCAATAGTAGTTGATTTACTTATTGATACTGTTGCTATAGAGTTTGCCATGTTTAAAAATAAAAAATTAGTTGCGAAAATTCACCAAGCATGGGACGAAGCTGTTTTGGCACAAGAAGAGGAAAACTTTTTTAGTCATGCAGCATTTACCAAAATGGAGTTACTTAAAAAAATCACTCAAAATAATATTAGAAGGTATCTGTTATCCGAATATGAAAGAGTTTTAATAGTAGATAAATCTAAATTACGAACATTTACACAGCATATTCTTTATTATATACAAGCTGATCACAAAAATACTCCTTTATTAGAGTTTGATATTATAAATGAGATAGAAACCCGCCCCTTTTTGCTTGAAAAAACAAAAATTGTTATTGGAGGCATATAGATATATAAAACCAATTTACGATAATGAACATTTAAAGAGTTTTATAAAAAAAAGATTATCTAAATAAGCAATAATATCTGCAAATAATTTATATAATTTAGATATAAAAATACACAATATGCCTATGGTTAGGCTTTTATATGGATATATTATCTGCAAATAAATCCGCAATTTTTATGCTATAATACTCTCAAAAGGAGTCTATCATGGATTTTACCCCTCTGCTTCCCAATGACAATCAAGGAAACATAGATGCTGAACTTCTCTCCATGGCAGAAGAACTTTGCATTAAGAGTGCAACGCTCTCTGGCTCTCATGCACCACAAGTACTTTATGGAATCAAAGAGCTACTTAGAAAAGTAAATAGCTATTACTCCAACCAAATAGAGTCAGAAGGTACACACCCTATAGATATAGATAAGGCTACTAGACAAGAGTTTTCTAGTGATTCAAAAGAGAAACAGCTTCAACAACTCTCTCTTGTGCATATAGAAGTTCAAAAGTATGTAGAGAACTATTTTAAAGAAAAACAAACACCTTATAATAGAGATTTTATTTTAGATGTACATCGTGAGCTTTATTCACATCCTGATATGGCTCATTTTTTACAGATTGAAGATAAAGAAAATCATAAAATTATAGAGATGACACCAGGAAAACTAAGAGAAAGTAATGTACGTGTAGGACGACATATTGCACCTGATTATACTGAAATCCCAAGCTTTTTCAACAAATATGAACTACTTTACAGAGTACCAAACCATGTCACACAAGCAAAACAAGTCATCTTTGCTCTAGCTTCACATCATAGACTTATGTGGATACACCCTTTTCTTGATGGTAATGGTAGAACAGCTAGACTTGTATTGGATGGTATTTTCTCCAGTATATCGCTAGAGGGGTATGGACTTTGGAATATCTCCAGAGGGCTCTCTAGACGTTCAGAAGATTATAAACGCTATTTAGCCCTAGCCGACATGGTAAGACAAGGTGATTTAGATGGTAGAGGTGCATTATCTACTAAAGCATTTATTTCGTATATTAAGTTTATGTTAGAAGTGGCACTAGACCAAGTAAACTTTATGAACCAAAATCTAAAAATGAACTCTTTACATGAAAGAATAGAACGCTATGTACGCTTATCAAAAGAAGGATTTTTCGATACAAAACCTCTTCCCAAATATAGTGAGTTGCTCTTTAAAGAATTATTGATGGTAGGTGAAGTTCCTAGAGGTAAAGTGATGGACATCATACATACAAAAGATAGAACAGCAACTACACTCATAAAAGAGTTGATACAAATGGACTTTTTAGAATCAGATACACCTAAAAGTGCTATTCGTCTAAAATTTAATGCTCATTTTGCATCCTATATCTTCCCTGAGCTTATTCCACAAAAATAAGGAGTTGTAAATTAGTTATGAAGTTTTGGTTACCAATAGGTTACCAATTGTAAAATAGTGAAAGCTTAAAAAGTCTCTTAAAGTTCGTTGTAGTCGATGGTTAAAGGGGATTATAAAAAGTAGATGGTGCGGATGAGAGGACTCGAACTTAAAAGCCTATCATTTTTTATAATTCTTATTGTAGCCAAAACCCCTTATATACGGACTCTTAAGTTTTTCTCAATTCCTTTCAATGTATAATAATTCCATAAGAGGGTATCCCCCATGGTATCCCCCAACGGATGAGGGGACTCTCCTAAACGTCCGATTTGAAAGGAAAATCTTAAAGATGGCTATTAACCTTAAAGACTTTAAAGCGACAAAGTACCCAAACCTATACAAAAGCATTAAATCACACGAAAAGAATGGATTTAAATACCTTTTATGGGCTAAGATAGACGGGAAACTACATAAGAAGATATTAGGCTACAGTAAAAAGGACAATCTCACAGATAGAAGTGCGAACCTCAAAGCAGATGCCTACAAAGCAGATATTGAAGCAGGGTACACCTCAACAAGTAATATCACACTAAACAAACTCTTTAATCTCTACTTTGAAACTTTGGATACCTCAAAACAATGGACTCACAAAAAGAAATACATCTATGAACACTACATACAAAGCCACTTAGGAAAAAAGAAGATCGAGAAGATCAGAGAGATGGATATACAAAACATCTTAAACAAAATGACCTCACAAGGACTAAGCCCACGAACTCGAAAAAGTGTACTAGAGGTACTTAACCCTCTTTTTAGATTTGCAGTAACTAACAAGTATTTAAAAAGTAGTCCTACCAATGGTATAACGGTAAAAATTCCAAGTCAAAAGAAGATAGTTACCAACGCTACTGACCTCTTTAAAAAGGTGTATGCAGGGATTACAGCATACTATCACGATAACCCCTACTACAGAGCTTTATTTCTCTTTGGCTTCACGGGTAGGCGTAAAGGTGAGATACTCAATCTCAAATGGGAGAACATAGACTTTACACATAACTACTATTGGATAGAAGATACAAAGACAGACGATCAACAGAAGTACCAATTGCCGCCCTACCTCATAGAGCCATTGAAGGAGATCAAAGACGACAGAAAAGGCTTAGTATTTAAGAGTCCGATTACAGGCAAGAAGATCATCAACATAGACAGACAAATGCGACAATTAAAGAAGTTCCTAGAGATTGACAATCTCTCAATGCACTACATGAGAAATATTTTAGTTAGTGCCTTAGCAGAGCAACAGGTAGAGGCTATCACTCTTAGCGGTATATTAGGGCATAAAGACCCGAACACGATAAATAAGTACCTGAGTATCAATCACTACAAAAGCAGCCAAATAGGACTAGATAAGGTTGATAGTATTTTAGATGTTGAGGTGATAGATGGATAATGTAATCATGAAATACTCTAAGCAGTTTGACAAAAATAAAATGAAACAGCAGGCAAAAGTTCTATTAGAGCAGTTCCCAGATGAAGCGGACAGTTTTTTGTTTGACAAGGAACGGTTATCCTTAGAAAAATGTGATGATCACTATGATAATTTTGTTTCAGCAGAAGCTATTTATAATGAGTTTAAAAAAATTGATGATGAACTGTATAAGAAAATTGATTACAGTAAAGATGCTATGCTATTAATCATGAAATCACTTCTTGGAAAAAGATACCGGTCTTTTAAAAATGTATTTGACCGTAAGTATAAAGAACGTCCAACAATGACAGTCCAAACCTATCTAAAGTACTTTAAAAATGAAATGAGTGTTTCACTGAAAATGACTGGAGTTAAAAGGTACAAGGAAGGATTCAGTGAGACAGAGAGAAATAAAGCACTTAAAGGATTACGAGAAGCCGTCATTTATTTCCGAGCCATAGATGAACAACAATTAGCTCATGATATTTGGAAGCACTATCCACATAATTTAACTCCCAATATTTGGAATAGCCATGCTGACACTCTTCAATCCCCAATAACAAAAAAGAAATTTATAGCTCAGACAGTTAAATATTATGCACCAAGAATGAAAAAAAAGTGCATCATTTCAAAGGAAGACTCACAAAAACTACTTAGAAAAACACTGAAAAAACTTTTTTTATAAATTTACTCCCCCATCTACACGGCCTTATAGCCCTCATTTTTAAAAACATCTCTTTAAACTCCGAAATATGGAAGTTTCGTAATACCTCCCTAAAATCCATAAGTATAATTGTACTGTACCCAAAAGAAACAGTTGCAAATGTAGGGTACAAATAGCATTATCGATAATGACTTTATTTTCAAAGGAGTTTCAGAGATGGAACAACAAAACATAAGTCAAAAAGAGTGGTTGAATCCGCGAGAGGCTAGTAAAGAGTTTGGTTTTAGTACCTCAACCCTTGCAAAGTGGAGAATGGATAATCTCAATCTGCCATTTAGCAAGATTGGTAAGTATATCCGATACAAACGAGATGATATTATTCACTTCCTGGAGAGCAGTAAAGTAGAGGTGAAGTCATGAGTAATGAAAAATTCTCACACATAATAACGATACTAAAACAGCTACTTGATGGAGAAACGCTAGTATCAATAGACAGAATGGCTTCAAATTCTAATCAATACTTTGGAACGATCAAAAAACATGGTATTGAACTGGTAGAAGTTTGGCAACCTAATCTAACAAACGCAGGACGGCATAAAGAGAGAAGTTTGCATCAAACAATTGAGAATATTGAGAGGGCTAGAAAGTATCTTGAAAGTTTACAGGGAATTAGACATAAAAAGAGTGTTTAAGGTTGAAAAAAACACCCCTTACGATACGATACATTATAGTTCCTTACAATTCTAAGGATTTATAGCCAAAATAGCCAAAGCCTACGTATAGGTAGGTGTTTGGTACTGGTAACGTTTAAGCTTTAAGTTTAGCGTTCCATAATATGATAGAAAAAAAGGACATAAAAACCCTATGAATATCTTACATGAATTAGAAGAGTTTATCAATGAATTCAATCAAGATAATAAAGAAGATTTCAGCATAGACAGCATAAGAGTAGAGTTCTCAAAACAACACAAGCAAGAAGAGCTGAAAGAGCTAGGAAAATGGAGTAAGATTAAAAAGAACTCACCTCTTATCTCAAAGTTAAAAAAGCGTCTTACAGATAATGAGATTACAAGTGTTTGGAGATTAGAAAATCACAACATATACTACTACAATATGCAAGACACACCAAAGTACAGAAGAGCTACTTTAGTAATCTTTGGTATGAAACAATATCATAAGAAAGCACCACCAAGAGAGTTGGTATTTAAAGTATTATCAGTCTTAAAGAATGTATCAAATATTGATATTTGCTTAGATTTATCATACAAACCAAACCTAAAAGCACTTAGTAAGTATTTCACTCTAACACCATACATAACAAAAGATGGAGTAATCACAGATACAAGCTACATCAATGATACTGGTATCCCCATGATAGATAAAATCACTATTTACAATAAAGGCTTCAAAAACAAGCTAGACTGTATTTTATGGAGAATAGAAGCAATGATAAGCATACCGAACTTTAAAGCCTTAGCATTGCCACTACATGAGTTTAAAGAGATAATAGACATAGCAAGGACTACACATGACTAAAGAGCAAGTGAGACAAAAGATAAAAGAGATATTAGCCAAAGATAGAAAGGTAAAAGGAGTAAAGGTAAAAATTAATTTTAGAGATAGAGGTAAAAAATGAGTAGATATAAATTAACAGATGTAATACTGGATGATATTGAATATTATGCAGAAGATCAATACACACTAAAAGATACATTTGATGAGTTAAATATCTCCAAGAAGCTGATGAAAGATGAACGAGTGTTACAAGCATTTGAGAAAGGGCTGATAAAGCTTTATATCTCAATGGCTTCAAGTGGTATGAGTGATGTTGAGATTGTAGATGATTTTGAAATTAATATTAACCAATGTGCTTTATGGCATGAAAAGTACAGTGATGAAATTAAACAGGCAAAACAAAAGATAGCAGACGATAAGAAACATACTACAAGACAGTTTAGTGATCCTCTTATAAGTGGGTTGGTAAATATTATGACACAAAATGGAACAAGTGCAGAAGCAATCTCACAAAAAGTTTTACATGATGATATTGAAAAAATAATAGAAAAAACAAAAGCAGGGGATACTGAAACACTTATTACAATACTTACTACAAATATCATGCAGCTACAGTTATTTAATGGCAGAGTAGCAGGTAACTTGATGGGTGAAGCAGGTAAGCAGCTCAATAACTTTGAAAAGCTATCAAACATGCAAATAAAGGTAATGCAAGAGACTCGTAAAAGTATTATGGCAATCAATGAGATCACCAATCCAAAGCGTGCTACTTTTATTAAAAAAGCTGAACAGCATAACCACCATCATCAAAATTCAGAAAAAAAAGAGGATAGTAGTAACGAACTAAAAAATGAAGCGAAGCTTATAGAGCATGATGAGGTGACCGAAGCTGAAATTATGCCAATAAAAGAGAGGGTCAAAACATGAGCAAGTACCATAAGGCAGCATGGGATGAAGAGTCAAGGCAACGACAACGTGAAGTGATAATGAAGCGTAAACCTTGGTTAAAATCTACTGGGCCAAAGACAGCTGAAGGTAAGGAGAGGTCAAAGATGAATGCTTTAAAGGTTAGCCCTGAACTTCATGCACTCATAAAAGAGATGAACCATCTAATGAAACAGCAAAAAGAGATATTTAGCACCATTAGCCAAAGTCTGTAAATAGAGGTGCCCTTAATACATACTTAAGCACCAAAAAGTGATAATAAAAAGAGGTATACATAAATAGAAAATGTATTAATTTTCAAGCAGAAGGAGAAAATGATGGAAAAGAAAAAAATAGTGAGTCTTGCAGCAGCAATAGCGTTGATAGGGAGTGTTTCACTGTATGGTGGAAGTGAAAACAACAATACCAACGTGTATTACGGAGAAGGGGCCGGAAGCAGCTTGGATGGGACGGGAATTAATAATGTGTTTATTGGTTACGAAGCCGGTCAGAATACGACCGGAGGTGAAGAAAACACCTTTATCGGCCGTGATAGTGGCAACAATAACACGACCGGCAGCCGCAACACCTTCAGCGGCACTTGGAGTGGCGGTAGCAATTTGACCGGCGATGCCAACACCTTCAGCGGCAATGCCAGCGGCGCCTACAACACAACCGGCTGGGGCAACACCTTCAGTGGCGTTAACGTCGGCCACTTCAACACAACCGGTCACAGTAACACTTTCAGCGGGAGCGAGAGCGGCACCTTCAACACGAGCGGCATCCAGAACACCTTTAGTGGTTTTGCTAGTGGTTTTAATGCCAATGTCAACAAGAGTGTCTTTTTAGGTTTTCATGCAGGCTACAACGCCACCCGAGACAACACCCTCTACATTTCCAACACTGATACAGAATCTCCCCTTATCTACGGAGAGTTCGACAATGACCTTCTCAGGATCAACGGTACCTTCGAGGTCAATGGCACTATCGAAAACAACGACACCATCACCTCTATCTGGAGCGGCAGCCACGAAGTGGGTGACGGCCTGACGAACTTGGTAACCCTTTCAGCAGACAACACAGATGGAATAACTTCAGATGCCGGTTTCTCGATCAAGAATGCGAGAGCAGGTTTCCGGTGGAGCTTTAGAACCGGTGAGCCAAACGAAGGTTTTATTGCAACCAAAATAGGGACTGGAGGAGCTGAGTTCGAACTGCGTAACACCGACACTAGCTATACCAATGTTTCTATGGCGCTGGGCAACGGGGCAACGTGTACCTCTACGGGCCAGTGGGTTGATGCCTCCAGCAGAGACTACAAAGAGAATATCAAAACCCTTGATACCCAAACAGCCATGGAAGCCTTCAAGCAACTCAATCCAGTCACCTTTAACTTCAAACGTGATGAGGGCAAAGAACTGATGACCGGCTTCATTGCAGAAGATGTTCCCGAACTGGTTGCCACCGAAGATAGAAAAGGGATCAGCTCCCTTGAGATCGTAGCATTACTGACGAAGGTGGTTAAGGAGCAGGAGAAGGTAATGGTTGAGACCAGAGCTGAGTTGAAAGCCAAAGATGAGAGAATAGTTGCAATGGAAGCAAGACAAAAAGCACAAGATGAAAAAATTGCCAATCTCGAAGCAATGCAGAAGAAAGTGGCACAACTGGAGTCAATTCTAACAAACCTTGCTTTGGATACATCCAATATAAGCAAAAAGAAAATCTCTATGAAATAATTGTTTCCCGCTACGGCGGGAACTTCCTTAAACTCCCCTCGTTAAAATCTAATGTAGCTCAAATACTACTGGACACCAATAATGTCAATTATGGTATTGCTATGTCTAAGATAAAAAAGAAGCTTCAGCATGGGATGATGAGTCAAGGCAACGGCAACGTGAAGTGATAATGAAGCGTAAGCCATGGTTGAAGTCCACAGGTGCAAAGACAGCAGAAGGTAAGGAACGAAGCAAAATGGACGCCTTAAAATGTGACCCGCAACTTCATGTACTACTAAAAGAAATGAACTACATAATGAAGCAGCAAAAAGAAATATTTAGCACCATAAGTAAAAATGCCTACAACTAAGGCTAAACTTTATATTTCAAAACAGTTGAAGTTTTGGTTGGATGGTTATTTTAATTATAAGTATTTAATAATCATTTAAGCTACTTCATTTCATAATACAGTCATGTAGATTATAATAAATTGTTGATTACAAAAAAGAAAAGCCAAACTATTTGCGAAAATAGGACGGAAAACCTACGGGTCTCTTTAGAGAAAGCCAGGTTACCTAAGAGGGGTGATCTGGCTTTTTTAGTTTAAATACTAAATAATTTTCTAAGGGGTAAAAGCATGAGATGTAAAGGGTGTAGAGAACAATTTATGGCAGAGAAGTTGAACAATGGGTATTGTGAAAACTGCATTGAGGGTCTAAACCTAAAAGAATGTAAAAAATGTAAAAAAGTATTTTATGCAGTGGCGGTGAAAGATGGTTATTGTTATAGCTGCATTGAAAATCTACACAAAAAAGAAGAAAAGAAACACAGCATAAAAGGAATTGTTTTATTGCTTATTACTTTGGGATTTATTGGTACAATAGCATATACTTCTGGTTATCTTTTCTAAATTGTTACTGCCCCTTAAAAAGTAACCTCAAATCATAAGGTATTATCTCATCTTAAACGTATTTATCCTTGATGGTTTTCTAAAATAGTTCAAAAAGTAACACATAATAAGTCATAAAAAGAGTATTTTTAGTATAAAGGTATCCCCTAGAGTATCCCCTAACAGTTATAAAAAGTGATTAAGTGCCTTATATAAGGGCTTTGTGAGTGGTGCGGATGAGAGGACTCGAACCTCCACGCCGTAAAGCACCAGATCCTAAGTCTGGCGTGTATACCAATTTCACCACATCCGCATGTGATTGTTTTACTAAACAATAAAAAGTAGTGGTACACCCATTAGGATTCGAACCTAAGACCCTCGCCTTAGAAGGGCGATGCTCTATCCAGCTGAGCTATGAGTGCACAAAAAATAATAATAAATAATATAACACATATATTAATGGTACGCCTGAGAGGACTCGAACCTCTAACCCTCAGATCCGAAGTCTGATGCTCTATCCAATTGAGCCACAAGCGCTTCTTCATATCGGGTGGTTACCCTAATAATTACTAATGGGGTGGGCGACGGGACTCGAACCCGCGACAACCAGTACCACAAACTGGCGCTCTACCAACTGAACTACGCCCACCATCTTAGATGATTACTTATTATTAAATGTTAAATATCAAGTGGTCGGAGTGAAAGGACTCGAACCTTCGACCCCCTGGTCCCAAACCAGGTGCGCTACCAGACTGCGCTACACTCCGTTGCCTTAAACCTAGACATAAGGTTAAAAAGGAACGCAATTATAGTCAAAAAGATATTTAATGTCAATAGATATAGTAAAAAAAATAAAAAAAGTCTAATTCTTCCTGAATTACTCCTGCTTTAGAGGTCATTTAGGCGTTAATGTGTATAATAAATCTATTCTCGCTAGGGGTTACATATAATGGATAGTATATTTGAACAAATCAATAGCATATTGGCTTCTGTTTTCTTTTTTGATATCTTTTTTGGTATGATCGATGGTGTAAGTATGCCCTTCATCGTTGCATGGCTAATAGTAGGAGGGGTTTTTCTTACCTTTCGCTTTGGATTTATCAATATTCGTATGTTTACACACTCCTATAAAATTATCACCGGAAAATACAAAACAGCCGACGATGTAGGGGAGATCACCCCCTTTCAGTCTTTGACCACTGCCCTCTCCGCAACTGTAGGACTTGGTAATATCGCCGGTGTGGCTATTGCTATCTCCATCGGTGGACCAGGGGCCACTTTTTGGATGATCCTGGCTGGTTTCTTCGGTATGACTCTTAAATTCACCGAAGTAACACTGGCCCAGATCTACCGTGAAAAAAGACCAGATGGTCGTATCATGGGTGGTGCGATGCAGTACCTCTCTAAAGGATTGGCAGCCAAAGGACATGCAAAATTAGGAAGTGTTCTTGCTGCCCTCTTCGCTGTGTTAGCCATAGGTGGGTCTCTTGGTGCAGGTAATGCTTTCCAAACCTCTCAAGCTATGGGTGTACTTTCTGAACGTATCCCATTTTTTCAAACCTACCCTATCGTCTTTGGTCTGATCATGGCAACTATCGTTGGTATTGTGATCATCGGTGGGATCAAACGTATTGCCAGTACAGCTGAGAAAATTGTCCCTGCTATGGTTTTTATCTACCTGCTTGCATCATTGTGGATACTCATAAGCCATGCTTCAGAAGTCCCTCAAGCCATCTCTGTTATCTTTCATGAAGCTTTTGCTCCTACAGCTGCAGCAGGTGGGATGATAGGGGTCCTGGTACAAGGATTTAAAAGAGCTGCCTTTTCAAGTGAAGCAGGTATCGGCTCTGCTGCCATCGTTCACTCTACCGCAGCTGTCAAATACCCCGTACGTCAAGGTATGGTCGCACTCTACGAACCTTTCATCGATACTATCGTCATTTGTTCTATGACCGCACTTGTTATCGTAACTACAGGTGTCTATGATCCTGCTGGAGAATTTGCCAACCTTGTCGCTTCTAAGCAGGGTGCAGCACTTACCGCAGCAGCATATGGGACTGTTATCTCCTGGTTCCCTGTTCTCTTATCGTTTTCTATCGTACTTTTTGCTTTTTCTACAATGATCTCATGGTCATACTACGGTGAACGTTCTTGGACATATTTATTTGGGGAAAAGTATACACTCCTCTATAAACTTATCTTTATCTCATTTACCGTAATGGCATCTGTAACAAGTGCTGCAGCAATGCTGGACTTCTCAGATCTACTTATCTTGGCAATGGCACTGCCAAACCTTATAGGGCTCTATATGTTACAGGGAGATGTCAAAGCAAACTTAAATACGTATATGGCAAAATGGAAAGATGGAGAGTTGGATGAAGAGGCAATACGAAAATAATGTTAAATATCAGATAAAAATGGTAGTCAATTTAGTTTGCTGTAGATTTAGCTAATACGGTGTGAGTGAAGCGAGAGAGCTTACTTATAGTACACCCCACTTATGCTTTAGCAACGGAGGTATCGGCATTTAGTGCCAGAAGTGACCGAGCGAAACGAAACCGTTTCGCTAAAGATGCAGTAAAATAAATTAGACTAAGTCTACGCCTTTTTCACCTTTTGCTAACGCCCCGATAACATAACCATCTGTATTTGCAAGTACTGCCTCTACATCTTCAGGTTCTACTACCCATACCATACCTACACCCATATTAAAAGCTCTGTACATCTCTTCTTCATCCACATATTGGCTCATAAATTCAAAGATAGGAAGTACTTTAATGGAGTCTTTATTTACAATGGCTCTCATACCATCAGGAAGGACTCTAGGAAGGTTTTCTACGATTCCTCCACCTGTGATGTGAGCTAAGGCTTTTACGTACTGTTTATTGGCTTTATACTCTTTTACATAGATACGTGTTGGCTCTAAAAGTGTATCTACAAGAGGCTTGCCTTCAAACTCAGTTTCAAGACCCATACCCAACTTGTCAAAGAAAAGCTTTCTTACAAGTGAATATCCATTTGAATGGACACCTGAACTTGGCATAGCAATGAGAATCTGTCCTTCTTTTACATTTGCTACTGTATCCATCTCAGATCTCTCTGCGATACCCACTGCAAATCCTGCAAGGTCAAAGTCATCATCTGAGTACATCCCCGGCATTTCTGCTGTTTCACCGCCTACAAGAGCACACTCAGAACGGCGACAACCCTCTGCAATACCTGCTACAACATCTTTTGCATTTTGTGGAAGCAGTTTACCTGTTGCATAGTAGTCAAGGAAGAACATCGGTGTACCGTTATTACAAATGAGGTCATTGACACACATTGCCACAAGATCAATACCAACCGTATCAAGCTTACCACTCTCTATAGCGATACGAAGCTTCGTACCCACACCATCTGTAGCAGAAAGGATCACCGGCTCTTTATATCCTGTCGGGAGTGCATAAGCACCTGCAAAGGAACCGATACCTCCGATAACATTTTTATCAAAGGTTGACTTTACATCACTCTTGATCGCTTCTACAAATTCATTACCTGCATCGATATCTACACCGGCATCTTTATATGATATATTTGACATAATTAACCTTTATTTTCTTCACATTCACAAGGAGGAAAGATCTTTTTTAGAATGATAAGTCCTGGACAAAATCCAGTAACTCCGGCTACAAGAAGCGAGATCATCATCGCCAGCATCACTAAAAATGCCACTTTGAACATCTGAGCACCTGCTAATCCCATAATAAAACCTAAGATTATCGCCTGTATGATTCTTTGCATTCTTTCAGCACACAACATCTGAAATCCTTGTGAAAATTTTGCTGGTATTATAGCTAAATTTAGCTGTTTAACTTCCGACCTAATTTTGCTTCTACTGATCCAACTTTTTTGTTTAGTCTACCTACTGGACCCTTACGATAATCGATCTTAATAGAAGAGTAAACACGCTCACAATCCACCTGTAGATCTTCATAGGCTTTATTGATAACAGCCAATACCTCCTCAACTGTTTCTCCTTCGATAATAGTACCCATGGGTGTAAGCTGATACTCTAATCCGCTTTTATCTACTATATCCAAGACTCTTGCCACAAAGGCACTTTTACTTTGGGTTGCTTCTGTTGGGAACATACTGAATTCTACTAATGCTGACATGGTCATCCTTATTTGTAAGTTTTGTGTAATCCTATCTAAAATTTCTATTTCTTTTTTGAAATTTCCTTTTATCTTAATTGAGGCGTTGTTTCTCTCATCATTTTTTTTAAAAAAACGAAGCAAAAAAAGCGTCGTACCTCTCGAATCGCTTCGCTTTTAAGGGCGTTCGGAACGACAAGGCATGCTTTGCGTGATTTAATGTATAATTTCTTTATGAATAATGAAAATATGATAATTATTGGGGCAGGAGCGGCTGGGCTTTGTGCTGCTATTGTTAGTGCTAGGGTAGGGAAGAGGGTTGTGTTGCTTGAGCAAAATAACAAGATAGGTAAAAAGATACTTGTCTCCGGTAACGGTAAATGTAACATAGACAACAAGTACATAAACACAAACCGTTTTCATTCACAAGACCCTGACTTTATAGAAGAAGTTTTAAATGGTTATGACTTTGAAGTAGTAGAAAAGTTTTTCACATCTATAGGACTTGAACTAGTCGAAGGGAAAGAGGGGAAAATGTTTCCTATGTCTTTGCAGGCATCTTCGGTAGTTGAACTTTTAGAATATGAAGCCAAAAGAGTAGGGGTACAAATAATCTGTGACTGTGCTGTGACTTCCATAGACAAAAGTGCAGATACATTTACAGTGGAAACAACTCAAGGTACTAAAACATCTACAAAACTTCTCTTAGCCTCTGGTTCACCTGCTGCACCACAGTTAGGAGGTTCTAACTCTGGATATGCCTTTGCCACAAAGATGGGACACACCCTCATACCTCGCCATCCTTCACTTGTACAGCTCTGTTCTGAAGAGAGTTGGGTCAAAAGTGCAAGTGGTGTGAAAGTAGCAGGACTTGCAAAACTCTATGCTAATGGTGAGTACATCACAGAAAAAAAGGGTGACTTACTCTTCGCTAACTACGGCATAAGCGGACTAGCTATACTTGACCTAAGCCGTGAAGTCAGTACAAGACTTGCCAACTTTGACTACTGCGAATTAAATCTAGACCTCATGCCTGAACTTAGTAAAGAGAAGCTCACAAACTTATTACTCAAACGCATAAAAGAGGGGAGTGAAAAACCTCTGAACCTCTGGCTTCAAGGCGTTATCAATAAAAAACTCATAGCCATCATAGTTGAACAGTCAAGATGTAAAGCCAAAACAGAAAAAGAACTCAACAGAAAAGAGATAAATAAAATCGTACACGCCATCAAAAACCTAAAGCTAAGCATCAACGACACCAAAGGCTTCCTAGGTGCAGAAGTAGCCACAGGTGGAATAAACACCACAGAAGTTAATCCACAAACTATGGAGTCAAAACTTGTACCAAATCTTTTCTTCGCAGGAGAGATACTAGATGTCGATGGAGATAGAGGAGGGTTTAATTTTCACTTTGCTTGGGTTACGGGAATAAGAGTAAATAAACCTCTCCATTAATCACGCAACGCGTGCTTGTCATGGCGAACACCCTTGTAAGCGGAGCGATTTGAGAACCATGACGACTTTTGCATACTTTTCTAGAAAAGTATGAGGAGAAACAACGCCTCAGTTAAAATGATAGGAAATAGGGGGAAAGAATTAAAATATTATGTTCCCACATGAAGTATGGGAACAAGTTTAAAAATTATTTAGCGTTTTTCTTATCTCTTGCTTGTCTTTTTCTCACAACTGGGTCAAGTGATTTCTTACGAATCCTAACAGAAATAGGTGTAATTTCGATCAACTCATCATCTTCAATCCACTCCATTGCAGACTCAAGCGTAATAGCTCTTGGCGTTACAAGTTTAATGGCATCATCTGCACCTGAGGTTCTCATGTTTGTAAGTTGTTTCCCTTTAAGCGGGTTCACATCTAAGTCACCTGGTCTTGCAGACTCACCGATAACCATACCTGAGTATACTTTGTCTTGTGGGCTGATGAACATTACACCACGTGACTGAAGGTTAAAGATAGAGAAGGCAACTGCTTCACCGTCATCCATAGATACCAATGCACCTGGTGTTCTAGAGACAACTGTACCTGAGTAAGGTCTGTACTCCAAGTAAGAGTGGTTCATGATACCTTCACCTTTAGTGTCAGTCAAGAACTCATTTCTAAACCCGATAAGTCCACGTGCAGGGATCTCAAACTCAAGTCTTACTGTACCGTCAGGCATAGGTGTAAGTGAAGTCATATTTGCTTTTCTTTTCCCTAGTTTTTCTATAGCAACACCTTGAAACTCTTCAGGAACATCTACTACCAGGTGCTCAAATGGCTCCATTTTTACGCCATCTTCTTCTTTAGTAACAACTTCCGGACGTGCTAGCATAAACTCAAAACCTTCACGTCTCATGTTCTCTGCCAAAATACCGATCTGAAGCTCACCACGACCAGAAACCTTGAATGACGCATCACCAAGTGGTTCCATACGCATCGCGATGTTTGTCTCCATCTCTTTTTCAAGTCTTTCAGCAATTTTGTTAGAAGTAACGTGCTTACCTTCTTGACCAGCCAAAGGTCCGTTGTTTACAGACACAACAACTGAAAGTGTAGGCTCTTCAACGTGCATAGGATCAAGTGCTACTGGATTTACCGGATCACATACAGAGTCACCTACATCGATGTCGTTAAATCCTGCGATCGCTACGATATCACCAGCTTCTGCCTCTTGAATTTCAATTCTTTCAAGACCTTTAAACCCGATAAGTTTGGAGATACGAGATTTAGATTTAGCACCACATACTTTTACAAGAAGATACTCATCACCTTTTTTCACTTTACCGTTAAAGATACGGGTAATACCGATACGACCAACAAAGTTGTCAGAGTCAAGTGTAAATACCTGTGCCTGAGTATCAGCATCCGGTGAACCTTTTGGATATGGCACTTTAGTAAGAATTGCTTCAAAAAGTGGTGTCATATCTTTGTTTTCATCTTCCATTTCCCACTTTGCATAACCGTCTCTGGCTGCTGCGTAAAGTACAGGGAATTCAAGTTGCTCTTCGTTTGCATCTAGTGCCACAAGAAGGTCAAATACTTCGTCCATTACTCTGTCCGGATCTGAACCGTCTTTATCGATCTTGTTGATAACAACTACAGGGATAAGCCCAAGTGCGATCGCTTTTTTCAAAACGAATTTAGTTTGAGGCATAACACCCTCTTGCGCATCTACTAGAAGAAGTACACCATCTACCATTTTAAGAACACGCTCAACTTCACCACCAAAATCGGCGTGACCCGGAGTATCGATGATGTTAATCTTGTGATCACCATAGTTGATAGCTGTGTTTTTAGAAAGGATCGTGATCCCTCTCTCTTTTTCAATAGCATCGCTATCCATAGCTCTTTCTTCTACCTGCTGGTGTGCTTCAAATGTACCAGACTGCTGAAGAAGTTCATCAACAAGTGTTGTTTTACCATGGTCAACGTGCGCGATAACGGCAATATTTTTAATCTTTTGCATAAAATATCCTAAGCATGGGTGTAAGTAAACTGTTACAATCCCTATTTATTTTCGCGAATTATACCCAAATATTCTTCTATTCATCTATCTATAATGTAAATCCATATATCTCATGATAGGTTTTCATGGCATACCTATCTGTCATCGCTGCGATATAATCAGCAATAACTCTTTGTTTGTTACGCAGATCAAAAAGCTCTTTTTGGTGAGGAGGAAGTAGATCCCTATCATCATTAAATGCTGAGTAAAGCCCCTGTATACACTTCTTCCCTGCATACATTTTTCTTGCTATCTTCTCATGCTTATATAGCTTTTTAAGCAATAGTTTTTTTAATTTCTTTAATTGTGTTGCCGTCTCTTTGGAAAAACCAACTGGTAATTTTTCCTGTGCATCCAGTGCAGTACAAATAGGTATATCTTGCCGATACATTTTCGCACCCTCTTTTGAATTTTCTATAAAATCTTCTACAAGCAATTTAATAAGCCCTGCAACAAAACGATGTCTATAAAGTTTTTCATCTCTTTTAACACCCTCTTTTTGCACCACTTCATCTACTCTGAGACAAAGTTCATCTTCCAGTAGATCATTAAACGTGATAAGTCCATACTTGATGCCGTCATCAATATCATGAGAAGTGTAAGCTATCTCATCTGCATGGTCTACTACCATCGCTTCAAGGGAGGGGTGTTTCTCCAGATCAAAACGTTGATCCAGTCCTTCCAAAAAAGGTTTTTTATAAGGGTATGAGTGTTTCAGCACACCCTCTAAAGTGGCAAAAGTAAGATTAAGTCCATCAAAATCTTTATAACGTTTTTCCAGTTTGGTCAACACTCTAAAGGATTGAAAATTATGTTCAAAGCCTAAAGATCTGCCGTCTGCTTTAAGAAGTTTATCCAGTTCATCACCTCCTACATGTCCAAAAGGAGTATGGCCCAGATCATGGGAAAGAGCGATAACTTCAGCAAGTGTTTCGTTAAGCGCTAACATGCGTGAAAGCGTTCGCGCTATCTGGCTCACCTCCAGTGAATGCGTAAGACGTGTACGGAAGTAGTCTCCCTCATGATTTAAAAAAACCTGTGTTTTATACTCTAGCCGTCGAAAAGAGCTACAGTGAAGCACTCTATCTCTATCTCTTGCATAAGGGTCTCTAAAATCTTCTTCAAAGCTAAAAAATCGCTCATTAGGTTTCATGTCATGCCTTTAGTTAAAATTGCTATAATTGTATCAAAATAAATTAGTATGAGTAGGGTGGAATGATGGAAAAAATAGAAATGTACCATATCGAATATGAAAAACCAAAAGTCACACTTTTACAACAATCCGGGCTTGGTGTGGCAGAGATCGCAGCACGAACCTGTTATGACAGCTTTGAAAACTCTGAGAATGAATGTGTTAAAAATGCGATGCAAAATTTAGATACAGATGCCATCAACAACATCGATGATTCTGACCTGCTCGCTAACTTGGCATGGGTACATCACCATCACTCTATCATAGAGCATGCAACACTCAGTTTTTTGGTACAAGGTACTTCAAGAGGCGTACTTCAGGAACACGCACGCCACAGACTGCAAGCTATCTCTGTAAGATCTACACGCTATACCATGTCCTCTGTCATCAATGCCTTTGTTGCCTCATTAGAAAGCAGTGATGGTTTTGCATTCTTTTTGGAAAAGGTACTTGCACTTAACCTTTTTGTAGTGACAGATACAAAATATCTAGCCATAGAGATAAAAGCTATCTACGATAAGTTACAGTTCCAATATGAAAGAGATGGTGACTTTCTCAAAAATGCTATAGCGAAATCATCTCTACCTTTTATAGAAGAGTGTAAAGGGGATGCTCAAACACTCTTTGAAGCATTTCAAATGGGAAAGAAAAAAAGAAATGTAGGTGATGGATTTAAACATGTCGTCTCAGACAACTGGAAAGTAGATATGGTGGTTACCTTTAACATCAGATCTTTGAAAAATTATTTTGACCTGAGAGACTCCGGAGCAGCATGGTTCCAGATACAGTGGCTTGCTCAGGCAATGAAAGAAGTCACTCCACAAAAATATTTAAGATTAATAGATAAGAACTATAGAAAGAAATAATTTATAATCATAATAGTAAATTATGATTATAAATTAACAAAAAATTAATAAAATATTAATGAAATATTATTTTTCTGTTAAAAATCCTTGACATTCATTAATATTTCATGTTATACTTGATCTGTAAATTAAAAACAAAGGATTTAAAATGAAAAAGTTTAATCTTTCATTAGTAGCAGTTTTGGCAATGAGTACATTCGCAGTAGCGGGTGGAGATATCGCTCCAGTAGAAGAGCCTGTAGTAGTAGTTCCAGAAGTAATCGAATCAACAGGTAACTTCTATCTTGGTCTTGCGTATAGCTATATAGATGCATCAGTAGACTACACAGATGATCTTTATAGACCATTTGATTCAAAAAATAATCTTGACTACAATGGTATCATGGCACAGGCTGGTTATAAGTTTAATGACTATGTAGCAGTTGAAGGTAGATATTTTGCTACTATTAGTGATGGTGAAATTGAAATCAATGATGTTGATTATGGTGAAGTTGATGGTGTTGATTTTGATGCATGGGGTCTTTATGTTAAACCAATGTACCCAGTAACTGATGCATTTGATATCTATGCACTTCTTGGTGTTGCAAACACTAACTTGAACTATAACGACCCTTTTGCACAAGTAAGTAGAAAAGTTGATGAAACTGCTTTCTCATGGGGTCTTGGTGCATCATATGAATTCGATGCTGTAGCTGTTTTTGTAGACTATACTTCATTGTATAATGATGATACAACAGATGCATACGGAAAGTATGATACAACTGTTGACGCTTGGAGCTTTGGTGTAACTTACAATTTCTAAGAACAACTTTCTGCTGAGCCTTTGGGCTTGGTAGAGCTTTTCATTCCCCTCTCTATTTTCTATCTCTTCTCTTTTTTACCTTATTTGATTATAATGCCTTTTATAAAACTTTAATTTTTTGGAGCATTTTTGCGTTTATTATTACTATTATTATTTTTGCTTTTTATGCAAAATCCTCTGCAGGCACAAGCACTTTCCATAGAAAACATTTCTGCCAATATCCAAAGCTCACTTCATACACACCTTAAAGGCCAAAACAAAGCCATCGTAAAAAACCTTTATGCACAAACAGGCAACAAACCTTTATGGGTAGGGAAACAAAATGAAAAGAAGATGAGTCAGCTTGTCCGGGCACTTAATGATCCTCTTTTTAACTATAAGAACAAATCTTTTGACCAAAAATCCATCAAGCGCCTCTTTTTTCTTCTTGACAATGGTGAAATAAGTACTGCCAAACAAGCTTCTGTATATGCAAGGCTTGACCTTATGCTCAGCAACTCTTTTGTGCGTTTGGTACGTTTCATTGTACAGGGTGATGTAGACTGGAAATTGGTACAAAAAAAGTTTAAAGCACTTAAAGAGAGTGATGATGTGAAAGTAAATTGGGAAATGTCATTCAAATCATTTCCAGATCAGAAACAACTCAACTCTGCATCTGTAAATGGAAATATATATGGATATTTAAGCTCACTTCTTCCTATGGAAGAACGCTATAGAAAACTGGTAACACTGCTTAAAAACTATCGTGTGATGGATAAATTTCCAAAGATAAAATATAGCAATACCCCATTAAAATTAGGTAACAGTTCATCACGTGTAAAAGAAGTTAAAAAACGGCTTCAAATTTCAGGAGACTATCCAAAAAATGCATCTATAAACAGTAAATTTGATGAAACACTTGAACGAGCTGTGATCACGTATCAAAAACGTTATCTTCTTAAAGTAGATGGCAAAGTGGATAAGACCATGACCTACTATCTTAACCAGCCGGCAAAGAAAAATATACAAGCTATTATCACCAATTTGGATAAAACAAAACTCTATCCCAAACACTTTGAAAATGAGCATGTTGAAGTAAATATCCCTGACTTTAACCTGCGTTATTACAGAAATGGCAGCAAGATCATGAAGATGGGTATTGTCATAGGACGTTTAGACAGACCTACACCTCTTTTTCATGATACCATAGAATATATGGTCGTTAATCCTACGTGGACGATCCCTGATAATCTCATTAAAAGAGACTTGATCCATGTACTGAGAGATAATCCTATGTATCTGGAAGAAAATAATATTCATGTCTTCTCAGGCAAAAAAGAGATACAAGTTACCCAGGATATGCTAGACCCTTATGAGAAGAGTGAAAAGCGTGTACCTTACCGTTTTGTGCAGTTTCCAGGAGACAATAATGCTCTGGGTCGCATTAAATTTATGTTCCCCAATAAATATGCTGTCTATCTTCATGACACAGACAACAAAACCCTGTTGACAAGACGCTATAAGCTTTACAGTTCAGGATGTATGCGGGTAGATAAACCATTTGAACTTATGGATATACTGCTTGAAAATTCTAAAAAAAGTTATTCTCGCAGTGACATAGAAAAGATCATCGAGACAAATAAACCTAAAACCATCAGTTTACGCAGATCTGTTCCTGTACATATGCTTTATTTTACTGTCTATGAAGAGGATGGATTGGCCTATTTTAAAAATGATGTTTATCTGTATGATAAAATTATTGAAGAGTCAGTTGCCGGCAATAAAAAAGCTACATTTTCTATACCTAAAAACCGTATGATCTCCGTAAAGAAAAACGCACAACCTTTATCTAATTAACCTCTCCTATATATATAGGTCATTCAATTATTTCTTACGCATTTTCACTCTTTGAAGATGCGTAATGGCAATTGCCATAGCATCTGTGATGTCTAAGGGTTTTATCTCTTTTTTTATACCCAGTAATCTTTTCACCATAAATGCAACCTGTTCTTTGGCAGCTTTACCGTTTCCTGTCACTGCTTTTTTCACTTGCAAAGGGGTGTATTCATAAAAATATCCTACCTCTTGGAGTATCTTTAATGAAAGTGCCCCCCTAAATTGCGCAAGTTTTAAAACGGATTTCGGATTATAAGCAAAAAAGATATCTTCAATAGCCACTTCATCTATCTTATGTGCCTTTAAAATAATGTCAATACCCTCTACAAGCTCTACTATTTGCTCTTGCAGTTCTTTCGTCTTGATTTTAAGCAAACCTGCCTCAACAAGAGAAAACTTTTTTCCATCCCAATGTAGTATGCAGTAGCCTAAATTACGGCTACCTGGGTCTATTCCTAAAATATTCATTCACACCTTTGTTCACATAGTGAATAAAATTATTCAACTCTGTTTAATGCCCCTATTTTAGCTTAGATTGGCTAAAATACTAGAAGTTATTCACATTAAGAATTTTAACACTTCCAAAATGTGAAAATCTGTTCACACATTTAAAAATATTAACCTCGATTCTATCGGATGGCTCTGGTTTAAAGGCAAAACAA